>JBBDTM010000047.1:0-40076 GCA_040904425.1 Alkalispirochaeta sp.
CAAATCTATGAAGACGACTTGTCGATCGCATCGTCCGGGACCAGTCCCACGGTGATCAAAGTCATCGGAGTCGGCGGCGGCGGCAGCAACGCGGTCAATCGGATGATTCAGGCGGGACTCACCAACGTTGAATTCGTTGCGGTGAATACCGACCTGCAGGCGCTGCAGAGCTCCCAGGCGGAGCTCCGCGTTCCACTGGGAACCAAGATTACCGGTGGGCTGGGCGCCGGGGGCAAGCCGGATATCGGTGAGCAGGCCGCCTTGGAGGATAAGGAGCAAATTCGCTCTATCCTGGAGGGCGCGGACATGGTGTTTGTCACTGCAGGAATGGGTGGCGGCACCGGGACGGGAGCGGCGCCGGTAATAGCCGACATATCCCGGAATCTCGGCATCCTTACCGTTGCGGTAGTGACCAAGCCGTTTTCCTTCGAAGGGCAGCGAAAATCGCGCCTCGCGGAAGATGGAATCGCCCGCTTGCGAAACGCGGTAGATACACTGATCACCATTCCCAACCAGCATCTGCTCAAGATCGTCGAGAAGAACACTCCGATCAACGATGCGTTTTTGATCGCCGATGATGTACTCCGTCAGGGGGTTCAGGGCATTAGCGATCTGATTACCAAGGATGGCATGATCAATATCGACTTCGCCGATGTCCGCACCATAATGTCCGGTCAGGGCGACGCGCTTATGGGGGTCGGAACTGGGGACGGAGACAATCGGGCTGTGGATGCAGCCACCAATGCGATCAACAATCCGCTTCTCGAAGACGCGCATATCGAGGGGGCGAACAAGATCTTGGTGAACGTCTCCGGTGGAGCCGACTTCAGTCTTAGCGAATACGAAGAGATCATGAAGATCATCACCGCCAACGCCGACGACGACGTGTTGGTCATCGCCGGCACCGCCGTGGATCAGCGTTTGGATGGCCAGATCCGGGTGACCGTGATCGCCACCGGATTTCATGCGGAGCCCACGGTTCAAGATGAGCCGGAAGCAGAGCCCGCGTCACAGGAGCCCGAGCCGCCTCAGGGCAATGAGCAGCAGCCGGAGTTCATCAACCTGGATACGTGGAACAACCTGACACGGTCGGCGCACCAGGATGATCTCTTTGCGGATCAGGAAGAAGTTGATGATCAGCTGGGAATTCCGGCGATTCTGAGACAACGCCGGGCCGGCGGAAAGCGGCATTAGGAAATGAGCACATCCATGACCGATTCCCTGTTGCAGCGGTTCCGCGACTATCTGCACGTTGAGCTTCGCCTATCCAAGCAAACGGTGGAAACGTACATGCGGGAGTGTTCCGCTGCCCACCTGGACGCCCGGGACCATGGACGTGTGCTGGAGCGGCTTACCACCGGCGACCTGATCGATTTCCTCATTCGCCGTCAGACCTCCGACGAACCTGTTGACCAGAGGACGATCGCCAAGGGGTTGTCGGCGTTGCGATCCTTCTTTCAGTTTTGCGTGTTGGAAGAGATTCGACCGGACAATCCCGCCGGTGGGATCGCGACACCTCGCGGTAAGCACCGTCTGCCGGGCGTTTTGTCGGTGGAACAGGTTGATCAATTGCTGGACTCGATCGATATCGCGACTCCCGGCGGCGTACGCGACCGGGCGCTCTTTGAGATGATCTATTCCTCGGGACTGAGAATCTCAGAGGCGGTCAGCCTCGATCAGAATCACCTGTATCTTCGAGAGGCGCTGGTTCGCGTACACGGGAAGGGAGACAAGGAGCGGCTCATTCCCTTAGGGGAGGAAGCTGTCATGTGGCTGCAGCGCTATCTCGACGACGGTCGACCAAAGCTTGCTCGCAGTATCGCCGAGCGTGCGGTATTTCTCAATCGGCGCGGAACGCGCCTTTCGCGAAAGGGCATGTGGAAGCGATTTCACGAACTCACCCAGGCAGTGGGAATCGACGCAAAAGTGCACACCCTCCGGCACAGTTTTGCGACCCATCTTCTGGAGGGTGGAGCGGATCTCCGGTCGGTGCAGGAGTTGCTCGGCCACGCCGACATCGGCACGACGCAGATCTATACCCACATCGATACCGAGGATCTGCGGGACTACCATGAGAAGTTTCATCCACGAGGATGACCAGACAAAAGATGAGGAGCTTACGATGAACGAACAGGAAATTCTCAAGCGGGCGGCAGCCACCCGGGAGCATCTCACCGCGGCCCACCGTCCGGCGGTCGATTTTTCCGGATCGCCCCGGATCGCCGCCGATGCCCCTTTGGCCCGATATTTTGATCATACCTTGCTAAAACCGGAGGCCACCGCTGCGCAATACCAGATGCTCTGCGAACAGGCGCGAGAGTACGGTACCCGCAGCGTCTGCGTTCCACCCGATCGGGTGGAGTTGTGCGGTTCCTATCTAGCAGGAAGCGCTGTGGAAGTGTGTACGGTAATCGGGTTTCCGCTCGGGTACCACTCTACCAGCGCGAAAGTGACTGAGGTTGAGATGGCAACCTCAGTCGGCGCTACCGAGTTCGACATGGTGATTCCCATAGGGCGCCTGCGTGACGGGGATGTGAACGCGATCTACGACGATGTTCGCGCCGTAGTGGCGGCGGCAGGGTCTCAGATCGTGAAGGTGATCCTGGAAACTGCTCTTCTCAATGACGAGCAGAAGGTGGACGCCGCGGCGGCAGCGATCCACGCCGGCGCGGCGATTCTGAAGACGTCCACCGGTTTCTCCACGGCGGGAGCCACTGTGGAGGATCTCAAGCTGTTCCGTCTGATCGCCGGAGAAAGTCGAGGGGTGAAAGCCGCCGGGGGAATCCGCGATTTGTCGTTCGCCCGGGCCTGTGTCGAGGCGGGAGCGGACCGAATCGGAGCTTCCTCCACGGGAGCGATCCTTGACGAAGCAGCAGGTCGCAGCGGCCCGTCTAAGAGTACGGGAGGCGATTCGTACTGATGGAAGATCTCCGGCGTCGGTGGTGCACTGGCAGCGTTCTCGTGTTCGCGGCTCTCGTCCTCCTTGCGGGGTGTGGCGCGAACGATGAACCGACGCTGGATTTTCTGGTGGAGACGGAGGCTGCCCAGTACGACGGCGTAGCGGTGGGGCAGGACCGAATCGAAGAGCTGCGGAACGATATCAAAGAATACCAGGACGCGGTTCAGGAGATGACACGCCGTTATGGTCGGATCGCCTCCTTTCAGAAGATGCTCGCGCGGGAACTTCTGCAGGCGCAGATGTATGGTCCAGCTCTTGATGCGCTGGAATCAGCCATGGAACTCCAGACGGAAAACGCCGTACTCTACTATCTTGCCGGCGTTGCAGCCGGGCGCGCGGCGCGGGCCGACGTGATTAGTGGCGAGTCTCAGGGCCGGTTGGAGCTATCGGAGCGCATGTACCGGGAGGCCCTGGACCTGAGACCGGACTATCGGGAGGCGTTGTACGGATTGGCGGTCCTCCTCGCGTTTGAGATGGACCAGGCGGATGAGGCCCTGGAGTTTGCTCGGCGACTTGCGCGACTGGAGACGGGAGACCCGTCGGTGCGCTTCCTTTTGGGGAATATACTGGTACGGGTCGGGAATGAGGATGAAGCGCGGGGAGTCTATGCCGAACTGGCGCAGAGCGCCCGCTCTTCGGAACTGCGGCAGCGGGCTGCGGAGAATCGGGATGCCCTGGGGAACGGAAGATGACTGAGCGGGATGAACGAGTGAATCGGTATTCCTCGCCCAAGAATTGGCGCGATCAGGTAGTTACGCAAGCTCTGGCCGCGACGCCACCGGAACGGGCGGCGCGAGCACTCGTTCGACGCCACCCGTCGCTAAGTTCGCTGGAACAGATGATTCTCCTGACTCTCGCTCCTTCGGTGGAAGGGTTGCAGGCGATCTCCCACGGAGAGGTGGAGATGGCGATTCAGCGCCCGCTTGGAGGACGCCCGTGGTCCCCGAAGGAGCTGTTTCGGGAAGCTCGCCACGATCTCCGGTGGCTGCAAGCGGCCGACCACGATCTTCTGTGGGTAGGTGACACCCGCTACCCCGCTCCGCTCCGGCGGCTCTTTGATCCGCCGGCGGTGCTCTATACCTGGGGAAGTGTAGACGCTCTGCACCGCAGTGCCCCGGGGATAGCGATGGTTGGAACGCGTCATCCGGACGATGACGGCCGTCGAGGGGCGTTCGGTCTCGGCAGGGAGGCGGCACGCTACGGATTTCCGGTGGTGAGTGGCCTGGCCCTGGGGATCGATGCGGCGGCGCATCGTGGGGTGGTTGCCGCCGGTTGTGGCGAGCACGCGTTGGCGGTACTCGGATCCGGAATCGACACCGTGTATCCCCTTCGCAACCGGGAGTTCGCCGGTGCGATCCTGGATGCGGGGGGAATACTCGTCAGTGAATACCCTCCGGGGACACCGCCTCGGCGGTACCAGTTCCCCGCGCGAAATCGGATCATTGCGGGACTATCTGAGGCTCTGGTGCTGTTTCAGGCTCCGGAATCTTCCGGTGCGCTGATTACGGTTGATCTCGGACTTGACATCGGCCTGACGATACTGGCGCATATCTCCGGTGCAGGGTGGACCGGGGTGAAATCTCTCACCGATCACAGGGTGCACTACGTTGAATCGATCGATCATGTGGTGCAGGTCCTGAAGGAGCATGCGATCCTTTCCACCGAGTGGGCCCCCCCAGAAGTTCAGCCCGACCGGGGCGATGAGTGGTACGATTCGAAACGCCTGTCGGTGTTTGGGCCGGTGGAATCGCCGCAATCCATTGAGGAGTGGCGGAGAGAGCTGCAAGCAGCTGGAGGGTTGGAGTGAGTACGGAAGTGCTGGCCGACGAAATGCAGCGATACCTCGACTATCAGCGAACCGTTCGGGGTATGGCGGATACATCAATCCGAGCGTACCAGGCGGATCTCCGACGATTCCTTGAGTTTGCCGGTGAAATGGAAATCCCCAGTGCCACGGCGATCGATGCGAGACTCTTGCGACGGTGGGTACGGGAAATGGGCGACCGCGGTCTGGCGGCGACCAGCGTGAATCGGCGAATCTCCGCGATTCGCGGGTTTCTGGGATTCCTTGCACGGGAGGGGTCGATTCCAGGTAACCCCGCCGAGGTCCTGCGGAGCGTCAAGACACCCAAGCGTCTTCCGGAGACGCTCTTCGAGACTGAAATCGACGCGGTTCTTCAGGTGGAGGGCGACGACTTTGCTGCTACCCGAACGCGATTTCTCCTGGAGGCACTCTATTCAACGGGAGCTCGGATCAGCGAAGTGTGCAACGCGAACGTTGATGACCTGGCGCCGCGGCGTCGCGCGCTCCTGGTACACGGCAAGGGAAGCAAAGATCGGTACGTTTTCTTCGGAGCCGGAGCGTACACCGCCATGAAAGCGTACCTGCCGCTTCGGCAGGAGTTCCTGGTCAGGCGAGGTATGCAGGATCAGAAAGCGCTGATCCTCAATCTCCGGGGCGGGCGGCTGACGCCCCGCGGTGCTGCGGGCATTATCGTGAGACGGTTGCAGGAGTCGGGTTTAGGGAAGTACCTTACACCTCACGGATTTCGCCATTCGTTTGCAACCCACCTGCTCAACCACGGCGCAGATATTCGTATTGTGCAGGAAATGCTGGGGCACTCGTCCCTGTCCACCACTCAGGTGTATACCAGCGTCGGCATGGAGCGGCTGCGAACGATCTACCGTGACGCCCACCCTCACGCTCGGCGACCGGTCAGACCGCACAAGATTACGGAGAAGGAATCATAACGATGAGCACGGAACGAAACATACGCAGTACGACGATAATCGCGGTTCAGCGTGAGGGAAAGATGGCGATGGCCGGTGATGGCCAGGTCTCGCTGGGAGATACCGTCATGAAGGGAAATGCCCGTAAGGTGCGCACGATCTACGATGGCCGTATAGCCGTGGGCTTCGCCGGGGCCACCGCTGATGCCTTTACCCTGTTTGAGCGATTTGAGGCTCGAATCAAAGAGTACTCTGGCGATCTCATGCGCAGTGCCGTGGAGCTGGCTAAGGAGTGGCGCACCGATCGCATGTTGCGCAAACTCGAAGCGATGATTCTTGTGGCCGATCGTGATCGCATGTTGCTCATCTCCGGTACGGGAGATGTGCTGGAACCGGAGCATGGAGTGCTGGCGATCGGCTCCGGTGGCAATTATGCACTGGCTGCAGCTCGGGCCCTATTGAGCAGCACGGACCTTTCTGCGCGGGAAATCGCGGAGAAATCACTGGAGATCGCCGGCGAAATTTGTGTCTATACTAACCTGAACGTTACCGTGGAGGAGTTGTCGTGAAATTGGAAGAACTGACCCCCACCGAAATTGTAGCCGAGCTCGACAAGTACATTATCGGTCAGGAAAAAGCGAAGAAGGCGGTGGCAATCGCCTTGCGAAACCGTATTCGCCGACAAAAACTCCCCGAGGATATGCAGGAGGAGATCGCGCCGAAGAACATTATCATGATCGGCCCCACCGGTGTCGGGAAGACTGAAATTGCCCGGCGTCTGGCACGACTCACGGGAGCTCCCTTTGTAAAGGTGGAAGCCACCAAATATACCGAGGTTGGCTATGTCGGCCGCGATGTGGAGTCCATGGTGCGGGACCTCATGTCTACCGCCCTCGCGCTGGTAAAAGAGGAGTTGCGGGAGGAGGTCCGGGAGAAAGCCGAACAGCGTACTGAAGACCTCATTCTCGATGGGCTGCTTCCGGGAATCGATGAACGTCAGGAAACCCCCAATGGCGGAGCTGCCACCTCCGCAGGGCGGGCCGACGTACCGGCGGCAACTTCCGGTAGAAGCGACTCGGCCACCGGCGTATCGACCCATACCCGGGAACGATTTCGCGGAATGCTCCGGGAAGGAAAACTCGAAGAGCGGGAGATCGAGATCAGCATCAGCAAGTCATCCAATCCGGCGATCGAGATCTTCTCCGGAAATAGCGTGGAAGAACTGGACCTCAACTTGGGGAATCTGGGAAACATCTTCGGCGGCAAGAAGAAGAAGCGCCGCATGACGATTCGTCAGGCGCGGGAATACCTCCTGCAGGAAGAGATGGATAAACTGGTGGATACCGAAAAGGCCGCCGAACTTGCTCGCGATCGGATCGAAAACACCGGAATTATCTTTATCGACGAGATTGACAAAATCGCCACTAAAGAGGGACGAAACAGCGGAGATGTGAGCCGGGAGGGGGTCCAGCGTGACATCCTTCCTATCGTTGAGGGTAGCAAAGTCAATACGAAGCACGGCGTGGTGGACACCTCTCATATCCTGTTCATTGCGGCCGGGGCCTTTCACATGAGCAAGCCCAGTGATCTGATCCCTGAGCTCCAGGGGCGATTCCCGCTAAGAGTCGAGCTGGAGGCGCTGGAGGCGGAGGAATTCTTCCGAATCCTTACGCAACCCCGGAACGCGTTGATCAAACAGTATTGTGCACTTCTGGAGACCGAAGGGGTAATTCTGGATTTTCAGGAGGATGCGATTCGGGAGCTATCCAAGATCGCGGCCGACGTAAACAGTCGCACGGAAAATATCGGGGCGCGGCGATTACAC
Source organism: Alkalispirochaeta sp. (assembly GCA_040904425.1). Classification (GTDB taxonomy): domain Bacteria; phylum Spirochaetota; class Spirochaetia; order DSM-27196; family Alkalispirochaetaceae; genus Alkalispirochaeta. Next base: position 7,515 of record JBBDTM010000047.1, read on the forward strand.
ACCATCATGGAACGGCTCCTGGAGGATGTATCGTTTAACGCCTCGGACCTGGCGGGGCAGACGATTCCGGTCACCCGTGATTACGTCCTGGAACGGCTTTCCGATGTCGTTGAGGATCAGGATTTGAGCCGGTATATCCTCTAAAGGAACGCGAGGGAACACCGATGATGGTAAGAAGAGGAGAAGGATGATGTTTAACACTTCCGGTTTCGGACGACAGATCGACATTCTGCAGCGCACGATGGACACCAGCATGCTCCGGCAGAATGTGATCGCCAACAACATCGCCAACGCGAACACCCCAAATTTTAAGCGGCAAGACGTGAACTTCGAATCTCGCCTGGCCTACGCCCTCCAGACTGAGCGGCAGGAACCGCGTTTTCAGGAAGCGCTCACCAATGAGCGGCACATACCGTTCCATGAGACGCTCGACTACCGTGATGTACGGCCACGCCGGGTGACCGATTTCGCCACAACGGCAAAGAATAACGGTAATAACGTGGATATCGAGGTTGAGTCGATGAACCAGCTCAATAATCAATTGGCGTACCAGATGATGACCCGATCCGTGGCCGATGCGTTTCAGCGGGTAAATCTGGTACTGCGTTAAAGGGGATAACTGATGGGTATGTTTTCGAGCATTAATACGGCAGCCTCCGGACTGACGGCACAGCGACTCCGGCAGGACGTTATATCTAACAATATCGCCAACGCCAATACCACCCGCACCAGTGAGGGCGGTCCGTTTCGTCGGAGCCGTGTCATTCTGCGGCCCCGCACCGAGGGTCCCACCTGGAAGAGTCCGTTTATACCGCAGCCGTTGGACAACGGCGTCGGTCAGGGAGTGCGAGTTACCGAAGTTCAGAAAGATATGGACAGCGAGCTGAGGATGGTGTACGACCCGACCCATCCCGATGCGATTCAGAGTGGGCCCCGCGCGGGATATGTGGAATATCCGAACGTAAACGTAGTTACGGAAATGGTGGATATGATCGACGCCTCGCGGGCCTATGAGGCCAACGTAGCGGTGGTTAACGGCGCACGTCAGATGTTCCAACGAGCCCTGGAAATCGGGCGCTAAGTCGAATTAGGGAGGGGAGAATATGACAAATTTGTTTGATCCTGGTCAGGTGCAAGGCAATGCGATGCAAATCGCCCGGACTGATCCGAACCATTTACCCGGTCGGAACCAACCGCTTCCGGCCTCACCGAACGAAACGGGGTTTCGGGATGCGCTCATGGGAAGCCTGGGTGATGTTAATGATGCCCAGATCAATCATGAGCAGCTTTCCATCCAGGCGGTGGTCAATCCCGACAGTGTGGAGGCCCACGACCTGACGATTGCTGCCGCAGAGGCAAATATGACGCTGGGAATTACGCGAAACGTAGTGGATCGGGTAATTCAGGCGTATCGCGATATTACCAACTTGCGTTAGAATAAGAGCAAGTTGCAATCTCCAGTGACGATTTCGCGACGCCGATCGGCAGCGGTGTTGTAAAAAAGACGAACTGGAGGCACCGATCGGCAGCGGTGTCGTGCAGTGCAACATGGGGAGGGGAACATGAACGAATGGCTCAAAGGCCAAATCGACCGCATCAAGACGCTCTGGGGGCAGTGGAAACTCCCCCAACGACTGATATTCTTCAGTATCGTCGGCGTTACCGGTGTGGCCCTGATTATGCTGATACTCTTCAGTGCGGCACCGGCGCAGACACCGTTGCTGAGTCAGCCGATAACCGATCAAGAACAACTATCGCGCATCAGCAATCGCCTTGATCAGGAGGGCGTGTCCTACACCGTCACTGCGGAAAACGTGATCCTGATGGAAGACGAGCGCACCGCTCAGCGGATGCGTTCGGTCCTGACTCGGGAGGATCTCATACCCACGGACACCGATCCCTGGGAACTCTTTGACATCGAGCGGTGGACACTCACCGATTTCGAACGCAACGTCAATTTGCAGCGCAGCATCATGCGACAGCTCGAGCAACACATCTCCGCCTTGGACGACGTGGATGGCGCCAGTGTCACGGTGGTGCTGCCCGAGGATCAGCTCTTCGCGGAACAGCAGGATCCCGTCACTGCCTCGGTGATTCTCACTCCTAAGCCGGGAAGTGACCTACGTGAGAATCGATCCAAAATCGAAGGTATCGAGAAGCTGATTGAGTTCGCCGTGGAAGGTCTTTCCGCCGAGAACATCACTATTACCGATCGTAGCGGAGTGACCCTGAACGACTTCGAGAATCTGCAGGACTTCGATCGACTCGATCTCACCCGGCGCGAGCTTCAAATCGTACGGGATCAGGAGGAGCGCTACCGGCGGGCGATCCTTACCGCCCTTTCCGAGATCTATGGACGGGACCGGGTAGAGGTGGTGAACATTAACGTCGATATGGACATGGGAAAGCGCACCGAGGAAACGGAGGAGTTCTTTCCCATCGTCACGGTGGAAGACAATCCTCGTACGCCTTTTGACGAAACGGAGTACGTCCTTTCGATTCCTCGATCTACGGAAACGATCGATGAGAACTACGAAGGAACAGGTTTCAATCCTGAGGGCCCCCCCGGAGTAGAGGGACAGACACCGCCCGCCTATCAGGACCTGGACGGTCTCGTAGGGCGCTGGAGCAATTCTGAGGAGCGAATTAACAACGAGATTAACAGTCGGAAAATTACCGAGGAAAAAAGTCCTTCCATCCAGCGTATCACCGCCAGCGTGGCTATTGACGGTACGTGGCGTTGGTCCTACGACGATCGCGCCGAGGTGGAGATTTCCCCCGAGGGATCTATCGTTCGAAACTACACGCCCGTTCCGTCGGACGAACTGGAAAGCGCGCGCGCTCTGGTGGAACACGCCATCGGCTTCAATGAAGATCGCGGTGACGCCGTTTCCGTGCGGCATATCCAGTTTGACCGCTCAGCGCAGTTTCGCGAGGAAGACGAGCGCTTCCGTCGACAACGGCAGATCCAGATGATTGTCCTATATGTGCTCATCGGCATCGCGGTCCTTCTGGTATCATTTATCGTGTTCCGCCTGATATCCCGTGAGATCGAACGGCGGCGCCGACTCCGTGAAGAGGAGCTTGCCCGGCAGCACCAGGCGATGCGCGAGGCGGCTCTGCGGAGCGCTGAAGAGGAGAGCTCGGAAGTCGAAATGTCCGTGGAAGATCGGGCCCGCATGGAACTGGAAGAGATGGCCATTAACGCTGCCCGGGAGCATCCTGAGGACGTTGCCCAGTTGATCCGGACCTGGTTGGCCGAGGAGTAGAATATGGCAAAACAGGCAGAACAGACCGCTCCCACCGGGGGTGGTCGGAAATCCAAGCAAGCGCTCTCCGGACGACAAAAGGCGGCGGTCTTTCTCGTCACGCTGGGAAGTGAGATCTCCAGTGAGATCTTTAAGCATCTCCGGGAAGATGAGATCGAGTCGCTGACCTTCGAGATTGCGCGCCTGGAGAATTTCAGCAACGAAGATAAAGAAGCGGTTCTCAATGAGTTCCAGGAACTCATGATGGCGCAGGATTTCATCAACTCCGGTGGAATCGATTATGCCCGGGAGCTGTTGGAGAAGAGTCTGGGTTCACAGAAGGCGGTAGATATCATCAATCGCCTCACTACCAGTCTCCAGGTACGACCGTTCGACTTCATCCGTCGCACGGATCCCACGCATCTGTTGAACTTTATTCAGCAGGAACATCCGCAGACGATCGCTCTGATTCTGGCGTATCTGGAGCCGCAAAAGGCGAGCGTCATCCTCGGCAACCTTCCCAACGATATCCAGTCGGACGTGGCCAAGCGCATCGCCACCATGGACCGCACCTCGCCGGAAACGCTGCGCGAGGTCGAACGCGTTCTGGAAAAGAAGCTTGCCTCGATCTCGAGCGAGGACTACAGCGTGGCTGGTGGGGTCGAGAGTATCGTGGAAATCCTCAACCTGGTGGACCGCTCTACGGAGAAAGTTATCATCGAGAGCCTGGAGGAAGAGGATCCGGAGCTGGCGGAAGAGATCAAGAAGCGCATGTTCGTCTTCGAGGATATCGTTATGTTGGACGATCGCGCGATTCAGAAAGTTATGCGCGAGGTGGATACCGCCGAGCTGGCGAAAGCTCTCAAGGCGGTGGATTCCGAAGTTCAGGACAAGATCTTTCGCAATATGTCCAAGCGAGCCGCAGCGCTGCTTAAGGATGACATGGAATACATGGGACCCATTCGCATGAAAGATGTGGAAGAGAGCCAGCAGAAGATCGTGTCGATCATTCGTAAGCTCGAGGAACAAGGCGAGATCGTGGTTGCCCGTGCCGGTGAAGATGAGCTGGTCGTGTAAGTCACGGCAAAAGGCAGGTTGAGCGATGGGAAAGAACCTATTTCGACCCGGTGAGGTTCAGTACAAGCAACACAAGGTGTTTCTCCGTCCCCCGGAACCGGTAGCAGCCAGAGGCCGCGGCGGGCAGGGACATGCCGAAGCAGAGCCGGTGCGAGAAATGGAAGAGTACACCGGTCCCACCGCGGATCAGCTGCGCCGAGAAGCGGAAGCGTTCAAAGAGCAGTGGGAATCGGAGAAAGAACAGATGATCTCCGAAGCCCGGTCCGAGGCGGAGCGGATTACCAACGAGGCGGAGGAAGAGGCGTTTCGTCGCATCCGGGAGAAGACGGAAGAGGCCAACACCACCAAGCAGGAAGCAGAAGAAGAGGCGGAACAGACTCGACAGGCCGGCGAGTCCGAGAAAGAGCGAATCATCGCCGAAGCTCAGCAGAACGCCAAGCAGATTGAAGAAGAGGCGTGGCAGCGAGGTCACAAAGAAGGTCGTGAGGCTGGTATAGAAGAAGGTAAGGGCGAGATTCAGCGAGTGATCGATCGCTTCCATGTAGTGCTATCCAAGGCGATCGAGCGGCGAAACGAGATCATCCAGGAGAGCGAGACGCAAGTGGTGAATCTTGTCCTCAGTATCGCGAAGAAGGTGATCAAGGTCATCAGCGAGAATCAGAAAAACGTCGTAATAAACAACATTGCGCAGTCGCTGCAGAAGCTGCAGCAAAAGAGCGACATCATAGTGCGCGTCAATCTCGCGGACCTGGAGATTGCCACCAAGCACAAGGAAGACATCCTGAAAATGGCGGAACGCGTCAAGACGATTACGATCGCCGAAGACTCTACCGTGGATCCCGGAGGCGCGATTATTGAGACCGATTTCGGTGAGATCGACGCACGAATCGCCTCCCAATTGCGGGAAATCGAAGACCGAATACTCGAGCTGACTCCGATCAAGACGAAGCCCAAGGCAAACTGAGGAGCGGATCATGGCAGTTGCCTTTCTGGAGAAGTACCAAGCGCTGGTAGATCACACGGAAACGATCAAGCAGATCGGTCGCGTGCAGCTGGTGGAAGGGCTGCGTATCGAGAGTCTCGGCCCCCAGGCGCGGGTCGGGGACCTGTGTCAGATCGTGATCGAGTCCTCCGGGAAGATCGTTCTGGCGGAAGTGGTTGGTCTGCGGGACAGCATCGTTCAGCTGGCTCCCTATACGGAAACTGAGGGGATCGAAATCGGGAACCCGGTGATAGGATTGGGTCGCTCATTAGAAATCCCCGTGAGTGATCGCCTGTTGGGCCGAGTTCTGGACGGTACGGGAACCCCGATCGACGGCCTCGGCGATATCGGAAGTGGGGTTTACTATCCCATCTTTAATACTCCCCCGAACTCCCTGACACGAACCCCGATTACGGACCAGATCGAAACGGGTATTCGCGCCATTGACGGGCTCGTTCCCACCGGGAAAGGCCAACGGCTGGGCATCTTCAGTGGAAGCGGTGTGGGAAAATCGACGCTTATCGGTATGATCGCGCGCAATACCGCAGCCGACGTGAACGTGATCGCAATGATCGGGGAGCGTGGCCGCGAGGTCCGGGAGTTTCTGGAAAACGATCTCGGCCCCGAGGGACTGAAACGGAGCGTCGTAGTGGTGAGTACGTCGGATACACCGGCCCTGTCTCGTCTTCGGGCGGCGTACGTCGCCACCGCAGTGGCGGAATTCTTTCGCGATCAGGGACAGGACGTGATGCTCATGTTCGATTCGGTGACCCGATTCGCCCGGGCGCAACGCGAAATCGGACTATCTCGGGGAGAAGGGCCGGCGACTCGCGGGTTCCCCCCCTCGGTGGATGCGATTCTGCCGCAACTTCTGGAGCGGAGTGGGACCGGTGAAACGGGGTCGATCACCGGCTTCTTTACGATTCTCGTGGAAGGAGACGATATGGATGAGCCGGTGTCGGATACCGTCCGGGGAATCCTTGACGGGCACCTGGTGCTGAGTCGTCAGCTGGCGCGACGGAATCACTATCCTGCGATCGACGTACTGGGCAGTGTGAGTCGACTGGAAAATAGGGTGTGTGATCCGCTGCACCGAAAGGCGACCGGCGATGTACGTCGTCTCATGGCGACGTACCAGGATGCAGAGGATCTGATTAACGCCGGCATCTACCAGCGGGGCAACAACGCGGATATCGATGAAGCGATTTCCGCTCGGCCCCACATCAATGGACTCCTGCAGCAGCAGGTCGATGATCGGACGCCTCTGGAAGAAACTCGTCGGCAGTTGCTGAGTATCGTGGGGCTTGAGGACGGAGATGCGTAGATTTCAGTTTCGACTGGAGTCGATCTTGGAATTGCGCGAAAAGCAGGCTGATCAGAAGCGGCTCGAGCTGGGCGCGATCACCCAGCGTTGTGAAACGCTGCAGCGTGATATCGATGCGCACACCGGGCTCCGCTACCGGACGCTCACTGAGCATGGTCTTGCCTCGGTTGCGGACATCGAATATCGACGAGCTGTAGAAGCGTACGCGGCGCGATTGACGATGGAGATCGATCGTCTCCGCGAGGAACTTCGTGAAGCAGAGCGGCAACGGGACGAGATTGCCTGGGAGTACCGAGAAGCACGACGCAAGGCGGAAGTCCTGGAGAAGCTGAGATCGCGCCGGAAGGAGAGTTATCTCGAGGTCGTGAAACGCGAGGAACAGCTCCGCTTGGATGAGATATCGCAACGGATGATGTGGAGTGGAAAAGAGTGAGTCGGGGGAGTTCATATGGCAGTACGGTACAGTAGACTCGGCGCGATTCCGCAGATCATTCTTCTGATCCTGCTTATCTTGATTCTTGCCGCGGGCGGACTGTTCTGGTTTGATTACTTGGGACTCGTCAACGCCCGGGAAACGTTCGCCCCGGTGGTAGGAATGTTTGGCGACGATGACGATTCCGGTATCCAAGCTGCGGACGACATCATGCTCATGGATCGCCTCCGTCTGGAAAAACTCCAGGAGGCGGTGGATCTCCGCGAAGCTGAACTCAAAGAAGAAGAAGACCGTCTCCAAGCGGCTCGGGCCGAATTGGAAGAGGTGCAGCAGCGCTTGGATGAACGCGCGGCGGATCTAGATGAACGCGAGGTTTCGCTCAATGAACAGCTCGAACGGTACGACAATAGAAGAGCAGTGCTTGAGCAAAACTCGCAAGATTTGACGAGTATGCGACCTGCCAACGCAGTGGAAATCCTGGCCGGCTACGACGACCAGTTGCTGATAGACACGCTGCGCGTTACGGAGGAGCTGGCCCAGGAGGCGGGAGAGGTATCTCTGGTCTCAGTCTGGCTGTCTCAGCTCCCGGCAGATCGCGCCGCTGACATCCAGCGGCAAATGACGCTCACGCCTGTAGACTAATACGGGAGGTACCGCTTGCGTGTACGGAATTATTCCGGCGGCTTCGCCGCCTGACTCATCTTATGGTCTTGCTCCCCGCGAAGCAGTTCCGCGTAGTGGCGGCGGCGCCGCAAGTTTTGCAGACCAGCTTGCCGAGCTGAGGTTCAATTCTTCGGAACACGGATCCCATGAGGAAACGGCCAGGATCGATGCCGGCTCCGAGAAACGGCCACACGACGCGGAACAGCCTGCCCAGCCAACGCGCTCTTCGGAGGATGACTCACGAAAACGTGCTCACGCCTCCCCGGACGAGTCGCGGTCGGAGAAACAGGCCCATCGTGATTCTCATGACGTTGAACGAAAGACCTCCCCGCCAGACAAATCCGACACGGCCAATACGACCGAGAAGTCCGCTTCCTCCGACAATAACCGTGAGTCTGACCGCGCCGATCAGAACGACCAGGGGGACTGGCCTTCCGCTGTTGAGGCGAAGCTTCACGAGCGGAAGCGCGCCGACCGTTCCGGAGACCACGATTCCCACAAGGCGGATAAGGATGGGGCAAATTTGGTCAAAGCCCTCACCGAGGGTGAGCCCGAAAAAGTAGCCCACGAGGCGCGCCGTGATCAATCGGGCGAAAAAGCTCGCAAGGAACGGTTGGACGGACTTGAGGGGGCGGCGAAGTCCGCTGCAGCCAAAGGTAAGGGGCGCGCTGGGGACAAGGCGAACGCTGACGCGGAGAAGTCGGCCCTGCACGCGGGGGACGGCGGTACGGAGAACGACGTTGACGAATCCGCTGCACGAACCGACTCACACGAGAACGAAAAGAACATTCCCAGGAATGCCGACCAAAATACTGAACGGCAGACCGCTGCCGCGGGAGCCTCGGGCGAGATGAAGAACGTTGAGCCCCTGGTGAACCGGAAGGGGCAGTCCGACGCTTCTCAGCGGGACCGGCGCATCCGGAGCGGGAAGGATCCGCGTGAGCGACGCCTGGCCACTGAAAAGGCCGACACCAAGACGGTGGACGTCAAAGCGGGTACTTCCGCGGAAGCGGAGAATACCAGCGCAGAACGAACCGTCACCAGGGAACTAACTGTGGACCTTTCCGATTCGGCGGCGTCCCCGCGGGACGGCGGAGAGGGAAATGGAAACGAGAACTCACTCACAGGGGGGCGTATGGAAGTAGCCCTGGGGGAGAGGTCTTCTCGACCTCCATCAGTATCACAAGCAACGCAGACCTTGGCGCGCCGACTGAACGGCGAACTCGGGGATAGTATCGTGCGTCAAGCGAAGGTGATGCTCCAGGATGCGAACAACGCGGAGCTGCGGCTTGTGGTACGCCCGCCGGAGCTGGGAAGAATCCGGATTCGCCTTCAGATGGAGAACGGCCATATAGCCGGGCGAATTCTTGTCGATAATGGAAGCGTGCGAGAGGTCGTCGAACAGAACCTGGCATCGCTGCAGCGCGCTTTCGAGGAGGCGGGCTTGGAGATGGGCGATCTGGAGGTTAGTACCGGTGATGCTCGGGACGACGCGGAACACAAAGACCAAGACCAAAACGGCTCTGCGGAGCGGACGGTAACTTCCGGTGCCGAGTCCTTCGGTCGGAGTATTGAGACGATTTCTGAGTATGAACCGGGACGACACCGTATCAACCTGGTGGCATGAGACAAGGAGAGGGTGAATAGATGGATATACCGATGTCCATGGGCAGTACCGAACAGGCCCGCGTACAGTCGCAGGTATCGTCTTTCAACGAGGCGATCCAAGGCAGTAGTGATTCCGGAACCCAGCTTGGCCGTGATGATTTTCTGAAGATCCTCATCACACAGCTCCAGAACCAGGATCCAACCAAGCCGATGGAGGATAAGGAATTTATTTCCCAGATGGCTCAGTTTTCCTCCTTGGAGCAGATGACCAACATGTCACAGGGCTTCCAGCAAATGAACTCCTTGCTGAGCTCCAGCCAGGCGCTGTCAGTGCTCGGGCGGACGGTAGAGGTTCAGACCGGAAATCAGACGGTACGGGGTACCGTCTCGAGCGTGACCAACGGCGCGATGCCCCAGATCACGATCGATGAGCAGCAGTATGACTATTCCAACATTCAACGGGTAATTCAGTAGGGGGAACCGCGTATGATGCGATCACTGTATTCGGGAGTTTCCGGACTCCAAAACCATCAGGTGCGGATGGACACCGTTGGTAACAATATTTCCAACGTAAACACTACCGGCTTCAAGCGCGGTCGGGTGAACTTCCAGGACCTGATATCGCAAATGAGGCAGGGCCCAGCTGAACCGAACGAGCGCGTCGGAGGGGTGAACCCGCAACAAGTTGGCCTGGGTATGCAGGTGGCTACGATCGATACCCTCCATGAGCAAGGCTCGCTCCAGACCACCGGCGTCAAAAGCGATATGGCGATCCAGGGTGAGGGATTCTTCATGATGCGCGCCGGCGACGAGAACTTCTACACGCGGGCCGGAGCGTTCGGAGTGGATTCGGAAGGGATGCTTGTGAATCCCGCCAACGGAATGCGCGTACAGGGATGGAACGCGGAGACGGTAGACGGCGAAACGTTTATCAACACCTCCGCCTCCGTGGAAGACCTGAGTATTCCCGTGGGCAGCAAAGATCCAGCGCAGGCCACCTCAGAGGTATTCCTGGCATCCAACCTGAACAAGAACACCCCGGTGATCCCCGAGGATGCCACCGATGGTCAGATTCAGGAAGGCACATGGACGGTGGAGTACGACATCTATGACTCTTTCGGTTCGACCCGGACGTTGCGGATCGATTTTACCCGGAATCCGGACGCCGAAAACCAATGGATTGGAACGGTTACGGTAGACCCGGAAGCCGATGGTGGACTTCCGCAGGACGTTGCGGTGGGCGGTGTTGATTCTGCCGACGGTCAGTCATTCATCGTGGAGTTTGCCAATGACGGCACCCTCCTCTCCGCACAGAACCCGGAAGGGGGCGTAGCCAACGATGGTATGGTTGAGGTTGATATTTCCTACGAGGTTCCGCGAACAAGTATTCCCGTCGACCCCGAAACAGGACTACCTCAGGAAGGTCCGGTAGAGCAGACGTTCACGTTGAGCCTCGGCGAGCAAGGAAGTTTCGTGGATTCCATGACACAATACGCCTCCGAAAGCTCTACCAAGGTCTTTAGCCAAGACGGATTCGGCATGGGATACCTGGAGGACTATCGAATCGACTCCAACGGCATCATCACCGGGATCTTCTCCAATGGGAATAATCGTGAACTTGGACAAGTCGCGTTGGCGTCGTTTCGCAATCCCGGTGGATTAGAGAAAGCCGGAGATACCACCTTTCAGCAGTCCCTGAACTCCGGACTCGCCGATATCGGCACCGTAGGTGTGGCCGGTAAGGGGACGATCATGTCCGGCGCTCTGGAGATGAGCAACGTCGACTTGGCGGAGCAGTTCACCGATATGATCGTGACGCAACGTGGCTTCCAGGCAAACAGCCGCACGATTCAGACCACCGACCAGATGCTGCAAGAAGTCTTAACACTGAAGCGGTAATGGGAGTACCTTAAGCTGAGATGATCCAGGTCACAAGACTTGACGGGCGCGAGTTCTATATCAATCCACACCAGATTGAGTATATAGAGCTCAACCCCGACACGACGCTGATTATGCTCTCTGGTAAGCGCCTTATCGTGCGTGAGGAGTATGAGACGCTTCTTCAGCGGATCATCGCTTACCGCCGCGAAATCGGTGCGTTTAAGAACGAGGAGTAAGACCAGATGGATCTTGGAACGATATTGGGCATCGCGATCGGAATGGTCATGGTCACCATGGGTATCTTACTCGGTGGTGTCGGAATCGGACCATATCTGAGCTTAGACTCCGTTCTCATTACGATCCTCGGGTCGTTTGGCGCGATGATGATTGCGCAGCCGCTCAGTCGGATGCTGGGCATTGTCAACTACCTTAAACACATCTTTACCGTAACTTCCTGGAATGAAGAGGAACTGATCAGTCAGCTGGTGAGTTTCTCCGACCGCGCCCGGAAAGAGGGACTCCTGGCGCTGGAAGACAACCTGGACTCAGTGGAAGACGAGTTCATGCGAAAGGGTATACAATTAGTGGTGGATGGCACCGACCCGGACATCATTAAAAGCATCCTCTACGCCGACTTGAATCAACTGCAGTCGCGCCATGAGATCGGGATCAAGATCTTTGATGACTGGTCAAAAATCGCGCCGGCCTTCGGAATGATCGGTACCCTGGTAGGCCTGATCGCGATGCTTGGTAGTATCGGTGGTGACACTGCCGCGATCGGTCGGGGTATGCAGACAGCGCTCGTTACCACCCTATATGGATCGTTCTTTGCAAATCTCTTCCTGATTCCGTTCAAGAGCAAATTGGAAGACCGGGACAAGGAAGAGAGCCGGGTGAAGGAAATCGTTATCGAAGGGATTCTGTCGATTCAGAGCGGTGATAATCCCCGCATCCTGCTCGAGAAGCTTGTATCGTTCCTGCCGCCGGACCAGCGGCAGGCCGTGCGGCAGGAAAGTGGCGCCGACTAAGGTCGGAGGTAGCGTATGGCGCAACCGCAGAAGAAATGTAAAAAGTGTCCTCCCGAAGGTGCGCCGGATTACATGATCACCTATGGGGATATGATGACGTTGCTGCTCACGTTTTTCGTGATGCTTCTTACCCCCGCCACTATCGACGGCTACGAGCTCCGTCTTATTCTTGCGGCGTTCCCCGGACTTGGACGAGATACCGGTGGGAATACGCTGGAAGTAGGGCGCCTGGCGGAGTTGGGAAATACGGTAGAGTCGCTGCCATCGATGGAACGAGGCCGAGCCCTGGACCAGGCACGACGAAACGCGGTGAGTATCTTCAATCCGGAGGTCCAATCGGAACAAGTCCGGGTTCAAGAGGACGAGCGGGGGTTAGTGATCTCCCTCGCGTCCGATGCGTTCTTCGATGAAGGCAGTGCCGAGGTAAATATCGAGCAGACGCGGGAGATACTGCAGAAACTAGCACAGTTGCTCGGTGATCCGTCTCTCGAAGAGCGGACGTTTCGCATCGAGGGGCATACCGACGATACCCCAACAGCCCCCGACGGACCCTGGGAATCTAATTGGGAGTTGTCGGCGGCCCGCTCAATTAGTGTCTTGCAGTATCTCACAGAGTTTGGAGTGAGCGATGATCAGTTCCAGGTCATGGGACTCGCCGACACCCGACCGTTGTACGACAACGATACCGAAGAAGGGCGGTCGTACAATCGTCGAGTAGATGTCATTATCCTTTCCGACGGGCACTTGTGAGCGTGCCGTCATTCGTGCAGGAGGAATTCCATGTCCGACGAGATTTTTGATACAGACGATGAAGGCGGCGGAGAAGACCAAAACCAGGCGGTAGGCAAGAAGAAGATCGGGTTTCTCCCGGCGATCGTCATCGATATCCTCAAGTGGGCGGCGATCGTAATCGGGGCGATCATTTTCATCGTGGTTACGGTGGTGATCACCGTGCGCTTCCTCAACTCCGGAACTCAGGCTGCTGCCACCCGTGTACCGCTGGGCAGTGAGTATGAAGAGGGCTCAGCTCCCATGCTCGACTGGTATAGCCAGATCGATGATGTACGGGGAGTTACGGCGGACGAAGTGCGGCGAACATTTATTGTAAAGGTTCACATCGGGTATGAACCCGAGAGTGAGGCTACGATGCAGGAGCTCATCAGTCGCGAGGTGCAGATTACGGAAGCGATTGCTGAGTATTTCTCCTCTCGCACCACCGATGAGTTACAAGGAATCGAGAATCGGCAGCGATCCAAGCAAGAATTGCGGGAAGAGATTAACCGGATTATGACGCACGATGTGAGAGATGTGGCCTTTGGGCGATATGAATTTTTAGAATTCTAGAAAATATCGATATTCGGCTTGCAAAAGCGGCGATGTTGTGCAAAAAATGGTACAGGGAGGGGTAGACCTGCAGTATGAATGAAGTCCTGTCTCAGGATGAAATCGACCAGCTTCTCACGGCAATTTCCTCCGGTGATGTCGAGACGGATGAGCTTTCGCAACCGACCGAGTCGCGAAACAATAAGATCTAAGATTTCAAGCGGCCGGACAAATTCTCCAAGGAGCAGATTCGCACCGTTTCGATTATGCACGAGACCTTTGCGCGCCTCACGACGACGGCGCTCAGTGCTCAGCTACGGAGTCTCGTCCAGGTCCACGTGGCAAGCGTCGATCAGCTCACCTATGAGGAATTCATTCGCTCGATTCCCAACCCCACAACCTTGGGCGTGATCAATATGGATCCGCTCAAGGGATCGGCCATTCTCGAGGTAGATCCGGCGATTACCTTTGCCATTATCGATCGTCTTTTTGGTGGTCAGGGTGAAGGCACCAAAGTCACTCGGGACCTGACCGATATCGAGACCACCGTAATGGAGGGAATCATCGTTCGTATTCTGGGCAACATGCGTGAGGCGTGGTCCCAGGTAATCGACCTACGCCCTCGCCTGGGACAGATCGAGACAAATCCCCAGTTTGCACAGATCGTGCCGCCCTCGGAGATGGTTGTACTGGTGACGCTTGAGACGAAGGTTGGTGAAGTAGAGGGCATGATGAACTTCTGTATTCCCTACCTCACGATCGAACCGATCATCTCTAAGCTGTCCGCCCAGTACTGGTACTCCTCCGTCCGTCGCGGGGCGACCACTGAGAACTTGAATATTCTACGGGACCGGCTGGCGACGATCGCTGTTCCCATGGTGGTCGAGATTGGTGCGATGGAACTCACCGTGCGGGATGTTCTGTCTTTGAGTGTCGGTGATGTAGTCCGTCTCCCGGATTCGCATATCGAAGCCAAGATGGCGCTTCGCGTGGGTGATCGCAAGAAGTTCTGGTGCAAACCGGGACAGATCGGCAACAAGCTCGCAGTGCAGGTCTCTGGTAAAATAGAGGAGATCGAGACGGAAGAGTTTGAAGAGCTTGTTGCGGAAGAAGGAGAGTAGGGAATGAGTGACGGTTCACTGTCCCAGGACGAAATTGACGCCCTATTGGCCGGCACTGGAAATATCGATCTCGGCGACAGTTCCGGCGGAGGCGGAGGTGGGTCCTCCGTAGGCGCCGACTCGCTCTCGGGTCTCAAGGCGGCGCTCTCCGAGACGGTGTCGCAGCAGCAGTCCAATATGGCAATGATCACCGGCCATGAGGTGGAGGTAGCTCCGCCCACAGTGAACGGAGGATCGCCCAGTGGCCTCAGTGGTGAGCTGGTACAGATCGTCTTTAATCTTGGCGACGCCGGCGGCCACGGATATATTATGTCCTCTGAAGATGCGCTGAAATTCGCCTCCGCCTCCATGGGACTGGATGGAGTTGAGCTCGACGACGCGGCACTGAACGCGGTGCAGGAGGTTTTCTCTCAGGTGGCGGGACCGGTGATCAATACTCTGAGCGAGAAAACCGGCGCCACCATTATGCCGGAACCGGCGCAGGCTACCACGGTGGACGCTGGATCGCTGACGCTGCCCGATAATCCGGTTTACGCCCGGTACACGGTGACCCTCGGCGATGATTCCGTGGTGGTATATGAGCTTTTTGAGCAGTCCTTTGCGGCACAGTTGAACGCCGGTGGTGGTGGCGGGATGGCATCGCCCGGGGCCGCCGCGGGGCAGCAGCAACAACAGGCTCCTTCCCAGCGGGGGGCGGGCAATATGCCCGGCACGCAAGGGGGCGGCAATATGGGAAACATGATGGGCGGCGGCGGAGGCGGCGGAATGCCCGGCTTCGGCGGTGGCAATGCCAACGTCCAGTCGGTGCAGTTTCCCAGTCTCCAACAACAGGGTGTCAGCGGCGAGCAAGGTAACATCGGTCTTCTCATGGACGTCTACATGGAGATGACCGTTGAACTCGGTCGAACCAAGAAGCTGATCCGGGAAATCCTCGGTATGGGTGAAGGTACGATTATCGAACTCGATAAGCTCGCTGGAGAGCCCGTAGATATTCTCGTAAATCACAAACTGATCGCCAAGGGAGAGGTTGTCGTCATCGACGAGAACTTCGGCGTTCGGGTGACGGAGATAGTTTCACCAATGGAGCGCGTAAGCGATATGACATAACGTGACAGGACCGGCTGAGGGGCGGCAGACCCGAAGTCGGTTAATGTACAGGGGAGGGGAACACTGAAACGTACACATCTTTCGAGCATTGTCCTGATTATAGGCATGCTCTGGTTCTCAGCACAGGTAGTCCATGCTCAGTCTCAGACCGACGACCCCGGCGGGGATGAGTCCGCCGTGCAGGAAGTGACGCCGGAGACTCCCGCAGATCAGGGTCGCGCCGATCGGCCACGAGAGGAAGACTTGGTGTTTTCCGGGAGTACCGCCGGCGGACAAGTGGGGCCCGCCACCGAGGCCGGGGAGATTTCCGCCTTCGGCATCTGGGATCTGGTTCGGATGGTTCTTGTGCTGCTCATGGTGGTCGGTGCGGTCTATGGAGTAGTCATGCTCCTTCGGCGACGGGTGGGCTCCGAGTCCGATGATAGCGACTCGCCCATACGTATTCTCGCCTCCCGTAATCTCGGAGGGAACCGTGACCTCCACGTCGTGATGATCGGGAAACGGGTCATGCTTCTGGGAGGGGGGGACTCGGGGGTCCAGCTTCTCACTACAGTAGAAGATCAGGAGACGATCGACGAACTGGTCCTCGCGCACTCCACCGCACATCCCGGGCAACGCCGTACCTTCGGGGGCCTTCTGGGACAGTGGATCAACAATTTCACCGTCCCCGGAACGCAAACGCACATGCCCGGCGGCGGTTCCGGCCGGGGCAGCGCCCCTTCCTCATCCCCCGACGCTGGAGTGGGAGCTGGGTTCTTCCAAACTCAACACGACCGTCTGAGGCACATGCGATGAAACGGCGTCGGGTAGTGCTGTTAGTATGTGTCTCGGTGCTGACGGTGATCGCTTCGGCGTCGCTCTCGGCGCAGTCCGTGCGTAACCCCGGGACGAACACCACCGCCGACCCGCTACTCTCTCCGGCCCAGGGCGAAGAAGGTTTGCAGATACCTTTTATCGATATGCAGCTACGCGCGCCCGATAGTGGCCAGGAGGTGGCGTTTTCCCTGCGTCTGCTGTTGCTTCTGGCGGTTCTCAGCCTGGCGCCGTCAATGATTATCATCATGACGAGCTTTCTGCGTATTGCTATCGTCCTGGACTTCATCAAACGGGCGCTGTCGCTGCAGCAGGTTCCTCCGACACAGGTGCTGATGGGGATCGCGTTGTTCATAACGCTTTTTCTGATGTGGCCCACGCTAAATCAGATCTATGAGGAAGCCTATGTTCCCTTGCAGGACGGTGAGATCGGTCTTGAGGAAGCGTATACCCGCTTCGAGCAGCCCATGCGCGTCTTTATGTTCCGCCAGATGCAGGCGGACCCGTCCAGTGTGGCGCTGTTCATGCGAATGGCGGATCTCCCCCAGCCCAACACATTGGCGGATGTCCCGACGTACGTGCTGGTGCCCGGTTTCATCCTGCACGAGCTCACCGTGGCGTTCAAGATCGGGATACTCCTGTTTATTCCGTTCATCATCGTGGACATGGTGGTGGCGTCAACGCTCATGTCGATGGGCATGATCATGCTACCGCCGATCATGATCTCGCTGCCGTTCAAATTGATTCTGTTCGTTCTTGTGGACGGCTGGAATCTGATCGTGCAACAGCTGGTTGCCAGCTTCGGAGGTTTCTGATGGATCTGGGTTTTGCAGTGATGGTATTTCGCACCGGGATTTTTCAAATTCTGATCATCGCCGCTCCGGCGCTGATCATCGGTATGGTGACCGGACTCATTATTAGCATATTTCAGGCAACCACCAGTATTCAGGAGCAGACGCTGACGTTTGTGCCGAAGATCGCCGCGATTCTCGGTTCGCTCCTGTTCTTTGGACCGTGGATGATGCAGATGCTTATCAACTACACGGTGGGGCTCCTGAATCAGATACCGAAGATGGTAGGCTAATGGTAATAGAGACGATCGCACAGAACGCACCAGTCTTCTTTCTCATTTTCGTGCGAATCTATGCGTTACTGCGCATCGCTCCGATAACCTCTTCCCAGGCGATTCCGGGCATCGCCCGGACCGCCATGACCTTCTTTGTGAGTTTCGCCGTCTATCCCTCCGTGGTGGCGGCCGGTTACCTCGTGCCGGATTCCGCTATGGGTTTTTTTCTCCTTGCGGTGGGGGAGATTCTGATCGGAATCCTGACGGCGCTCTTTCTGGTGGTGGTGTTCGCAGCGTTTCAACTGGCGGGACAATTTTTCTCGCTCCAGATGGGGTTTGGCGCCTCGCAGGTGTTCGATCCTATGGCGCAGGTCCAGATTCCCCTGGTGGGACAGTTTTTGAACATCATCGCCATGATGGTGTTTGTAATGTCCGGTGGGCTGCAGAAGATCTTCCTTCATGGTGTGATGGGTTCGTTTGAAGCGCTTACCGCAGTAGACATTGCAGGCGCCCGGGGCGACCTCTACGAACTGGTTGTTGCCGGCCTGCCGCTGCTCTTCTCGCAGGCGCTCATCCTTTCGTTTCCGATTCTGGGGACGCTGTTTCTGTTGCAAGTGACGATGGGGCTCTTCGGCAAAGCTGCGCCGCAGATGAATCTTTTGATGCTGGGATTTCCCATGGCGATCGGAGTCGCATTTCTGGTAATTCTCTTCATCTTGCCGTTTTTGGTGCATGCCTTCGAGATGGTGATCGATGACGCCTTCATGCAAATTCAGACGATGTTCTCGAGGGTAAGTGCATGATCCTACCGAATCCGTGGGAACAGGAACGCCGAGACGCAATCGCCACGCTGCAGTCGATGCACCTGCAGTGGTTTGCCGCGGAGGATGAAGGCCGAACTGAGGATCCCACCGAACAGAAGATCCGCAAGGCGCGGGAAGACGGAAAGGTCGCAAAAAGTGCCGACGTGTCCAGTGCAATCGTACTTCTCTTTTCGGTGGTTGCCCTGGGAATTCTGGGCAATTATATGTTGGGTCATCTCCTGGATATGACGCGTTTCTACCTGAATCGCGCCGGGGATCTCAATGTAGTTGAGTCCGGCATCCTGGTCCGGGCGTTCTTCGGATACTTCATTCGTATCAGTCTCCCCCTGGCGGCGGTGGCGTTTGTGGCGGCGATATTCGGCAATGTGGTGCAGTTCGGCTTTCTCTTTACCGTAAAGCCGATAACGCCGGATTTGAATCGTATCGCCCCGAAGTTCGGCAAATGGGTGCAGCGCTCGTTCATGTCTACCGAAGCGCTGTTTAACTTCACTCGAAACACGGGAAAGGTTCTGGTGATCGGCGTAATCGCCTTCACCGTGATTCGATCCCGGTTCGATCAGCTGGCGAACCTACTGCGGATACCGTTTCTTCAGGCGTTCGGCTTCGTGGCGCAATCGGTATTCGTGTTGCTGATCTCTGCGGCGATAACCCTGCTCGTACTGAGCCTCTTCGATTTTCTGTTTCAGCGCAGTCAGCACCGGGAACAGCTGAAGATGACCAAGCAGGAAGTAAAAGAGGAACGGAAGCAGTTTGAAGGGGATCCTCAGGTACGAAGCCGGCTTCGGCAGCGCATGCAGGAGATGATGTCCCGCAACGTGGTGCAGAACGTCCAACAAGCGGATGTGGTAGTCACCAACCCAACCCATTTTGCCGTCGCCCTTAAGTATGATCCGGAGACGATGGGTGCCCCCACGGTGGTCGCTAAAGGGCAGGACGAGAGGGCGCATCGAATACGACGGATCGCTGGTGATGCCGAGGTTCCGGTGATCGAGAACAAGCCCCTCGCCCGCGCCCTCCATTCAGAGGTTGAGGTGGGTGAGCAAGTCCCGGAAAAATTCTACGAGGCGCTGGTGATCGTACTCCGAGAGGTGTATCGCATGACCGGGAAGAAGGTAGTGTATGGCTGATTCACAACAGGCAACGGGTACTCCGTCCTTTCTCGCGCAGATGTTCTCCGGTCGGAAGAGCGACGGCATCGTGGCGATGGGTGTGGTCGTCGTGGTAATGATGCTCATCATTCCCTTGCCAACCGTCATTCTCGATGTGCTCATGACGATCAATCTGCTGCTGAGCTTGGTGACGATTCTGATCGTTCTGTACACCAAGAATGCGCTCGAGTTTTCGGTATTTCCCACCCTGCTTCTGGTGACAACGGTCTACGGATTGGCACTGAACGTCTCGTCTACACGACTGATTCTGAGTCAGGGATCGGAGTTCGGTGGACAGATCGTTCAGGCCTTCGCCCGTTTCGTGGTCGGTACCGAGGGAACCGCGGGGCTGGTGATCGGACTGATCATCTTCGTAATTCTTGTTTCGGTGCAGTTTATCGTAATCACAAAAGGCGCTACCCGTGTTGCCGAGGTGGCAGCGCGATTCACACTCGACTCCCTCCCTGGTAAACAGATGGCGATCGAAGCGGAGTACAACAGCGGTACGTTGACCGAAGAAGAGATGACGAAGAAGAAGATGGAGCTTGAACGCGAAGTCGACTTCTATGGCGCCATGGACGGTGCCAGCAAGTTCGTCTCCGGTAACGTGAAAGTCGGTATTCTCATCACCGTAATCAATATCGTCGGAGGCCTGGTGGTGGGGACCACGATCCATGGTGAGCCGATCAACTCAGCCCTCAACACCTACGTGTCACTCACGATCGGTGACGGCTTGGTGACCCAGTTTCCTGCACTCCTTATCAGTACCGCCACCGGATTGATCGTGACTCGGGCGATATCCGATGGAACGTTCGGTGAGGATGTGGCTATCCAGTTCACCCGGCAGGCCCGCATTTACTGGATCGCCACTGCGTTCCTTCTGGGGTTGTCGTTCCTGCCGGGATTTCCCTGGTACGTACTGATGCCGATGGCCGCTCTTACCGCGTTCACCGGATTTCGGCTGCAACGGCGCGACCAGCAGGAAGCGGCTCAGGAGCGGGCCGAGCACGCCGCTCAGGAACAACCGAAGAGCGCTGCGGAGCCAACCCATGTGGCTCCTCTGGACCCGTTGTCGATGGAGCTTGGCTACGGGCTTATCCCGTTGGTGGATAAGGAGAAGGGTGCGGAACTCCTGGACCGGATTACCAGTATTCGACGTGAGACGGCGCTGGAGCTGGGACTGGTGGTGCCGCGGATCAGAATAATCGATAACATGCGCCTCGGTCCCACCGAATACAGTTTGAAAATTCGTGGCGTGGAAGTCGGGCGCGCGTCGATTCGTATGGGACACTATTTGAGCATTAACCCCGGCGGGGTGCGGGAAGAGGTTCCCGGGGAGGCGACCACCGACCCAGCGTTCGGTCTTCCGGCGATGTGGATTACGGAAGATACGAGGGAGCGCGCGGAGCGAGCCGGGTACACAGTTGTTGACCCTCCCTCGATAATCGCCACTCACTTGACGGAGGTGATCAAGCGCAGCGCCTCCGATCTATTGGGACGCCAGGAAGTGCGGCAGATGCTTGATCAGTTGAAGCATGACTATCCGGCTGTGGTGGATGAAATATCAAGCGCGCTCAACCTGGGCCAGATACAGAAGGTGTTCCAGGGGCTCCTGGGAGAACAGGTTTCCATCCGCAACCAGGTTGCCATTCTCGAGGCGCTGGCGGATTTCGCCGGAGTCAGCAAAGACACCGGTTTTCTCATCGAGAAAGCTCGCCAGGCGCTGGGACGTCAGATCTGCCTGCAGTATGCCGACGACGACCGGACGATTCGGGTTGCCACGATTCAACCGCAGCTGGAACAGCAGATCGTCGATAGTCGCGTGGAAGCCGCCGGTGGTGCGATCGCCGCACTGCCTCCGGATGTGCAACGAAAGTGGATCTCGGCGGTTTCTTCCGTGATCCAGCGCATCCAGGAGCAAGGTTTTCCTGCGGTGGTACTGTGTTCCGAAGCCGCCCGGCCGCTCGTGAAACACAACACCCGCCGGGACCTTCCCGACCTGGCGGTGCTGTCGATTCCGGAGATCGCGTCCGATGTGCGGGTTGAATCACTGGGAGAGATTCGTATCGAAGAAAGTAGTGGGGGCAGCTGATGGACTATTTCGTAGAGCAAGGGGCCAACGACCAAGAGGTCCAGACGATTATTCGCCGAAAATACGGGGAACGGGCACGAATTCTGTCGCGGAAAGAGGTTCGCTCCGGCGGCGTCCTGGGCTTGTTTCGTCGCCGTGCGGTGGAGGTCACCGGATACTGCAGCCACGCACCCCAGCCCCAGCGGTCCGCGCCTCGGGGCTCAATGCACGAAGAGCGACGAAAGATTCTGGATACCGTGCGTCCGCCGCTCCAGGAGCCGCCGGCACGCGCATTCAGCGGAGGTGGATCCGGCAGCGGCGCGTCCGGCAGCGGCGCATCCGGCGGGAATGCAGCGTCTCCGCAGGGACAGGAAAACTCCGCCGATAGCCGGCAAGCGGACGTCGGGTCGGGGATAGAGCAGCAGTCGAATTCCAGGCGCGATCCTTCCGGTTCAGGGGGACTGGACGCGGTACTCTCCGAGATCCGATCCCTTCGCGAACGGATGGATAGCACGGAGAAATCCGGAGGTGAGCCGGCAGGCGTTCAGCGCGTTCGGGAAATCCTGGAGGACAACGACTTCTCCAACCGATATATTCGGGAGGTCATCTCGCGGCTTCGCACCGACTGCACAATGGATGAGCTGGACGACGCGCAGGGAATACTGAAAAAAGTCGGGGACTGGATCGAAAAATCGATACAGGTCTATCCCTGGCAGGAACGGAGAAAGCGTCCGCATATCTTCGTTCTGGTGGGCCCTACGGGGGTGGGCAAGACTACCACAATCGCCAAGCTGGCGGCGATGTACGGCGCGGTGGCCGATCCATCCTATGATGTCCGTATACTTACGATCGATAGCTACCGAATCGGGGCGTTGCAACAGATTCAGAAGTACGGCGAGATTATGAACATCCCCGTGCATCCGGTGGAGACGGCGGGAGACATGCGAAAGCACCTCGACCTCCACGATGACGCAGATTTCATCTTTGTTGATACGATCGGAAAGAGCCCCAACGACGTGACGAAACTGGCCGAAGTGAACCAGCTGGTGCGTTCCGCAGGCGGCGAGGTCCATCTTGCGGTGAGTGCGACGACAAAACGCAGTGATATCGCCGACATCCTTCGTCAGTTTGAGCCGTTCAATTATCAGGCCGTGGTAGTCACCAAGCTGGACGAAACCTCGTCGGTTGGCGGAATCATCAGTGCGTTGCACGAAAAGCAAAAGTCCGTGAGTTTTATTACCGATGGTCAAAGTGTACCTCAGGATATTGAACGCGCGAAAAAAGAGACCTTTCTGGCTCGATTGCGAGACCTCCCGGCTCGGCGGGAGCCTGCGCATGCGCTCACCAAGGAGTAGTTGATGACCGATCAGGCAGAAACGCTGCGGGAAATTATGCGGCAACGGGAACAGGGTAGCGAGAACGGTCGCCATACTCGCATTATTACGATCGCCAGCGGAAAAGGTGGGGTAGGCAAAACCAACGTCGCCACTAATTTGGCGTTAGCCTACGGCGCACTCGGCCAGAAGGTGATTCTCATGGATGCCGACTTGGGGCTGGCCAATGTAAACGTGGTATTGGGAATCATTCCGAAATACAATCTGTATCATGTTATCCGAAAACAGAAGCAGATGCGTGATATCCTCATGGATACCGAATACGGAATTCAGATCGTCGCCGGTGCCTCGGGCTTCGCCAAAATCGCCAACCTCAGCGAAGAGGAACGGTATAGCTTTATCGAAGAGTTGCAGCATCTCTCGGAGGCGGATGTCATCATAATTGACGCGGGAGCCGGAGTTAGCAACAATGTGTTGGCCTTTGTCGCCGCTGCCGACGAGGCGATAATCGTCACCACCCCGGAGCCCACCGCGATTACGGACGCCTACGGGATCATTAAGATCATCGCCACTGAGATCGACAACCTCAATCTCGGATTGAAGCTGATCGTGAACCGGGTGAAATCCGTAACTGAAGGAAAAAAAGTTTCCGAGCGTGTTATCAATATCGCCGGACAGTTCCTCAATCTGAAAATCGATTATCTGGGGTACGTGTATGATGACCCTGCGGTGCAACAGGCCGTGATCAACCAGAAACCGTTTCTGGTAATGGATCCCCGAAGTAAGGCCAGCATTTGCATCCATCAGATCGCGGGACGCCTGGAAAAGGTCGAATATCGCGAAGGAGGCGGAGTTGGACAGTTTCTCAAGCGCTTGTTCGGGCGGCTTGAATAACTTGACGGTGATTTTGGATATATCTTACTCTGTAATTTGTTGAATGGAACGGAATCTGCGGATTGCCGCCCCGATTGCGGGCGGAGCAGCTATAATATCCCTGCTTGTCGGCCTGCTTGCAGGCGTTCCTTTGGGTATAGCTCTGTTGCGAGCGGTGCTCGCCGGGGGATTGTTCGGCGCATTGACGTTTGTCGCGGCCTTTGTGGCGCGGACACAGCTGTCGGGGTTTGAGGAATCGCCGGAGATGGCGGAACCGGTCCGTGGCAAAGAGGACGAAGATTCGGATCGGGCTGATAGCCAGTCGGTCGGTTCGCGGTTGAACATCGTCGTGGAAGACGAAGGCGAGCCTCAGGAGTCTGAAGCACCAGAAGATGCTCAGGAGCCGGAGGGAACCGATGAATCGCCGCAATCGGAGCAGTTTCAGAACCATACCGCCGGGAATCAATCGGGGGTAGCCGGGCGCTTCGGTTCGGCCGAGCCGACGGATGACGACGACGGAGAGGCGAACGAACTGGTTGAGGAGGTGCAAGAAAGCTCGGCCGAAGACGAAGAGGCGGTGATGGACGCTGCCATTTCCGAAGAGCAGGATGGTACATCGGTGGAAATCGATGATACTATGCTTGACGAAATGCCGGACATCGGGAAGTACTCCGGGGCCTTCGTATCAGAAGGAGATTCCGAAACCGACGGCGATGAGGCCCTGGGAGATGCTGGAGAATCCGGTGGATATTCCAGTGGCAGGAAGCAAAAAACGGGAGATCCCCGAAAAGGGTTCGACAACAAGACGATAGCGAAAGCGCTTCAGACGTTTATGGCAAAAGATAACGAATAATCGATCGTTGTGAACCAGTTGGGGAGGGGAATGAGCGACGGCGTTTTGACTGAAAAGACTGAAGAAGACCTCTGGAAATCCTACCGGAAGACCAAAGATCCTTCGATACGCAACAGACTCATCAAACAGTACCTCCCGTTGGTAAAATATGTGGCGGGGAAACTCGCCGTAGGCATGCCGCAGAATGTGGAGTTCGACGATCTGGTAAGTTATGGCGTGATAGGACTCTTCGATGCGATTGATAAGTACGATCCCGGAAAGCACGTCAAGTTCAAGACGTACGCCGTCACCCGCGTCCGCGGCGCGATTTTCGACCAATTACGACAACTCGACTGGGTGCCGCGTTCCATACGACAGAAAACTCGTGAGCTGGAAGATGTCGTGCGCCGGCTGGAATCGCAGCTCGGTCGTGCCGCCAGTGATCAGGAAATAGCCAAGGAATTGGGCGTCAGCGGGAAGGAGTTCGAGAAACTGGTCCTGAAGATCAGCGGAACTACGGTGTTGTCCTTGAACGACGTGTGGTATTCCGGTGACGAGAACGATCGCATGTCGATAGGGGACAGCATCGAAAGTCCTCACAGTCGAAATCCCGATTCTATCGTTGAAAAACAGGAAGTGAAGCGGGTGATCGTTGAGGCGATCAACGAACTTCCCGATAAGGAAAAGAAGGTGTTGGTCTTGTATTACTATGAGAATCTCACCTTGAAAGAGATCGGGGCGGTGCTCGGAGTGACCGAATCCCGGATCTCACAGCTGCACACGAAAGCGATTGTTCGCCTCCGCGGGCGGCTCACCAGTGTTAAGCGGGGTATTATGTAATCATGGTTTCGATGGAGCAACTCCAGGCGTTTATGCGCAAAGCCGCTCAGGACGACAAGTCCAAGAAGTACGTCAACGTGAGTGGTGAGACCCTGGAAGAGGCGCTCCGTGAAGCCGCGGTTGAACTTGGTCTTCCCATTAAGAGCATCGAGTACGAGGTCCTGGAGAACGGATCTCGGGGCGTTCTCGGAATGGGTAAGCGTCCTTTCCTGATCGTCGCCTACCCCGCGCAGTCGCAGTCTGATCTGTCGGAAGGTGATGATGTCCTTGATATGGACTTCGGATTCGAGTCCACGGAACAAACCGACGTGGACGGGCAAGCGTTCGTTCGTCTTACGCCGGAAGGAATCCTCCTGAAAGTCACTCCGCCCGTGGGAGAGGGGGCCCCGGCGACGGAACGTGGCGCGATGCACGTAATTACCGAACGCACCCGCGAGAAGGTGGATACCGCGATGGTTGCCAAGGCCGTCAAACGGGCCGACGACCAATGGATCAGAATCGGAGACTTCAACTACAATCCTGCCAACGACGCCTACATCTCCTGTGAAGTGGTAGACGGAGAAATGCGAGCTGTGGTCTCACTTACGCCGCCCGGCGAAGGGGGATCCGATCCCTCGGCGGAGGCGATCAGGTCTGCCCTGGAGGCGAGTGGTGTCATCCACGGGATCGACGAAGCTACACTGCAGCGACTGGAAGAGGCCCCTCAGTACCGAGAGCGCGTCACTATCGCCCACGGCACGCCACCCAAGCACGGTGCTGACGCTCGCATGGTCTACAGTTTTCAGACCGATCACCGCCAAGTGCATCTGCAGGAAAACAAAGACGGCAGAGTTGATTTCAAGGAAGTGAATCGCATCGAGAACGTCGTTGAGGGACAGGTGCTGGCCCGTAAGGTACCTCCGGAGCAGGGAGATGCCGGGCAAACCGTCACCGGCAGGATGATACCGGCTAAGGACGGCAAGGATATTCCACCGCCCCTGGGCGATAACACACGTCTCTCCGATGACGGACGTAGCATTCTGGCTGAGATAAACGGCCTCGTGAAGCTGGTGAACGGCAAAGTCAACGTGGAACCGGTCTACATCGTCAGTGGCGACGTAAATATGAAAGAAGGAAACATCCGCTTTCTGGGAACGGTCATCGTCAAGGGCAACGTTGATGATGGGTTCAGCGTCAACGCCGCAGGCGATATCGAGGTCATGGGAAACGTCGGCAAGGGCGTGCTCGAAGCGGAGGGCGACATCATCGTTCACCAGGGTATCGCCGGAAAGGGTGACGGCCGTGTCGTGGCGGGGGGATCGATCTGGTCCAAGTTCATCGAGAATGGGAACGCCGAGGCTGGTAATATGGTGGTCGTTTCCGACGGTATCATCAACAGCACCGTCTTCTCGGATAAGCGAATTATCTGCCGCGGACGGCGGGCTTCCATCGTCGGTGGCCATATCAGGGCTGCGGAAGAAGTGGACGCAAAGAGTCTCGGCTCCGTGGCTGGAATGGAAACCCTGGTGGAGGTTGGCTACGATCCCAAGAGTCGGGAGCGTCTACTGGAGCTCGAGGGCAAGGATGCGGAACTTGCCAAGAAGCTTGAAGAGATCTCGCTGAACATGGCTACGATCGAGAACATGCGCAAGGCCAAGCGGAAGATCAGTCCCGAAAAGCTGAAGCAGTACTCCGTGATGAAGGCGCAGCGGGAGAAGATCGTAAAGGGTCGGCAGAAACTCGGACACGATATCCAGGCAATTCACGATTACTTGGATCAACTGAAGACCAATGGGCGAATCAGCGTTTCCGGCACGGTATTCCCCGGGGTGAAGATTACCATCAAGGATGCCCAACTTCCGGTGCGCCATGAGACTCGTGCGGTGACATACATAGCCGAAGAAGGCATGGTGAAAGTCACCAAATATGAAGAGAGCCAGGTGGATATCAGCGTACGAAAGAGAGGAGGGCGAAATGTCGATACAACCGATTGACCTGCAGACGCTCTTCGTGCGCCTCAGCCAGGTAGGGCGTGAGCAGTCAGCTATAAAACAGGCGATCCTCCAAAACCAGGAGGTCACCGGCAGGGAGATCGCCGAGCGCTCCCGACAGGCGGGAGCGTCCGTTCAGGAATCGGAAGAAGTCTCCGGGGGGCCGGAGACGGTCGATGAAGAGGGCAATCCACCGCAGCAGCATCCGGCTTCACAACATGAACAATCTTCCGGTGAAGATGCTTCCGAGGAGTCCCCGGAGGACATGTTTCGCGACCCGGATTTGGGTCAGAATATTGATCTCGAAGGGTAGCTTGTGACCTTCGGGATCTATCTCATGCTAAACGTCGTTCTCCTTATCTTTTTCGCGCTATGGGTACGTCGGTTGATTCTCCGGCGGCTTGAACCGGAGCGGGTCCTGAGCGATTTGAGCGATGAGATCGGTGAATTAATAGCTGAACTCAACCAGACCGGTGACCACAACGTGTCGGTTCTTGAGGACCGGATAATGCAGTTGCGCGATCTCGTGGCTGACGCCGACCGGCAGATCGAGGAACTCTCGGCACTGGTAGAGCAGACTCAGGCTCAGCAGTCCCCGGACGATCCGGTGTATACCGTCTCTTTTTCCGGCTCCGGCTCCGACGACGCCTTCGAACGCGGACCGGTGGATACGGAAGATGACTCAAGGTCCCTGTGGAAGGCGCCTCGGACCGAGACTCCCACGGAACCGGTCGATCCCGCTCAACGCGCCCAGCCCCCCCAGCCCACCCACGCCTCCGAACCCGTCGAACCTCGCCGGGAGGTTCTCTCGCCGCGGGAAAAGGTTCGTGAACTCCACGAGCAAGGCCTTTCCTCAGAGATCATCGCCGGAAAGACCGGTATGGCGATCGGAGAAGTGGAGCTTATTATCTCGCTGGGGTCGGGTAGGGGCGGCAGATGAGGATCGGCATCGACCTGGGGACCACCAACTCGCTGGTGGCCTATATGGACGGTGATCAGCCCACGCTTGTTCCGAACGGCCGGGGCATGGTGCGGACGCCCTCCGTGGTGGGTGTGGATCGGTCCGGAGCGATTCTCGTTGGTGTGGCTGCAGCAAACCAGGCAATGAATCATCCTAATAGGACAGTGACCGCGGTAAAACGGGAGATAGGCCTTCGGAAGACGGTGACACTTGGCTCTCGCCATCTTAGTCCTGAAGAGGTGAGCGCCGCTATCCTGAGAACACTACGGGAGAACGCTTCCACATTTCTTGGTGAAGAGCAGACCTCGGCTGTGGTTACCGTGCCCGCGCACTTCGACGATCATCAGCGATTCTCCACCTATGAGGCGGCGCTGCTGGCGGGTTTCGACCGGGTGGCGCTGCTGAACGAGCCCACTGCCGCAGCGCTGCCCTACGCTGCCCGGGGGAGGAGCCATGAACGAATCGTGGTCTTTGACTTTGGTGGGGGAACGCTCGATATCACCGCCCTGGAGCGCGATGACCGGGAATTTGTCGTTCGTGCTACCACCGGCGACGGGCGGCTTGGCGGAATGGATATCGACCGGGTAGTGGCGGAGTCGATTCTTGACCGGATCTCCCGGCAGCTAGGTGACGACGCGACCAAAACTCCTGAGGTGCGGCGGGTGGTGCGGGGGCTTGCGGAACAGGCGAAAATCGATCTGTCCGAGTTGGAGCGGACAGAGGTGGCGGTACCGTTCCTTTTTCCAGGAGTGACCCCGACCCATCTTAATGTCTCGCTCGATCGCAGCGAGCTCGAAGGCCTCATCGCTCCCTTCCTGGAGCGGGCTCGCGACCTCATGCGTTCCGCCGTCCAGGAGGCGGGATTCGGACGGCACGGCTTCGATCGGCTGGTTCTCGCCGGAGGTAGCAGTCGTATTCCAGCTATACGCAAGATGCTGGAATCGGAGTTCGGAGCGGCGGCGGCGTCCAGAATCAACCCCGAGGAAGTGATCGCCACCGGGGCAGCGATGTTCGCCTCCAGCGGAGAACGCTCACAGGCGGCGTTCACGCTGCGAGACGTTCTGTCGGGAACATTGGCGATCGAATTGGCCGATGGCGGTTGTGTTCCTCTGGTGCGCAAGAATCAGACGCTTCCCGTGCAGCAGTCGCGGTTGTTTACCACCGTCAGCGACAACCAACCGGAGGCAGAGATCCATCTGGTACAGGGCAACCACAACCAGGCGTGGAAGAATCGCTCCCTGGGACGCTTCATACTGAAGGATATTCGCGACGCGCCTCAAGGCGCCCCGCGTATCGCCGTTACGATCGACGTCTCCGAGGACGGTATCGTAACCGTCCGAGCGGGAGATCGTGATACCGGGGCCTGGGGAGAAATGGTGGCGCAGGCGCGTCCTGAGCCCACCACGCAAACGATAATCGGCGGTCGCCAGGAGTATGCGCAGTCGCTCGTTCGGCGTGGTCGGAGCGTGCGGCGATTCGCGGAGCCCGCATTGCGGGAAGAGTTAGACGAAGTTTTGTCGATAATGGAAGAAGGATATCACGCAGCGGGAGAGGACATGATCACTGTGCTTGAAACACTTCTTCGTGAGGTCGTCGTATCCACCACGATCTCCCGGCAACAGGAGCGACACGATGCAGCTTCGTGAGGCGTATCGAATTCTTGGACTGGAGCCGGATACGGCGGTTGAACGGGTTACTGCGCATTATCGAGAACTGGTGAAGCAAATGCATCCCGACGCCGGAGGCGTCACCGTCGACGTGGGTCGTCTGGTTGAAGCGTATCGTACGATCGCTACCCACGCAGTTAATCCAAATCCGCAAGGCACCGCGTCTCGTGGGGAGAGCGTGTTCTCCCTGGGGAAACTGGCTACTTCCTCGGGAGAAGCGGCTCTGCGTCGCCAAGCGGTACAACAGCTGGCGCAACGTCGGCGCTACGCCGGAGCGGTGTTTCTTAAGCAGGCGCTCTTTGACACCGACGCGGATGTTGCCCAGGCTGCGGCGGTGGGAATGGTCTCAATTCCCGGTGCGCAGGTTGAGAGGGACCTTATTACATTATACGAACAACTCACCACGCACCAGAGAATCGGCATCCTTCGAGAGCTCCGTCGCGGGCGTCGGGAGATGCCTCGCTTTGTGGCGTACGCCGCTGCGGATCCTCACCGTGAGATCCGTACGTTGGCGCAGGAGATAGCCCGGTGAAAACAGATGTAGCATCATTGGCAGCCGGTATCGAACGCTTTGTTGCGAGCATTGAAGAGCTGGTACTCGAGGAGCGGGGCTCTCAGGAGCAGATAAGCGGACAACTGGCGCAGTTGAGGGAAGACGCACGGTTCTTCAATGCGGACGAGGTGACTGACACCCTGGATGAGGTATCAGATGCACTGACACGACTGCACGACGGGGGGACGGTGGAACCGAGTGAGCTGTTGCCGTTGGTCTTCCGATTGCGGGATGCCGCTGGTGAGCTGGGCGCCGAGACCGGCCCGGCAGCGCTGTCCCCGGGGAGCTCATCCTTTCTGGAGATCGATCTGCAGGATGAAATCACCGCGGTGCTTTCGATCTCGGAGGAGGCAGAGCGCTCCCTGAATTCGCGGGTACAGGCTGGGCAGACACCGTTTCTCCTGGTGATGCGCGTAGATCCCGAACGGTTGGACACGGTGGAAGAGTTCCTTGAGGCGGAGTACCAGATTCTCTCCTACCGGCGGCAGGATACCACCGCTCGAATCGCCGCAGTGGTCGTGGAAGTGGTGGCTCCCGACGTGGAGCGCGCGGTAGATTCACGATTTGGTGACCGATCGACCGTGAAAGAAGTTACGGTGCGGCCGCTCGATCTCGACTCGCTACGCGTGCAAAGGGGACTGAGCGACCGGTGGTACTCCGGACTGTCTCCTATCGCAGTAAAGATCGATCCCGCCTCGATGGAACGAATCTGGCTTCTGATGGATGTCTTGTCGCCAGCCGGCGACGACCGGATGCAGCCGGCGTTGTGGCGTGAGCTGCGACGGAGCATCGCCTCGTCCTTCACCGTGGAGCTGCGGGATGTACTGACCGATATGCAGGCGTCGTTGGAGCAGATGGCGATCACTGCCGGCAAAAAAATCCGCGTCACCGTTTCCGGCCGGGGGGCGGCGATCGGGGTCGAGATTGCCGAGCCCCTGAGAAAGGTGCTTTTTGAGCTGATTTCGAACGGCATTATCCATGGCATTGAGCCTCCCGGGGATCGTCGAGCGCAGGGAAAACCCGAGGTCGGTTCAATCGCGTGTTACATCCAGAGTGAGGGTCAGACGCTGAGCGTGAGAATCAGCGACGACGGCCGCGGCTTTGAGGGTGAATCGGTCCAGCACCGTGGTGCTGGAGGACTGCATCGCGCTCGTGAGGTGGTTCGCGATCGGTTAGGTGGAATTCTTCGCCTGCGTAGCGGCCGCCAGGGGGTTACTGCGATCGTGGAACTGCCGGCGCTGCAGGGAGTGTATCGAGGTTTGGTAGTTGTGCGCGGCGAGGCGAGAATCGTGATACCCAGCTCTCTTGTGGTCTGGGCCGGGGAAATCCAGGAATCGCGGATCGTCGTAGATACGACGGGATCGCCGTTCTTGCGGTACCAGCGACAACTGATTCCATTGGTTGAACCGGAGGTCCGACACCCCGATGGCGATCGCCCCGATGATCCCTCGGAGGAGTCGGACGAGGCGGACGAGGCGCGCGGGACAAGCGTGACGGATCGCGGAAGCCCTACGCCGCACTCGTCCGCGAACGTTCCCGCGGTCGTTGTTATCCAGGTTGCGGGACAGATGGTGGCATTTGCCGTCGATACGGTGCAGGAAGAGACGGTGGTATCCACATCGCCCGGAGGCTGGTTGCGGCTTTCCTTGGGGGCCGACGAGTGGGGCGTGGGAATCGCACTTCAGAACTTGCCGCTGGGGAAATAAAAAGAGGCGATGTGCCTGGACGTCGTAACAGCACACCGCCTCTGGGAATCACGTATCCCACATTCATGAGCCGTTAAACCAAGAAATATATTTTCTGGAACGGTAATCC
>JBBDTM010000048.1:0-7228 GCA_040904425.1 Alkalispirochaeta sp.
ACGTGTTGCTATGCAGCGGTTTATACTACGTCTAACCGGATTTTGTTTTCATAGCCAGATTACGGGCATGATCGGCCCATGGGCGGGCACGATCCGTCCGGTTGGTAACGGTACAAAAGCGGACCATATTGGCGAGGCCCGCCAACCTGTCCGGGGCTCGTCGCAACGATTCTTCCTGATGCGTTACGGCCTCCGTCATGCGTCCATTCTCCCACAACGCCCGAGCAAGGTTATTCCGAACGTGGTTCTGTTCGGGACGATCGTCGAGGATCTCCATGCCGAGAGTGATGCATTCATCGAGGGCGCCCAGTTCCAGATAGCGGCGTACCTGTTCCCCGGCAGCGGCAAGCTTCTGGTCGGTGGGCCACTCCAGGCCGGCGCTCGCCAGCAACTCAGGTGCTTCCGATTCGATGTCGCGGATGCGATCGCGGATCTGGTCCATCGATACGAAATCGGCTTCTTTCTGGGTCCAAGACTCCAGTGCGTGGTGCAGTTCCCGATACGCCAGAAGGAGATATCCGGCCTCAAGATAGGAGGCTCCCAAATTGAATCGGATGAACGCATCATGAGGATAGCTATCCTTACCCGCTTCCGCGATCTTGAGGATGTCTTCGATATCCCGGCCCAGGGTGGACAGCGCAATCATTCGCAGCGAGTAGTACTCCGGCGGGAGGATGTATCGGCCCTCCATGTTCATCAGCTCTTCGAGTGATTCCTGCACCGCCTCCCGGTCGGACGACTCATCCAACAGTACTGCCGCGATCGGACGGAGGTGGCGTTCCGCCAAGGAAATGGACAGCGGAGACGCCCCTTTTCGCTTCTTCCCTTTCATGGAGGTGATTATCCCGGAAAGCCGAGGTTAATGCCAATGCGGGGAAGCCGCCCCAACCCCCTACCGCCGTGCGATTCCCAGCGGCTCGATGTGGCGTTCAAAGTGACGACGCAACAGCTCCGCGTATTCGTCCTCATGCTCATGGAGCGAGGCGTAGAGCTTATCCCGGAGATCGTCGTTCTGCAGGATCCCGCCGTAGGAGATGTGCAGCATCTGCCGGGCGTTGGGGTCTTCCAGGTAGTTGGCCAATCCCTCGTCCGCCACGGATTCCAGCGGCGGAATGGAGGCGAAGTCAGGAGTGATGTGGTAGAAGCTGAGGGCCGTGGGATAGTAGTCAACCACAAAGGTGTGGATCTCGCGGTAGAGCTCGTGATCGTAGAGCGCCACGGTGCGGAGCGCTTCCAGCCAGCTGGTGCCGGAGGTCTTGAGATGGAGCCGTCCGCCCGTTTCCTCTCCCACCGCCGGGTACGCGGAGAACTTGTCGCTGCCGGAGTGCACGGAGATCTTGTAGTTTCCGTAGCGCCGGGATATTTCGCAGTGCACGCGGAACTGGCGTCGAAACTCCTCCAGATCACCGATGTAGTCGATCGCTTTCTGGAACTCGCCGATGAAGCGGGGCGCGAGGCTGTTTACCGTGACTCCCGCGATCTCGAGCTCCCGGGCGATAAACAGGTGGTGCGCCGGGAGCGTGGGGGTAGTGGTCTCGTCGATGGAGATCTCCAGGTCAAAGGCGTCTCCGGTGGCGGACTTCAGGTGCTGGTTTACCTCCGCGCTGAGGGTGATCGCCGGACCGTACATCACGGCGCACCGCTGCGCCTCCACCTCATCGAAGGTGATCTCGGTCCCGCTGGGCAGGGTGTAGGTGCCGTCAACGTAGTCCGCCGTGATCCGCTTCTGCTCGTCAGGGTCCAGCTGCTGGAATCCCTCGCGTACCTGATCGACGGTCCAGTCGGCTACTTCCGGCTTCATGACCTCGGTGAGGTCCAGCGTGATCATCGGCATCCCCGCGGCGAGAGCGGTATCGATGGCGGGGATGTTCTTGAGGTGGTCGCCGTCGGCGCCGTAGCCGCCGCGGTAGCCCTCCTGGAATACACCCCAGGTGGCGTTGGCCACCACATCGGAAAAGGCGCGCCCGATGAAATCGTTCTCGCGGACGCTCTGTTGCGCTAGAACCGGCGCCAGGTCGAACTGCCGCGCGGCCCGCAGGTGGCCCGCCGTGGCGACGCCCAGGCGGTCGCCCATGCCGATGGTGGTGGTCCGGGAGCGCAAAGACACTGGCCGCGTCCACGGAAAGAGCTCATGCAGCGCGCGGGCGTTGGCGGGGCTCAGCGGTCCGGTGGCCAGCCAGAGCCCAGGTTCCGCGGCCGGGGCGGCATCGGCGGACTCCGCGCCGGCTGCGGCGGAGTCGGGGCCTGTGAAGCGGGCCGGTTCCAGGGCGAGGGCCCCCACAGCGGCCGCTCCCGGGTCCTGTGCCGCGGCGGCGAAAAGAAAACGCTCGTGCTCGCTGCGCGCGATGCCGAACGCCACCCCCTCGCGCCAGGCGAGGCTGCGCAGGTAGATCTGCACCGGCCCTTCTCCGAGGCGGGGTGAGGCCGCTGCATCCAAGGTCGCCACATCGGCGGCGATGCGCTTTTGCGCGCCGGCGGCGATCAGTTCATGGTGGTGAATCAGAGAAATCAGGGTGTTGATCGTTTCGTGAGTATTCATGTGTTTACGCCTCCCAGGCGGTAGGTACCTCGCGGGGTACCTCGGATATTTCAAAGTAGTCGTGAGCGTTATACCAGCAGATGTTCTCCACCATCGTTCCCAGGAGCTGCATGTCATGGGGTGCCTCACCGCGTTCCACCCAGCCGCCGATGAGATCACACAAGACCCGGCGAAAGTACTCGTGGCGCGGAAAGCTCAAAAAACTGCGGCTGTCGGTAAGCATGCCCACAAACCGGCTCAACAGCCCCAGGTTCGCGAGGCTCGTCATCTGCCGGAGCATCCCGTCTTTCTGATCGTTAAACCACCAGCCGGAACCGTGCTGTACCTTGCCCGGCACGGAACCGTCCTGGAAATTGCCGGCCATCGTGGCGAGCAGTTCATTATCCCGCGGATTGAGCCCGTAGAGAATCGTCCTGGGGAGCCCTACGCCGCGATCGATGCGGTCCAGCAGACCCGCCAGAGGAGCTGCCATCGGGCCATCGGCCATCGAGTCGAAACCGGTGTCCGCCCCGAGCGCCTCGTACATGCGGGAGTTGTTGTTGCGCAGGGCGCCGATATGCAGCTGAAAGACCCACCCGCGCCGGCTGTACTCTCCGGCGAGGAACTCCAGCACTGCCGTGGCAAAGGAGGCGGCCTCTTCGTCTGTGGCCCGGGTGCCGCTGAGAACTCTGGTGAGCGTCGCGTCCAGCGCGCTCTCGGTGTAGTCCCGGTTGACCGGTAGGGTGAGGGCGTGGTCGCTTACGACACATCCGGCTGCAGCAAAGTACTCGATCCGCCGACGGAGCGCCTCTCGGAGCTGTTCAAACGTCCCGATGCGATCCATCTCGGCGGCGGTGGCGAGTTTACCGATCCACTGTTGGTACGCCGCGGGGTCGGCCAGGTTGTACGCCTTGTCGGGACGGAAGCTCGGCCGCACCACCACCGGAAAGTCGGACGTGGCCAGGGCTTTGTGGTGTTCCAGGGAGTCCACCGGGTCGTCGGTGGTGCCCACGTAGCGCACATCCATCCGGGTGAGCAGGGAGCGCACCGAAAAATCGGAACCGGCGAGCTGTTTGTTGGCGTTCTGCCAGATCGCATCGGCGGTGGCGGGGCTAAGGAGCTCGTGGATGCCGAAATAACGCTGCAGTTCCAGGTGCGTCCAGTGGTAGAGCGGATTTCCGATCGTCTGCGGTACCGTCTCCGCCCAGCGCTCAAACTTCTCTTTCCAGGAAGCATCGCCGGTTACGTAGCGCTCATCGATGCCGTTGGTGCGCATCGCCCGCCACTTGTAGTGGTCGCCGCCGAGCCACACCTCTCCCAGGTTGTCGTATTGCCGGTCCTCGGCGATCTCCCGGGGTGACAGGTGACAGTGAAAGTCATAGATCGGCATTGCCGCCGCATGCTCGTGATATAACTCCACCGCCGACGCCGAGTTCAGAAGGAAATTCTCATCGAGAAACGATTTCATGTACGATCCGCCTTCGGTTGCGATTGGTTTTGCAAAAAACACTATATCGAAAGCTATAAGGTGTCAAACCAACGGATTTTCTCTCATTTGGGAACTCTGCAGTATGCTCGCGAGCATGTACGATCGGTCGCCGGCGTGGGCGCCGGCCCTTACAGATCTATCCAGCGCCCGCCGTTGGTATTCGACTCAATTGCCGCGGCGACAAACTCTACACCCTTGAGTCCGTCGGCGGCTGTGGGAAACGTCATCGCAAGCGGATCAGGAGTGGTGCCGGCGATGCGGGCGGCGATCGCCTCCGCCGCGTCCCGGTATATGTTTGCAAAGGCCTCGGGAAATCCTTCCGGATGGCCTTTGACGATCCGCGATACGCGCTTTGACAGCGGAAGAACTCCGGGACCATTCGGTACGATCCGCTGTGCAGGTTCATGTAGCGGACGGTAGTCCAGCTGCTGCGGGATCTCCTGCTGCCACTCGACGGTACCCTTGTCCCCGCTGACGCGGATCTTGAGCGAGTTGTCCATTCCCGCCGCGGCCTGGGTGACCCAGAACACACCTCGTCCGCCGTTCTCCAGGCGCAGGAACGCACCCGCATAATCGTCGAACTCCCGCCCCGGAACGATCGCGCCGAGTTCCGCCGCCACCGCCGATATCTCCAAGGTTGTGATATAGCGCACCAGGTTGTGAGCGTGGGTGCCAATATCGCCCATTACGGCGGAGGGCCCGCGACGGGCGGGCTCAAACTTCCACGACCGTGGCGCGTCAGAGTCCATCTCTATGGGCTCAGCCTTGCCGCCCTGGACATACTCAACCTGAACCAGGCGAATCTCGCCGAGCGCACCGGACTCCACCAGCGCCCGGGCCTGCCGCACCATGGGGTATCCGGTGTAGTTGTGGGTAAGGCAGAACACCACCTTGGCCTCAACGACCGCTGCGTGAAGCTGCCGCGCTTCCTCCAGGGTATTGGTGAGCGGTTTATCGCATATGACGTTGAATCCATGGTTGACCGCCGCCATTGCGTAGGAATAATGGCTGTCGTTGGGAGTCATGATGGCGACTACATCGATGCCGTCGTCCCGGGCACTTTCACGTTCCAGGAGGTGGTCCACATCGTTGTAGATACGGTCCGGGGCGATGCCGAAGTCCCGAGCGATCTCGGCGGACCTCTCCGGCCGCGAGGAGAAAATGCCGGTGGTCAGCTCGTAACAGTCGTCCATCCGCGCCGCAATGCGATGAATACCACCGATGAACGATCCCGGACCTCCACCGATCATCGCGATTCTCAGCCGTCGTCCGAGCAGTTTCGTTACAGGGTTTTCCGTCATCTTGTCTCTCCTTCTTTGAACATCGGCTCCGTGCGATAGACGAGCTGAATCGCCATGCCGAAGGGATCCTTATGCATTGCCGGCATATCTCCCCGCACTTCCTCCGGCCCTTTGAACAGAGTTGCGCCGGCGACCTGCAGCCGCGACACTTCGGACAACCGAGAGTCCCAGCTGTTCGGTGTACCACGCTTCCGCCGCAGACTTATCCTTTACATTGAGCGCAAAATGTTCGAAGACCACGTGGGATAGTAGCAGGGTCTCCGAAACGGCACAACGTGGTTGTGGAGAGAGTCGGTGTCAGGGATGGGATCCTACTGCGCCAACCGGATCATCAGGCGTGACGATTCTCCGCGGAAAGTTGTTTCGGCGTCGGATAAGGGTTACTCTTCGAAACACGGAGGAAACGATGCGACATTACAGAATATTCTATCTTTGCGTCATGCTTTTAATAGTGCCCCTGGCGGTTGCCGTAGGGCAGGAGTCCACTACCGACCAAGAATCCAACGGGGAAGAGTCAACCGAAGCCCCGGCCGAAGGCGGGACAACCGGTGCCGATTTCGGCGTTGGGCTCCAGTCGATTCAACTCGACGGAGAGACGTGGACACGGCTGCACTTCTTTCCGACGGTGCCGATCGGCCGTCTCCGGTTGGCGCTCGACATGGAGCTATTTTTCAATAACGAGGGCGAAGTGTCTGCGAAGGGGTGGGACTTCTCGTCGCGGGATGCCACGCTCGACTCGCTGAGCCGAAAGATCTATTTCGTGGCCTGGAACCGGAAACAGAACGTAACCGACGGAGACGACTATTTCTACGCGCGGTTGGGGGCTCTCGACGGAGTGACTCTTGGCGATGGGATCGTCATGAACAACTACCGTAACACGCTGGATTATCCGGTTATCAAACAGACCGGGCTGGATATTGCGGTGGGCAATATCACCGACATGAATATCGGGTTCGAAGGAATGGTAGGCGACATCACCGACTTCTCCCGCGGGGGCGGGCTCGTCGGCGGGAGACTCTTCTTCTCTCCCCTGGGGGCAACGGAGACTCCCATCCTGAAGAATCTGCAGTTTGGCGTGTTTGGTGCGTACGACATTAACCAGTACGGCGGCCTCCGGGACTCAGACGGCGACGATTATCCCGATGGAGTGGACCGCTTTCCCAATGATGCAAACTACCAGTTCGATACCGATGGCGACGGTGTTCCGGACAGCCTCGACCCGGACCGCGACGGAGATAATGTGCCGGAATTTCTCGACCTCACCGATTCCCAGGAGGCCGACCTGGAGAGTATTCTCGGCCCTGATAACGTGGCCTTCGACTTCGAACAGGAATCCCTCTTCAATCTGGAAGGAAAACAGGACTCCTTTGGAATGGTCGGTGCCGATGTGCGGCTTCCGATACTGCCGTTTCTATCCCTCTACGCCCAGACGGCTATGAGCGTCGATCCCGCCCAGTCGGATGATGAGGAGCAAGCCCGGGGGTTCGGCGTTTCGGCGCCGGGGATCTTCCTCGATTTCCTTCCGATACTGAGCGCCGATATCGGGTACCGGTACCGGCAGGGTGAGTTCAGATTCGGGTACTTCGGGGAGAACTACGGAGGTGAGCGAGCGGTAGTCCAAGAGGACGGCAGTGTTCTCACCAAGGACTCCCAGCTGACCGCCGGCACCCTCAACGGGGTATACGGGTCATTGAGTGCCAACCTCTACATAATCAACGTCTACGGCTCTTACGAGTATTTAATACCGCTGGACGGTGATGTGGAGGATAGCATTTCTCTGGAAGCCCGAGCAGGCGTGAACAGAGAGCGGCTCGCCCAGATACCGGTACTGAGCAACTACCTGGCAGGGTTCAGCGCGTACTATCTCTATGAAAACAAAATCCGGTTGGATTTCGCATAGCCGGCACTGCTGAGCGCCGC
>JBBDTM010000049.1:0-7214 GCA_040904425.1 Alkalispirochaeta sp.
GGTGGTGAGGTTTCCCCGGACCGCTTGATCCAGGATGAAGCTGCGCAGTTTGGGGATGGAGCCGGGCAGAGACGCCAGTTCGATTAAATTCTGGAGAACGAAGTCGATCATTCTGAGGCTCCACTGAGGTAGGAGGCGAGCTGGTCGCGCAAGGAGGTGGCGATGCGTTCCGTCTCGGCGACGGCGGCGTGGTACTCCTGGTAGAGTTCTTCAGGGTCGTGCTGTTGGGCCTCGGGGGCGTGGGGGTTTTTGATGTCCAGGTTGTAGGCGCGCTCGCGGATCGTCTGGATGGGGACGTACCAGGCGTGCTCAGTTTCACTGCGGGCGGTCCACCACGCTTTTTCGGGGGCGAACTCCTCGATGCGCATCGGTTTGGTTTTGGAGTAGGACTTGTAGCCCTCGGGATAGGGGTGTTCGTAGTACCAGATGCCCTCGGTGGGGCGGCCTTTCTCGAAGAAGATGAGGTTGGTACGGATGCCGGTGTAGGGGTTGAAGACGCCGTTGGGCAGGCGGACGATGGTGTGGACGTTGCAGGTGTCCAGGAGTTCGGTCTTGATGCGCGTTTTGACGCCCTCGCCGAAGAGGGTGCCGTCGGGGAGGACGATGCCGCAGCGGCCGCCGGGCTTGAGGAGGCGCATGATGAGGACTAGGAAGAGGTCCGCGGTCTCCCGGGTGCGGTAGTCGGCGGGGAAGTTGTCCTCGATACCGGGCTCCTCGGTGCCGCCGAAGGGGGGATTGGTGATGACCACGTCCACCTGGTCGGTGGGCCCGTAGTCACGGTAGGGGCGCGCGAGGGTGTTGTCGCGGCGGATGTTGATGGGGACTTCGAGCCCGTGGAGGAGCATGTTGGTGGTACACAGGAGATGTGGGAGGGGCTTCTTCTCTACCCCGTGGATCTGGTTTTGCAGGGTCTGGTAGTCCTCTGCGGTCTTGAGGGCGCCGGAGGCGGAAACGTGATCAAGGACGTTGACGAGGAAGCCGCCGGTGCCGCAGGCGGGGTCCAGCACCGTCTCACCGAGCGTGGGGTCTACCATGTCCACGATAAACTGGGTGACCGCGCGGGGGGTGTAGTACTCCCCGGAATTGCCGGCGCTCTGGAGGTCTTTCAGGATCTTCTCGTAGATGTCGTTGAAGAGGTGGCGGTCCTCGCTGGCGGTGAAGTCGATCTCGTTGATGCGGTTGACTACCTGCCGAAAGAGCGTGCCGGACTTCATGTAGTGGTAGGCGTCCTCAAAGACGCGGCGGACGATGACACCCAGGGGGTTCTGCGTGGCGTCGGCGGAAAGCTCCTTGAGGGTGGGAAAGAGGGTGTTGGTGACAAAGGCGGTGAGCTCGTCGCCGGTGATGCCCTCGGGGTCGGTGGCCCAGGCTCTCCAGCGGAGCTCTTCCGGAATGGGTGAGCGGTAGTCGGTGCGTTCGATCTCGTACTCTTGTTCCCGGTCGTCGAGGATCTTGAGGAAGAGCATCCACCCGAGCTGGCTGAGGCGCTGGGCGTCGCCGTCGACACCGGTGTCCTGGCGCATGATGTCCTGGATGCTCTTGATGGTGGTGGTGATCATGGGTGCTCCTGGGGGCCTGATTCTTGCACGAACTCACGGAAGTTGTCGCGGTGGATGGTATACGCCATTGCGTCGTAGGCGGAGAGAAAGCTTGAAGAGACCTTTGCCTTGCGTGGTCTCCACTTGAACTCGCAGGCAGTGAAGTGACCGTCGCGTTCTTCGACGTAGTCAATCTCCTGCTGCTGCCGGGTACGCCAGAAGTACATCCGGGCACCGGTGTTGTGGTACAGGTTGTACTTGAGGCGCTCGGAGACGAGGAAATTCTCCCACAGGGCGCCTTTGTCTTCCCGGAGATCGAGGGGCTGGAAGTTACCGATGATCGCGTTGCGGACGCCGTTGTCGTAGAAGTAGATCTTCCGGGTACGCTTGATTTCGGTACGGAGATTGCGGGCGAAGCTGTTAAGGCGGAAGACGATATACCCTTTCTCAAGGATGTCGATGTAGTTGACGACGGTGCCCTTGTTAAGCCCGGTGGTCTGGGCAAGCTCGTTGTAGTTGACCTCGCCACCGACCTGAAGTGCCAACGCCAGAAGGAGGCTGTCCAGCACCTCCGGTTTGCGAATCCCTGCGTAGGCGAGGATGTCTCGGTACAGATAGCTTCCTGCCAGCTCACCGAGGCGTTCCCGTTCCTCGCCAGGGAAGGAAACGACCTCCGGATAGTTCCCGTATAACAGTCGGGTTTCGAGCTGCTGTTCCGCCTGCAGGTAGCCGACGTGGTTCTCAAACTCCTGCCAACTGACCGGAAACAGCGTGTATTCCCATTTTCTGCCGGTGAGGGGCTCGTTGAGTTGGTGGGCCATATCAAAGGAGGATGAGCCGCTGACCAGGAGCTGCACCTCCGGGAACCGATCGGTGATGATCTTGAGGGTGAGCCCGATGCCGGGTATACGCTGAGCTTCATCGAGAAAAACTACCGTGTGTTGGCCAATGAGACGGCGGATCTGGTCAGTGTTTACGTCGGTGAGCAACGTTCGGACGGAGGGGTCGTCGCCATTGAGGAACAGATAATCCTGATCTTTAAGAATGTGCTCGATCAGGGTTGTTTTACCGGTCTGCCGGGCGCCCACCAGGATGATCGCTTTGCCCCGGTGCATCTTTTTGGAGATGGTTTTTACCAGCGTTCGCGTGATCATTGGGTTGTAAACCTACATTGCGCCATTGTGTTGGCGTAATAGTATAACATTAGGCTATTATAATGGCGAAATAGCTGTTTTACAAGGATTGAGAAATGCTTGGGGTCCCGGACGATGTGATCGGGCATTTCAATCAGGTTCAAATATCCTCCTCACCCACGATTCGCACACGAAGCACCTCTATTGCCCCATGCACCTCCGAGGCGCTCATGCCGAGTTCTCCGGCAAGCTCGGAATAGGTCCATCGGCGCTCACCTAAGGCAACGAGCTTGAGGAGAACAACGACGTCTTGTGGTTTGAGATGAAGACTCATATCTGTACGTTATTCGTGATTCGCGAATAATACATTCGTTTCGACCATCCAATGATTGTACCAGTGTCACTGTTCAACGAGATCGTGGGGAGCGGTGCGCCGATCCCGGGACTGATCGATCGATTCCGCCAGATGCGTGGCGTTTGCTTCCGTGGACTGGAGATAGACCGTCTCCACCAGGCTGTTGAAATCTTCGATGGAAATCATCACGACGTTTCGGTTGTCTTTGCGAGCGATGATAATGGTCTCGTGGTCGTCGTAGACGCGACCAAGGTATGTCTTGAGATTTCTTCGGAGATCCGCATAGTTGACGGTGTTCATTTCTTACTCCCTCGCGGCTTTTTAGGTATTTGGCCATTAGAACGGCTCACGGCTGGCTCAACCACCGAAGTAATCGTAGTCCACTTCCTTGAGATGGATCGACGCGACGAAGTCGTGGGCACCGGAGGGAAATGAGCTGGTGGTGATGAAGACTCCCTTTACCGATCGTTTGGAGAGGAGTGCGCCGGCAAAATCGCGCACCTCCTTGATGGGGACGGTGTTCTGCCATCGCTTGGCCTGAATGAAGATCGTGTCCAGGCCCAGGACGTCTTCCTTGATGACGCCGTCGATACCGCCATCGTTGGAACGGCCGATTGCCCGACCCGCGTCAACCACGGATCCGCCGTAGCCCATGGCCACGAGGAGAACTGCGTCAGGTATGCGTTGTCAATTTGCTCGGGGGGATCGTTCAGGATTTTGCGACCGGCCTCGGAGATGCAATTGTGACCGCGCCGGACCGACTCGATGAAGCCAGCCTTGCGAAGGTAGGTACACGCCCACCCGAAGGAATCACGGCTTCGCCAGTTTCAATGGAGGCTACTCTCTCTTTGAGCTCCGGAGATTTCCCCTTCAGCAGAGCTATGCACGCATTGGTGTCAAAAAGGTATTTCACAGCGTGTCTCTGGTTTCAATTGTTCCTTGTTCCGCTCGGTCCGGGAAATCGGGAATGCTCCCAAAAAACTCCCCGATGAACTGCGTCGTCGCCGGCGTTTCGTTTTCGAAAAGAATGATGACCTCAGCTCTTTTATTGACGTACTCGTCGGGAATGGAAATTGTTTCCGGCAGCGAGTCGTAGGATGTCTTGAATGCATTGGTCATGGTGGTTTTCCTCCCTGCTAATACTATCACGCCACATCCCCTTCTTTGTCATCCCGATACAGTTCTGTTTCCAGCTCGCGGATCGCCTGAAGGATGCCGTCGCGGGTGCCGCCGAACGGTTTGACCAGTTCCTTGACGCTTCCGAGGTGCGAGACCGGGGGCAGTCTGAGAACGGCGGTGTCTTCGATGGTGGTGATACCGTCGGCGGCATATTTATCGAGGATGGCACCGATCACGGCGCGGGCGGTCTCTCCGTAGCGGGAGAAGGCGTCGCTCCGACGCAGCCGAGCAGCGCGCTCGCGGCGTGTTTTGGGCGGCTCGTCAAATGCGATGTGGCAGACCAGGTCGAACTCGTCGTATTCCGCGCCTACTTCTTCCTTGAGCGCGTCGAG
Organism: Alkalispirochaeta sp.; assembly: GCA_040904425.1. Lineage (GTDB taxonomy): Bacteria > Spirochaetota > Spirochaetia > DSM-27196 > Alkalispirochaetaceae > Alkalispirochaeta. The sequence continues at coordinate 4,538 of JBBDTM010000049.1, forward strand.
GAACACCCCGTGCTCGGCAAGCTCTTCGATGATGAGCGCTTTGCGATCCGCGGAATTCCAGGCGGTCAGGAACTCATTCCGAGAATGGTAGGTATCAAGAATCCTGTTGCGGGTGTAGTCACGCAGGGATTCGGTGATGAGGTCTCCGTGGCCGTCGAGGTATTGGACGCGTTCGTGAGAGACCTCTACCTTCACCCCGTCGACGATATAGTGCCGGCGGGGAGCGGTGGGGTCGTCGGGACCGGGGTCATCGCCCTGCCCGCCTTCCGATCCAGTGTGGTCCATGGGTTCCTCTTCGGATCCCTCGGAAGCGTCAGGTTCGTCGATATTCTCATCGATGTCCGGCTCGTAGACCACTTCCGGGTCACCGTCGAAGTCGGGGTCGGCGAAGAGGTTGGTGGCGCGGCGAAAATCGATGATCGTGAAGTACAGCTTGCCATACTCTTCGTCAATGCGAGTGCCCCGCCCGATCATTTGTTTGAACTCGGTAAGCGACTTCACGGTGCGGTCGATAACGATCAGTTTGCAGGTTCGCACGTCGACCCCGGTAGTAAGGAGTCGACTGGTAACGGCGATCACCGGATAGGGTTCCATTGAGTCCTGGAACTTGTCGAGCAGCGCTTTGCCGGCAGGGTTATCACCGGTGATGCGCGTGATGTAGCGGGAGTCCGCCGCTGCTGAGGCGGTGGCGCCTTCGGTTGCCGCAGCGTTAACTAACGCGCTACGCATGTGTTCGGCATGCGCGATGTTCTCGCAGAAGACGATCACCTTGGACATGGGATTGGTGTTTGCCAGGAACTGAACGATCTTCCCGGCAACGGATGTGGTTCGCTCCGAGAGAGTGATGAGCCGGTCAAAATCGGGCAGCTCGTATACCTGATCGGGGATCTCCTCACCGTAGCGATCGGTCATTCCGTGGTCGGGACGCCAGCCGTCGTCTTTGTCCATCGTGATCCGAACTACCTTATAGGGAGCCAGAAAGCCGTCGGCGATGCCCTGCCGGAGTGAGTAGGTGTATACCGGTTCACCAAAGTAGGTGATGTTGGAGACGTATTCGGTCTCCTTTGGGGTGGCGGTGAGCCCCAGGTGAATGGCGTCGGTAAAATAGTCGAGAATCTCCCGCCACGCGGAGTCCTCCCGCGCCGAGCCCCGATGGCACTCATCGATTACCACCAGGTCAAAGAAGTCTGGAGAGAATTTCCGGAACGTTTTCTGGTGTTCTTCGGGTCCGGTGATCGCCTGGTAGAGCGACAGGTAGACCTCGTAAGAGGTGTCCACCGTACGGCTGGTTATGCGCGTCATGACGTCGCCAAAGGGGCGAAAGTCGTTGTTTTTGGTTTGGTTGATCAAGGCATCGCGGTCGGCAAGAAAGAGAACCCGCTGCACGGTACGAGACTTCCAGAGTCGGTAGATGATCTGAAAGGCGGTAAAGGTCTTGCCGGTTCCGGTGGCCATGACCAACAGGAGACGTCGCTGGCCACGGGCCACGGCGGTCAGCGTTCGGTTGATTGCTACAAGCTGATAGTAGCGAGGCGCCTTGCCACTGTCATCGGCGTAGTAGTCTTGAAGGACGATATGTTGGTCTTCGGAAGCGATATCGGTCTGGCCGTTCCAGCGGGACCAGAGCTCATCCGGAGAAGGAAAGGCTGAGAGCGCGATTTCCCGCTCGGGCTGAGGCCCTTGGGCCTCCGACGGTGCAGTATCGAGGAAGCGCTCTAGAAATGCCTCGCCATTGGAACTGTAGACAAACGGGATATCAAGGAGTTTGGCGTATTCGATCGCCTGCTCGATTCCGGCGCCTACAGGATGGTTGTAGTCCTTCGCCTCGACGACTGCGATTGGGATGCCCGGCTTGTAGAACAATACGTAGTCCGCTCGTTTTCCCGGGCGACGACGGGCGATCTTACCCTGGACAACAACCCGGCCCGCGGTAAGCCAAAGCTCCTCCCGGATTTGGGACATTGGATCCCATCCGGCGGATACCAGCGCCGGCGTGATGAACTTGGTCCGAATATCCGCTTCGCTGAGGTTGTGTTTGTCCACAGTAGAGATTATGGAATTGATTTTAATGTGTTACAAGGTCCGCTATGTCGATCTCGTGCAATGCCAGCCAGAATTGCACCATCGGGAGTTATACCCACAAGCGGAACAGCCGCAACATCATCACCGTCCTGTTCAACTTCCTGCTGTACATGAGTGCCGTCGACGACCAGACGGTGGTGCGCCCGCCGGATACCGCCGAACGGCTGAAGCGGCTCCAAAACCCCAAGAAGCGGCGGCGCGTGCAGAAACAGCTCGAGAACCAGACCCTGTTTCGCTATACCTACATCGGGCGCAACTACCAGACCAAGATCTCCGGTGAAGGCGACGGCCAGGCGCTTACCCACCGCGCCCTGGTACGGGGCCACTGGCGTCACCAATGGACCGGACCCCAGCGGGACGCGGAGGGAAACCGGGTCCCCGGGACCTCACAAAAGCTGATCTGGATCGAGCCCTACTGGAAGGGGCCGGAGACCCAGGACCAAAAAACAACGGTCCGGGTGGTGCGCTAGTGCGATGAACGACATAACCACTCCCACCACGAGTGCCGACAAGCACCCGTTCACTTTCGAGAAGCTCTACCCGACATCCGTGACCTCTTAACCCGAAAAATATATTTTCTGGTAGGCTGACCCCA
>JBBDTM010000050.1:0-135767 GCA_040904425.1 Alkalispirochaeta sp.
CAACCGTGAGTGAACGTACAACGTCTCGTCATCAAGCGTGCGATATCCCTCCGGTTCGTGGATTTCCTTGTAGACATCGTCGATGGCACGCTGAGCCTTTTGCGCTGTCGGCAACCCCTGAAATAGCAAGAAGATAGAAAGCGGGGTTTTTTCGTTAACCCCACAATGAGGCGGGTCCGACAGCGCATCGGCCGGAAATGGCGGGAATGGGAAAATATTGACCCCACACAAACAGGTGAGAGCGTAAAAAAGTCGAGATAAACCTCTCAGGTTCCTATGATAAAATCATAGGGGCGAAAAACCAGATAAGGAGAAACACCCCGACTATGAGTAGTATAGCACGAACCGAACTTTTTTGTTGGCGCGATGTACAGGGCCGTTGCACATAAAGATGAGTAGCAGGCGGCGGGCGAGGCGCCAGATTGAATTTTCATGCATCACACATGAATTTTGATACAAATAGACATTTTGAGTTTTTTGTTGCATGCTGTTCTCACCAATTTGGGGGGGAACAGACATGCAGGGCAAGACATCACCGTCAATTATTGACCATTTCACGGAACTCGAAGATCCACGAATTGAACGCCACAAGCGGCACAGCCTGATCGATATCATCGCACTGACCGTCTGCGCGGTGATTTCCGGAGCGGAAACCTGGGAAGAGATCGAAGACTACGGTCGCTACAAGGAAGAGTGGCTTACGCGGTTTCTGGCGCTCCCGAACGGTATCCCGTCCCACGATACGGTACGAAGACTGTTTATCCGCCTGGATCCTCAGGCACTCCAGGAGTGTTTTCTCAGCTGGATCACTACGGTACGAGACCTCACCGATGGAGACGTTGTTGCAATAGATCGGAAGACGCTCCGGCGAAGTGCGGATGATGCAAAGGGGAAGTCTCCGCTGCACATGATTAGCGCGTGGGGAGCGGCGAACGGAATGGTACTTGGCCAAGTCAAGACTGCGGATCACTCCAACGAAATCACCGCGATCCCTACACTTCTTGATCTGTTGAAGATCAAGGGAGCGATCGTGACGATCGATGCCGCGGGATGCCAGACGGAAATAGCAGGAACCATACGGAAGAAGAAAGCCGATTATGTCCTTGCCGTAAAAGGAAATCAGGGAACCCTTCTTGAGGATGCCCAGTTCGCCTTTGAAGACGTACACCAGCAAGACCTGGATGAAGGATGGGTTGACTACGCCAAAACCGTCGACAAGGGACATGGACGGATCGAGATTCGAGAGTATTATCACACCGACGAAATTGCCTGGAGTAAACGAATCAAGGACTTCCCCGGAGCTCGATCATTCGGAATGGTGAGGTCTACCCGAATCATCGGCGAGAAACGAACAACGGAGACCCGTTGCTACATCTCAAGCCTGGCAATGGATGCAAAAACATTCGGCCACGCCGTTCGCACGCATTGGAGTGTGGAGAACAGCCTGCACTGGACATTGGACATGACGTTTCGGGAGGACGATTCCCGGATGCGGACCGGATATTCAGCTGAGAATTTTGCCATAATGCGCCGCATCGCACTCAGCCTTGTCAAACGTGATACCCAGTCCAAGCGAAGCTTGAAACGACGTCGCAAGATTTGCAATTACGACAACACCTATCTCGAACGGTTGTTGTTCAACTCAGATACCGAGATCGCCCGCCGCCCCCTCATCTGATTTAATGCGCTGGCCCTGGGGTGTGCATTACCCAGGGTGGTCTCGCCGCCGGCTGGAAACAGCTACCGACGCCGAGAGGCGGAGGGACAGGCGGAGAGAAGTCAGCAGACCACTGGTCGTAGACTTCGTCTACTGCTCGTGCATGCATCCTGGGCATAGTAAGCGGAGTCGACCCCGCTGAAGGCCCGAACATGAATGACGTGAAAGGGAACCGAGGTTTCGATGGCGAAGGAGAGACAGAGTAGTATGGCTGGAATACCCGAATCCACCGTGGGAGGGTACGGAGGGAATCCGGAGAGTAGCGCGGGTGGTGTCTCAAACGTCACAGCAACGGAGGAACATTCTCGACCGGAAACAGAGCATCTGATGGAAGCAGTGGTCGAGAGGGAGAACATGGTAGCGGCCTACAAGCGAATTGTGTCCAACAGGGGAAGCGCGGGAATCGACGAGATGAGCGTGGAAGACCTTGCGGCACACTTGCGGGAACATTGGCCGGGGATCAAAAAACAGCTGTTACAGGGGACGTATGAACCGCAACCGGTACGAGGCGTAGAGATACCGAAACCGGGCAAGAAAGGGACACGCCGACTGGGAATCCCAACGGTGGTGGACCGACTGATCGAACAGGCAATGCTGCAAGTGCTGCACCCGGTGTTTGATCCGGGATTCTCGGAATCCAGTTACGGATTCCGTCCCGGCAGAAGCGCACATCAAGCGGTGCTGAAGGAGCGGGAGCACGCACAAGCGGGAGTGATGGAGCAGGGGCTGGTAAGCCCACGACGGGAAGGGACGCCGCAAGGAGGCCCCCTGTCGCCGCTGCTGTCCAACATCATGTTGGACGACTTGGACAAGGAACTGGAACGTCGCGGCCATCGGTTTTGCCGATACGCCGACGACAGCAATTTTTACGTCCAGTCACAGCGGGCGGGTAAACGGGTCCTTGCCTCAATAACCGAGTTCCTGACTAAACGACTCAAGGGCAAGCTTCGGCAGATATTCCGAATGGCCCGCGGGTGGAGCATGGCCCGGACGACCGAGCACCTGAAGCCGATACTTCGTGGCTGGGGTAACTACCTGAAGCTATCTGAGGTTAAGGCGGCCTTCGAGCAATTGAAGCAATGGCTGCGCTGACGGATGCGCTGCAAACTGTGGCGCCAATGGAAACGCACGTTCACGCGGGCTCGAATGCTGATGAAGCAGGGACTGACCGAGGAGCGCGCATGGAAATCCGCCACCAACGGCCGTGGGCCATGGTGGAACTCCGAAGCAAGTCACATGAACCACGCGTACCCGAAGAGCTACTTTGATCACCATGGACTTATATCACTGCTGGATCTGATGCGAACGCATTGCAGTTATTCATGAACCGCCGTATACGGAACCGTACGTACGGTGGTGTGAGAGGAGGGCGGGGGTGACCCCGCCTCCTACTCGATCTACAGAAACTGTCAGTCTGCCAGTTGGCGCTTTTTAGTACACTGCCTCGTTCCAGCGAAGCTCCTTTTTGAACTCCCGCAGCTTGGTCTCATTGTCGATAAGAAGGTACTCGATACCGACCATCTCCGCAAGATCCTCCAGGTGGTCCGGGCCGAGGGCCGCCGAGTAGATCGGGTGGTGCGAGCCTCCGGCGAGAATCCACGCCGCCGCTGCGGTGGGAAGATCGGGGAGGGGCTTCCAGAGACCCCGGGCCACCGGGAGCTTCGGAAAAGGTTCTGCCGACTTTTCAACCTCTACCGCGTTTACGACGAATCTGAAGCGGTGGCCGAGGTCGACGATCGTTGCGTTGACCGCAGGGCCCGGGGCGACGTCGAAGACGAGGCGGACAGGGTCAGCTTTGTCGCCGATGCCGAGAGGATGGATTTCCAGGGAAGGTTTCTCTTGGGCCGAAATGGTGGGACAGATTTCGAGCATGTGCGCTCCGAGGACCTTGGAGTCCGGACCGTTCAAGTCGTAGGTGTAGTCCTCCATAAAGGAGGTTCCCCCATCCATGCCTTGGGCCATAACTTTCATCGCCCGTAGGAGAGCCGCAGCTTTCCAGTCGCCCTCGGCGCCGAAGCCGTAGCCCTGTGCCATGAGGCGTTGCACCGCCAGACCCGGCAGTTGCTCCAAGCCGTGGAGCATCTGAAAGCTGTCGCTAAAGGCGGTGTAGCCACCCTCGTCGAGGAACTTCTTGAGCCCCGCTTCTTGCAGGGCGGCATGCTTGAGGGAGCCGTGTCGTTCCGCTCCGGGTTTCAGTTCCGGCACCACCTCGTAGAGATTGAGGTATTCTTCTATGAGCGCGGTGACCTCGCTTTCCGGGATAGATTCCATCACCTCCACCAGATCGCCGATGCCGTAGCCGTGTACCGTGAGGCCGAAGAGCTCTTCCGCCGTCACCCGATCGCCGTCGGTGACCGCGACGTTTCGCATACTGTCGCCGAATCGGGCGATCTTCATTCCTGAGAGCTCCGCCCGACCGGCGGCGGCGCGCATCCACTCCGCGATACCCTGTTGAACCTCCGGGGCTTCCCAATGCCCGACAACTACCTTCCGGGGAATCCGGAGGCGTGTGGCAATGTGCCCGAACTCCCGACCACCGTGGGCGGACTGGTTCACGTTCATGAAGTCCATATCGATAGTGCCGGCGGGAATTCGCTTGTTAAACTGCGTATGAAAATGCAGCAGCGGGAGATTCAGCTCTTTGAGACCTTTGATCCACATCTTTGCGGGAGAGAAGGTGTGCATCCAGGCGATAAGGCCAACACACTCGGGATCGGCGTTCGCCGCCCGTATGGTTGAAAGAATGGTACCGGCGTCGATAAGGACACCCTTGTGCTCCACCCGGAGAGGCAGCGTTTTTGCCTCGTTTAGCCCCGCTACCACTGTTTTAGCGTGGCTCTCTACTTCCTTCAGTGCTTCCGGGCCGTAGAGCCCCTGACTGCCGGTAACGAACCAGATCGTTCGACGGCTCTGTTCCATCTGTTCCCCCTACTGCTGTTTTTGTTCGATCAGGGCGGCGCTCATGATCTTTTCCTGGGACGCCTCATCTCTATCGAGCGTTGCTCTGAGCTTGCCCTCGTGTATAACCAGGATCCGGTCTGAGAGGGCGAGCACTTCCTGCATCTCCGAGGAGATGAGAATAATAGAGACTCCTCGATCTGCCAGATCGGTGATTATCCTATGCACTTCCGCCTTTGCGCCGACGTCGATACCTCTGGTCGGCTCGTCTAAAATGAGCACGTCCGGCTCTGTGGCGAGCCACTTGGAGATGACGACTTTCTGCTGGTTCCCACCACTCAAGCTCTCTACAATGTTTTCTGGGGAAGAGACCTTAATGCGCAAGTGGTCTATGTAGCGTGAGGCGATCTCCGCGTCCTTCTTTCGGTCCAGAAACCCGTAGCTATTGGTAACCTTGTTGTGTACCGCCATGGTGAGGTTCTCCCGGACCGTCATTTGGAGTATGAGCGCCAACTGTTTCCGGTCTTCGGAGACGTAGCCGATACCGCGAGCCACTGCGTCCGCCGGCTTGCGGATCTTTACTTCTTCTCCATGGAGAAGAATCTGTCCCGCGGTCTTTTTCTCCGCGCCCATTATAAGCATCGCGAGCTCGGTTCTACCGGCACCCACAAGGCCGGCGAGGCCGAGAATCTCACCTTTTCGCAAGGTAAAGGAGATGTTCTCGAGTTTTGGCGGGCCGCTCAGACCGCGCAATTCCAGGACCGCCTCGTCACTGGGCTCCGTGGTGCGTTCACTAAAGAGATCGCCGAGCTCCCGGCCGACCATCATGTCGATGAGCTCGTTTTCCGTTGTCTCGCTGGTCGGACGCTCACCGATGAGCTTGCCGTCTCGCAGAACAACTACCCGGTCTGCAATCTCAAAGACCTCGCCTAGCTTGTGGGAGATAAAGATCATAGAGACGCCGTTTTCCTTGAGCCTCCGCATGAGACTAAAGAGCGTTTCTATCTCTCGCTCAGTCAGGGAGCTCGTCGGCTCGTCCATAATGATTACCTGAGCGTCGAAAGAAAGCGCCTTGGCGATTTCGACCATTTGCTGGTTCGCCACACCGAGATTTTGGATGTAGGATCGGGGATCAACCTCCACGCCGAGGTCCTCGAAGAGCTGATTTGTCTCCTTGTAGGTCCTCCGATAAGAGATGAGCCCCCCTTTCCCTCGGCGCTCACGACCGAGAAAAATGTTCTCCATCGCCGTGAGGTTGGAGCAGAGGTTGAGCTCTTGATAGACCGTGCTTATGCCGGCGTCGTAGGCGTCCTGAGTCATCTTAAACTTTTGGACTTCGCCGTTTAAGAGCACCTCTCCACTGTCCGCGTAGTACGCCCCGGCAAGGATCTTCATAAGCGTCGACTTTCCTGCTCCGTTTTCTCCGAGAATACAGAGGATCTCGCCTTTGCCTACGTTTACGTTCACGTTGTCGAGAGCCTGAACGCCGGGGAAAGCCTTGCTGATTCCTCGCATTTCTACGACGGGGGCCATGATTAGGACCTGCCTCTTTTGTTCCTAACGATATCGATAATCGCCGCCAGAACGATGACCATGCCGATAATGAACTGCTGCCAGTAGACCGAGACCTTCATGAGGACGAGTCCGTTTCGGATAACACCAATGATAGCCGCCCCAATTAGAACGCCGAGGACCGAACCTTTCCCGCCGGCCAGGGAGGTGCCACCGATAACGGCCGCGGCTATTGCATCGAGCTCCCAGGTCTCTCCAACCGAAGCCTGGGCGGAGCTGAACCGCGCCACCAGAATGATACCGGTGATGGAAGCAAAGATGTTCGAAATGGTGTAGACCATGAGCTTGATCCGGCGGACGTTGATTCCGGATAGCTCTGTGGCTCGCTCGTTGCCTCCAATGGCGTATACCCGCCTTCCGAAGGGCAGGTACTTCAGTACGATGAACGCCAATAGCGCTACCACACCGAGTATGAGCAACGGCACCGGAAGGCCGAGCACCTTGCCTTGACCGACGACGATGAAGCTTTCGGGAATATCTGTTATGGGCCAACCCTTGGTAAGGATCCAGACCATACCGCGAGCCATACTGAGCATACCGAGGGTGACGATAAAGGGGGTCACACCGACGTAGGCGACCAGGATGCCGTTTATCAGGCCGGTGACGCAGCCGGTAAGGAGTCCAACGATTATCGCGAGCACGGGATTGAATCCCGCTGCCAGTGCCATACCTGTCGTAACACCACTCAGGCCAACCACGGAACCAACCGAGAGGTCGATACCACCCGTGAGTATTACGAAAAGCTCACTTATCGCGATGATCGCGAGGAACGAGACCTGCCGGGAAACGCTAAACGCGTTTCTGCTGTTCAGAAAACTGGGTGCGACTATGGTGATAAACGCAGAAATGATAATGAGCGCGAGAAATATCGATGACTCCTGGGCCGTTACGACTTTGCGAAGTAGGCTCGGATTCCCATTGTTTCTTCCGCCGCCTGCACTGTTGTTCCGGGCCATATTTATCTCCAATTAATAAGGTCCACTTCTTTCTAAAAGATAGCCGAGCCCCTCGGGGCTCGGCCTCATGATCTGTCCGGAGACTACTCCTGGAACTCTTCGCGCATCTCATCCATGTAGCTGTCTACGTTACCTTCATTTACAACGATGACGCCGGTGTCGATCTCCTCAGGGAACTCTTCACCATTGATCGCGTCAAGGAGGCGCTCGACGGAGAGCCAGCCCATGGCGTAGGTACGCTGGGCGAGGGCAAAGTCCACAACCCCTTCCCGAATGAACTTGAGGGTGTCGGAGAGGTCGTCAAAACCGCCAATGATAATCTCACCGGCGCGGCCCTGCTCCTCAATTACCGTTGCCGCCCCGGGTGCGCCGTAGGCGCTTACACCGAAGATCGCGTCGAGGTCCGGATAGGTCTCCAGTAGCGCTTCCGTCACATTTACGGTCATGGCAAAGTCGCCCTGGGTGTCCTCGACGGTAACGAGCTCTATGTCTGTGTCCTCAATCGCGTTTCGAAAACCCTCTGTTCGAAGATTGAGGTTGGTCGCACCGAGTCCTCCCTGGAGTATTGCTACCTGGCCGGAGCCACCCATGAGGCGCGCGATCTCTTCGCCCGCGGTGTAGCCGGCTGCCTCGTTAACCGTACCGATATAGGTGAGTGCTTCGGTGGAAGGGGCGGGGGCGTCAAAGGTGATGACCTTAATGCCTGCGTCCATAGCGTCGGCAATTACGTTAATGAGTCCCTCATCGTCATTTGCCGAGATCGCAATACCGTCCACACCCTGGGCAATCAGGTCCTCAATATGACGAGCCTGGATAGCGACGTCAAACTTGTTGGGTGCCTGAAAGTCGGCGTTTACACCGTACTCTTCAGCGGCTTCCTGGAAACCTTCCCAGCACGGCTCGTAGTAGGGATGGACCCCTTTTGGAACCATAACAAGGGTGGGAGCCTCTTCCTCGCCGCCTTCCTGAGTGCCTGCCGCAAATCCCATACCCGCTACGAGGGTGAGGATCAGCAACGCAAGAATAAATCGACTGTTTCGCATAACAGTACCTCCTGTTTCTTTTTTAGAGCGCAACGCGCTCTCTTGTTCCTAAGTTCAGATGAAAATCCAGATTTTCCCGCATCACCAGGTCGATAGGCATCCGGATTCTCGGTTCCACCGCCTCCCGGAGCACCACGTGTCGATACAAGGCGTAAAGACTGTTATATCCCTGCCGGCGGGGCTCCTGGTTTATCACAAAGTCCATAAGCCCGGTTCTGAGACAGGCGGCGTTCTCCGGGATCAGGTCGTATCCGATAATCGGCGTGTGGACCGCGGCGGAGTCGTTGAGCTCCCGGGCTACCAAGTGCGCCAGGGCGTTGGTGACAAAGACGCTTCCCGGTTGCTCTCGCATTCGTCTGAGCGACGCCCGTAGTTGTGCTTCTCCGCCAATCTGATCCAGCTCAAAGTGGTCGATATGGCCGTTGCCGGCCAGCTCGAAAAAGCGAACAAATCCCTCTCGGCGCCGGCGGAGGTGGTAGTCTGCACTTCCGATCGTCACGGTCACGTAGGGGCCCTCAGGATCGAGCATTTGCGCAAGCTTGCCGGCGAGAAGCCCGCTCTCGAAGGAGTCCTGATTAATGGTGCTCAGGACATTACTATTCGGGACCTCTCCGTCAAACACCACGCAGGGGGTGTTCGCGAGTTTGGAGATGAACTCTCTCGACACTTCGTAGAGCGTCGGTGCGAGGAGTACGCCGTCAAGCTCCGCCGCGAGGAGTTGCTCCGCGCTTTTCCGAAAGGAGTCGGAATCTGTCCTGTTAAAGTGAAAGTACTCCACCGCCACATAGTGATGAGCAAGCTCGCTCAGGGCCGCCTCTATTCCGGATATGGTGATTTGCCAGTAACCGCTATCCTGCTCCGCCGCTGGCATCAGGATGCCAAAGACCTGGCGCTGAGCTCTTGAGAGGTTTCTGGCTACGAGATTAGGAGAGTAGTTGAGCTGCTTCACCGCGTCCCATACCCGCTCAGCGGTTGCCGCAGAGACCCGCCCTCGACTGTGCAAAACCCGATCCACTGTACCCACGGAAACCAAGGCACGCCTGGCGATATCTTTTACTGTCGCCGGCCCCTGCCGGCCCATTTCTTCGTTCCCGTCGGTAGTGCTCATTTAACTCACTTTCGTTTTCGCGTGATCGTTAACGCATTCTAGGGGGCCCTTCTGAGATCTGTCAACAAAAACTTTGTTTTAGCAGCGATTCTCAAAGTAGGCGTTTACGGCAAACATAGGGGAAGTTGGCCCGGATATTTCCATAACGATGTACGTGTTTCGTGGTGATCCGCACCGCTTGTCGGTCCGAGATAACGGTACGCCTGGTCACCGGTGAGGAATGCTCGACAACAACAGGCCAACCACGGAGGCGGAGAGTCTCATTGTATCCTTGTGTACCCCCGGAGGGCACACGAATACCAACGTGGCGGGAGTGCAGGTGTTTGCCTGATTTTGAACGCGCCGGGGGAATTGGGTCATCCGCCAGGGTCGGGAATCTTCAGTCCTTTGAGCATAAACAGCAACAGCTCGTTCCAGCTATCGAAACACATGTAGCGGGTCAGCGCTCGGATGTCATTGCAGAAGGCTTCCCGGCGTCCCACGGCACTGCGCAGCACCTGGTAGCGCCGGTCGTACAGATCGAGCATCGTATGAAACAGAAACGCCAACAGATTCATCGTCACCAAGGTATTCGCCAGGTGCTTCTCGCCATGACCAAAATTGTGTTCGAGATTGTATCCTTTGGTCTTCAGGGTATTGTTGTGCTCGTTCTCTATCTTCCAGCGGGATCGTCCAGCTGCTACCAGGGGAACCACCGTATCAGGGGTAATATGATGGTCGGTCACAAAGGCAAACCGTTTCCGTTCCTTCCCACTCTGGTCGGTTATCACCAGTTCACACCAGTGTACCCGCCGCGCGTCGTCTCCATCGCGCAGCGGCACGTCGTTCATAAACCGGTATCGTTCATACAGTCGTTCCTTGCCGGTCCACCGCTTCCGTACAATCGCCGCAGCTTCAATATCCTCGCTCGCCGCTGCAACCCAGTCATACAAATATCGGTGGGATGATGATTTACACGTGCATAGGAGGTGAAAGCCCTCGGATAGTGCCCGTTCAAAAAACGGCTGACGCGCATACAGATCATCGCACAGTAGCGTCACTCCCAGCGCGGCATATTTTTTTTCCAATCCCACTGGCCCATCGCTTGCCCGCGTTGATCTCACAATCCTGCTTCTTCGCACCATCTTGCGGTGTAATAAACTCGGGCTCCACGGCTATCACCGTATTACTTCCGGCACGAACGAACGCCGGTGTCAGGGCGCTATGGTACCAGGTGGTGCGTCCGTCGCGGTGATGCTTCCGTGAACATGAGTTGCAGTGAACCTCCTCAGAGCTGTGGAACCAGACGCCGTCCATCGCCATGAGGTAGGTATCCATAACGCTGCGGTATTCTCGGGCAAACCGGTTGTCCTCGGCCAGCTGTGCGTGGATCTGTTCGTACACCGGAAACAGCGCCTGTGGAGCAACCGGGTCGATGAGATACCGGACGCAGTTATCACTGGGAATCCTCTCAATACCGAAGATCGTGTGTGCGTTGTCGTCTCCGGTCTCGCTGCGCATGAGTTTCTGGTGTGCGAGAAAGGACGGGCACTGCGTAAAGAATACCGAGAATGCCGAAAGTGCGGCATCACGTATAGAATAGACGCAGTTTTTCCCGGTGCGGTGATCGGGAAACAATGCGATCGCCGACTCGAGATATCCGAGCAGCGATGTGAATGTCCCGCTGTGCCCTGCCACGGTGGAAGTGTAGCAGGCGGCTAGCGCTAGTAATACTAGACACCTGTTTGCATATCTCCATTATAACCCGCTCAGAGCGTTGCTTTGAGAATCGCTGATTAACCGAAGGGCAGCGCCGGAAGATCCAGCGGTTTGCCCGGACGGAATCTATCTCCGCCGGCGCGGAAATCCGCCGGTTGATAGATCGGGGTCTGGCTGATGTCAACCGAGCCGCGATGGAAGCCTGAGTACGCAGACGTACTATGGATCGTTGAATTACCTCGGTAAGGAGAACAATAGGCGCGCCAAATTTTGACGATAAACTGGACGAATACAACCCCGGCCTTCTGGTCCGCCAGGCTTCGAAATACGGGAGAAATCTGATACTATAGGAATATGCAGGAACGAACGCTGCTTCTCTTTGCCAAAAAATACGTCTGGTGGCAACAGCCGGAGGAAGCGGTGATACATCCGGAGCGGGTTCTTGCGGCAACGATGAACTCCGGTAGTCTGCAAGACTATCAGGCGCTGTACCGGATTCTTGGGGCGGAACCTCTTGTTTCTGTGTTACGGATGCAGGTTCCGGGCTGGTTTTCCCCAAAGTCATGGTCGTTCTGGCATCGCGTGCTTGATCTTGTGCCTCCGTCCGAGGCGGTTCCGCCGCCTCCCACCAGAGAGTTCTGATGAAATCGTTCCAGGCTCGGCTCGATATCCTGCCTCCGGCTCAGCAGTATCTCTGGCCTCGGTTTTCCCCGGTGAATGGGGATTTTGTTCTGTACGGAGGGACCGCTCTGGCACTTCGACTGGGTCACAGGCAATCGGTGGATTTTGATTTCTTTACTCATCGGGAGCTTGAACCGGAAAAGATTCTGTCTGCCCTGCCGTTTCTTGAAGAGGCGACGGTTCTGCAATCCGAGAGAAATACCTACACGTTTCAGGTTGCGGTGGCCGAAGACTTTGTCAGAATCAGTTTTTTTGGAACCGTTTCCTTTGGAAGGGTTCAGGATCCGGAATGGGCGCATGATCATGTTTTACGCGTTGCGTCCGAAGAAGACCTCCTGGCGACGAAACTGAAAGTTGTGATGCAACGAATCGAGACCAAGGATTACCAGGATATCGCCGCCCTGTTAGTAGCCGGGCATTCTCTTGCGGCAGGTCTGGGAGCAACACAAGCCCTGTTCGGAAACACGTTTTCGCCGGTGGATTGTTTGCGAGCGCTAGAATATTTCGAAGACCCGTTACTGGATGACCTGAGCCGGACCGACCGGACGGTATTGAAAGAAGCGGTCCAGGAGGTCGTTTTGCGAGGTGGCCCGGTCCGGAAGATGGAGAAGACGAAGACTCTTTTCGATTGAATGGCGCCCATTAAATCTCCCAAAGGCAGGTGGCCCTTCCCACTTTCCCAACCCAAAACATCCCAGAACCGGATGGTTCGACGTTAACGTGACCATATGTTTCCGGACCAATCGATTCCGTTGACCCTCAGCAGATATGACTATAAAATGACTACATGAAGACTATCGGCGTTGCCGAATTGAAGGCGAATCTCAGTCGGGAGTTGCGGCGGGTATCGGCGGGAGAGTCGCTTACGATTACCGACCACTCCCGGGCCGTTGCCGTTCTTGGCCCTGTTTCGGGAGACATCCCGATGCTTCGGCCGGCGTCGGGTCCTCTGGAACTTCCCGACGTGTCCGCGCTGATTTCGACGGATCCCCTCGAGCACCTCGCCGCGGAGCGGGGAGACGGATGACCGCCTATCTCGATTCTTCGGTAGCGCTGCGCTACATCCTCGTTGGGGAGGTGACCATCCACCATGTGCTGGACTACCCTCGGGTGATCTCGAGTGAGCTTCTGGAAATCGAGTGTCGGCGGGTTATTCACCGGGTGAGGATGCAACGGGAATTGACCGACGACGGCGTGGTGGAAGCGTTTCGGAGATTGGACGGCCTGCTTTCGGGCATCGATCTGTTGGAGCTGTCCCGGGAGGTGAAGATTCGCGCCGCGGAGAGCTTCCCGGTAGTGGTTGGCACGTTGGACGCGCTCCACATTACCACCGCGCTCCTGTGGGCGCGGGACTCTGCGGGCGAAGCCGGTACTACCGGAGATGTCCACATCTTCTCGCATGACGCGGCCCTCAACGCGTGCGCTCGTACGGTGGGGCTCACCGCCCGCCTGGAATAACGTCGGAGGAGCTCGTTGGCATGAAAACCGATTTCACATTTGTTCTCGACTCATCCGGTGATGTGCCGGTGCTTTCGCTGGACGCCGGTCGTGGCAAGGGAACGCTGCCCGATTACCGGTCCTATTCCGGGACGGTGCGGCGGGCGCTGCAGGAGTTTTCCCTTCTCCTGGACAAGCAGTCGCGCTTTCTCTCCTGGGACGTCGACATCGATATCGGGGCGGGGGACCACTCCCTATACGATCCGGGAGGAAGGATGATCGCGATTGCCGCGGCTTCGGGGTTGTTACGGAACGGTTCCGGTATGGTATTGATTCCAGAGTCGGATACAGCCCGGGTTATGGTTTCGGTGGTCCCCGCGGAAGATGGATCATTTAGGTTGAGGCCGGAGCTTCCCGATAGTTCTGAGGACGCTGCGCCCGCTGCCCCCACACCCGGTGAGCCGGCCACTCCGGCATCCGCCACGGCCACCACCGCCACCGCCACCGCCACCGCCACCACTGCCGGCGAGAATCTGAAAGCGGTAGCACCGGATTATGTTCTGGTGGGAGATCGGCTGGTTCCCTGTGAGGATTTGGGTGCTCACTGGAAACAGGTGGATACCATCGGGAGAAGAGTCGGGCGGGAGGAGTTGCCACTCTACTTGTCCCTGGTTCTCTCCCGGCTTCCCGGGCTTGGAATCGACTACCAGGGGTTTAGAACGGTAGCCACCACTCCCCGGACCGCCGTACCGGGTCTCCTCTTCCAGGAGATCGACGCCTATGGCTTTCTCCACATCTTGCCGGTTTCGACGCTACCTGGGTATCCGCCGGGATTCTTCGAGGAGCAGGAGATTATCAAGGTTGTAGAGATCGACGACCATGAAAAAGAGATCCTCCTTTCGGAGGTTGTGTTTCCGATTTCTCCGGTGGAGACGTTTCGTGGCCTCATCAAGAAGGAGGGCAAGACGGTTCGGGATCAGGTGATGGAGGAGGACGGTCGGTTTATCCTTGCTCCCGAATACGCCGGCGATTTCCTCGGTCGCAATATGGGTCAGCTGGTAACCTCCTTCTCCCTCTTCCAGGCGGAGAAACTCTCCCACTACAAGATTCGCCATGTGAATCCGCCGGTCCGGCTCAAGTTGAATCACGGTATCGATTTCTTTGAGGGGACCGCAACCGTAGAGATAGACGATACGTCCTGGTCCTGGAGCAGCTTTCTCGCCGAGTACCGGAAGCATGGCTGCATCTCCCTTCCCGATGACACCCGGGTCTTCCCGTCTCCCGCGTCGGTGGAGCGGTTTGAGCGGCTGATCCGGCTGGTGAAGGATTCCGGAGATGCCGCGGACGACGAGGAGAGCCGAATCGAAATCTCCTTTTTTGATCTGATGATGTTTAACCTGAAGGAGGAGATAGAGGCTCCGCCTGATCTGCGAAAACGGATCGAATCCTTCTATTTGGGTTTTAATTCCTTGGCCCGGAATGGCGGCGACTACAGTCTGGCTGAGAGTACCCTCAGACCCTACCAGATCTACGGGGTCCAATGGATGGAGCACCTCTGCGGCCACGGAATAGGTGGCTGCCTGGCGGACGAGATGGGCCTGGGTAAGACCGTCCAAGTGATCTCACTCCTGCGGAGGGCCTTTCAGGACAATCTGGATAGGCCTGTGCTCATTATTGCCCCTCGCTCACTCATCTGGAACTGGGCGCAGGAGATAGAGCGCTTTGCCCCGGAGCTTCCGGTCTATATCCATTATGGGCCGGGTCGTAATAAGGACGAGATACATGCCGGGGATGCGCGGGTTATCCTCACCACGTATTCTATTACGCGGATCGATATTGAAGAGCTGCTGCCGATCGAATTCTCGTATCTTATTCTGGACGAGTCGCAGCATATCAAGAATGTCAACGCCAAACGGACGATGGCGATCCTGGGGTTGAAGGCTCGTCATCGCCTTGCCCTGAGTGGTACTCCCGTGGAAAACAACTTATCCGAGCTGTTTAGTCTGTTCCGCTTTCTCAACCCGTCGTTCTTCGGCACCAAGAGCCGCTTTTCCCGGGAATACGGAAAGCCGATCCAGGAAGAAAAGGATGATCAGGTGCTCAAGGAGCTCCGGCAGAAGATCTACCCCTTTATGCTTCGCAGGTTGAAACAGGATGTGCTCACGGATCTTCCGGACAAGAGTGAGCAGACCCTCCTCGTCGACCTGGATGCGGAACATCTGGAGATTTATCACCGCCGGAGAAGCTACCTGAAGGAGAAGATCCGCGAGGCCGTTGAGAAGAACGGCGTCTTCAAGGCCTCCTTTATCATATTGCAGGCGATGGCGGAGTTGCGACGATTGGCGGGGATCCCCGAGGATGACGGAGAGTATCCGGGGCGGTCCGCGAAGCGGGAACAGCTGATCGACATGATTACGGAGATCCGGGAAAACGGCCACAAGTGTTTGGTCTTTACCAACTTTCTCGCAGCGGTGGAGATGCTCTCCGCCGATCTTCACCACGCAGGCGTGACCAATCTGGTAATGACCGGTGCCACCGGGAACCGGCAAGAACTTGTCCACCGCTTTCAAACAGACCCGGAGATCGGGGCGTTTATTATGACCCTGAAAACCGGCGGGGTGGGACTCAATCTCACCGCCGCCGACTATGTCTTCATCTACGATCCCTGGTGGAATCGGGCGGCCGAGAGTCAGGCGGTGGACCGGACACACCGGATCGGTCAACAGAACCCGGTCTTCTCCTATCGGATTATTGCCCGCGATACGATTGAGGAGAAGATGCTCCAGCTGCAGCAACAAAAGGCAGAGCTCGCCTCCGCGATTCTCTCCTCCGACGGCGAGGCGATGAAGGCTCTCAGCGAAGAGGATCTGCAATTCCTCTTGGAAGGATAAGACCGTCACCATGGGATACAAAAAAAACGAGAGGAAAGAGAATACCGATCTGTTTGGAAATCCGATTCCGGAGCCTGCTCCGGATCTTGCCACGCTTATCTCGCCGGAGATGGAACAGTACCGGGAACACCTGGATTCCTTCACCGTGGAACAGCTCCACAGAATCCGTCAAAGTTTTGGGTTTGAGTTCAAGAAGGGCAACAAGGATGCCCTGGTATCGGCAACCTTGGGCTTCCTCTCTCTCCTGCAACAGAACGAGTATTTTGAAGAGTGGTTTGCATCACTCCCTTCCTATCTCTCCATGGCCCTGACCGAGGCGACGTTCAAGGGCTACATCGAGGCCGAGCCGGTGGAAGAGGCGGCGGACGCACCGGTCTCGGCGGGACGTGAGATCTATTACTCCGATTATCATCGGACAAATCCGGCGCTCCGGCTTGGTATCTTCGATCTGTATAGAAATTACGGTCGGACGCTTCTCTTTATGCACCCGCTTTTTCGAAGGATCATGTCCACCCTGTTGCCGGCTCCCCCGCAGTACTCCGTGAGCCCCTGCGAGCAGCAGGACGTGAGCGGTTGGTCCGCTGCGGATACGCTTTCTGAATCGATGCCACTTCTGTTGAAGTCGCTCGAGCCGCTCCTATCACATAACGGTCGTCACGAAAAAATCCTTCGCCGGGGACTCACGAAAACGGAGATAAAGGAGCTGAGAAAAAGCAGCGCGTTTCCGCCTTTTCCCGTGGGAGCCAAAACGGGGATGGACCCAATCGGCCTCATCGCCCAGTTTATCATGATCGATCCCGAACAAATGGAGAATTACCCCGCCACGGACGTACGGGACTTCATCAAAGAGTCAGTAACGCGTTTTTTTGTCGTTCCACCTTCAGGGGAGGTGAGAAGCCATTACCTTCTGGTAGATTCCTGCTTGGAGTTCTCCGCTTTGTGTCCGCATTTGAGCAGGGGGCCGGGGCCTAGGCGCTATGGTTCTCCGTTTTACCGGCGTCCTCCGGCCCGGACGATATTCTATCAACTGCTCAAGGCCATGGCCGAGTCGGGAAGCTGGTACAGTATGGACGAGGCGGCTGAGAGTATTCGTATGCAGGGGCTCTCTTTTACCATTCTGAGAGATGACCATAGTGCCCCCAAGCTTATACTGAAGGGGGACGCGCTGAGACTCCCGGAAGGGACTATCCAAAACGACAGATGGTCGGACGGCTTTGCAGCGGATGCCTATTTGAATCACCATCTTATCGCCAAACCTCTCCTCAAAGGCTACGGCTACCTGATGGCGTCGCTGGGCGTGCTGGAAATCGAAGAAATCGAGCCGGACCAGCTCTTAGAAAAGAAAGGCAAGCTCTCGCCCCTGTCTCCGTCGGACGGGCTTGCCCGGGTACGGATCACCCCCTTTGGGGCGTGGTGCCTCGGAGTCTCGCAGGAAAAACCTGAACTATCCGAGGTGCACTACGAGGCAATCGCCGACCGGGAGCTTCCGCTCGTTACCTATCGGGGGCAGTCCCTGGAGTGCAAAGTGTTCCTGGAGCGAATCGGGGACCCGATTGGGGAAGACCGCTACCGGGTCAGTGAGGCGAGTTTTATCAGGGACTGTAGCGCTCCGGTGGACATAGAGCATCGGATCGGTGAGTTCCACCGGCTCATCGCGGAGGAGCCCGCCGGCCACTGGGAGGAGCTCTTCTCTCGGGTCCGCGAGCGAGCACGACTCTTCGAGCTGGAGGAGACGTGTGTGATGATTCAGCTGCCCCAGGAGCGGGCCTTGCGCCGACTGTTTCTGGAAGACGCCAAGCTGGCATCGCTCGTTATTCGAGCCGAGGGAGGGCGGATCGTGGTGAGACAGCGTGACTATAAGAAACTTCGCACAGCGCTCGAGGCGTACGGTGTCTTGAAGGGGTAGCGCACTGTCACAACCCGTTTTCCGCGAACCTCGCCTACCACCGACGGTGATCAATATCGTACAACTCTGCCCGTTAAGATCCGAAAAAGACAGGGCGGTGGCGATGCACTATTACTGGTTTCATTATGGAAACGGAACGCGGTGCGATCGTGAGCTTCGGCGCGCGACTGGTGAGCGGTGGGGGTGATTGGAAGAGTCCGGTACAGGTGCTCTGGTTTGTGGCGCCGGCGTTGGTCTTTTACCTTGCGTTTGTTCTGGTGCCCGCCGTTGGCGGCGTGTGGTACGGACTGACCAACTGGAACTTACTCAACCCATCATATCGATTTGTGGGGCTTGCCAATTATGTAGAGGCCCTGACCGAGGACCTTCATTTCCTGAACTCGGTACTGTTCACCCTGAAATATGTGGGAAGTATGGTCCTCCTTCAGAATGTCCTGGCGCTCGTGCTTGCCGTTCTTGTGGAAGGGCGGACCCGCGGCCGCGTGACGTTCCGGACGATCCTATTTATGCCCAACATGATCAGCATGGTGATCGCCGGGTTTATGTGGCTCTTTATCTTTACCCAGGTTCTTCCCAACCTCGCCGAGAATAACGTCTTCTCGTTCCTGGATCGCCAGTGGATCGGGGACCCTCGGTGGTCGTTTTACGCGATCCTCATCGTTTCCCTGTGGGCAGGGGTCGGCTACTTAATGGTCATCTATATCGCTGCCCTACAGGGTGTTCCGGTGCAACTCAAAGAAGCGGCGGCAATCGACGGAGCCTCCCGGTTCCGACTCTTCCGGTCTGTGGTTTTGCCGATGATCCTCCCCTCAGTGACGATCGGTGTCTTCCTGTCGCTAAACATGTCCTTCAAAGTTTTCGAGGTTGTGTACGCGCTTACCGGCGGTGGTCCGGGGCGGGCAACGCAAGTGATCGCGCTCAATATTTTTGAGGAGGCCTTTAATATGAGTAATCGGTATGGGTATGCCAGTGCAAAGGCGACGCTGTTGTTTGCACTGGTATTCGCGATAACGCTGGTTCAGCTGCGCGTCATGAAATCCCGGGAGGTTCAGTTGTGATCGGCGAAGTGGAAGCCCCTCGTATGCCGGCAGTTGCGGTACGGGCGCCGGAGAAGCGAGTTTTTGTTACCCCCGGCCTTCTGTGGGAGGGCTTCAGCTACGCAATTCTCATCGTGGTTGCGGTGGTTGCCCTCTTTCCGGTCTATATGGCGCTCATAAACTCCTTCAAGACCGACGGGGCGATCATGAACGACATCCTGGCGCTGCCGACAACGCTGAGTCTCGGCAATTACGTCGAAGCGTTTCAACGGACGCGGTTTCTCCGGGCGGTTTTGAATACGATGGTTGTCGTCGGGACTGGGCTCGCGGGGATCGTGTTTTTCGGCGCAATGGCGGGGTACAAGCTCTCGCGGACGAGAACCGGGCTGAGCAAGTTCCTCTTTAGTGCATTTGTCATGTCCATGCTCATTCCGTTTCACTCAGTGATGATTACCCTCACCCGGGTGGCGAGAACGCTGCACGTACAGGGTTCCACGGTGGGGCTGGGGCTCATCTATGTCGGGCTTGGAGTACCGATGGCGATATTTCTCTACCACGGATTTGTGAAATCCGTACCAACCGAGCTTGATGAGGCGGCGCGCATAGACGGGTGTGGTGAGATGCGCTACTTCTTGTCCATCGTCTTTCCGTTGTTGGCGCCGATTACCGTGACGGTGACCGTGCTCAATACGCTGTGGATGTGGAATGATTTTCTGCTTCCGCTGTTGATGCTTACCGACAGCGACACCTATACCGTATTGCTTTCAACCAACATGCTCTTTGGGCAGTACAACAACAACGACTGGTCGGCGATTCTCGCCACCTTGGTCCTGGCGATGCTTCCGATGGTGATGTTGTACATGTTTCTGCAGAAGTACATAACCGAGGGTATTGCGGAAGGAGCATTGAAGGGATGAGTCAACGTGTAACGCCACTGGGAAACGCGTGTGTCACCGGCTTTGTCCGCGCGCAGGGACGGGAGATCGTCAACGGCGAGGGGAGCCCCTTCCTGTTGCGAGGAGTGGGCCTCGGGAGCTGGCTGCTTCCGGAGGGATACATGTGGCGCATGCCCGAGGGTGCGGACCGCCCCCGCCGGATCGAGGCTCTGGTGCGAAAGGTTGTGGGGCCCGCTGAGGCGGAGCGCTTCTGGCACAGCTACTGGGACCGTTTTGTGACGGAGTCCGACGTGGAGCGCATCGCGTGGGAAGGCTTTAACTCCATTCGATTGCCGATCAACGCGCGCTATCTCACCGGTTCAGATGACTCCTCGGAGATGATCGAAGAGCGACTGCAGCGGATCGATCGGTTTATCCGGTGGTGCAGGGCCCATAGACTGTACGTGGTTCTCGACCTGCACGGCGCCCCCGGCGGCCAGACGGGAACCAATATCGACGACTCCCCGGCGGACCGGCCCGATCTGTTTATCGAGAAGGCGAATCAGGAGCGGACCGTGTCGATCTGGCGCACGCTCGCCGAGCGCTACAAAGACGAGTGGATCATCGCCGGGTACGACCTGCTCAACGAACCGTTGCCGGAGTGGTTCTCCCAGTACAATGACCAGGTGATGCCGCTGTATCGCCGCATCACTGAAGCGATTCGGGAGGTGGATACCCGGCATATGATCGTTCTCGAGGGCGCGCACTGGGCCACCGACTGGTCGATATTCACCGAAATGTTCGATGACAACGTGCTCCTGCAGTTTCACAAGTACTGGAACAATCCCGACCGGGAGAGCATCGCTCCCTACCTCGACGCCCGGGAGCGCCTCAATGTCCCGATCTACATGGGCGAAGGGGGAGAGAACAACGTCGACTGGTATGCCGGGGCGTTTCGCCTGTATGAAGATCTGGACATCTCCTGGAACTTCTGGACGTGGAAGAAGCTGGATACGACTAACTCTCCGGCCTCCATCCCGCTTCCCGCGGGATGGGGGGAACTCGCCTCCTATGCGGAGTCGGGTGCGAAATGGGACGACGCGTCTCCTCCCGAGGGAGCCCGGGCGGCGCTGTACGAGTTTCTGGACAGTGTGGCGCTTGAGCGCTGCCACTACCATGAGGCCGTGGTTAACTCCCTGTTTCGTCGCCCACCGGTGCGGATTCCGGCGATCTTCTACGCCTTTGATGGACACGGAGTCGGTTTCGGCACGTCCACCGGTACCCGCGGGGGTACCCCACGGATCGATTACCGCCGCGGGGATGGGACAACGTTCGGCTACGTGGCCGCGGACCCACCGCGCCGCGGGGCTCCTAACTTTCACCACAATAGTGGGGAACCCTGGGAGCCGGAGGAGTGGCTATACCTCCTGTTAGAGCCCGGGTCCTGGGCAGCGTATGATTTCGCCGTCCCGCCCACAGATGCGGACGCATACCAAATCGGTCTCCAACTGGCGACGGCAGGCGCGGCGGGGAGTGCGGGCTCAGCGGACCCGGACGCGGCAGCGGTGCTGCTCACCATCGACTCGCCCCGGCAGGAACTTTCTGTCCCCGTTGGTTCGTTGGGGCCCGATTTCTCGATCTATTGGATAGATGCTCGTGCCGAACCGGGGCTGCGGCGGGCCACGGTGCAGTGCACGGGAGCAACGCTCCGATTGGAAGCGGTGTATGTTAGGATGGCAGATACAGGAGGTGATTGATTCGTACACCACGGCGTCACGGTCTCCGTTTTCGACTCATGGTCCTGATGGTCTCGCTCACGACCATTCCTGTGCTCCTGTTGACCTGGGTTGCCGTTGAGAACACACGCCGCTCCGTGGAGGCGCAAATCATCGACGCCAACGTGACCCGTGTCCGCTGGGCCGCACAGTACCTCGAGGGAACGCTGCAGCGTTTCGAAGAGCTCTTCTACTCGCTCCAAATTGACGAAGATTTCCAGCAGATTCTGGCGTCTGCCGAGGAAACCGCGTCGGGGCCTGCGGTCGACCGCGATCAGCGGGAGCTCGTTCGGCTGTTGACCACGTCCTACTACTCCTACTCCGGCATGGTGGACCAACTCCTGGTGTATATCCACGCCACCGGCCGCGCCGTGGAATTGGACAGCGTGACAAGTGGGCGTGTTACATACCCGGATTTGAGCACACGCTTATGGGAAGGAGCGCTGGAACAGCCAATACCGCTCAGTATTCGCCGCTCCGGAGATGATCTGTACGCCCTCCATACCATAAACCGATTCAGGGATCAGAGCTTCCAGGGAGCCATGGTGGCGCGGATTGAAGACCAGTTTCGGAGCACAATTTTAGAAATTCTCGATTCGAAAGGTTCCGGTAATGTGTATCTCCTTAACGACTCCTTCGAGGTGCTGATCGCCAACCCTGATGCTGACGATCCTGTGCCGCTGCTGAATCTTGCGCGAGACGGGGCGGCGGACAGGCTCGCCACGGTGGTGAAACAGACCGAATCGACGCTGCTCTTCTACCAGCCGGTGCGGCGGGGAAGACTGACGGTAATGACGAGTATCCCCCTGTCTATGGTTGCCGGAAGCGCGTCCGCAACCGTGACGGCAGGTTTCCTAACCGGAGGAGTGCTGGTAGCGGTCTCGTTGATATTGTCAATCGTATTTTCCCTGAGAATCAGCCGACCGATCGTGCAACTCGCTAATAGTATGCGCGAGGCCACCGTACCGGCCTTTGTGGACCGCCACGGACAGGATCGCGACGAGATACGTCAGTTGCAGGAGGGGTATGAGTCGCTCATTGCGCGGATCAAATCGTTGGTGCAACAAGAGTACGAGCGAGAGATGGAACTGAAAGATGCGCGGTTGCTCTCGTTGCAGGCGCAGATCAACCCCCATTTTCTCAACAATACCCTGAACCTTCTGGGCGGGATGGCCGTTGCGAAAGGCGTGCCGGAGATCTATGGAATAGCGAGGGCGGTGGGAGATATGTTCCGATATGCCGCGGAGGTGGATCGGGATTTGGTACCGCTGAGTCAAGAGTTGACTCACATCAAGAACTATTTACTGATACAGGAGCACCGCTTTGCCGGCCGGTGCACTACGGTCGTGACGGTGGATATAGACGTCCAAGCGACCCGGGTTCCCCGGTTTACCCTCCAACCGCTGGTGGAAAACGCCTTTGAACACGGCTTGCAAGGCAAAAGGGGACGGTGGTCGGTCTCTATTCGGGGGTACCGTCAGCGTAGAGGTACGATGATTGTTGTGGAAGATGATGGAAACGGCATGTCCGCGAAAACCCTCCGGGAGCTCAGGTCTCGGCTTAGAGATAGGCAGAAGGGAGAGCCTGTTGTGCACAGTATCGGATTACGGAATGTAGATGCCCGGTTGAAGATCCACTTCGGGAACCGCTACGGGCTCCGAGTATTCAGCACGCTCGGCACCGGTACGCGGATCGTGGTGACGCTACCAAATCGCGAAGATGAGGGGTAATGCAATGGCAACACAACTGATAATCATTGACGATGAACCGTGGTCGCGGGAGGTAGTAAAGAACCTCACCGAGTGGGAGCGCCTGGGTATAACCCTTGCGGGGGAAGCTGAAGATGGGGACGAAGGTCTCGAGCTGTTGCGGAGCGTCCACCCCGAAATCGCCGTCGTCGACATGCGGATGCCTGGAATGGACGGAACCGAGCTTCTTCTCGCGATTCATGAGGAATTTCCCGAGACGCGTATCGTCGTCATGAGCGGGCACAGCGACTTTGCTTACCTCCGACAAGCGTTACGCTCCCGCGCCCGAGACTACTTAATAAAACCGATCGATCCGGCAGAACTGAACCAGACCCTGGAGCGCTGTGTTGCGGAACTGACCGACGGCCACGGGGAAAAGCCAACCTCCATGCGCACACCCGTCGCGTTTCAGGACGCGGCGGTCCTGGAGGAATACGTCCAGCACCGGCATCGTATCTTTGCGTATCTGCTGGAATTGGATCAGGTTCGCGTCCGAAGCGCTTTGCAGGGACTCCAACGATTTCTGGAGACGAGAGCGGGAGGAGTTGTAGATGACGAGATGTCCAGCAGGATCGTTCACGACTTCCTGCTCATGATGGAGGAGTTTGTCGTTCGCAGCGACGTGGCTCCTGACCCGGCTATCTTTCGCAGACGCGGCCTTGAAGCAATGAGTCCAACGGATATTGCGGCACAGCTTGCGGCGATATTCGACGAGGCAATTGAAGCGATCCGGGAGGCGCGACGCTTTAAGGATCATCTGGAGATTGACGCCGTTACGGAGCATATCGATCACTACTTTCAGGAACCGCTCTCTCTGGAAACGGTGGCGAAGCTGTTTCTGGTCAGCAAAGAGCACCTGAGCCGAAAGTTTCGTGAGGCGTGCGGGGAGACGGTGCATGAGTACATCACGCGAAAGCGCATGGAGCGCGCGCATCGGCTCATCGTGGAAGACGGCGTAGAAATTAAGGAAACGGCATTTCTCGTGGGCTACGCGGACCTTGCTTATTTCTACCGCGTTTTCAAGAAGCATTTCGGCGTTCCTCCGGGCCAGATTAGGCAGCAGGCCTCCGGCGGCTCGTCAATCTTCTGCAAGAGTCCGCGCTAATATTCTCTAAAGACCTGTGGGCCCAAGCGGTGTAAAACCAAGGCATATCACGTAAGGAGGATACCATCGTGAAACGAACCATCGTCCTATCGACCATCATGCTCATGGTTGCCATGATCGCCGGCACCGCATTCGCTGCGGGTCAAAACGAGCCTTCCGGAGCGGAAACAGCTCCCGAACAAGTGGAGCTCAAAGTCTTCATGAGTTTTCCCCGTTTTCAGGATCAGTTCGAAACGTATTTTGAGCAGTTCCGACAGAAGCAGTTGGCGGAAAACAACGTCGACTTCACCATTAAACTGGAAATGCCCAACGCGGAGCAGGCCGACCAGATCCTTCGCACCCGTCTCGCCTCTAACGATGCTCCCGATCTATTTACGCTGCACGCCATCGCGGACATCCCCACCTATTATCGTGCCGGCTACCTGACGGATCTGTCGGGCGAGCCGTTTGTAAGCGATATCTTTGAAGGCGTCCGAAACACCGTCACCCACGATTCTCGGGTTGTGGCGCTCCCGCTGGAAAGCTTGGCGTGGGGGTATCTGTACAACAAGGAGATCTTTGCCGAAAACGGGCTGACCCCACCTCGCACCCTCTCGGAAATGAGAGATGTGGTAGCGACCTTGAACGACGCGGGGGTACCGCCGTTTCTTCTGGCGTTTCAGGAGTCGTGGATACCACAGCTCATGATGGCCCTCTCTCTTGGCGGGGTAGTAACCTCCGAGAATCCGGATTTTGTGGAATCAATGAACCTGGGGGATGGCTCCTACGCCGATGTGGCGCAAGTCTTTGAAATCATCGATCTCATTATGCAGAACGGTACGGATCGACCCTTTGAGGTGGGCAGCGTTGCCGGATCAACCGCATTCGCCAACGGAGAAGCGGCGATGTGGGTGCAGGGTCCCTGGATGGCGGAATCGATACTGGAGGCAAACCCGGATGTATCGTTTGGCGTGGCTCCCCTGCCGGTCAGCGACGACCCGGATGCGGCGATGATCAATCTTGCTACGTCGACCTCAGTTGCCGTTTCCCCGACGAGCGAAAACCGAGAAATGGCGCTCGAGTTGTTGAACTATCTTATGGACGAGACCGACTCACCGGCGCTGTTTGAAGAGCTCAAGTTCAATCCGGTGGCAGCGTTTCATGACTATCCGGTATTTCCCTGGATCGAAGAAGCGAATACCTACGTTGCCGAGGGACACGCCTACCTGGATCTCTCCCTCCCCGGTGCCGTGACCGACGAGACGGCCAAACTGTTGCAAAGCTACTACGCGGGGGAAGTTACGCAGGCAGAGATTATCTCAACCCTTGACCGCACCTGGAACCGAGCGATAGCGGCAACGCAGTAGAGGTACCACTTGAAAACACAGGTTTTTCGAACGAGCCGGGATGAGAACGAGCGTCTCACCCCGGTTTCGTTTCATGCACGCCGAAGTGAGAGGATTCAGACCGATCCCGACGTCGAGATCCGCTTGGACCCTTCCGTGAGATATCAGCAGGTACGCGGTTTCGGTGGAGCAATTACCGAGGCCGCCGCCTATACGCTTTCCCGCCTTCCTGAAGCTGCGCGGAATGAGGTGATCGGTGCATGTTTCGATGCGGAGGTCGGCAACCGGTACACGATGAGTCGGCTGCACATCAACTCCTGCGACTTCTCCCTGGAGAACTACGACTATGTCGCAGACGGTGACCGAAGTCTCGAATCGTTCGACATATCCCGGGAGGAACGCTGGGTGTTGCCGGTGGTGAGGCAGGCCCGGGAGACGGCCGGGGGACAGCTCTTCTTGTTGGCGGCCCCCTGGAGCCCTCCGGGTTGGATGAAGACCAACGGCGAAATGAACCATGGCGGCTCACTCCTTCCGGAATTTCGGCCAACCTGGGCGGCGTATCTGGTGAAGTACCTGCAGGCGATGCGAGCCCACGGAGTAACCGTGAGTGCTCTGTCGGCGCAAAACGAGCCGGCGGCGACACAGACCTGGGACTCCTGTGTGTATAGCGCTCCCGAGGAACGAGAGTTCGTGAAGAAACATCTCGGACCCACCCTCCACGAGAACGATCTTGGCGATGTGAAACTCCTCATCTGGGACCACAACCGGGACATCATGGTTGAACGAGTTCGCGGTGTTCTGTCGGACCCGGAGGCCGCACAGTATGTATGGGGTGTTGGCCACCACTGGTACCAGGGTGAAGAGTTCGAGAATCTTAGTCTCGTACACGACGCGTTTCCGGACACGCACCTCATCTTTACCGAGGGATGCCAGGAAGGGGGCGTTCACCTCGGTTCGTGGTTCACCGGTGAACGCTACGGGCGCAACATCATCGGAGACATGCGCAATTGGGTGGAAGGCTGGACCGACTGGAATATTGTTCTCGATGAAACCGGTGGCCCCAACCACGTGGGCAACTACTGCGATGCGCCGATTATCGCGGACACGAAATCCGGGGAGCTCCACTACAACAGTTCCTACTGGTACATCGGCCATTTCAGCCGTTTTGTCTCTCCGGGCTCCACCCGGATCGACTCGCGGAGCGCCGGCAGCTACGTGGAGGGTGTCTCCCACGTCGCCTTTGAAACCCCCGAGGGCTCAATCGTGACGGTGGTGATGAACGAGTCCGACAGAGACTACACGCTGAGAGTCAAACCGACCGGGACGCAGGAGGATCTCTCCATGGTGTCTATCGAGATACCGGCCCATGGAATTATCACCGCTATCTTCCCGGAATCGTGACGAAGGGGCGTTCGCCACGCTGAAGATCAGACGCGGCGGGGGGCTCTTCCTGCTGTTCCGACCGAAAACACCCCAGAACCGGATGGTTCAATTTTTACGGAGGTGATTTCTCGGAACACCGGAATGATACACTAACCGGCATGGTGCGATCGCCGGCGATGTTGATATTTCTCATAATCCTTGTCGCGTTCTTCCAGGCTGCCAGCGGTGGGCTTTTTCTTAGCCCCATCAATGTGACGAACCTTGTCTTTCAGGGCGCCTATCTGATCGTTCTGGCGCCGGCGATGCTTATGGTGATGGTGACTGGACGTCTTGATCTTTCCGTCGGGGGTATCGTCGCCTTCACCGGTGCGGTACTAGCTGTCTTGCTTCACCAGGGGCAAGTTCCGATTATCCTTGCGGTCTTCGCGGTGCTGGCGCTAGGAGCGGTGATCGGGGCGCTGCATGGATATCTTATCGCATATCTTCACATTCCCATGTTCATTACGACGCTAAGCGGAATGATGATCTGGCGGGGCCTGACGATGGTGATTCTCAAGGGTGAGACGCGAGCTCCCCTCAATTCACATTTGACAGCCACCGTGAGTGGTTTTGTGTCGCCGGGAGTGTTTGTTGCCTTGGCAGCCGCAACCGCTGGTGCTGCTCTATGGATGAGTTGGTCTCGTGATCCGATTCGGGCGCACCACCGGTTAAGCGGGGATAGTGGTGCCGTCATGATCCGAGTGGTCAGGTTTATGGGAATAGGGGTTGCGATCTCGACCATTGCGCTCCTCAACGCCTATCGCGGCGTTCCTGTACTTGCCCTCATCGTTACGCTGCCGGCGGTCGCTACCACATTTTTGCTCGAGAGAACTATGTTCGGGCGGCACCTCTACGCGTTCGGCGCGGCGCCGGGTACCGCGCGCCTCTCCGGTGTTCGCACACGGCCTGTACTGCTTCTTGTCTATCTCAATAACGGCCTCATGGCAGCGCTTGCCGGATTGATTGTTGCCGGACGTCTCAATGCGGTTACCCCAAAGGCGGGGAACCTCTTTGAGCTGGAGGCAATTACTGCGTGTCTTATCGGTGGGGCATCTATGGTTGGTGGTGTCGGCCGGATAGGTCCCGTCCTGCTCGGGGCGATAACGATCGGCGTGCTCAATAACGGCCTTTCGCTTGCGGGAATTGGGGGCGAAGGTCTGATCAAGGCGGGGATTTTGCTGGCGGCGGGGTATCTCGACACCCTCAGTGAACGAAGTCGGTTGGTTGCGTAGACGCCCACACCAATGCGAACGATTCACACATGGGCGCACGACAATTCTGTGAAATGAGTCAGGCGGCCAAATCGTGGCGTCTACAGTAATCATCGTAACGACCACGAGTTTGCATCCCGCTTCTACTACACCGGTTGAGGTGCACAGACCACGACGGCGGAACTGCGGATATTGCATCCGGTGTCGATTCGTGCAGATGTATTCGTGGCATGTCTGGGCTTCTTTGATGGTGTTCCGATACGGATCGAGTGCATCGAGAATAGCGTCTATGTTTCCAGCTTCTAGTTCGTCCCGGCGGAGCTTCGCCCATTCAGCACCATACTCGTTGTCTACTCCGAAGATCGCCTTCGCAGCAGTGGAGAGCGTCCCTTTGGCGTGATAGAGGTCGATGATCTGGACGGCATCGGGGAACTCCTCGTCAATAAGGTTCCAGATCCACCGTGCACCGTCTCCGATCGCTATGACCTCGTGGGCGTCATCAACACCCCGACGCCTCGCTTCCCGGCGTACGCGT
The DNA here is from genome assembly GCA_040904425.1 of Alkalispirochaeta sp. Taxonomy (GTDB): domain Bacteria; phylum Spirochaetota; class Spirochaetia; order DSM-27196; family Alkalispirochaetaceae; genus Alkalispirochaeta. The sequence goes on from JBBDTM010000050.1 coordinate 28,941, forward strand.
TGGGCAAACGGCGAAACATCCACATCGGTGTCGCTCATGGCCGCGCTTTCTATCGCGGCGTTATAACTGACCGATCCCGGATCGCGAACCGGGATTCCGTGATGGTCTTGGCGGTCCGCGGTCCATATCGTGACAAGCTTCGCCTCCCGGGTTTTCGCCGTGCTCGTCGATACGGATAGCTTCTCCGAGAGATTCCGCTGCCCGCTCGACCATCTTCGCTCCCACCGCAATCCCAGCCAACTCCCGCAACAACTCGTCCGATTCGGCAAAACTCACCATGGACGCGGTCATTCCTACCATGCGCGTCAGACCGGGAGACAAGGAGTCCCGGGACATGCCAAGCGTGTGATCCCGAGGACAAAACCCACTATTGCACTGGTCGCACAGATAATAGGCGCGAGTGATCGTCATTTCACCAAGCGTGGTCAGGTGGGTCTTAGCTCGCCGCCCGCGGTATCGTGTGACACCACCAGAGCGAGGACACTCACAGGTAGAACCGGTGGCATCGCAGTGATCAGCGTTCAGCGCGGTCTCGAGGATCTCGCACGCCAATTGCAATGCTCCTCGGCGTACCGCCTGTTCGATCGTGGCAAACGATATATCGCCGTCTCCGTGGGTGGCCGTGTGCACAAGCCGAGTAATCTCGGTTGATGATTCCTGCGCTAAATCTGAGAAGAGCCCCCTTTTTCGGCCTTTCGGCCGGAGTTCTCATCTTCGAGCAGTGCATCGCATAGTTTGACATTGGTCTCCACGTACTCGTACATAACCTGTTGAAACTGGTGGTACCGATCGATCTGTTGATTGGTCTGGTCAACGTGCGACGGCGGAATAATCTTGGTTACCGTCTTTCCTGCGCGCAGTGGCAGGTGGGTTTGCCGCATTTACGATACCGGGCGAGGAGGGAACCGGGGCGGAACTCACCGATCGCCGCGAGTTGCTTGAGCAATGCGTCTTTGTGTTCACGAAGCGCGCGCACAGTCGTATTCATGGGAACGTCCTGCATCTGACAGCTTATACAACTGTCAGATTGTCACGATAATTCCTGTTCTGCCATCGTTTTCGCAATTTGTCCACAGAATTGTCGTGCGCCCATTCGCCACTGCTCTGTCGGCAAATACTGTAGAGCGTGCCGCAGTGCACCAAAAGCCGCCTGGTCAGACGGACTTTTGGGGTGCTTCAGTGCACTGCGGGGCTCCACTCCCGGGCGCTAGAGCTAGAGCAGCTTCCCGGCGCCGGTTTCCTTCCAACTCAAATCACGTCCACTTTCGAGCACGGCTTCGCAAACCTTTTGTGTCTGCAGCCCGTCTTCAAACGTCGGACCCACAGTTTCACCGGCGGACAGCGCTGCCAGAAAATCCGCAGCCTGGTGCGTGAAGCTAGACTCGTAGCCGATTGAAAGCCCCGGTCTCCACCATTTGCTCATATAGGGTTGATCGCCATCAGTAACATGGATCGACCGCCAGCCACGTACAATCGATTCGTCACTGTGATCGAAGTAGCTCAAGCGGTGAAGATCATGCAGATCCCATGCGAGTGATGCATGTTCACCGTTAATCTCTATGTAGTACTTCGCCTTATGACCTCGGGCGTAACGAGTCGATTCGAAATTTCCCAGAGAGCCGTTCTCAAAATCACACAAGAACACGCAGGCGTCGTCGATTCCCACCGGCTCCGTCTTGCCGCTCTCGACGTGTTCACGCTCTTTGACGAACGTTTCGGTTCGGGCGGACACCCTGGTAATCGGGCCGTTCCACCACATTGCGGTATCGATGCAGTGAGCCAGAAGATCTCCGGTAACCCCGGATCCCGCAGCAGCAACGTCAAGGCGCCAGGTCCCGGTGCCCCCTTGCGGCACCTTGGCCGAGATAGTCCAGTCCTGTAAGAACTGGGCGCGGAGGTGGAATATGCGGCCAAGCTTGCCGGAATCGATTACCTGCTTGGCCAGGGTGACCGCGGGAATACGCCGATAGTTGTACCACACCATATTGGCAACGCCGGCGCTCTTGACGGCTTCTACCATCTTCTCGCCTTCAGCCGTCGACATAGCCAGCGGCTTCTCGGTCATAACCATCTTGCCTGCTTTTGCGGCTGCAATGGCAATCTCCGCGTGCAGGTTGTTGGGCACGCAGATGTCGATCAGATCGATATCAGGGCTGGCAACCACCTTCTGCCAGTCAGTCTCGACGTTCTTGTAGCCCCATTTGTCGGCGAAAACCTGTGCGTTGTCGCGATTGCGCGCACACACGGTCTGCAGAACCGGTACATAGTCTGAGTCGAAAAACTTGGCTGCATGGGTAAACGCAACGGCATGTGTCCATCCCATAAATCCATAGCCGATTGTCCCGATCCGAAGTTGTTTCTTCTGCTTCATCTCCTGCCTCCTACTCGTCCCAGCCGTGGGCATCCTGAACGGCCAACAAGGTCTCGAGGATGTCGTTCCAGGTTTCCTGTAACATCATCACATCATTAGGGAACATGCAGCCGTCCCAGCAGATGTGCTTGAAGCGTTTGGTGAGCTTTCCCGTTTCGTCTCGAAGCCAGAATCCTGCATGGTGCGCAACATTGAGTTTTCCTTTCGGGTCGTTGGGGAGACAGTGCCTCCCGGTCTTGTCGTGAGATCCCGAGCCAAACACAGTTGCATCATTCTGGGCTACGTGAAAGTCCATTGTCCAAGGTCGTAATTCTGCCGTGAGCTTCTTGAGGCCTTCGTCGAGTTGTTTCTTGTCCGACCAGTCGAAGTCAGTCGGAAGGATCGCATCATCCGGAGCATTATATCCAAGTAGGTAGAGGAGGGTGTGGGCCATGTCGGCTTGGAAACCGACGGTGTTGGGACGGTCTACGAGTTCCAGGAGTTCGACCATGCGCTTCCAACTGTGCATGCCACCCCAGCAGATCTCTCCTTCCGCAGCGAGCTGTTCTCCCGCATCCTCGGCTATGTCGGCAGCTTCCTTGAAGGTCTCGGCAATTCGCTTCTGGTTCTCCTCGGGATCATTGGCCCAATCACCAACAGACGCCGCCGAGTCGATGCGAATGACACCGTACTTTCGAATGCCGGTCTCCCGGAGCCAACCGCCGATCTTGCAGGTTTTCCGGACTGCGTCGAGAAACTGCTTGCGCTCGCTTGCGTCTCCCATTGCGGAACCACCGCCGACGGGAGGCCAGACCGGGGCAATTAGGGTTCCCACTGCAAGTCCTAGATTGCCGATTTTGTCGGAGAGACGCTGGATATCCTCCCGACTGGAATCGATCGAAGTGTGAGGATCAGCAATAAATAAATCAATTCCGTCGAATTTTCGTCCATTGACCTCGGCCTTTGCCGTGAGGTCTAGCATTGTGTCAAGGTCAATTGGTGGATTTTGGGTTCCGGGTTCTTTCCCGACGACTCCAGGCCACGCGGCGTTGTGAACTTTGGGGTACTTGTGATTTTCCGGCATTTTGATCCTCCTTGGGATGGTGTATCGCAAACGGCGGCATCCCATGGTGGTCCGTTTCAAAGCGAAACACCCAAACGCGCCTTTTGCACGAAAACCTTTTCATATCCCAACACGACATTCAGCAGTTGTCAATCAAATTCACTGAGTAAAAGAAATGAGCAGTATCGTGGGCACTGCAGTACTCAAGAAAATTCTTGACCGTTGGTGGGGGTGGTGCTAACCTAACTCCATGGCCGTTCTGAAATCGATTTCAGGATTATTATGGTTTTTTCTCGTTTTGTCTTGTTCAGACGAGAGTGCGGCCGAATGGAAACGGCCCACAACTGATTCACGGCCGCGCCGATTGAGCCGATCATGGCATCCATGAAAGATGTTGCCAGGATCGCAGGGGTATCCGTTTCTACGGTGTCACGGGTCATTAACAGGAACGTGCCCGTGAACGATAAGACCCGCATCTTGGTCAACGATGCAATCGATCAAGTCAATTATCGGCGTAATCTTCTTGCCTCGGGCTTACGGTCTAAGAGCGGCAGCCTCATCGGCCTAGCTGTCCCGGAGATCGGTAATGAGTCCTTTGACATGTTCATCAAGTACACCGAAGAGTACGTCCGAGCGCACAGCTATGGTCTCATTATCGGTGGCATTCACAACGATCCAGATGACGAGGCCGAGTTCATCGACCATTTGATTCGTCGCGCCGTTGACGGGATTATTTTTATTCGCGTTTCCGACGACAGTCACGCTCTGGAGATGCTCAACGCAACGACGATTCCTTACGTCGTTTTGGACAGGGGCGGTTCCTCCGCAATAGCGCCTGCGGTGGTGATGGACAACTACCATTCCGGTCGGCTCGCTGCTCAGCATCTTATGCAGCTGGGTCATCGAGAGTTTGCTTGCGTTACCGGCGGGCTCAATGTCCCGCTGTCTCGGGAACGGCTCTCCGGATTCTCCGATACCCTGAAAGCTGCCGGCTGCTCCTTGCGGGATGGTAACATTTTCGAGGGCGACTTCGAGTTCGAAAACGGCGTGGAGTTAGCTTCGTCTCTGTTGAACGCGAAACATCGAGCAACGGCTGTTTGGGCACAGAACGACTCAATGGCCATCGGTATCATGGCGGGAGTAGTGGATCGAGGACTTAGGGTTCCAACCGATCTCTCCATTATGGGTGTTGACGATATCGGGGCGTGCAGAATGGTGCGACCTGAGCTAACGACGGTTAGACAACCCTTTCAGTCTATGAGTGAGGCTGCCGTGAAGCTATTGTTTCGGGAAAGAGAGCTTGGAAAGCGGATATCAGAACATATCGTAGTCCCAGCTGAACTGGTAATCAGGCAATCAACTGCACCACCCCTTAGTCAATCGGTCTCTTCTGCAAGCCAAATCGTGAAGGAGATTTCATGAGCAATCTAAATCAGGTTCTAGACGACGCACTTAACCAAGGAAAGGGAATCGTTCGGTTAAGTCCCACGTGGGTCCCTCGTTCGTTCTGCATACCGGGAAAGCGACTGCGGCTTCATCCGGATGACTACTACGCATTTGGTGCCCACCGTGGTGGCATTGATGAACGCTGGTTTTCCTCCACAACGAAGGCGGAAAATGGTCCGGACACCTTGCCGGACGAAGGGTTGAGCAAAATCTTCTTTCGGGATGGCGGGCGAGAGGAGGAAATTCTTCTCAAGGACGCAATTGATCACAGAGGTGCGGAGATCCTCGGCGACGATGTGATGAAAGAACATGGCGGATGGACCATGTACAGTAAGTTTTTTGACAACCTCGAGCCCTTGCCCCACCACCTCCATCATACCGACGAGATGGCTGCCAAGGTGAACCAAAAGGGCAAGCCGGAAGCGTACTACTTCCCTCCTCAACTAAATAACAAACGCGGGTACTTTCCGTACACGTTTTTCGGCATCAACCCCGGCGTAACCAAAGATCAGGTTCGGGCCTGCCTTGAAAACTGGCACAAAGGTGACAACGGGATTCTCGACCTCTCTCGAGCGTACCGTCTTACTCCCGGAACCGGTTGGGATGTCCCTCCAGGACTCCTTCATGCTCCCGGCTCTTTTTTAACGTACGAGCCACAAAAGGCATCCGACGTGTTTGCTATGTACCAGTCAATTGTATGGGATGCTTACACACCCTGGGACCTACTGGTCAAAGATGTGCCCGAAGAGTACAAGCAAGACCTGGATTACATCATGAGCCTCATAGACTGGGAGCTCAACGTTGACCCCAACCTCTATCAGAATCGGTTTACTCAGCCCAAGCCGGTTCGCCCGCCCAAAGAAATGGAAGAAGCCGGTTACCGGGAAAACTGGATCACCTATAAGAGTGACTCCTTTAGTGCCAAGGAGTTGACCGTCTTTCCGAAAAGCACAGTCCGAATAACCGATGATGCGGCCTATGGCCTGATCGTTGTACAAGGACACGGCCATTTTGGATCGCTTTTTATCAAAGCTCCCACACTGATTCGCTTTGGTCAAATGACCGAAGACGAGTTATTTGTAACCGTTCAGGCGGCTCGCGACGGAATCGAGATTACCAATGAAAGCGAATATGATGATCTGGTTATCCTGAAGCACTTTGGGCCGACGGCAGGGAGGTCTGCGTTATGAAAGTTGGTATCAATCTTCTCTTGTGGACGGCAAATCCGTCGTTTCGCGAGCACGAATCGCTCCTGGAAGATCTGAGCGGCTGGGGTTTCGACGCGTTTGAAATCGGCGTTTCCGGTCTGAGCAGCGCCGAGATCAGCAAATTCGCGAAGAAAGCCGATGAGCTTGGTCTTGACCGGACCGTCCTCGATGTATTCTTAGCCGCAGAGGCAGACACGATCAGCGAGGATCCGGAGAAACGAAACAAAGCCGTGGAAATCGTAAAGGACTCTATACGGAAGACGGTGGACATTGGAGCAACGGTCTTTAGTGGGCCGATCTACCAGGGCTTGGTCAATACCACACAGACCGGACCATCGGAGGACGAGTGGAATAGAGCAGTTGATGCCTTGCGAGAGTGTGCGCTTTTTGCCAAGGAACAAGGTGTCAAGATAGCCGCGGAGCCGCTTAACCGTTTTGAAGCCTACCTGGTTACGTCAGTTGACCAAGCCTACAGATTTGCCATGGACGTGGGTGTTGACAGTTTCGGGATCCTTGCCGATACGCATCATTCCAATATCGAGGAGTATGACACGGCTGCTTCGTGGAGCAAAGTGATGGACCGCATATACAACGTGCACATCTCGGAGAATAACCGGGGCATACCGGGCGAGGGTCATGCCATCCCGCCGGAGGTATTTGCAGCTCTACAGAACGGCGGTTATGACGGCTACCTCACTATAGAGGCTTTCAACGCGAACGTGCCGGAGATAGCGCCTCTTCTGCGACTGTGGCGTTCCTTTGTGGATGATGAGTCAATCATAGCCAAAAAGGGCCTGGAGTTCATCCGGAGCCACGTGTAGGTGGTCTGAAATGCAACCTGTGACCAGTTATTCGTTGAGATCTGTGCAGGAACACCACCGTCGGTTGGCCACACGTCTCGACCAAGGGGGAGGAAGAGTATGCCCGGGGATGTGATCCTCAAAATGGAAGGCATTTATAAGTCGTTTCCAGGAGTAAAGGTCTTTGAAGGTTTTGATTTTGACTTGCGGGAAGGTGAAGTGCATTGCATTTGTGGAGAAAACGGAGCCGGTAAGTCTACGCTTATCAAGATCCTCTCCGGCGCGCATGCTCCCGATCATGGTGACGTCCATTTGTACGGAAAGAAACTCGAAGAGCTCAATCCGCACTCGGCGATGAGTCTTGGCATACAGACTATTTATCAAGAACATAATTCGTTTCCACAGTTGAGTGTGGTTGAGAACCTCTTTACCGGTAACGAAGAGGTTAACGGGCTAATCCTGAACAAAGGGAAAATGGTGGCGGAAGCCAGGAAGATTTTACAGCATCTAAACAGCGAGGTCAGTCCCTTTGACATCGTTGGAGATTTGGGTAGTGGATCACAAAAAATTGTAGAGATTGCGAAGGCGCTACTACAGGAGTCCAAGGTCATCATTCTTGATGAGCCTACGGCTTCGTTCAGCCAGACCGAAATCGACACGCTACTCCAGGTAGTAAAGGGGCTTGCGGAGAAAGGTCAGAGCGTAATCTTTATCTCTCATCATATCGAAGAAGTTTTCAGGATAGCGGATCGTGTCACGGTAATCAGGGATGGTGTTCGAGTGCTTACCGACGACGCCGGCAACCTCAATGAACAGAAGGTGATTTCCGCGATGGTTGGGCGTGACGTTTCGCTTTTCTACAACAGAGAAGAGGTTCCGGTGGGAGAGACGGTCCTGGAGGCTCAGCAATTGTGCGGAAACGGCGTCACGGATGTTTCGTTCCATGTTCGGTGGGGCGAGATTCTGGGGATAGCGGGCATGGTCGGTTCCGGGCGGACAGAGCTTGCGGAGCTTCTATTTGGTGCGAAGAAGATTGACTCGGGGCAGATATTCATAAATGGAAAGCCGGTGGACATTGATTCACCTTACTCTGCCATCGAAAACAACATGTGTTTCATTACGGAGAATCGCCAGGCAACAGGTCTGTTTCTTGATCATCCCCTTGACAAGAACGTCCCGATTGCAAGTTACGCGAAGACAAAAACACCCCTTGCACTTCCCCAAGAGGACGCGAAGGTTACCCAGTACTATATTGCCGCTCTGGCGATCGCCACGCCGAGTATATCGCAAAAGGCCGGCTTGCTTTCCGGTGGTAATCAGCAAAAAGTGGTTCTGGCGAAATGGTTCGCGACACAGGCGGATATTTTCATTTTCGATGAACCGACTCTGGGTATCGACATAGGCGCAAAAGAGGAGATCTATAAGCTAATGGTTGAGATTCTTAAGCAAAAGAAGGCAATCATTATGATCTCGTCCGACATGCCCGAGCTGATCGGCCTGAGCAATAGAGTTGTTGTTATGCGGGATGGAGGCGTTGCCGCCCAGTTAGAAAGCAACGAGATTAGTGAAGAAAATATCCTTATACACTCCATAGGAGGAAACTGGAATTGAATCTCAAGAAATTAATCAAACACGATAATACTCCCATTTTGCTGGTGTTCTTGGGAATGATCTTGGTTGTCTTTTTGATTGAGTTGTTTGTGGTGCGTGGAGGGGATTTAAGCAGCGTGGCTTTCGTCCGGCCAATGAACATTTCAAACGCTCTGATGCAGGTGGCGATTACCGGCATTTTGGCTATCGGCATGACGCTGATCATGATATCCGGCGGAATCGACCTTTCCGTGGGGCAGATGATGTCCTTTATCGGAGTCCTCACCGCCTACATGATCAGGGAAACCGAGTTGAGCGAAGTTGCGATAATGCTGTTCATTATCGCAGTGGCCGTATCGTGCCAGCTGGTGATGGGTTTCATTATCTCTAGAACTAAGCTGGAACCCTTCATTATCTCGCTTGGTTTCATGAGTATCTACCGCGGCTTTACCTACGTCATAACTGGAGGACGGGAGCTGAGTGTTCATGGGTCTTTTACACTGTTGGGACAATCCTATATCAGTGTCACCCAGATGCTTCGGTTCGGAATGCCCGTGATTCTTTTCGTCGGCTTGGTCTTTCTTGTTTGGCTCGTAACGCGATACACGAAGTTCGGCCGCCGGGTATACGCTCTTGGTGACAACGAGAAGGCTGCCTTTCTTGCGGGGATCGATGTTAAGAACTTCAAATTGATGCTCTACGGTATAAACGGTTTTTTCGTTGCTATCGCGAGTATGGCTTTGACGTCAAGACTCGGAACGGGAAATCCTTTGATGGGGTCAGGAAGAGAAATAGAGGTGATAGCGGCTGTCGTTGTCGGCGGTACCGCTCTCAGCGGCGGTAAAGGCAACATCTGGGGCACGTTCATCGGTGCCATGCTCCTAGGAATCATAGCAAACGCTCTGAACATTCTCGGTGTCAGCCCGTACTGGCAGTTCATTATGCGTGGACTGCTTATTATAGGTGCTGTTGTTGTGGGTTACTTGAGTAGCGCCGGTTATTTCTCTTTCAAATTACCGTTTAAGAATCGCAAACCGGTAGAGAGCTGATCCATGGAAGACTGCCCAAGAATAGATGGAAAGGAGGTGAATTGGGCGAACTGTCACAGAAGACAGTGTACTCACGGGCTGAAGGGTGTCCGCCGGGATGGTTATCTACTGCGGACTCGAGAACAAACAGGAGGTAAGAAGTGAAAAAGCTACTGGTGCTTTTGTTATTAGTGACGATGGTTTTTGGAGTCGCTTTCGCGGGCGGTCAGGCCGACCAAGCTGAGCCTGAGCCGGAAGTCGAAGGCGAGTTCTCGGACAAGCACATCGGTTTCGTAAATGCAGGACCCGACGACTATTACGCGCAGTTCGGCGATACGCTTGTAGCTGTGGCCAACAGCTACGGAATGCGTGTGACGGAGCTCAACTCAAACTATAGCCCCGAGCGGGAGCTGGAAAATGTCCAGGATCTCATTGCCGGGGGTGTGGACGCAATCGCGGTAATCACGGCCGGAGCAGCCGGCAGTGCGCAGTCGATTAAGGCGGCCGACGAGGCTGGTGTCCCCATTTTCTTTATAGCCGGAAAGCCGGCGGTCTTGCCCGGGACTGATCTCACCGGCCATGTTACCGACAACTTTGTTATTGCCGGCTATACAGTAGGGCAGTGGGTTGCTGAAAATCATCCTAACTCTACGAGTGTGAAGATCCCCGGATTCCTCGGTCAGGGTCCTGCTGAAGGACAGCTGGTCGGATATCAAATGGCGCTCGAAGAAGCCGGTATGGAGCCCGCACACATCTTGGCCAGCTCCGAGTGGCAGCGGACCCTGGCGATTCCGATCACCCAGGACTTAGTTGCCTCTGGGCGAGAGTTTGATGTGATTTTTGGTGCGAATGAAGAGACCGTAGCCGGAATACTGCAGGTTTTTGACGAGTGGGGAATCGATGATAAGATCATCGTCTCGGTAAACGGCAAGGAAGAAGGCTGGGAATGGCTGCGAGAAGGCAAAATGCATGCGACCACGCCGAACCCTCCTTCTCTGAATGCGGACCTTTGCGTACAGCAGATGGTACGGCACTTCCGTGGGGAGCCTTTTGAGCAGTACTTGCAGATCATGCCGTTCGACGTATTGACCAAGGAGAATCTGGACGAAGCAATTCCTTGGAATACTGAAAACTACATGGAAGGGCGAGCCAACGACGAGTTCAAATGGCAGCTTGAGTATTACGAAGAGCAGTATCGAGAAAACCGGGAGACCTTCGAGGATTTTGATGCACAGTTAGTCGAATATATGGAAGCGCAGTAGTAATTGCGTCGGTGACGTTCCGAAAAGGAACGTCACCGTTTGGCTCTCCTATACAGGGGAGCTTTTTTTTCTGGACGCATAGAAGGATTGTCTCGATAACCGGTTGGGGTGAGACCACACGCTTTTTGAAATTCCACCGCGAAATACTGGCTGGAAGAGAATCCGCATTCCAAAGCTATCTCGAGTATAGAGTCGGTGCAGTCCGGGCGGCTCAGCAACCGTTTCGCTTTTGCAATCCGTAGCTCCTTGAGGTAGCGAAGGGGAGTCTGATTTGTCAGCTCTTTGCAGTAGGTGGAGAGACTGGTAGCACCGACACCACACTGCTTGGCCATCTGTTCTATGGTCCAAGGAAAACTGAGGTTTTCTTCGAGTTGCTTTAGAAATAGCTTCACGGCGCGGGCGTTGGACGTGTATGTGCTCGAAAGTGCTATGTCCATAGAAAGATAGTAGCGTAAGAGGGAAAGAAGCAGCTCGTTGAGCTTGATCTTGAGCAGGCCATACGTCATGGGATCAGCATTCGGATTCTCGACGGTTTGAGCGATTTCATGAAAACAGTCACGCATACTTCGGGCGGATAACCAGACGGGGGTTTCGTTCTCGCGAATATATCTGGTTAGTTCCCGCTGCAGCGGCTCGTCGAGGATTACCCAATCGGGCCAACTCCACTCTTGATTGGGGCTACGAACGCCGACATCGATTATGATCCATATGAGCTTGTTTGCGGGCATACCGGAAAAACCTACCTGATGCACCTGCCACGGGCGAGTCACGGTCAAGGCATTGGGTTCTAGCCTGTACTGTTTGCCATCAACCGAAAACGGCACGATTCCATTTTCGACGAACGTAATTTCGATGCCTTCATTTCTATGCTTCGGTAGAAACCAGTTTTGTCGGGAGTGTGCGCTCCAGTACCCGGCGGAAAGGAGTTCAGGCATAACGCTTTCCGGAAGGGGCCGGCCCGGATAGTGGCCGTGAACCCAGGCGTTGAGCCTCAACTCCTTTCGATCAACGGCCTCCACCAGTGGCAGACAGGAGTCCGCGTGGTACCGGTTACGGCCATCCCAAAACTCGGCTTCGTTTTCCTTTGTCGGAATACTGTGGCTTGACATGTTTGAATTCCATCATCGCGCGGAAGCTCACGCATTACATCTATTGCTCCGCTATAATACGCCCACAGAAAAATCGGTGCAAGGCGCCGTCTCAAGGAGTTACACATGGCAAAGTTTCGTCTCACGGTAAACATGGAGTTCGTCCGTAGTGCAGATCTTGACTTTCGCAAGGGAGCGCAAGTTGCCGCCGATCTTGGATACAAGTACATCGAGCCGATGGTGCACACCGGTTGGGGGCTCCTGAGTGAAGTCGGGTACTTCCATTCCTTCTCTATGGAAGAAGATCCGCTCTTGATGAAGGAGATCTGCGATGAGTACGGTATCAAAGTATCGAGTCTGAGCGGCCACAGTCCGCTTATGAAGCCCGAGGCAGCAGTTTCTCGACTAACCCGGGCGGTAGCATTCGCGAGGCTCAATGGTGCGGATTTCGTCAACAGTGACGAGATGATCAAACCGGACTGGATGGATGATGATTTTGCACACGATGCAATGCGGTATAGCCTTACCAAAGCTGCGATGGTTGCTGCGAGGCATAAGGTGTACTTGTGTATAGAGCCGCATGGAATCTACACCAAAACGGCAGACGGACTGCTGAAGATCGTAAACCTGGTGAAATCGCCTTGGATCCAGGTCAACTGGGATACCGGTAACGCATATCTCGCAGGACAAGAAGACCCTTACGAGGCAATGGAAAAGGTCCGGGATCGGATCTTTCACATTCACGCGAAAGACATCAGTTTTGAGCAAGGAGAGGCGGAACGCGGCAAAGTGACTGGTACGCCGGTGGGTTGCGCCTGCGGAGAGGGCGTTGTGGACTGGGAGCGGGTCGCCACGATTCTCGAGCCCGTGGACCGAGAAATATTCCTCAGTGTGGAATGTGGAACGATAGATGAGGCGGAACGAAGCCGAACGTTTCTGAAGAAAGCACTAAAGAAGCACCTCATTGAATGAGTGCTGTCAAATTCTCGTGTGATGCTCGGTTCCTTTTTTCTTGCACGCCCGTGCATTGCAGGTTAGACTGTTGATGGGAGTGCACACGTGTGCATTTGCCTGGCTTTCGCAGGGAAGATCGGACTCGCCGTTCTAAGCGAGCCGTTGGGTATTTCAAAGTATGGTCACGGTAATCGGGTCGAGCCGTGGTGGCCATCTCAACCGGAGACTGCAACGGCGGTCTCCGGTTCCATTCGTGAATCAGAAGGAGCATAACATGGGACGACCAGTCACACTTTTTACCGGTCAATGGGCGGATATTCCGATCAAAAAACTCGCACCGCTGGCAAAGCAAATGGGCTATGACGGGCTGGAACTGGCGTGCTGGGGTGACCACTTCGAGATCGATAAGGCGCTCGAGAGTGACAAATACATCAACGAACGAAAACGGATCCTCGAGGAAAATGATCTTCAGGTGTTCTGCATCGGAAATCACCTCGGCGGCCAGGCGGTGTGCGATCAGATCGACGAGCGCCATAAGGCGACCCTTCCGCCGTACGTGTGGGGCGACGGAGACCCGGAAGGCGTACGCCAACGGGCAGCTGAGTTTATGCAGAACACCGCCCGCGCGGCGGCTCAGCTTGGTATTGATGTCGTCTCTGGGTTCACCGGGAGTAGCATCTGGGGAAAAGTGTATTTCTTCCCGCCGACGCCTGAGTCGACAGTTGAAGAGGGTTTCAAAGACTTTGCAGAGCGGTGGAATCCGATTCTCGATGTGTTTGACAAGGTGGGGGTGAGATTCGGCCTTGAAGTGCATCCGTCGGAAATCGCGTACGATATCTATACGGCGGAACGCGCCTTGGAGGTGCTTGATCGCCGTACGGCGTTCGGGTTTAACTTTGATCCGAGCCACCTGCACTGGCAATTTGTCGATCCGGTGCGCTTTCTGGATCGCTTTCAGGATCGTATCTACCACGTCCACATGAAGGATGCCGCCCGCACGCTGGACGGCACGTCAAGCATACTGGCATCGCACCTTCCTTTTGGGGACCATCGCCGCGGCTGGGATTTCCGATCGGTTGGACGGGGAGATATCGATTTTCAGGCGATTATCCGAGTCCTCAATCGCATCGGCTATACCGGACCACTATCGGTTGAATGGGAAGACTCCGGAATGGAACGCATCCACGGAGGAACCGAATCCGCGCAGTTCACGCGATCGGTCGATTTTCAGCCGTCGCAACAGGCGTTCGACGCCGCATTCGAAAAGGAGTAGGGAGCAAGCCATGTCTGAACGAAAAACGAAACTGAAACTCGGTATGGTTGGCGGCGGGTTGGGCGCGTTTATCGGTGAGGTTCACCGAAGCGCCGCCCGGCTCGACGGCGAGTTCGAGATAGCAGCCGGCGCATTCTCTTCTACCCCGGAGAAAGCGGTAGAATCAGGACGAACCGTCGGCGTCCCGGATGAGCGCAACTATAAGTCGTGGGAAGAGATGCTCGAACAGGAGCAGCAACGTCCCGCTTCCGACCGGATCGACGCGGTATCGATCGTCACGCCCAACCATATGCATTTTCCCGTGGCTAAGGCGTTTGTAGATGCGGGGTTCAACGTGGTCTGCGACAAACCGCTGGTGCATACCTCGGAACAGGCACAAGAGCTGGTGTCTCTGGTTCGCAAGCGGGACGTAGTCTTTGCCGTCACATATAACTATACCGGCTATCCCATGGTGCGCCAGGCGCGGGATATGGTGCAGCGCGGCATGCTTGGCGAGATCCGCAAGGTAATCGTCGAGTACAATCAGGACTGGCTTGCCCGCCGCGCGGAGGCGGAAGGCCTCAAGCAGGCGGAATGGCGAACTGACCCTGCCCGGTCGGGTATCGCCGGCGCGGTGGGAGACATTGGATCCCACGCGGAAAACCTGGTCTCTACGATTACCGGTCTTACGATCAAGGAAATCTGTGCTGATGTGACCACCTTCGTACCCGGTCGACAACTCGATGATGATGCGAATATGTTGGTTCGCTTCTCTCAGGGAGCCAAGGGAGTCATGTTTGCATCCCAGATCTCCGCCGGAGAGGAAAACGATCTGCGTATACGGATATTCGGTGATAAAGCGGGGCTTACGTGGTTTCAGGAGAACCCCAACTACCTGTATTACAAGCCGATCGGAGAGCCGGAACAGGTATACAAGCGCGGTCAGGGATACTTGTGTGAAGCAGCCCAGCACGCTCAGCGAATCCCCCCCGGTCATCCTGAGGCGTTCTTTGAAGCGTTCGCAAATATCTATCGCGGTGTAGCGGCCACGATCCGAGCCCGCAAAGACGGGCGCGAACCAACGGCGCTGGAGGCGGATTTCCCGACTGTAGAGGCGGGAGCCCGGGGTATACGGTTTATTGAATCAGTAATCGCCTCAGGTGCCGGCTCTGAGAAATGGTATTCCGTGACGTAGAGTGACGTGAACTCGGTGTAGCAGGCTCACGCGCGCGGGTGGGGATAGCAAAGGTGTCGGCAGAGCATCTATGGATAAATCAAAACCCACGCGTGCGCAGGTAGCACGCCGTGCCGGGGTGGCGGAGTCTACCGTGTCCCGAGCGCTCAACGACTCTCAGCTCATCTCTCCACAGGTCAGAGCACGAGTCAAACAAGCGGCGCGGGAGCTGGGATACGCGCCCAATCGTCAAGCGGCGATGTTTGCCCGCAATCGCACGGGAACCGTGGGGATGGTGGTTCCCCGGTACTCTTCTTTTCCACCGTTTTCCCGGGCGTACTTCCCAACGGTTCTCAACGGAGCTGTGGTAGCGGGCGAAGCCCGGGGGTATTTCGTAACGATCGTCCTCGATCATCGGGACACGACTGCTGAGGTGTTGGCGCGCCTCGTAACCGAAAGGTCCGTAGACGGGCTGCTCTTCACGGTCTCTCCGGCCGAATACTCTCGCTATGAGTATCTCGAAGAACAAGGTATTCCGTTTGTCCTCATAAATAACTACCACGAAAACATGTCCAGCGTAGATGCACGACCGGAACCGGGAATGCGGCAGGCGTTCCGCCACGCGTGGGACCTTGGCCACCGGCGAATCGGGTACATCACCGGTGACACAACGTTCAAGAATGGGCAGGACCGCCTTGCCGTGTTTGAGCGACTCTCGCGAGAGTTTGGGAGTATTCCATCGACCGTGCCGGGCGATTTTTCGCGAACCAGTGGAAGACGGGGAGCCGAGACGTTACTCGACCGGGCGAAGCCCCCCACGACGATCATGACCGCATCTGATCGCGCGGCAATCGGCGTACTCGACTACTGCAAATCGCATGGAATCGCCGTACCCGGAAGGGTGAGCGTGATAGGGTATGACAACCTGCATACGGCGGCGGACGCGACCCCGCCACTCACCACGGTAGTTAATCCTATTGAACAAAGCGGTTACGTGGGGATGCAGACGCTGATTGATATCGTCGAGAAACGCCCCGACGGGCCGATATGTCACTGGTTGGATACGGCTTTGGAAGTGCGAGAATCCACCGCTGCCGGCGTGGAGGGTGTAGACTGACAACGTATGAACATGGAGGATCCTACCAAACCGCTGCAGTTCGTCATCGCCGGAACCGGCGCGATGGCCCGTTACCACGTGGGGCGGTTTTCCGGTTTCAGCGGCGTCCGGTTTGTCGGCTGTTACGACCGCTCCCGGCAACGGGCCGAAGAGTTTTCGCAGGAGATGGGCATTCCTGAGGCCGGTGCTGATCTGCCCGAGATCCTCAATCGCCGCCGTGTGGATGCGGTCTGCGCCGCGGTTGCAGATCCCGAGCACTATCACGTCGTTGCCGGCGC
The DNA here is from genome assembly GCA_040904425.1 of Alkalispirochaeta sp. Classification (GTDB taxonomy): domain Bacteria; phylum Spirochaetota; class Spirochaetia; order DSM-27196; family Alkalispirochaetaceae; genus Alkalispirochaeta. Next base: position 45,551 of record JBBDTM010000050.1, read on the forward strand.
GCTTGATGCCGGCACACCTGTATTTGTCGAGAAGCCCTTCACGATGACCACCCGCGAGGCAGAATCGATCGTCGCCCTGCAACAGGAGCGTCAGGTGCCGATCACGGTGAATTTTTCCAAGATTAACTATCCAGCCATTTTGGGCTTGGTGTACGGGGCTGACTACGGAATGGTAGGCGCTCCTGAGCATCTGGAACTGTCTTACCTGCAGAGCTGGCTTGTCTCGGAGGTGTGGGGCGAGTGGTGGAATAATCCCCGCTGGCTATGGCGCATTAGCTCCAGTCACGGTGGCGGCGGAGCATTGCGCGACCTCGGATCCCATCTCGTGTATCTCGCGCTTCGGATTGGAGGAGAGATCGTCTCCTTCGATGTCTCGACATCCTGCGAGGCGTCCCGTCGCGCTGCTCACAGGTCGGGATTTTCCTGTGACATGAACGACACGTTTGTCATAAACGCAGAACATGCCGGCGGCCTGCGCACGACGATTCGTGGCTCCTATGCCGCCTCGGGACACACCAACACGGTGCGGGCGCGCTATGTCGGCAGCGCGCGAACCCTCGTGGCAGACACCGGGGTCGGGAGCAATTCGATGGCGGTACACGACCTGAGTTCCTCATCCGGTAGGGTAAGGCACCTTCAATTCAAGAAGGTGTACTCGACGTACCATTCATTCGTTGACGACCTACGGCGATCCCGAGCATGGGATACCTTCTCTCCGTCAGCTTCCTGCGCGCTCGACGTGCAACGGGTGATAGAGCTGCCGATACATGCTTCTCCCCACCGGTGATTCGCGAACCGCTGTCTCCCGTTGCGGTGGGTGTCGGTTGAGGCCGGCGCGCCGATTTCACGCTTGAGGAGTGAGACGGGAAGGTCGGCCACCCGCGCTGCGACACCCGTGACGTCCTGCCACCGGTAGAGTCCGTCGGCTCCCGTTACCAGGTACCTTCCGGGTTCGGCGCCCCACGGTGTCACTCCCACGGTAAACACGCCGGTGTGTTGGAAGAGCGGGGGCCGGATCGTCCCGGCGTCGCTCACGGCGGGTGTTATTCCACGGGAAGGGTGATTTCGGTACACGCTCCACTGCCCTCGCCGGAGGAGAGCGCGAGTGTACCGCCATGCTGATCCACGAGGGACTGCACGATGGACAGACCCAGCCGGTAGGATTCTCCCTGGAGTATCGCCGAGGGATACCCCGGTCCGTCGTCGGTAATCCTCAGTGTCAGTGGTGCCTCCGGTGCGACTCCGTTGAGATACACGGTGACGCGGTCCGCGCCTTCGGCGTATTTCGCTGTGTTGGTTAACACTTCGTTTACGATGATCCCCAGGGCAACGGCGAGGCGAGCGGGCACGGTTCGCTCCTCAATGTCCGTGACGAGGGTTGCCTTTCCGCCGAACACCGACTCCGTCGTGTCGGCGACGATCCGCTCCAGGAGCGGTTTGAGCTGGACCGTACCTCCCAGTGCCGGCGGGGCCAGCGCTTCATATATGCGCGCGATCACGCCCACCCGTTTGCCGGCTTCCGAGAGCGCCTCCTGCGCACGCGCCTCGGATATCTGCTGCGCCTGGAGGCTCAACAGCGATTGCACGAGTCCCAGATCGTTCTTCACGCGGTGTTGCAGCTCCCGCAGGAGCAGTTCCCGTTCTTCCAGGAGCGTCTGGATGCGCGCTTCCCGCTCACGTTCAGGCGTAATGTCACGGCCGGTTGCCTGAAATCCGGCGTATATGCCCTGATCGTCAAATACGGGGATGCTATTCCATTGGTAGGTGCGTACGCCCTCCGCGGTCCGAAGGCGATTGACCAGATTAGACACCGGTTTCTGCTCCCGGCGCATCGTCTCCGCCGCATGTTTGGTTGCCTCACGGTCTTCCGGCTGGACGTAGTCGAGATAGTCCATGGAGGAGACGTCGCCCGGAGGCAGCCCCCACACCTTTCGCGCCTGCTTATTGACGAAGACCCAGCGGCCTTCAGCGTCGTGGCGGACGATGATGTCTCCGGCAAGGTCGGCAACGGAGCGGAACATGTCGCGAGACATCCGAAGCTCCTGGTGTTCGCCAAACAGCTCCAAGGCAAGCCGGATCACCTCGCGATGCACGACAAACCCTGAGCTCTTGAGTATGAACCCGTACCGGGAGACGGTTCGCATCTGAGCGATCGTACCCTCATCGGACCGACTCGTGAGGAAGACGATCGGCACCTCCTGGTCGGTGAGGATCCGGCGTGCGGTATCAATCGCGACGTCCCCGCCGGCGAGATCTACGTCCATAAGAATAAGACTCGGTTGGTGGAGGTGAGCCCGTTCCCGCGCCTCAGCGCCGGTGGTAGCAAGCACTACCTCAAACCCTTCCCCGTTGAGCAACGCGGATTCAGCCTGAATCAGGTGCTCGTCGTCTGCCACTACAAGGATGTGCTGAGTGTGCGATACGGCTGCCATTTCACTTGTATTGTAGCACCGTTACCTTTACATATGTAACGCTCGCGATTACAAATAGAGTATGTCCCTTAAAGATGAGCGTTCCCGCTGGGAACGCGAGGTTGTGGAGCCGGTTGTGCGCAAACATCCGGAGCGTCACAACGGAGATCTCGCCACTTCCTCCGGTATTCCCCTGCAGCGCGTGTATACGCCCGCCGATGTACCGGACGTCGCTGGTGACGCGAACGCCGACTCAGCTGGTCGGGCCGCGGCGTACGCTGATAAGCTCGGATTTCCCGGAGAGTATCCGTATACCCGGGGTGTGCAGCCCACGATGTACCGCGGCCAGTTCTGGACGATGCGTCAGTACGCAGGGTTCGGAAGCGCGAAAGAGACCAACGACCGCTTTCGCTACCTCCTCGACCAGGGTCAGACGGGGCTGTCGGTGGCCTTCGATCTCCCCACGCAGATCGGATACGACTCCAGCCACTCCCTCTCACTGGGGGAGGTGGGTAAGGTCGGGGTGGCCGTGGACACCCTCGCCGACATGGAGCTTCTCTTCGATAGAATTCCGCTGGATCACGTGTCAACTTCCATGACGATTAACGCCCCGGCGGCGGTGTTGCTTGCGATGTACGTGGTCGTGGCGGAAAAGCAGGGCGTCACCCGGGATCAACTCCGCGGAACGATCCAAAACGATATTCTCAAGGAATACATCGCCCGCGGGACGTTCATCTTTCCGCCGAAACCGTCGATGCGCCTCATCACCAACACCTTCCGCTTCTGCACCGAGGAGATGCCGCGGTGGAACAGCATCAGCATCTCCGGCTATCACATCCGCGAGGCGGGGGCCACCGCCGTGCAGGAGATCGCCTTCACCCTGGCCGATGCGATCGCCTATGTGGAGGCGGCGCAGTCGGTGGGACTGGATGTGGACGCCTTCGCGGGACGGCTCTCCTTCTTCTTTAGTTCCGGCAGTGACCTCCTGGAGGAGGTGGCGAAGTTTCGCGCCGCCCGGCGGGTGTGGGCGCGCATTATGAAAGAGCGCTTCGGCGCACAGTCGGCAAAATCGCAGGCGATGCGCTTCCACGCGCAGACCAGCGGGGCCAGTCTCACGGCGCAACAGCCCGACAACAACGTGGTCCGGGTCACGCTTCACGCCCTGGCGGCGGTGTTAGGTGGGGCGCAGAGCCTCCACACCAACTCCCGGGATGAGGCGCTCAGTCTTCCCACGGAGGACTCGGTGCGGATCGCGCTTCGAACGCAGCAGGTCCTGGCGCTGGAGAGCGGCGTAGCTGATACCGTTGACCCCCTGGGCGGTTCCTACGCGGTGGAGGCGCTCACCGATGAGCTGGAAGCCAGGGCGCAAGAGTATCTTGACCGGATCGACCGGGAAGGGGGCATGGCGGCGGCGATAGATCGGGGCACTCCCCAGAGCGAAATTGAGGACGCCGCCTACCGCTACCAGCGGGAGATCGAGGACAAGGAGCGGCTCATCGTGGGAGTCAACTGCCATGAGGGTCTCGGGGACAGCTGTATGGATATCATGGCCCACAATCAGGATGTCCACGATGCCCAGATAGCCCGTACGCGGCACGTATTGGACGCGCGGGACGAGTCTGCGGTCCGGCGGAGTTTGTCCTCGATGCATGAGGCGGCCCGGGATGACACGGCGGATCTGATGGAGCCGATAATCGATGCCGTGAGGAAGTACGCCACCCTCGGCGAGATGTGCGACACGCTTCGCCAGGAGTTTGGCGAGTATCGGCAGCACACGGTGGTGTAGCGCCGCCCGCCTCCGAGAGGAACACGTTATGCAGGAGTCAGGACGCAACACGGTACGAATTCTCATCGCCAAGCCGGGCCTGGATGGCCACGATCGTGGAGCCAAGTATATCGCCCGCGCACTCCGGGATGCCGGCTATGAGGTGATCTACACCGGCATTCGCCAGACGACGGAGGCGATCGTTGATATCGCGATCCAGGAGGATGTGCAGTTCGTGGGGTTGAGTCTTCTCTCCGGCGCCCATATGGCGCTGTTTCCCCGGGTGGTGCAACTCCTGCGGGAACAGGACGCCGACGACATCATAGTTTTCGGTGGTGGGATCATTCCCGCCCACGACGTGTACGAGCTCCAGGACGCGGGGGTGCGCGCGGTGTTTCCCCCGGGTACGCCGATCCAGGCGGTGATCGATTTCATCGAGGAGACGCGTTCGGAATCTTCCGCGGAGCCCGCAGTCCGGTGAGCGGTGACGCACGCCCCGATTACGCACAGGCCGGCGACGCCCGCCCCGGTTACGGCTCCCCCGATGACGCCCACGCCGGCGACGCCCGCCCCCGAGACGCACGCCCCGATGACGCACAGGCCGGCGACGCCCGCCCCGGTTACGGCTCCCCCAATGACGCCCACGCCGGCGATCCACAGGCCGGCGACACGCACCCCGATGACGCTCTCGCGGGGGCCGCACGCAGCGGCGACGCTCCTCACGCCGCTCTGGATCAACTGGTGTCCGGGGTGCTGGCGGGGAAGCCCCGCGCCATCGCGCGAGCGATCTCTGCTGTGGAAGCCGGACGCCATGAGCGGGACGAGCTGCTCCGACGGCTGGAACTCGCTCGGGGATCTGCCGCCCCGCCGCGCATTATCGGCTTCACCGGCCCTCCGGGGGCGGGGAAGAGTACGCTCATCAGCGCCGTTCTGGAGACAGCGCGAGCCGCCGGCGATCGAATCGCCGTTCTCGCGGTGGATCCCTCTTCACCGTTCTCCGGGGGGGCGCTCCTGGGAGACCGCCTGCGGATGACACGCCACGCCGGCGACGCCGGCGTCTTTATCAGATCGATGGCGACCCGCGGGTCGGGAGGTGGTTTGTCGGCGGCGGCTTTAGAGGCTGCCGGCGTCCTGGGCGCCGCCGGCTTCGACACGATCCTCCTGGAGTCGGTTGGCGTGGGCCAATCCGAGGTTGGAATCATGTCCGTGGCGGATGTGGTGGTGGTCGTGCTCAATCCCGGTACCGGTGATGAGATTCAAACGCTCAAGGCCGGAGTGATGGAGATCGGTGATCTCTACCTGGTAAATAAGGCGGACCTCGCCGGGGCCGACGACCTGGAGCGCTCGCTGCGACGGGCTAACCTCGTCTCGCCGGGAACGGAACTGCCACCGGAGATTCTTCGGGTGGTCGCGACGGATGGTACCGGTGTACCTGAGCTATACCAGGCGATTATCGACCGGGTCACACGTCTCGAGGCGTCCGGGGAGTTGTCGGAGCGCCGGCGACGCCGCCTTTCCGGTGCGCTGGAGCAGATGGCGGGGGATCTCTTCCGGCAGTGGATTCGCCGACACGATCTGGTGAACGGGAGTGGGCACGTACCCTTCGGCGAGGTGCGGCACCGGCTGTCGGAACTTCTGGATGTGCTGAGCCGGACGATGGAGGAACACGATGATTAACGGCATCGACCACATTGGCATCGCGGTGCGATCCCTGACGGAGCGCATTCCCTTTTACCGCGACGTATTGGGGCTGGGCGAGCCGGAGATAGAAGAGGTGGCCGAGCAGCAGGTGCGGACGGCGATCTTTCATACCGGTGAAAGCCGAGTGGAGTTGCTGGAGCCGATCGAAGGCGCGGGACCGATCGCCGCATTTCTTGAACGCCACGGGGAGGGAATTCACCACGTGGCGCTCAAGAGCGAGGAGATTGAAAGTGATATCGCCCGCGTGGTGGCGGCGGACCTGCGAATGATCGACACTGAGCCTCGCCACGGGGCCGGTGACGCGCGGATCGCTTTTGTCCATCCAAAGGCCACCGGATCGGTCCTGCTGGAGCTCTGCGAGCGAGGGCCAGGGCACGGGCCTGAACACGGGCCTGAACACGGGCCTGAACACGGGCACGGTCCGGAGCATCGGCGGGGCTCTGAGCACGCGTGAAAAACACTGAAATCAATCGAACCCGTCTCCTGGAAGACCCGGTGGGGCCCACGGTGCTGCGCCTGGCGGTTCCGATGGTCTTCGGGATTCTCAGCATGGTGGCGTACAATCTGGCGGATACGTTCTTCGTAGGCCGCCTTGGTACCCAGCAACTGGCGGCGCTGTCGTTCACCTTTCCCGTGGTGCTGACGATCTCAAGTCTGGCTCAGGGAATCGGCATGGGTACTGCCGCGGTGGTCTCCCGGGCGATCGGTGCCGGGGAGTACGAGCGGGTCCGCCGGGTGGGTACCGACAGTCTTCTCCTGGGCGTCCTCATCGTCGGGGTTGGCGCGGTGGCGGGCATTCTTACCATCGAGCCGCTTTTTTCCGCGCTTGGCGCCCAGGGAGTCGTCCTGGATTACATCGACGAGTACATGCGCATCTGGTACATCGGTATGGTCTTCGTGGTGGTGCCTATGGTGGGCAACAACATTATCCGTGCCACCGGCGACAGCCGCACACCAGGGACCGTCATGGTGGTGGGGGCCGCGGCGAACGTCGTCCTTGACCCGGTGCTCATTTTCGGAGTCGGACTGATTCCGGCCTTCGGAATTCAAGGGGCCGCCACGGCTACGCTCATCGGCCGGGGAATCACCTTTTTTGTGGCGATGTATGTGCTGATAGTGCGGGAGAAGCTGCTCACCGCGGTGATTCCCTCGATGCGTGAGATCGGAAGGTCCTGGCGGGAAATTCTGCATATCGGGATCCCCAATGCAACCACCCGTATGATTATTCCCATCGGCAACGGGGTGATTACCCGAATTATCGCCGGCTATGGCGCCGCGGCGGTGGCCGGCTACGGTGTCGCCACCCGGGTGGAGTTCTTCTCGTTAGCTGCGTTGAACGCGCTCTCCTCGGTGTTGGGGCCGTTTGTGGGGCAGAACCTGGGGGCGGGAAAGCTCGGTCGGGTGGCGGAGGCGTTTCGGTTTAGTCTGCGTTTTGCTCTGGCGGTGGGGGGCGCCGCATTTCTCATCTTTCTGGTGTGGGCGCCGCAGATCGCCCGGGCGTTTAATGCGGATCCCGAAGTGGTTGCATCGGCCACGCGGTATCTTCGTGTCGTGGCGCCGGCGTACGGCGCGCAGGGGTTTTATCTGGCCGCTAGCGCAGGACTCAACGTAATGAAGCGTCCGTTGCACGCCGCCGGTCTGAGTGTGGTGGAGGTTTTCGTCCTGGCGGTGCCGGGGGCGCTGGTGGGATCGTGGTTCTTCGGCCTCACCGGAATCTATGCCGCCGTGGCCGGAGCGTACGCCCTGACGGGAATCATCGCCTATGGTACTGTGAAGTGGAGCCTTGGCCGAGAGGTGGAGCGCTCATGATGCGGACCAATACGGAATACGGCCCTGCACAGGAGGTGCAAACTATATGAGTTCCGAATCGATTACTCGTAGTGAAGTAACTATCGAATGTGTCACCGGCGATATCACGCGCCAACCGGACCTGGAGGCCGTGACCAACGCCGCCAACGCGCAACTGCGAATCGGCGGGGGCGTGGCGGGCGCCATCCATCGCGGTGCCGGTCCGCAGCTGGACGAAGAATGCCGTCCGTTGGCGCCGATCTCTCCCGGTGAAGCGGTGATTACCGGTGCCGGGGACCTGCCCAACCGGCATGTTATTCATACCCTGGGGCCGGTCTATGGTCATGACCGCCCCGAGGCGCAGCTCTTGTCCGCATGTTATCGCAACTCCCTCATGCGCGCCGAGGAACAGGGGTTGACGTCGATCGGGTTTCCCGCGATTTCCACCGGAGCCTTCGGCTATCCTATGGCCGACGCCGCACAGGTAGCAATGGAGACGATCCGCGATACGGTGGAGGAGCTAAAGTCGGTGAGGTTGATTCGTTTCGTGTTGATTAACGACCGTGACCGCCAGGTGCATCGGCGCGCACTGACCGCAGCGTTTACCGATCCCGAGTGACGGCGGTGTTTCCGTCCGCCAGGCGCGCTTTGATCTCGGCACCTCGCGTGTCTCCCCACACGATTTCCTGAGTGACGCGGGAAATGACATCGATTCTCTTCAGAGCCCCCGCTGCCAATTGCGGCATGGGGCGGTACATTTCAGCCACCCGCGCGTGTAGTTCCTCCGAAAGAACCCGACGACTCTCCGCGGCGACCACCAGGTCTCCATAGCGAATCTCGCAGGTAATCCGGGGAACGTGAAACGCGCGCCAGATGTGAACCAGGAGAGGGGGCCACTCTTCCCAGCCCACAACGACGCTGGCCGGTGGCCATCCCGGAGGGGTCACGTAGCGAATGCTCGCGGGAGCCACCGGGATTCCCAGATCGACCGCAACCTGGAAGAACGCCGCACGAAACGGACGGACCGTTTCACCGCGACTGGTGCGCCCTTCGGGAAACACCATGAGTGACTCCTGGCGCTGCAGGATTCTGGTGATTATGCGGCGCGCAGGGCCGAGTCCGCGCAAACTCATCCGATTGACGAACTCCACCCCCACCGAGCGCAACACTGCGCTGAATCCCATGATTGACCCGTAGAGGTGAGTCGCCACAAAACGGCACCCCAACTGACTGAGAAAGGTGAAGGTATCCGCCCAACTCAAATGGTTGGCGACGATCATCGACCCCGGCGGCGGGGGAGTTCCCACATAGCGCAACCGAAAATTTGATGCGAGCAACACCATCCGGGCGAGACGCCGACTGAGGTGCGGTCGCAGCTGCCGGTAGCGAGAGGCGGGGAGTACCGTTTGTACGGCGAGCGCCACCAGACTAGCGGAGAAAAAAACCAAGGCAAAATAGAGCAGCCTGGATGTGCCCCGAATGGGACCGAAAACCGTGTGAGAAAACTTGCGGGACAGATAGAACGCCACGGCGGAAGTATACATGAAGTACCGAAACATGTCAGGAATTCACCGTCCGACGGTGATGGCTATCGAAAAAATATACAGTAAACCGTATGAATCGCCTTGTGCATCCCGCCGGGTATCGGCACAATGCGGCGCAAGAGGAGGGTGAGCCGTGGACAATCAGACATCCGCAGTGCTGGTGCTGGCCGATGGGCGCGTCTTTTCGGGCGTCGCCTTTGGAGCTTCGCTGCTGTCGCCGGAGCAGGCGCTGGCGGCGCTGGATGGGGGGGATGCCTCGTCGTATCTTGCCTATTTTGGAGAGGTGGTCTTTAACACCGCCATGTCCGGATACCCGGAAGTCCTCACCGATCCGTCCTACACCGGACAGATCGTAGCGATGACCTATCCCCAAATCGGGAATTACGGAATTGATGCCGTCTGGTCCGAGAGCGGGCCGGAAGAAGGCCGCACACGGTTGGTGAAAGTGGCGGGGTTGGTAGTACGGGAACTGTATGAGGGCCCGGTTCATCCCGGTCGTATCTCCCTGGACGCGTACCTTCGCGAGAACGGTATTCCCGCAATCACCGGTATCGATACCCGCGCGCTCACTCTTCATCTCAGGAAGAACGGCTCCCAGAACGCGGTGATCTGTGGCGCTGCCGACGGTGGGGAAGAGGCTTTGTACCAGGAGCTATCGTCGCGATTGTCCCGCTTTCCCGCGATGGAGGGCCGCGGACTGCTCGGTGAAGTGGGCACCACCACCTTGGTGGAGCTTGCCGCCCCGGACGCCTCGGACGCTCCGGACGGCCGCGACTCCTCCGACGCCCGCGACTCGCGCGAAGGGGCCTCCGCCCACCACCCCGGGCCCCACCTTGCTCTCTATGACTGCGGCGCAAAGGCAAACATCGTTCGCGAACTCCGGGCTCTCGGGTGCCGCCTCTCGATCCTCCCGTCTACCGCCACCGCTCAGGAGATTCGCGATACCGGTGCCGAGGCGGTGTTGCTGTCCAACGGACCGGGAGATCCGGCCGTTTTGACCCACCAGGTGGCTCAGACGCGGGAGCTCCTGGGAGAGATGCCGGTACTCGGCATCTGTCTTGGCCACCAGATTATCGCGGAGGCGGTTGGCGGGCGCACCAGCAAGATGAAGTTCGGCCACCACGGCGTGAACCACCCGGTGCGGGATGAGATCACCCGTCGAGTGTTTGTGACCAGCCAGAACCACGGCTTCACCGTGGAGGAAGAATCGCTCCCGCCCGGCATGGATGTGTGGTTCCGTAACGCCAACGACGGGAGCGTGGAGGGCCTCCGCGACGAGGCCCGGGCGATTCGAACCACGCAGTTTCACCCGGAGAGTGCCCCGGGGCCCGCCGATAGCCGCTGGATTTTCGCGGCGTTCCTCGAGGCGATTCGCGGCTACGGCGGCGGTGCGGTGGCCGGCCCCGATGAGCCTACAGGCGACGCGAAGCGTCCCGCCGGCCCTCCGGGTTCAACGAGAAAAGGAGATCGATAGCGATGCCTAAGCGAACTGATATCTCGTCGATCTTATTGATCGGAAGTGGTCCGATCGTGATCGGTCAAGCGTGCGAGTTTGATTATTCCGGAAACCAGGCGGTAAAGGCCCTAAAGGAAGAGGGATACCGCGTAATCCTAGTCAATCCCAACCCAGCCACGGTGATGACCACTCCGGGAACCGCCGACGCGATCTATATGGACCCACTCGAGGTCCCGTATATCGAGGATATTATCCGCCGGGAACAACCGGATGCGGTGCTGGCGACGATGGGCGGTCAAACGGCGCTCAATCTGGCGATGGATCTGGAGGCGGCGGGCGTGTTCGCGCGCTACGGTGTGGAGGTAATCGGGGCGTCGATCGATTCGATCAAGCTGGCCGAGGATCGGGGTGAGTTCAAGAAACTTGTGGAACGGCTGGGGCTCGAGAGTCCTCGGTCGGCGCTGGTGACGAGCCTTGCCGAGGCGCTTTCCGCGAAGGCGGAATACGGATTACCGCTGATCATCCGCCCCAGTTACACGCTGGGGGGGAAGGGCGGCAGCATCGCCTATACTGAGGAGGAGGCGCGGGAGGCGATCGAACACGCGCTCTCCGAGAGTCCGGTACATACGGCGCTCATTGAGGAGAGCCTCATCGGCTGGCAGGAGTTCGAACTGGAAGTGATGCGGGATGCCGCCGACAACGCGGTGGTAGTCTGTTCGATCGAGAATATCGACCCCATGGGGGTACACACCGGCGACAGCATCACGGTGGCGCCGGTGCAGACACTTTCCGATCGCGAATACCAGCGCATGCGCACGGCATCGATCGAGATTCTCCGCGGCGTGGGGGTGGACTGTGGCGGGTCCAACGTGCAGTTTGCGTACAACCCCTCCGATGGGCGGATGATCGTGATCGAAATGAATCCGCGCGTGTCGCGGAGTTCGGCCCTGGCCAGTAAAGCCACCGGTTTTCCGATCGCCCGCGCTTCGGCGCGCCTGGCGGTGGGTTACACCCTGGATGAGGTCATTAACGATATCACCGGAAAGACGGTGTCCAGCTTTGAGCCGGCGTTGGACTACGTGGCGGTGAAGGTACCGCGCTTTGAGTTGGAGAAATTTCCCGCGGGGTATGTGAGTCTCGGCACGCAGATGAAGAGCGTTGGGGAGAGTCTGGCGTTGGGTCGGACGTTTCCGGAGGCGCTCAATAAGGCGATCCGGGCGGCGGAGTACGGCTTCGATGGCTTGGAGGAACTCACGGTTCCGGAGGACGACGGTGAACTTCGTCGCATCGTGGCCGCTCTACATCCCCGTCGGATCTTTGCCATCTACGCCCTGTTGCGCAGGGCCGTGGCGCGGGACGTCGCCGAGAGAGGACTGAGTCCAACCGCTCCGGGGGCGGCTGCCGACGCTGAAATTGAGGCGATCGCTGCAGCCTCCGGTTACGATCGCTGGTTCCTGCACAACTTTGCCCGCCTGGCGCTGCTGGAGGCGGAGATCGCCGCCACCGGACCGGCGCCACCGGATGCGAGTCTGTTGCTGCGGGCAAAGCAGGCGGGCCTCACTGATCGCCGTATCGGGGTGCTCGTTGGTGCGCAGCGCGCCGTAATTGCCGACGCCCGGGAGGCCGCGGGAATCACCGCGGCGTACCATTTCGTGGACACCTGCGCCGGGGAGTTTGAGGCGGAGACACCGTATTTTTACTCGTCCTGGGGTGAGACGGATGAGGGAACTCCCGTCGGTGGTGAGGGCGTGCTGATTGTCGGATCCGGCCCCAATCGAATCGGCCAGGGGTTGGAGTTTGATACGTGCTGCACGCTGTCATCCATGGCGTATCGCCGCCTGGGACGGAAAACAGTTATGGTCAACTCCAACCCGGAGACCGTTTCCACCGATTTCAACGTCTCCGATCGGCTGTATATCGAGCCCCTCACCGGGGAAGACGTGATTGCGGTGATGCGCAAGGAACAGGTGTCGCAGGTGGTGGTACAGCTCGGGGGACAAACGCCGCTGAATATGGCTGAGGAGTTGGAAGCAGCCGGCGCGGAGATCGTGGGTACCACCGTAGCAAGTATTCAGGATGCGGAGGATCGGGAGAAGTTCTCTCGGCTGATCCACCGGCTGGGTCTGCGGCAGCCGGAGAACCGAATGGCCGGGAGCGCCGATGCGGTGCGTTCCGCGGCGGAGGAGATCGGATACCCGGTGTTGGTGCGGCCCTCGTTCGTCCTGGGGGGGCGGAGTATGGCGATCGCCTATACTCCCGAGGAGCTCGACGCGTTTCTCTCGGAGGCGCCCGTTCTGAGTCCGGATCGTCCCATTCTGGTGGATCAGTTTCTGGAAGACGCCTTTGAGTACGATGTGGACGCGGTTTCCGACGGGATTAACGTCTACGTCGGGGGACTTATGCAGCACATCGAGGCGGCTGGAATCCATTCCGGCGACTCGGCGTGTGTCTTCCCTCCGTTCAAGAGCGACCGAACCTTGGAGACGGAGATGGTGGCCGCCACCGCGGCGATCGCCCGGGATATCGGGGTGTCGGGATTTCTCAACATTCAGTTCGCTGTCCAAGCGGGCCGGCTCTACGTGCTGGAGGTGAATCCCCGCGCCAGTCGCACCGTTCCGTTCCTCTCCAAAGCCTCCGGTGTGGACCTCGTGGCTGCGGCGGTGGCGGTGTGGAGTGGGCAAACGTTGCGGGATCAGGGGCTGGTGGCCCCCGACGGGGACGGTATCGGCGTGGGGTCCTGCATCACAGGATGGGCGGTGAAGGAGGCGATGTTCAGTTTTGATCGCTTCACCGGTCATGATCCGCTGTTGGGGCCGGAGATGCGCTCCACGGGAGAGGCGATCGGCATCGGTGCCGATTTTGGGGAGGCGTTTGCCAAGGCCTCCACCGCAACCGGCACGCATCTTCCCCATGAGGGACGCGTCTTCGTAGCGGTTAATGACCACGACAAAGAGACGATTTTGCCGGTGGTACAAGATCTGGTGGGTATGGGTTTTTCCGTGGCGGCCACCCGCGGGACGGCGGCGCACCTCTTTGACCACGGAATTCTGGCTGAGGTGCTCTTGAAGGTGCACGAGGGCCGCCCCAACGTGGTGGACCACATCCGCTCGGGACGGATCGATATGATGATCAATACGCCGTTGGGCCGATACACGCGGAGTGACGACGGATATCTGAGAGTTGAGGCGTTGCGACATCGCATTCCGTACACCACGACGACATCAGCGGCACGGGCGGCGGTAGAGGCGATCCGCCACGTACGACGGGGAGAAATCACGGCACGGATACTTCCGTAACTTGACCTGAAAGGTGTGATTACCTACTCTCACCATAACCTAACGGAGATCTACAAGGAGGATCTGATGGTTCGAAAACTTATGCTGTGCGTAAGCATCTTCGCGATCGCAGTAGCGACCCCGGCGATTGCCGGCGGACAAGGGGAAGAGGCGGTACCCGCCGACGACGGAGCAGACACCGCCGCGTTGGAGCGGACTACCGAAGATCCGCGGCTGTACCAACCGGGTCAGCTCACGGTTGCCACCGGCGAGCCGGTATACCCGCCGTGGATGCTCAACGATGATCCCGCCAGTGGCGAGGGATTCGAAAACGGCATCGTCTACGCGCTGGCGGAGGAGATGGGTTTTGACGCGGAAGATGTTGTCTGGGTACGGCAGACCTTTGATCAGGGGATCGCTCCGGGACCCAAGAACTACGATTTCGCGATTAACCAGTACTCCGTCACGGAAGAACGGCGGGAATTCGTCGGATTTTCCAACGTGTACTACCAGCCGCGCAAAGCCGCCCTGGCGCTTCCCGACAGCGCTATCGCCGATGCGGAGTCGTTCGCGGATCTTCGCGATGCCGACTGGGGAGCGACGATCGGCACCACCGACCTGGACTACCTCGAGAACACGGTCGGTGCCGAAGGTGTCGATGTGTTTGATGATCAGGTAGGTACGTTCCAGGCACTTCTCGGGGGCCAGATCGATGCCACCGTTATCTCACTTCCCACCGCGCTGTACGTGACTGCGGTTCAGGTACCGGAGGCGTCGATCGTGGCGATTCTTCCGGCGGATGAGAATGACCTGGGTCACGGGTTGGTGTTTGAAAAAGGAGATTCTCTCGTCCCATGGGTAAACGATGCCCTGGAAGCGGTGATCGCCGACGGTGTGGTTGACCGCCTGGCAGACGAGTACCTCGTAGGTGACGATTCGATTCCGGAGATCACCGAGTGAGTTCGCAGCGTCCCGCCCCGGCGGCTCCGCCGGCGGGGCGCACTCTCAGTGCCAAGGAAAAATATCTCCCCTCGATTATTAGTGTCGGCAGCGTGCTGGTGGTGGTGCTGGTAGTACGGCAGGCGGTAGTCTCGGCTGAACAGTGGCCGCGCATCAAGGCGCAGTTTTTTAGTCTGGATGCGATGATCGAGGTGTTTCCGAAGGTTCTTCAAGGATTCGGAATAAACATGACCGTCTGGGCGATTGCGCTGGTGGTAATCGCGCTGTGGGCGCTGATTCTGGCAATCTTTCGGTCTCTCACCGGCCCGTGGTTCGCGCCGTTGCGCGTGTTTACGGTGGTATACATTGACCTGCTGCGGGGACTTCCGTCGCTCCTGATGGTGCTGCTTTTTGGCTTCGGGATTCCGGCGTTGCAGATTCCCGGGCTTCCGCGGAGCAGTCTGTTCTGGGGAGCCACGGCGATGGTTCTTACCTATTCCGCCTACGCCGCGGAGGTGTACCGCTCCGGAATGGAAGCGGTTCACGACGGGCAGCGGGCTGCCGCCAAGGCGCTGGGCTTGTCGCAATGGCAGACGTTGCGGTACTCGATCGTGCCGCAGGCGATTCGTAACGTTATTCCCTCGTTGCTGAATCTTGCGGTTGCGCTTCAGAAGGATGTAGCACTCTTAAGCGTGATCGGCGTCCGCGATGCCGTTCGGGAGGCGCAAATATACACCGCTCGTACCTTCAACTATTCACCGCTGATCGCGGCGGCGGTACTGTTTCTTGCGGCCACGATACCGATGGCGCGACTGACGGACTATGTGGCTCGCAAGGACCGCGAGCGACGCTTGCAAAGGACGGCATAGATGGAACGAGTTACCGTTGACCGCGTCACGAAGTACTACGGAGACAAGCTCGTCCTGGACGATGTGAGTCTGGCGATACAGGAACACGAGGTGGTCTGTCTCATCGGGGCGTCGGGATCGGGAAAATCGACACTTCTGCGGTGTATCACCGATCTGGTTGATTTCGACGCCGGACGGATCAGCCTGGACGGCGTGTCAATCTTTGATAACTCCTTCGGCCGGAACGGCTTGCATAAGCGCATTGGAATCGTTTTCCAAGCGTACAATCTGTTTCCTCACATGAAGGTGCTCGACAACATTACCCTCGCCCCCCGCAAGGTGCATGGAGTCGCCAAGGCGGAGAGCGAGCAGAAGGCGGGGGAACTGCTTCGCTTGTTCGGCCTGGAGGGGTACGCCGACTCCTATCCGGAGCAACTCTCCGGGGGACAACAGCAGCGGGTAGCGGTGGTTAGGGCTCTGGCCACAAACCCCGAGGTCCTTCTCCTGGACGAAGTAACCGCCGCCCTGGATCCGGAACTCATCGGTGAGGTTCTAAAGATCATCAAGGACCTCAAGGACCAGGGCATGACGATGCTCATTGTCACCCACGAGATGGGCTTCGCCCGGGATGTGGGGGACCGGGTATGCTTCCTCGAAGGCGGACGAATCCTTGAGGAAGCTCCTCCGAACCAGCTTTTTTCCGCGCCGGAACACCCCCGGACGCGGCAGTTTCTCCAGCGTATTATCGAAGCCGGCCGGCTGTAACCGCGGCAGTCTCCTTATCCGGCAGAACCACTGTATTGTAGTAGAATTCGATCGCGTCGATCAGCGCCTCCCAGGACGCCTCCACGATGTTCTCATTGACGCCCACCGTATCCCAGTTTCGTTCGTGATCGGAGTAGGTGACGAATACGCGTACCTTCGCCGCGGCTCCGCTCTCAGGATTTAGCACGCGAACCCGAAAGTCCGTCAGGGTGAGGCGGTCCAGCCAGGGAAAGACCGGTACTAGTGCATCCCGGAGTGCGTGATCCAGCGTATCCACCGGGCCGACGCACACCGCCGCTCCCATGAGCTCCCGCTGTTCCATATTGAGAAAGATGCGGCCCACCGTCTTCGACGGGGCATCGGCGGTTTTGTAGCTTTCCAAATGGTAGTTCCTCAAGCTCACCAGTGGCCGGTAGCTTCCCAGCGTTCGGCGAACGAGAAGGTCGAAGCTCGCCTCGGCGGCTTCGTATTCATAGCCGTCGTTTTCCTTTTGCTTCAGGAGCTTTGTCAATTCCTCTACCACCGGTGACGATTTGGTGTAGTCGCCGTACTCCCGGAGCTTCTCCACCACAGTAGATTTGCCGGCCAGCTCGGATAGCACGATATGGCGCTCGTTGCCCACCAGACGGCTGTCGATATGCTCCATCAGATACGCCGCCTTACCGATCACATCGGCGTGCTGTCCCGCTTTGTGGCTGAACGAGGCGTCCCCCACGTAGGGCTGGCGCCGATCCGGAATGATATTGGCCTTCTCCGCCACAAATCGCGACAGATGGGTGAGATGGGTCAGGTGATCTTCGCAGGATGCGGTGTATTGCGTCTTGAGCACGATATTGGGAATAAACGTACAGAGATTGGCGTTTCCGGTTCGTTCTCCCCAACCGTTTACCGTTCCCTGAATGTGCACCGCTCCGTGATCAACGGCGGTCATGCTGTTGGCGATCGCCACGCCGCTGTCGTCGTGGAAGTGGCCGCCCAATGGTGCCAGGTCACCCTGCGGGAGGGCGTGCATTATTGCTCCCACCTCCTGCGGCATCGTTCCCCCGTTGGTGTCGCACAGCACGAGGCAGTCGGCACCGCCGTCGGTTCCCGCCTTGAGTACGCGCCGGGCGTACTCGGGATCGTCCTTGTATCCATCGAAGAAGTGTTCCAGATCGAAGAACACCTCCCGTCCCTGGGATTTCAGGAAATGGATCGAATCGAAGATCATGCGGAGGTTCTCCTCCTCATCGGTCTGCAGGACCTTCTCCACGTGCGCTTTCCACGTCTTCCCCACGACGATAACCGTGGGCGTCTCAGCGTCGAGGAGCGCGCGAATCATCGGATCTCGTTCCGCGGATCCCCCCGATTTGCGCGTCGATCCGAACGCCACCACGCGGGCATGCTGCAGGTTCTCCTTGCGCATCTGCTGAAAAAAGGCGGCTTCCTTCTCGTTGGAGAGGGGGAATCCCCCTTCGATGTAGTCGATCTTCATCTCGTCCAGGGCATGGGCGATCTTGATCTTGTCGTCCAGGGTGTAGTTAACCTGAATTCCCTGCATGCCGTCACGTAGGGTCGTATCGTAAATGATTACCTTCCGGTCGGTGGAGCCCACCGGTTGTAGGCCATCGCCGGCGCGAGCGCCGGCGGACGTGTTTTCGTTGTGTGTCATGGATGGGTTACCTCTTTCAGGAGTCGGTGGCGGGACAGTGCGTTGACGTACGCCTTGGCACTAGCCTCGAGAATATCGGTACTGGAACCGCGACCGGTCGACCGTTTGCCGTCAATTTCGATGACGACGCTGGTCTCACCGATCGCCTGCTTGCCGGGGGTCACCGCCTGGACGTTGTACTCGACCAGCGTGGCATCAGTCTTGCAGGCGCGTTCAATCGCCCGGAAGACTGCATCCACCGGACCGTCTCCGGTGGCAGCTTCCTCGTACACCTCCTCGTGGTCTCGGATGCGCACTGTTGCGGTGGGAATCGATGTGTTCCCGGACTGGAAGTTGACGTACTCCAAAATCAGAGAATCGGCGGTACTGCCGAACTGTTCGCTGAGGATCGTGTACAGATCTTCATCATAGATCTCTTTCTTTCGGTCGGCCACTTTCAGGAACGCATCGTACGCCTTCTTAATTTCTTCCTCTTCGATAACGATTCCCAATTCCGCCAGACGCTTGCGAAAGCCGTGCATACCGGAGTGGCGTCCCAGGACGATTCGCGTGGCGTCACGTCCGACCGACTCCGGGGTCATAATCTCGTACGTTTCGCGGTGGCTCAGCATTCCATGCTGGTGGATCCCCGCCTCATGGGAAAAGGCATTTTCGCCTATTACCGCCTTGTTCCGGGGGATCGGGAATCCGATCATGGTGGATACCATCCGGGAGGTGGAGTAGATCTGCCGCGTGTCGATCCGGGTATCTACGTTGAACGCGTCCTTCCGTACTTTCAGCGCCATTACTACCTCTTCCAGGGCGGCGTTTCCGGCGCGTTCTCCGATTCCGTTAATCGTGACCTCCGCCTGTCGGGCGCCGGCGTTGATCGCACTTACCGTATTGGCTACCGCCAGTCCCAGGTCGTCGTGGCAATGGACGCTGATCACCGCCTTGTCGATGTTGCTGACGCGATTGCGAATCGTGGTGATCAGGTTTGCGTACTCATTGGGAATGGTGTATCCCACGGTGTCCGGAATATTCAAAATGGTGGCACCCTCTTCGATGGCGATATCCAGGACCTGACAGAGAAAATCGATATCGGTACGGGTGGCATCCTCCGGCGAGAACTCCACTTCCGCCGCTTTGTTGCGCGCGTACCGGACGGAGCGCCGCGTCATTTCCAGAACTTCTTCCGGTGTCTTTTTGAGCTTGTACTGCATGTGAACCGGTGAGGTGGAAACAAACGTATGAATCCGGGAGTGGGCAGCGTTGACGAGGGCATCGGCGGCGGCATCGATATCCTTCTCATTGGTGCGCGTCAGAGCGGCTATAGTGGAGTTTTTTACCCGATCCGCGATCAGCCGACACGCTCGGAACTGCTCCGGTGATGAAACGGGGAAACCCGCCTCAATAACGTCGACCCCGAGGTGCTCCAACTGCAGGGCTATCTCGAACTTCTGTTCGACGTCCATGGACGCCCCCGGCGACTGTTCACCGTCGCGCAAGGTAGTATCAAAGATCTGAACATGATCCATCTCATCCTCCTTCAAGAATAAAAAAAAGGCCGTCCTCCCTGGGGAAGGACGGCCTTTTTAACCGACTGCCTTACGGCTATCCCTCCACGCACATATACCGGTTCCCAATAATAATTAGGCCGAGAATGGGTAGAAGGCTTAGTGCCGCAGTCGGAAACATACTCATCATGAGTAGTGTTTATTAAACGGGGCCGTCTGTCAAGAAAAAGGTGAAAAAAAGGCGGTTATCAGCCGATATCGCCCGCGTACCACACCCGTGTTGAGATGTGGTACGTTATATGATGAGGTATCCATGGAATCTGTCCCCGTTTTTGACCGTCTGAGCTCCCAACTCACCGATGAAGACCGGCGACGAATGCTTGCGTCGATTCGTGAAGCGATGCAGGAGCACGCGACACCACTGGCCACTGAACAGGAAGAGCCCCCTTCCCCGGTTGAGCAACAGCTGAAGTCCCTCAGCTTGTGGCGACGGTTCGTACTGTTCCTGATGCAGGTGTTCCGCGGGGTGGAGCGGGAGGAAGTAATTCGCCGGTGGATGCTACGCGATCTTGAGACGGAGGTGCACCGGGAGGGGGGTGGCGCGATTGACGGACGACGCCACCTGCTTCTGTCGCCCTTTGCGGAGGACGTGGCGAAGCTTCGCGATGCGGCGCACCAGCTGGAGCGGACGATTCGGGGTGTCATTAACTACCGGAGAGAGCTGGTCCTGATCCTGGCAATGGATCTTTTCCCATCCGTTCATCAGGACATACTTCACCGGACCAGTGCCGATCATATAGCGAAGCTCGATGAGCCCAGCGAGCGCGTCCTGAAACGGACGTTGTCCGAGTCACTGGATGAGAAGATTGAGCTGATCCCCCCGGACGCGCGTTCTGCAATGCGCCGTGCGATGTCACAGGCGGACTCCCTGGTTGCTCTGGTCTCCGTCGGGTATGAGACGATGGTCACCTCTTTCGACAGATCGGAGGATTCCGGGTCGTGGTGCGCCTTCGACTATCTGGAGCGTCCGCTTACTGACTTGTACCGTACCCTCGTCCAACTTCACGAACCTTTGAATCTCAATTTGCTTGAATCGCTGGCCTTGCTATCGGAGTCCGTCGCAGAAGAGCGCGGTGACGTATCCGATCATGAAGCGCTACAAGCTGCGATCCGAACGCGCATGTCGGAGATGTTTGCCGCGTTCGATGTATTCCGGTCGTTTCTGGAGCGGTATCCCCTGCTAACGGTGATCCGGATTGTACGGGAAGATCCATGGTGGCTGGTTGACCCTGCCACGGCCGGGGAAGACTGGATCGGCATCTACCGTGCTTTCTTTACCGAACGAATTCAGCGGCAGGTACTTCACGTGACGCTGCAGAATCAGCTCCGACACCGCCTCGCTGAGCTCGCCGACGCCTGCGGTGGAACGGTGAGGCATTTCCCCGGTCTTCCCGACGGGACCAATGGTACCAGCACGAGTCACTGGTTTCTGGGGGCCGCGCTGGAGAGTATGGCCGTGGGCTTGTGGAACGATGCGCTTCCGATCTTGCGTATCATTCTCACCGGTGGTGAGTTCTACAAGAGTTCCAATCGGGCGCAGTTCAACGACGCCTATAACGAGTTTGAGGGAATCGCCGACAAGATCGAGCGACTCAAATCGGATCTTGCCCCGGATCAATCGTGGGGAGCGATGCTCTCCGCCGAAGCGGAGCCCGCGCAGCGGTCCAAAATGACCAGACGGGTAGACCAGGAGATCATATCGCTGGCGGACAAGACGCGGACCACCATTGAAACAATCGTCAACGTTCTCGGTGGCATTCTCTATGCCCAGCCGGGAAGCTCGTACGATACGCTCGCCAATTACGGACAAATCGGCGGGCGGCGTAATGCGGAGTTCATCGAAGAGTTGCGAGAACTGCATCGACGCCTCAGTGTATATCTGGGCACGATCGGTGAGTTGGATGCCCTGGAGCGCCGTGCTAAGGAAAACCAGATTCGTCTCGTCTCGCCGCTCCCGGAGCTCTCCACCCATACCACTTCCACCGGACAGGGCTGACGAGATCTATCGGAATCCGCTATTCTCTCAGGACATATGAAACAGTATTGGACTCCCTGGAAAACTCGCGTCCTTGACGCCCTGCTCACCATTGCCGGTGACGGTACCGATCCCTCCGACCTGGATGCAACGCTTCTCATTGAAACACCGCCGGACACCACCAAAGGCGATATCGCGTTTCCCATGTTCCCTTTTGCCCGGGTGCTCCGCCGGAATCCGGCGCAGATCGCCGCGGAAGTCGCCACGTCGTTGAACGACGCCTCCGATGGGACGGACACGACAGGTACGGCGGAAGCGATCGGTCCGTACGTGAACATCTTTCTGCCCCGGGCAGTGATTGCGGCGGAGGTGATTAACACCGCGCTCTCGCAGGGAACTTCCTACGGAGATGGGGAGGTTCTCCAGGGACAGCGCATCATGATCGAGTTTAGTTGTCCCAATACCAATAAACCGCTCCATCTTGGTCATCTGCGCAACGACGCCCTCGGGGAAAGTGTCGCCCGCGTGCTCACCGCCGCCGGTGCCGACGTACGGAAAGTGAATCTCATTAACGATCGCGGTATCCATATCTGCAAGTCGATGCTGGCGTATCGTCGTTTCGGAAATGGTACCGATCCGGAATCGGAGAATAAGAAATCCGATCGCTTTGTGGGTGATTTCTATGTGAAGTATGCGCAATGGGAGAAGGAAGATCCGCAAGCTGAACCGCAGGCGCGAGAAATGCTCAAGGCCTGGGAGGATGGCGATCCCGAGATTCACGAACTCTGGTTGAGGATGAACCGCTGGGCGATCGAAGGGATTGAGGAGACGTATCGACGCACGGGCATCCGTTTTGATCAAACCTATTTCGAGAGCCAAACGTACAGTCTCGGTCGTGACGAAATACTCAAAGGGCTGGCGGACGGCGTCTTCTATCGTGATGAGAAAGGAACTGTCTGGGTAGATCTCACGGATATCAACTTGGACAAGAAAGTACTTCTCCGGGGGGACGGCACATCGCTTTACCTGACACAGGATATCGGTACGGCGATTCGTCGCCACGAGGATTGGCCCTTTCACCGCCTGATCTACGTGGTAGCATCGGAGCAGAGGTATCATTTTCAGGTTCTCTTCGAAGTGCTCCGGCGGCTTGGCAAGGAATGGGCTGGAACCCTTTATCATCTCGCTTACGGGATGGTGAATCTTCCCGACGGCAAGATGAAATCCCGCGAGGGCACGGTAGTGGACGCCGATGACCTTCTGGATCGTCTTACCCACTTGGCCGCTGAGGAGATTCGCGGCAAGGGACGTGAGGAGCATGTGGAAGATGTGGATGCTACGGCGGAGAAGGTTGCTCTGGCAGCGCTTCACTACTACCTGCTGCAAACGGGGCCCGTGAAGGACATGGTCTTCGATCCGGAAGAATCGCTCTCATTCTCAGGAAATACCGGCCCATATCTGCAGTATCTGGGGGCGCGGGTATCCAGTATGCTGCGCAGGCAGGCGGCTCCGGAATCCGTTTCGGCACGGGGCCCCGATACCGATGATGAGTGGCAGCTGGTCCACCGACTGGCGGGGTATCCGGATGCGGTGGCCGATTCGGCACAGGCCCACAATCCGGCGATGCTCGCCGGCTACCTGTACGATACGGCCAAGACGTTTTCCCGGTTCTACCACGACCACCCCATCGCCGTCTCCGACGACCCAGCCCAGCGGGAATACCGTCTTGGATTGTCCCGGGCAGTCATGAATATGATGCATCACGGATTGACGCTCCTGAATATTCCCTTTGTGGAAGCGATGTAGACTACGAAGACGTAGTACGTATCGGTAGTCATACCTACATATGTGTAGGAGTTACATAACTGTGAGGTTGTCTGGTTTCGTAGTAACTCGCTACCATTAAACGACATATGTTCTGTACTGTTGTGTTGGCACGTAAATTGCATATTAATAGGACACCCGTTTTTTCACGGAAGGAGTGTCCATGCAACGCAAGGTACGACCAGGGAGACAGTCTCTCTACGATCCACAATTTGAGCACGACAACTGCGGCGTCGGCTTCGTAGCACATATTAAGGGGCATGCCTCTCACGACCTGATTTCCAAAGCTCGAGAGGTTCTGGTGAACATGACCCACCGCGGCGCGGTGGGGGCGGAAAAGAACACCGGTGACGGGGCCGGTATCCTCACCGCGCTGCCGCATGCTCTGTTGGAGCGGATAGCGAAGGACGAGCTCCGGGCGGAACTCCCCGAACGCGGACGTTTTGCGGCGGGTCTCTTTTTCCTCCCGCAGGACGGGGAGGAACGGCGTGCCTGTGAGAGCGCGGTGGAACGGATTGTGGCGGAAGCTGGTCAGCGGTTTATCGGCTGGCGGGATGTCCCGCGCGACAATAGTATGATCGGGCCTAGCGCGCTCGCCGCGGAGCCGGTCATCCGGCAGGCGTTTATCGCCGCCGGCGAGCACGTGGATTCCGACGTATTCGAGCGGAAACTGTACGTGATCCGAAAAGTCGCCACCAATACGCTTCGGGGTAGCACCCACGACAGCGATCATTTTTTTTACATCTGTAGTCTGTCTACGCGAAATATCGTGTATAAGGGGATGCTCACCCCGGAACAGCTCTTCCGGTACTATGCCGACCTGTCGGACCCCCTCTTTGATACGCACCTGGCGATGGTCCATAGCCGGTTTTCCACGAATACCTTTCCCAGTTGGGATCGCGCGCAACCGTTGCGATTTATGAGCCACAATGGAGAGATAAACACGCTCCGGGGCAACGCAAACAAAATGCGTGCCCGGGAAGGGGTAATGGAGAGTGATCTCTTCGGCGATGATGTGGCAAACATCTCTCCGGTGATTGAGCCGGACCTCTCCGATTCCGGAAGCTTTGACAACGTCCTTGAG
Source organism: Alkalispirochaeta sp. (assembly GCA_040904425.1). GTDB lineage: Bacteria > Spirochaetota > Spirochaetia > DSM-27196 > Alkalispirochaetaceae > Alkalispirochaeta. Next base: position 70,133 of record JBBDTM010000050.1, read on the forward strand.
CTGTTACTGCAGAGCGGGCGGGAGCTACCGGAGGCGGTGATGATGATGGTTCCCGAGGCGTGGCAGAACCACCGGCACATGCCGGACGTAGGGAAAGCGATGTACGAGTTCATGAGCGCCCAAATGGAGCCATGGGACGGACCGGCGTCGATCGCATTCACCGACGGGCACGTGATCGGCGCGGTGCTGGACCGCAACGGGCTGCGACCAAGCCGCTACTACCTGACCGATGACGATCTGGTGATCATGGCGAGTGAGGTGGGGGTGTTGCAGGTGGATCCGGCCACCGTTACCCATAAAGGTCGGCTCCAACCGGGCCGTATGTTCCTGGTAGATTTTGACCAGGGTCGAATCGTCGGTGATGAGGAGCTGAAAACTGGGATCGCCGGTCGTTACCCGTTTCGGAAGTGGCTTGAGGAGCAGCTGATCGCGTTGGATCATCTACCACTTTCGCAGGATGTTCCGCAGTTGGATGGGGATACGATTCTCGAGCGCATGCGCGCCTTTGGATTTACTCTGGAGCACCTCAACCTCATCCTGAAGCCCATGGCTGAGGATGCAAAGGAGCCCCTGGGCTCCATGGGAAATGACGCGCCCCTGGCGGTTCTGTCGGACAAGCCGCGATTGATCTACGATTACTTCAAGCAGCTCTTCGCGCAGGTCACCAACCCACCGATCGACTCGATTCGGGAAGAAGTGATTATGAGCCTCGGTTCCTATATCGGACCCGAGGGGAACGTACTTGTGCACAGTCCGGAGGACGCTCACCGCCTATGGTTGGACCATCCGATTCTCACCAATGAGCAGACCGACCAGTTAAAACGAATGAATCATCGGGGGTGGCGCTCCCGCGTCATCGATATCACGTATCCCAAGGACGAGGGTGAAGAAGTTCTCAAGAGCGCTTTGGAGCGGATCGCCGACGAAGCGGAGGAGGCGATCGCCCACGGCTACAGTCTGGTGGTGCTCTCCGACCGCGCGGTATCTCGCGAACGGGTGCCGGTGTCCGCGCTTCTGGCCACCGGTACCGTCCACCACCGACTGGTTCGGAACCATAGTCGTACCAGGATCGGGATTATCGTGGAGAGTGCCGAGCCTCGGGAAGTGCACCATTTCTGTACCCTCGTGGGGTATGGCGCCGATGCGATTAACCCGTACCTGGCGTATGAGGCGATGTGGTATCTCCAGGAAGACGGGCGATTGCGGCAGGACCTCCAGCGTGAGGATATTATCGAGGCGTACCACTACGCACTCCAGAAGGGAATGCGCAAAGTGTTCGGCAAGATGGGAATCAGCACGCTTGAAAGTTACAAGGGCGCCCAGATTTTCGAAATTGTGGGACTCGCCGACGAGGTGGTGGACTACGCCTTTGTCGGGACCGCCAGTCGCATTCAGGGTGCGGGCTTCCCGCAGCTTGCCCGGGAGGCGCTTCGCCGCCATGAGCTGGCGTGGCCCTCGGGCAACACGCAGATCGGTTCAGAGTTCGTGAATCCCGGAGACTACCAGTGGCGCACGGGTGGCGAGAAGCACATGTGGGACCCGCAGTCGATCGCGGATTTTCAGCGAGCGGTGCGCCAGGGAGATCGAGTCGCGTTCACCCGTTTCAGCGAGCACCAAAATCAGCGCAGTACCGATCAGGCCACCCTCCGCGGTCTGCTGCGCTTCAAGAGCGGAAATTCGATTCCCCTCACCGAGGTGGAGCCTGCGGAAAACATTATGCGCCGTTTTGCCACCGGTGCTATGAGTTTCGGTTCGATTAGCATCGAGGCGCATGAGACCTTGGCCATTGCGATGAATCGAATTGGTGGAAAGTCGAACACCGGCGAAGGCGGAGAGATCCGCGAGCGGTATCAGCCGCTGCCCAATGGAGACAGCAAGCGTTCCGCGATTAAACAGGTCGCCTCCGGACGGTTCGGCGTGACGATCGAGTACCTCACGAACGCTGATGAACACCAGATAAAAATGGCGCAGGGGGCGAAGCCCGGCGAGGGTGGTGAGCTTCCAGGGCGCAAAGTGTTCGACACGATCGCCAAAACGCGCTTTTCCACGCCCGGAGTCGGACTGATTAGTCCGCCGCCGCACCACGATATCTACTCCATCGAAGACTTGGCGCAGCTGATCTTCGATCTGAAAAACGCCAACCCCTCGGGACGGGTAAGTGTCAAACTGGTGAGTGAGGTCGGGGTGGGAACGGTCGCCGCCGGGGTTGCCAAGGCGCATGCCGATCACATTCTGATCTCCGGTCATGATGGAGGCACCGGTGCCAGTCCCCTGACCGGGATCAAGAACGCCGGCGTACCGTGGGAGTTGGGGCTGGCCGAGACACACCAGACGTTGGTACTGAACGATCTTCGGAGTCGAGTGGTTCTCCAGACCGACGGCCAGATCAAGACCGGTCGCGACGTGGCAATTGCCGCCATGCTGGGGGCGGAAGAGGTTGGATTTGCCACCAGTTCTCTTATCGCGGAAGGCTGCATCATGATGCGCAAGTGCGAGAAGAACACCTGTCCCGTGGGGATCGCAACCCAGGATGAGCGTCTCCGGAAGAAGTTCGCCGGCAAACCGGAATACGTGGTGAACATGATGTACTTCGTTGCCGAGGAACTCCGCGAGATCATGGCAGAACTTGGCTTTCGGAGCTGGGAAGAGATGGTGGGTCGAGTGGACATGCTGGAAATGGATCAGTCCGTGCGGAACTGGAAAAGTGAAGGCGTTGACTTGAGTGCACTCCTTGATCCGATTTCCACCGGCAATGGGCACAGTGGCGTCTTCTGCTGCGTTCCTCAAGACCACGGAATCGACAAGGTTCTGGACCGAACGTTGATTGAGAAGGCGGAACCGCTATTCTCTCGCGGAGAATCGGTCTATAGCGAGATGCCGATTCGCAATACCGATCGCACCACCGGGGGAATGCTCAGCCATGAGATCGTAAAACGCATCGGCGCATACGAGTTGGAGAACAACAGTTTTCATGTGAAATTCACCGGAAGCGCCGGACAGAGCTTCGGGGCGTGGCTTGCTCAGGGGGTCACCCTTGAACTGGAAGGTGATTCCAATGACTACGTGGGAAAAGGTCTCTCCGGAGGACGGATTGTCGTCTATCCGCCGGCACAGTCCCGCTTTCGAGCCGAGGACAACATACTCATCGGGAATGTAGCACTCTACGGTGCCACCAGTGGGAAAGCGTTCATTCGCGGTGTCGCCGCCGAGAGGTTTTGCGTCCGCAACTCCGGCGCCGATGTTGTCATCGAAGGGATCGGTGACCATGGACTTGAGTACATGACCGGAGGAGTCGCGGCGATTCTCGGGGGCGTGGGACGCAACTTCGCCGCAGGCATGAGCGGTGGTGTGGCGTATGTGTGGGACCGGCACGAAACATTGTCGGAGTACATCAATCCCGGCATGGTGGAAATCGTCGGACTGGAGACTGAAGATGAGGAGCGCCTCCTATCCATGGTTCGCGAACACATGCAGCTCACAGGGAGCGAGGTTGCGCAGGAAATTCTGGGAAACTGGGGCCGTCATCGCGCAGAGTTCGTCCGCGTGATTTCGCCCACCTATCGCCGCATTCTTGAGCTTCGACGGAATCGAGATCAGCTGAACCAGGAGGTGGTTCATGGGTAAGCCCACAGGATTCATGGAATACGACCGCCGGACGGCGGCCCACAATGACCCGGCAGTGAGAATCGAAGATTTCCGTGAGTTCAAACGGGAACTGAATGATGCGGAGCGTGAGACGCAGGGTGCGCGTTGCATGGACTGCGGGGTGCCGTTCTGTCAGTCGGACTTTGGCTGTCCCGTAGACAATCTGATTCCCGAATGGAACGATCTGATCTACCACGGAAAGTGGGAAGAGGCGTTTTACCGTCTCATGAAGACGAACAATTTCCCGGAGTACACCGGCCGTGTCTGTCCCGCCCCGTGTGAGCATGCCTGTGTGCTGGCGATTAACGAGCCCGCCGTGACGATCAAAGAGAACGAGGCGGCGATTATCGATCGTGCGTACGACAGCGGGCTTATGGCGCCGCGGATCCCCGAGTATCGCACCGGTAAAACGGTGGCGGTGGTGGGAAGCGGACCAGCCGGACTGGCGGCGGCGGATCAACTGAACCAAGCCGGGCACACCGTTACCGTATATGAGCGGCAGGACCGCATCGGTGGTCTGCTGATGTACGGGATTCCCAACATGAAGCTCGACAAGGAGCTTGTGGAGAAGCGCAACGCCATCATGGCAACCGAAGGGATCAGTTTTCGTGCCGGTGTGGATGTGGGACGCGACCTATCCGCCGTTCAGCTCATGGATTCCCACGACGCAGTTGTCCTGGCGGTGGGAGCCACCAAGCCCCGAGACCTTCCGGTGCCCGGGCGCGAGCTGCACGGTGTTCACTTCGCCATGGATTTCCTCAAGGCCAACACAAAGAGCCTGCTCGATTCACAGCACGCCGACGGCAAGTTCATTTCTGCCGAAGGAAAGCACGTCATCGTCATCGGTGGCGGCGACACCGGAAACGATTGTCTCGGTACTTCCATGCGTCACGGATGCGCCTCGCTGACCAATTTTGAGCTCATGCCGAAACCTCCCTCGGAGCGAACCGACGAAATGCCGTGGCCCACGTTCGCCCGAACGTACAAGATGGACTACGGCCATGAAGAAGCGGCGGCGGTATTCGGAAAAGACCCACGGGAGTACTCGATCCTTACCAAGGAGTTTGTCGGGAACGCGGAGGGCAACCTCACCGCGGTGCGCACCGTCAGAGTGGAATGGATCAAGGAGCCGGGAAGCCGTCCGCGATTCGAGGAGGTTCCCGGAACCGAAGAGGAGTGGCCGGCGGATCTGGTCTTTCTGGCGATGGGCTTTCTCGGCCCGGAGGACTATGTCGCCGAGGAACTAAGAGCTGAGCGCGACGAGCGCGGCAATATCAAGGCGGAGTACGAGCAGTTTACCACCTCGATTCCCGGGCTGTTTGCCACCGGAGATGCCCGTCGAGGCCAGAGCCTGGTGGTTTGGGCGATTAAAGAGGGGCGTGGTGCCGCTCGTGAGGTCGACCGATATCTCATGGGGCGGACGCACTTGACGTGAACGGCCGGTACCACGTTTTCCGGAGAAGGACCTCCCGTGGATGACCTGTACCCGTAGATAATCTGCTCTTGACGGAGGGGCGACAATCCTGTTAAATGAGCGGCTCAAAGAATTTGGAGAACGCAATGATGTATGCACTGGTTGAAATTAAGGGTAAGCAATACAAGGTTGAGAAGGATAGCGTGCTGAGAGTCGATCACCTCGATTCTGAGCAGGGCAATGCGGTGGAGTTTCCGTCGGTTGTTTTGCTGAAGGACGATGGCGGTACCAAAGTTGGAACTCCCTTCGTGGATGGCGCTGTAGTGAAGGCCGAGATTGAAGACCACACGCGCGACAAAAAGGTGGTGGTGTTCAAGTACAAAAAGCGGAAGAATTATCGTCGTACCAAGGGGCACCGGCAGCACTATTCCACGATTCGGATCAAGGAAATCGCCGGGGCGTGATCCGGCACCGATGATCAACGTTGAGGTGACCGTGGCCGACGGGGCGCCGTTGCGGATCGTTTCCTCCGGTCACGCGATACGTACCGGCTCGGCAGAGAGCGCTCCCTGCGCCGCGGCATCGGTAGTACTGAAAAGCTTCGGCCTGGCCGTAGTCCGCAATACCGGCTGCACAGTACAGGTCCAAGCGGAAGAACCGGGGTCGTTTGATGTGCAACTTGGCGCTTGTGAGGACCGACGGTGGATCATTGGGGTCTGGGCGGTAACGGAAACGAGTCTGCGAGAAATCGCGGCTGCGTGGCCGGATGAAGTTCGATTAACAATTACCGAGGAGAAGAGATATGGCTCATAAAAAGGGCGGTGGTAGTTCAAAAAACGGTCGTGATTCCAACGCGCAACGGTTGGGCGTGAAGCACTTTGGTGGGGAGCTGGTAACGGCCGGTTCGATCCTCGTCCGGCAGCGGGGCACAAAACTCCATCCCGGTGACATGGTGGGACGAGGCAAGGACGATACACTCTTCGCCAAGGCCCACGGTACCGTGCGGTTTCACACCCGGCGGGGCAAGAAGCTGGTCTCCATCACGCCGGTGGAAATTGAATAGCGCGAGGTAGTCCGCTGTTTACTGATGAAGCGGAGATCCAGGTCAGATCCGGCAACGGCGGATCCGGAGCGGTCTCGTTCCGGCGGGAAAAGTACATTCCTCGCGGTGGACCTGATGGAGGCGACGGCGGGCGCGGTGGTGATGTCGTGTTCGTGGTCAAGGCCAACGTAAAGACGCTGTCGCATCTGGCGATGCGGCGGCGTCTTTTTGCGCAGAACGGTCGACCCGGTGCAGGACGGCAGAAGGACGGCGCCCGCGGTGACGACGCGGTGGTCGAGGTGCCCCCGGGGACTGTGGTGTTTGATTCCGAAACCGGTGAGCGCCTTTTGGATCTGGTCGCCGAAGGTGACCGACACGTCCTGTTTGAGGGTGGTCGCGGCGGAAAAGGCAACACCCACTTCAAATCGTCTCGTCACCAGACTCCCCGGTTCTCTCAACCCGGAGAGGAAGGGGAGGAGCGCGCGCTTCGGATCGAGCTCCAGGTAATAGCCGATGTCGGCTTCGTGGGGTTGCCCAATGTGGGAAAATCGACGCTGTTAAAGGTTCTCACCGCAGCGGATCCGAAGGTTGGCAACTACCCTTTTACCACGGTGATTCCAAATCTGGGTGTCATGCACCATTACGATCAGGACGTTGTGCTCGCGGATATTCCCGGGATCATAGAGGGCGCTTCCCATGGCGCCGGTCTGGGGATCCGATTTCTGAAGCACATCGCCCGAACCCGAGGACTGGCGTTTGTGGTAGAGGCAACGGACGTCGATCCAGAAAAGACGGTGGAAACGTTGCGTGGTGAACTCCGCCAGTACGATGCCGGCCTGGTGGAAAAACCCGCGGTGGTGATTGTCACAAAGTCCGATCTCGTCACCGAAGACACGGTGCCGGAGGTAATCGGGGGGAACGCCGCAGTCGTGGTATCGGCGATCACGCGGACGGGAATCGACGAACTCCGGAACGCCCTCTTTTACATCGCTACTACCAATTCCGGGGAGAGCGATTCCGATGAGGAAACCTATCGGTGAGCCCGGCGGAGGTGTTTTTCGGAGGGTCCTTCGACCCGATCCATCTGGGCCACCTCTTCGCGGCGCAGGAAGCTGCGGCGGCGGTGGGGGCCTCGTCGGTACTGGTCGTACCCACCGGGAGAAATCCGCTCAAACCGGGCGCGTCCGTCGCATCTCCCGCGGACCGACTGGAAATGGTCCGTCGTGCCACTGCGGACAACGCGCTCTTTGCCGTGAGCGACGTCGAAGTGGCTCACGAGTTCCGGACGGACGGCGAGGAGACGTCATACACCGAGGCCACGGTGCGCATGCTTGTCGGTGGCGGGAGGCTTGTTTCCCGCCCGGCGATGATCATCGGGGATGATCTGTTGGAGCAGTTGCCCCGGTGGCGCAACTATCGATCGCTGTTGTCTCTGGTGCGGCTGATCGTAGTCAGTCGCTACGGTGTCCGTCAGGACACTCTTCCCGAGGAAGCGGCCCCGGACACACTGGTCCTGGAGAATCCGGAGATCCCCGTTTCGTCTAGTACGGTTCGCAGTCGCTTGCGGCAGGGCCGGTCCGTCCGCTACCTTGTACCGGACGCTGTCTATGAGTACATCAATACAAACCAGCTGTATCAGTGACGATATTTTGGCGCTGCTTCCACACCGGGTGGGGACGGCGCGCCTTCGGCACATCCACGGCGTAGTGGAAGTGTCCGTGGCGTTGGCGCAGCGGTTCGGGGTAGATCAGGGGCGTGCTCGTCTGGCCGCTGCGGCCCACGACATGGATCGGGACGTTTCCGTCGGTAAGGGATTCGCCCTGGCGGCCGACTGGCGGGTCGTGCTTTCCACCACGGAGCGGAGGAATCCCGCGCTCCTGCACGGACCGCTCAGTGCGGAGCGCCTTCGACGGTGTTACGGAGTGAACGACCGTGAGCTGCTCCACGCGGTTCGCCACCACACACTGGGAGCTCCCGATTTCGGTTCTCTGGGACTCATTCTGTATGTGGCGGATTTCTGCGAACCGGGAAGACCGTATCTCACCAAGGATGAACGCCGTGAGATTCTGCGTCTGGACTCGCTGGAGGAGATGGTTCACTCGATTATTCTCCTGGCGAAGGAACGTTTCGGCAGAATGGATTCGGCTACTGCGGCGCTCTTGCACCGGGTCTCGGAGGAGTAGCAGATATGGCAACGCAAAAGATCAATGCTACGGTTGTGTTTCTCCTGTTGATCCTCATGGCGGTGACGGTGACGGTGGGATTCCTATACTCGCAACTCCGCACCGATGAGATCAGCACCTCCGTGGCGGAGGGAGAATTGCTTCGCGTTTTGGTTGTGGCTGAAGAGGAGAAAACGCCGTTTCTCGCGTTCTTCTTGTTCTACCATCCGGAGACCTCCCGTGTGGCGGTGCTGGACATTCCCCAGAACGTAGGCGGGGTATTTCGCTCTCTGGGACGGGTAGACAGTATCGACCAGGTGTTCGCCCGTGAAGGCCCCGACGCCTATCGGCGCGAGGTCGAACAACTCACCGGGACGGCCGTGGAAACGATGTTGGTATTCAGTCGTGAAGGACTCTCCGATTTCATCGATCTTCTCGGTGGTCTGGAGTTGTTCATCGTCACCGATTACCGGAGCGTCGACAACGACAACCCGGTGATGCTCCCGGCGGGCAACGTTACCCTGGACGGTCCTAAGGCCTTGGACTACCTGCAGCTCACAGATGCCAACGAAACTGACCTGGAACGTACCGGTCGCCGTCAGGCGTTCGTGCAGAGTTTTCTGCGACAGGTAGGACGGAATGCGGATCTGCTTCAGCATCCGGAGGTTGTGGACATCCGCGATCGGCTCTTCGAGTCGAGCCTTGATCGCCGGGCGAGGACATCCCTCTTTCGGGAGCTTTCTTCCATGGGAGTCGAACGGCTCGTGCGCCGACGAATACAGGGGACGATTCGGGTTGTTGACGTCGAAGGAGACACGCGAAATCTGCTGTTCCCCCACTTTGAAGGGGAATGGCTGCGGCAGTCGGTGCAGCAGATTGAGACTACACTGGCAACGTCCGAGGACGACGCTCGCGATCAGTTCGTGGTATCGATGGAAATCCTCAACGGGACGGCGTCGGCCGGAATGGCGCGACGAACCACACAGATGTATGAGGATTTTGGGTTCGCCGTGAGCCGGTTTGGCAATGCCGATAGTGATCAAATTGATCATACCCTGGTGATTGACCGGCGAGGCACCGGACAATCGGCGGAGCAGGTGGCGGAAATAATTGACGCACACCGAGTTGTCACGGAAGTGACTCCGGATAGCGATGTTGATGTGACCCTGATTTTGGGAAGGGATTTTGATGGAACAGTCGTCCGATCAGACAATTGAACAGACCGCGAAGGAAGTAGCGCAGTTTCTTGAGGAACTGGGAGCCGTCGATCCGATCGCCCTGGATGTATCCGGACAATCGAGCTTTACCGACGCCTTCGTTATTGCCGGGGCGGGAAGTGTAGCCCAGCTCCGTGGTCTCCAGCGCCGTATTCACGACAAGCTTACGGAACTCGGCCTCGACCCCCGGCAGAGCCCGCGTCGAAACGACGAAAGTGGTTGGCTGCTACTGGATTGCGATACCGTAATAATCCACCTAATGCTGGCCGACCAACGATCGTTTTACGAGCTGGAGAAGCTCTGGTTCGACGCGCCGGTGTTGTACTCCGCCGCTGACCGCGCCGCTCAGGATTCCTGAAGCGCCAGAACCAGATCGAACCGCCCCATAGTTCCGTCGACGGCGATGTCATAGAAATGTAGACCGTCCGCCACTGCCAGAGTTACACCAGTACCGGTGAGCACGGAGGGCGGGGTTATGCGTGCATCCAGGCCGGACTCGGAGAGATACATCGTCGCCCGTCCGGAAATTTGATTGGCAAGCTCCGCCAGGGCCGCCCGATGCATCCGGCCGAACTCATCGGGGTCGTCCAACGGTACTTCCAGGACTCGACTGAGCTCGCGGGCCAGTGCAGAAGCGGTGGTGATATCGGATTGAAGGAACATGTACCCCTTGATCGCTCCGGCGATGCCCACGGATACGGACACTTGGAACGTACGTGACGGAGCGCTGTTGGAGTCTCGTGGTACGATCTCTCCTACGGAAATTCCGGCAACACCACTCTCTTCAAAGATCTCTTTCAGGGCATGAGCGAAGCTGGAAACGGTTTTTTGACTCACAGAATGACTATATGACTCCGATTCCGTGCTGTCAATTTGTGGTTTCGTTTGACACTGAAGCGCCTCCCCTTATAATTGAACCAGTAAGACCGGGCGCGCAGAGGAGCAGCTGATGGAGATTACCGATATCCGCGTTCGTCGCGTAGGGGGTGAGGGCAAACTCAAAGCCTACGTTACCGTGACGCTGGACAACTGCTTTGTGGTACACAACATTAAGGTCATCCATGGCCGCAGTGGTACGTTTATCGCGATGCCGAGTAGGAAGACAAAATCCGGTGAGTACAAGGATGTGGCCCACCCGATCAATTCGGATTTTCGTACTCAGATGCAGGATTCGATACTGTCCGCCTTTGAGGAATCCGTCGACGATCCATCCTCTTACCACTCCGAGGACGACGATTCGTCATAAATCGCCGTATTGACGACTATCCCCTTCTCATGTATCGTCTTGGCTCTACGACGTAGCTACTGGGGCGTCGCCAAGTGGTAAAGGCCCCGGGTTTTGATCCCGGTATGCGCAGGTTCGAATCCTGCCGCCCCAGCTGCCTGAATTTGAGAGCAAGGAGACTCGCATGGAAAAGATTCTCAACGCTGAGCCTCGTACCGAAAGAGGAAAAGGCGCTGCGCGCCGACTCCGCCGCGCCGGGCGCATTCCGGCTGTGGTCTACGGTCACGATGAACCGCACGCGTTGTCGGTAGAGGCCCGGGAATTCCACAAGGAGTTCCATACTGTATCTGAGAGTACGCTCATCAACCTGAAGTCACCCGAAGGTGACCGGCAGGTGCTGATCAAGGATTACGAAGAGGACATTCTCACCGGGAAAATTATTCACATCGACTTCTACGAGGTCGAAACGGGACGCAAGGTACACACGCGGATCGCTCTGGAACTTGCAGGCTCCCCGGTGGGTGTCCGCGAAGGCGGCGTTCTTGAGCACAGCCTTTATGAAGTGGATATCGAATGTCTTCCGAAAGATCTGCCGGAACATATGACCGTGGACGTCTCCGGGCTTAACAATGGCGAATCCCTGCATATTTCCGACGTCACGCCGCCTCCGGGGGTTGAGATCCTGAATGACGCTGATCAGACGATCGCTGCGGTGGTGATTCCCCGTGCCGTCATCGAAGAAGAGGATGAGGAAGCCGCTGAAGAGGATATGGAACCGACCGTCATCGGTGAGGAAGAGCAAGAAGAGGAAGAATAGGGCTATGGCGGCCCCTCTGCTTATAGTGGGGTTGGGCAACCCCGGTCCCAAGTTTTTTCATACTCGCCATAATGTGGGCTTCGATCTGATCGAAGCCCTTTCTGTCTCGCTCAATTGCACGCTGAAGCGCCCGTTCTTGCGCCCGGTGGAATGGTATAATCCGCGACGGGCACCCTTCGGCGTGGGGCTCGCCGCTCCTTTGACGTTCATGAATCGCAGTGGGTTGGTTATTCCCTGGCTGCTGCGGAAGAGCGGGGTCTCTTTGGAACGGATGGTTGTCGCAGTCGACAACATGGACCTTCCACCTGGAGAGGTTCGAATGAAACGGCGCGGTAAAACTGCGGGACACAACGGTTTGAAATCGGTGAGCGCTGCGGTTGGGAGTGATGAGTATCCCCGCGTATACATCGGGGTGGGGCGACCCGCCGCAGGAAACGATACGGTCGAGCATGTCTTGGGCGCGTTCGGCGCGGATCACCGGGCGTTGGTGGATGCCGCGATCGAGCGTATCGCACCGGCGCTCGCCCAGGGGGCGGAGTACGAAGATATCCAGCAACTGATCAGTCGGGTGAACGCGCTGCGCCACCGAGACGGGTAGTTCATGTCCATTCCCGGGTCGATTCACAGTGCACTACGGGAACTTGGCGTTTTCCCTCATGACCTGATCCTCTGTGCCGTATCGGGGGGGGGTGACAGCGTCTCCCTGGCGGCGGCGGTTCATGCCTCGGGATACCGACGACTCCACGTGGCGTGGATAAACCACAATCTACGGTCCACCGACGAAACCGCGCGTGACGGGCGGGCAGTGCAGGAGCTGGCGCATCGCCTCGCGGTGCCGATGGATCGGGAAGTGATTCCTCCGGGTGAAATCGAGTCTCACGCCGGGAGCTCCGGACACGGTGTGGAACAGGTGGCGCGGCGTTTGCGGTACGAGGCGCTGCTTAGGATCGCTGTACGGATTGCGGCCGGCCACGCCTCTCAGGGCGGCGCTTCCACAACAGTATTACCGACCGTCTATCTCCTTACCGCGCACCACCGCGACGATCAGAGCGAAACCGTGCTTTCTCGAATCGCCGATGGCCATCCGGCTACCGTTCCGGTGGCGATTCCCCGACGCCGAGTGCTGTCGGCGGGGCCGGTACCCGTGATTCTGGTGCGGCCGGCGCTCAATCTATCGGGGGACTCCCTGCGTGACTGGGGCGCTCGCCAGGGTCTCAGATGGGCCGACGATTCCACCAACTGGGACGCGCGCTATCGAAGAAATGCGCTCCGGCACCACGTCTTGCCGCGCCTCACCGAGGTACTCCCGGCGAGTTCACGTATGCTCGCCCGCTACGGGAGTAGTCATGATCGTCTGTTGGACGCGCTCAGAGCGTTGGTCCCGGCGGATTGCCAGGGCCATTTTGACAATGCCTCTTGGGTGGTTGGTCGCGATGCGTTCCTATCGCTACCGGATGCCGCCCGCGAGTTCGTTCTCCGGGACACCGCGTACAAACTGAGCGCCTCAATCCGTGTGGACAGCGGTTTCATCGGTGAGGTGCTCCGGCGGTTGTCAATTGCCGACGGCGATGCGTCCCGCATCCACGTTTCCGGAGCGGATCTGCACTGCACCGTCACAGCTACGGAGATCCGGGTGAACCGTGATATTGTCCCCGTGAGCCAAAGAGGTTATCTTTGGCCAGTGTGCGTAGGACGTGTTGTATCGCTCGGTAGCGACGGGACGAGGATCTTTCCCTCCGACACTGCTGAGGCGCCTGCCCTTGAGGACACATGCGTCGCATGTGCCTCGATCGTGTATCCCGCGGTTCTTAGAGATCATCGTTCCGGTGACGCGATGCGTTGGAGAGGGCGAAAACGCACACTGTCTGAGGTTGCCCGCCGAGTGGGAGTACCGCGCGAGTTCCGGAAAGGCGCGGCGGTTGTCGAAAGCACGGCAGGTATCGAGGCTGTATTCTGGCGCGGTCGCCGTTTTGCGGTTCGGGATGGTGGTAGGTCAGAACAGTGCGTGAACAGTGAGCCGTCCGCGGCAATTTTTCGTATGCAAGGATAAAGAGGAATAATGGAGAATAATGGTGACCGGGAGCCTCGTGGCGGGGGCAACCAGAACAACAACGATAACAACAACTTCAACTTCAATTTCCAGAACAACCGTTTTGCGCTGATTTTCTTGGTGGCGCTGCTCGGTATGTTTGTTGTTATGTTGTTTTCGAACACGCAAACCACGGGACGAGAGATCCCCTACTCGCAGTTCCTCGGCTACCTCCGGGAGAATCAGGTTGAATCGGTTCGCATTATCGATCAGTACGAGATCCAGGGTGAGCTTCGAACGTCTGCCGGTGAATCTTCGGCATTTACCACCAACATTCCGTATTTTGACGACCAGTTGATTCCCCAACTCCGGGAACAGGGGGTCCGCTTTTCAGGATCACCCCGGCCGGTGTCTCCGCTGCAAGTCATGCTGCAGCTGTTTCCGTGGTTCATCGGGTTTTTCTTTATCTGGTTTATGTTCCGCCAGGTTCAGGGCAGCGGCAACCGCGCGTTCTCTTTCGGAAAGAGCAAGGCGAAACGCTATATGGAAGAAGGGATCAAAGTAACCTTCGGAGACGTGGCAGGACAAAAAGAAGCCAAATATGAGCTGGAAGAGATCGTTGAGTTTCTGAAGAACCCTCAAAAGTTTACGAAAATTGGTGCCAAAATTCCGAAAGGCGTCTTGCTCGTGGGAATGCCCGGTACCGGAAAGACGCTTCTTGCAAAGGCAAGTGCCGGAGAGGCGGGGGTGGCTTTTTTCCATATGAGCGGATCAGACTTTGTGGAGATGTTTGTAGGTGTGGGGGCCAGTCGCGTTCGGGACCTCTTCGAGCAAGGCCGGAAGAACGCTCCCTGTATTATTTTTATAGATGAACTGGACGCCGTGGGACGGACGCGGGGTGCCGGTTACGGTGGCGGCCACGATGAGCGCGAGCAGACGCTGAACCAGATGTTGGTCGAAATGGACGGGTTTGACACCAAGGATGGTGTTATCGTTTTGGCGGCGACGAACCGCCCGGACGTTCTTGACCCGGCGATTCTTCGCCCGGGCCGCTTCGACCGGCAGATCATGGTGGACATGCCCGACATGCTGGAGCGACAAGAGATTCTCGCGGTTCACTGCAAGAAGATTAAACTTGACCCTTCGGTGGACTTGAAAACTGTCGCCCGGGCGACTCCCGGTTCAAGCGGTGCGGATCTGGCCAATTTGGTGAATGAAGCAGCACTGTACGCCGCCCGCAAGGACAAGGAAACCGTGGGACCCGATGATTTCGAGGAAGCTCGGGACAAGATACTTATGGGAGTTGCCCGAAAATCGCGCATCATTAACGACGAAGAGAAACTGAAAACCGCCCGCCATGAGGCAGGGCATGCGCTGATGCACTACTATCTGAAGAACGCCGATCCGCTCCACAAGGTGACGATCATTCCTCGGGGCCGGGCCCTGGGCGTGGCGTTTTCCTTGCCTGAACAGGACAGCTTTAGTAAAGGCTCGGGGTACCTCACGGACCGGATCAAGATCGCCTATGGTGGATACATCGCGGAGCGGATGCTCTACGACGAGACGACGACTGGGGTTCAGAACGATCTGAAGCAGGCCACCGATCTGGCCAGGCGAATGGTCACCGAGTGGGGGATGAGTAAACTGGGGGCCATCTCCTTTGGACAGGAAGACGAGCCGATCTTCATCGGCAAAGAGATCGCCTCTCACAAGGAGTTTTCCGAGTCCACCGCCCGTTCGATCGACGAGGAGATCGCTCGCATTCTGAATGAATGCTTCCGCGATGCGGAGACGATTCTCGGCGATCACCGCGATCAGCTGGAAACTCTGGCTCAGGCGCTCGTGGAGAAGGAGACCCTTTCCGATCGTGAGATCCGGGAGATGCTCGGCTTTCCCGCTCGGCGCCAACTCGACATGACGGGGGATGGGACCATTGAAACTGACGCTACCGACGGGGAGGAATCCCAGTCTCACGATGACGAAGATTCTTACAGCGACGATTCCCACACCGACGACGCAGGCGAGTAGGTTCCGCGCAGGACCACACCGGGTATTGCTGTGCCTGGTGGTTGCCGGTTTATTACTGAAAACTGGTAGCTTCGGTATTAGCGCGCAGGCTAACCTGGAACTCTACCGCCAGTTGGCGGTAGACCTTTCCGAACAAGCCGCCGAGCTTCACGACGACAACGAAGCGCGCCGCGATTTGGCTCGACGCGCTGCGGAACTGGATCCCTCTCTGGGTGATCCCCTCGTGATCCTGGCCGGCCTCCTCGAGGGAGAGCAGGGGGCTCAACGTGAACGAGAGCGCCTGCTCGCACGGGCGCTCGCGGGAGATTTCGTCACCCTTTCCAGAGACGAAGCGGTGGGAGATATGGCGGAGCTCCTCCTCCAGCAGAACCGCTCACAAGAGGCGTTGACACTGCTCGATTCGGAAATGAGAATCGATGGTGAGACGCCTCTGCAACGGATCCTCGGCTACGTGGATCTCCCGGATCAGCCGGCAAAGATCGTTCCTCGCGCCGAGAATCTGAGTCCGCTGGATCGACTATACATCTCGGCTCTCATGAACGGTGATGCTCCCTGGTTTGCCGGACGTCTGGTGCAGAGACTGCGCGGTCGGTTCCCCATGGATCGAGTGTTGGGCGGTATGGACTGGGCACGTAGCTCCCACATCTCCCTGGGGGTACTGGAATGGGTCGACGCCGTGGAACAGCTCACCGGCGAAGTCTCGGCCGAGATGTATCGCGAATTACTCAGGGCCGATCCGCCACGATCATTGGTGCAGCCACTTCTTGACCGATATCGGCGTGCCGAAGGCGACGACCCGTTGGTGGCTGCCTTTGCCACCGTCTACGGTTCAGAAGTTCTGCCGCAAATGGAATCACTCCTTTCGGACAAAGTGATGTGGGAACTCTTCTTCGAATATATGGACCGTGCGAACCTGCCGGACACGATCGGGACCGTGATGGAAGAAATACGCGGACGGGATCGGGTAGTCCTGACTCGCGACGAGAACCGTGACGGCTATTGGGAAGAGCGCTACTCGTACCAGCACGGTGAATTGTTCTTCTGGCAACTGGATGCGGATCAGGACGGCCTTGCCTCGGTCGCAGTGAGTTTGTGCCGCCCCTCGGCGAGAGTGGCACGGCGCCGGGAATCGGCGGAGGACGTGATCGTGGTGGACTTCACCAGCTATCCGCTGGTCTCCCGGGTCCGTTGGGTGGAAAGCTCCGGTGGATGGGAGTGGGTTCCTCCACAGCCCGTGCCCTTTGACGTGGGGCTCTCCGATCAGCTTGGTGCAGACCTTTGGAATGCGCTTGGCCGACGTGTTACCGTTGATTCCGATGTGTTTGAGCGTTTCTTCCGGCAGCGCCAGGGGGACAACAGTCGCCCGCTTGACGATGGTGAGGTTCGTGATTTGCGCGTAGACCTTCGGGAATGGGGGCTGATCGAGTGATCAACCGGAATGTGACCTTGGCAGTCCTCATTGCTGCAGCGATGTCGGCCGTTGCCGCCTGCGCTACGAACCCCGAGGTTGAGACTCGTACTTTCTCCCGCACCGAACTCCTGGTGGAGGCGATTGACCGCGAGCTCACTGGAGAACGACCGGTGCAGGCGGTGAACCTGATCTCTCAGGGTTTGAACCGCTCTCTCGTTTCTCAGGAACGGGCGTGGAATTATCTGGAAGAGGTGCTCGAGTCCGAGCTGGCCCGCTATAGGGATGCTCAGGAGCGCGAAGATTTTCAGACGATGACCACCGCTGCGGGCAATGTGCGCCTCCTGCAGGACGATCCGATGGAACTTGGAGGAGTGAGCTCGTCCGAGCGTGTTCCTTCCGCGGATCAACTACTCCTGGAGTGGGCGCACGCTGCTTTGCGGGAGGAGAACCCGGTAGTGGCCCTGTACCAGCTCCTGCGCCGTTCCACGCTGGGGGATCTATCTTCCGGCACGCTTCGGGAGTTTATCGAAATCACCCGAATGCTGAACCATAGAGAAGCGGAAGAGCGCCTCCTGCGGGTTGCCGAGACCTCCGGGGTAGAGATACCGCCGGCGGTGGAACCGGTTGAAACGGACATAGGCAGTCGGACCCAGCGACTGCTGCAGGGTACCGTTACCGTTTGGGTCAATCGCGGCATGCGGATTCGGGACGGCGTCGGCGTGCCGGAGCGTGTGGTCGGTAGCGGGTTTTTTGTTGATCCACGGGGATATCTTCTTACCAATTATCACGTGATTTCCAGTGAGGTAGATCCGGAGTATGAGGGGTATTCGCGCTTGTTCATTCGGCTTCCGGGACGCCGGGACCAGCGCATACCCGCCAGGGTGATCGGATATGATCGCGTCTTTGATCTTGCGCTTCTTAAGGTCGAGATCGACCCACCCTACGTATTCTCTCTCAGTGATGTCCGCGAGCTCCAGCCGGGCGAGCCGGTCCTGGCCCTGGGATCGCCGGGGGGGCTTGATAGTTCGATTACCTCCGGAATCGTCTCCGCCGCAGGACGAAGGTTTCTTCAGATGGGCGAGGCGGTCCAGGTGGATGTCCCGATTAACCCGGGAAATAGTGGGGGCCCGCTAATCTTACCCGATGGGCAGGTCGCGGGGGTGGTCTTTGCCGGTTTGGAACAGTTTGAGGGGGTCAACTTCGCGATCCCCTCCTATTGGATTCGGCACTTCTTTCCGCGCTTCTTTGAAGTGGGTGAGGTGGTCCATAGCTGGCTGGGCCTCGCCCTTCATGAACGGGACAACGGTCTGGAGGTGGTGTATGTGGCTCCCGGATCTCCGGCGGAAGCGGCCGGCATCGAGCCCGGGGCGTTGCTGGTAGATCTGAACGGCACCGAGGTTAATCGTCTGTCGAGTGTACAGGACCTCATCCTCGATACGCCGGTGGGGGGAATCGTCACCACGCGCTGGCGTGAGACCGATGACAACGGAGCAGTCTCCACGACGCGACGACTGCTTGCAACCTCGGATCGGCCTTTTAGCCCGGTAGAGACAGCCCTCGAACGGGAGCCGATCGAGAATCTGTTCCCAGTCCTCTTCGGCATGGACGTGAATGAGGTTTCGTCGGCTCCGTGGGGACCTGATTTCGTAATAACCGACGTTCTTCCGGGATCCATCGCCGACGAGTCGAGCCTGTCTGTAGATGACCCCTTCGCCCTTCGTGACTGGCGGGTAGATCGAGAGCGACGGGCGGCGTTCATTCAGATCGTGATTAAGAAGCGGAAAGCGGGATTCCTCGAGTCCGGGGTGCAATTGGGAGCGTTTCTCGAAACCGACTTGTTCTTGTAGCCTTCGGGGCCCGTGCGTTTCGGATATCGGTGCGCTATAGTGAAGAAGAGACGAAAGGGCTCCAATACACCATGAGTGAAAAAATCAAAGTAGTGAATCTCGTAGGCGAGGTTGTGCTGTCCACCGTTGCGGATCACCGCACCCGTATCCGGAACGCGTTGGACGAACGCGCCACGGTGTTTGCGAGTCTTACTCGCGTTGAAGAGATTGACCTGTACGGGGTGCAGATGCTGTATGCGGCGCGGAGATACGCTGAACGTGTCGGAAAAGAGTTCCATCTCACCGGAGACGTTCCCGAGCTCGTAGCTCGGCGTTTGCACGAAACCGGATTCGTGGAGAGTGTGGTTCGCGATGGTCGCGAATTGGACAGGCGGTTACACGAGTTCGGACGCGAGGAGACGGAGGAAACCGAAGATGCTTGACGGCTTCCAGGATAGTTTTCGTGAAGAAGCGTATGAGCTGCTGAACAATCTCGAGCAGTCCCTGTTGGAACTCGAGGAGCGCCCCGAGGACATGGATGTCATATCGGCAGTTTTCCGGTCGATGCATACGATTAAGGGGTCCGCGTCAATGTTCGGATTTGACGCCATCTCTCAATTCACTCACCACGTGGAAACGATGCTGGACGACGTTCGTAACGGACGAATTCCCGTGTCCCGCACATTGATCGATCTCACGCTGGAAGCTCGCGATCATATTCGACATATGCTGGAGGAACCTGAGGACTCGGCCAATGAAGAGCGATCCCACGCTCTCATGACGCGTCTCCAGCAGGTGCTTCAGGCCGAGCAACGCGAACCCGTTCCATTTGATGATTCGGTTTCCACGGTGCGAATCGGTAGCGATGAAACTGCCGATGAACTACCGCCTGGGGCGCAGTCGGCCGCGGCTGGTTCGCGAAATGCGGGCCAAAAAACGCCGGCCACATGGCATATTCGATTCGTGCCTGCCGCGGATATCAGCAAGAACGGGAGTAATCCGTTTCTCCTGATCGAGGAGCTGCACACGCTGGGAGACTGCACAGTCGTGGCCAATACGCGAGAGATCCCCGACCTCGATTCCGATCAATTGGACGAGGCTCACGTGTGGTGGGACATCTTTCTCACAACGGATCAAGGCGCAACGGCGATTCAGGATGTATTCATCTTCGTTGACGACCGATGCAAAGTCACCGTTCAGCTCATCGACGAGCTGGACTTTGCCGAGGACAGTGAGTACAAGCGCCTTGGCCAGATTCTTGTCGATCGGGGTGTTGTCGATTCCGCCGCGATCGACCAGGCGGTGTCTGGACAGAAGCGGCTCGGTGAGGTCTTGGTAGGACAAGGCATTGATACCTATGAAGTTGAGACCGCGCTTCAGGAGCAGCAACACGTAAGGCGGGCACGCCAGAAAGCGCAGAGTGAATCGGCCGCTTCCAGTATCCGCGTGCACTCAGAAAAACTGGATGAACTGGTAGATCTGGTCGGTGAGCTGGTGACGCTTCAGGCGCGGCTGACCCAAACCGCAGACGGTCTGGGGGGAGATGTCGCCACGATTAGCGAAAATTTCGAACGGCTGGTTTCTGAACTTCGGGATCACACGATGAGCATTCGCATGCTTCCGATCTCTACCAGCTTTTCCCGCTTTCGCCGTCTCATTCGCGATTTGTCACAGGATCTGGGGAAGCAGGTTGATCTGGTTACCGAAGGTGGTGAGACGGAGCTGGACAAGACCGTCATCGAACGGCTTCACGATCCCCTGGTCCACATCATTCGAAATAGTATCGACCACGGCATTGAGGCCCCGGCAACTCGCACCGCCGCGGGGAAAGACGCAATGGGAACGATCGCGTTGCGCGCGCGGCATGCGGGCGCTAACGTAGAGGTTCGCATCGAGGATGATGGAGGCGGGCTCGATCGGGAACGGATTCGCGCGCGCGCGGTGGAGCGCGGAGTCATCTCGGCAGACGCTCAGATGGCTGAGCATGAACTCCTGGACCTGGTGTTCGCCGCCGGCTTTTCCACGGCGGGAACGGTAACGACCGTCTCCGGACGGGGAGTGGGAATGGACGTGGTCCGGAAAGAGGTGGAGAACATCGGCGGATCGGTAGCACTGGAGTCGGTCGCCGGCGCCGGGACCACCGTTGTGATCTCCATACCGCTTACTCTGGCTATTATCGATGGCTTGCTGGTACGTATCGGCGAAGAACGGTTCGTGATCCCCCTGTCGAGTGTGGTGGAATGCATCGAGTTCTATCGCACCGGAAACAACGACGGTGTTGTCGCGAATCGCGGGGAAATGCTCCCTGTCATGGATCTCCGGCGGGAATTCGGGATCATTGGTGACCGCCCGGAGATTGAACAGGCGGTGGTCTCGCAGACCGGTATCGGCGACGTGGGATTTCTTGTAGACGCCGTTATCGGAGACCACCAGACGGTGATTAAGAACCTTGGAAAGATGTACCGAAACATTGAGGGCGTTAGCGGGGCTACCATACTGGGTGACGGGGACGTCGCGCTGATTCTTGACGTTCAGCGCCTGGCGGCAGGAAAGAGCCATGAGCTCCATCTCACTCAATGAGGAGCAGTTTCGCCGTCTCAGCCGCTTCATCGAGGGCGAAGTGGGAATCAAGATGCCTCCGGCGAAACGGATCATGCTGGAAAGCCGCCTCCAGAAGCGTCTGCGCGCGTTACAACTGGACAGTTTCGATGAGTACATAACGCACGTCTTTGACCATGACGGGGATGAAATCATCCATATGATAGACGTGGTGACGACGAACAAGACCGACTTTTTCCGTGAGGCTGATCATTTTTCCTTTCTCCGAGAACATATTCTTCCGGAACATGCATCTCTTGGCTGGGGCGAGAGGACCCCTCTGAGGGCGTGGTCCGCCGCTGCTTCAACGGGAGAAGAAGCCTACACCCTGGGGATAGTCCTCGCTGAGTATCGACGGCAGAACCCTCGCTTCGATTTCCGAGTTTTAGGGACGGATATTTCCACTGCGGTATTGGCCACCGCCCGGAAAGGCGTCTATCCTGCAGACAGGATTAATCCGGTGGAACACGTGATGCGCAAACGCTATTTTCTGCGAAGTCGTGACTCCGTTGCTGACCTGGTCAGGGTGAAGCCGATTTTACGACAACGGACAGCCTTCCACCGGATGAATCTCATGGCCCCTACATTTCCAATTCGCGATCGTTTTCACATCATTTTCTGCAGGAATGTAATCATATATTTCGAGCGTCCAAGACAGGAGCAGCTTCTGCGAAAACTCTATGACTATCTAATGCCGGGGGGATTTCTATTCCTTGGACACTCTGAAACGCTGGCAGGGATCGATCTGCCGGTGGAATCAGTTGCTCCCACCGTCTATCGCCGTCCCGACAAGGAGTTGTCCCAGTATGCCTGAGAAGATACGTGTGATGGTCGTTGATGATTCAGCGGTTGTGCGCCAGACCCTTACCGCTCTCCTCGAAGAAAGCCCCGATTTCGAAGTAGTGGCAACGGCCGCGGATCCCTACATCGCTGCCAAAAAGCTCGCTTCCGTAATCCCGGATGTAATAACCCTGGATATTGAAATGCCGCGGATGGACGGACTCAGTTTTCTGAAGCATCTGATGCAACAACATCCACTGCCGGTAGTCGTGTGCTCCTCCATGGCTGAGTCCGGTTCCGCCAACGCCCTGGCTGCGCTCGACTATGGCGCTGTGGAAATCATCGAAAAGCCCAAGATGGGGACCAAGCGCTTCCTGGAGGAATCAAAAGTCGCCGTCTACGACGCGGTGAAGGCTGCCTACGCGAGTCGTCACGGGCTGCGCAAACTGCAGAGCAAAGAAGGAAGCGCGCCGCAAAGCACTCCCACCGTGCGCCAATCTCGTACGTCATCGCCGCCGAAGCGAGCCACGCCTTCCCAGGGTTCGGCGGATATGCGGGAAGTCGAGCCGAAGCTAAACGCCGACTCCGTGATTGCGCCTCCCAATGGACGGGAGGTACCGGAAACCACCGAGAAAATCGTCTGTGTCGGCGCCTCCACCGGAGGCACGGAAGCGTTGCGAGAGTTCCTCCAGGCGATGCCCCTGAACGCCCCGGGGATCGTGATCGTACAGCATATGCCGGAGAAATTCACCGCCGCCTTCGCGCAACGATTGAACGGCATTTGCGAGATTACGGTCAAGGAGGCGGAGAACAATGACTCGGTCCTTACCGGCCAGGCCCTCATCGCTCCCGGAAATCGTCATATGCTTTTGAAACGTAGCGGCGCCCGTTTCTATGTGGAGCTTCGCGATGGCCCCTTGGTTTGCCGCCACCGGCCATCGGTGGATGTCCTCTTCCGGTCGGCCGCTCAGTACGCCGGACCCAACGCGATCGGAGTTATCATGACCGGCATGGGGGACGACGGCGCGATGGGGATGACGGAAATGCACCGCGCCGGCGCGTACAATATCGCTCAGGATGAGGCAAGCTGCGTCGTCTACGGAATGCCCAATGAAGCACTGAAGCGTGGCGGTGTGGATGAGAGCGTGTCTCTGGCACAAATAGCCGAGAAGGTACTAAAGCGAGTTGGCCGGTATGGCAACTGATGTTCTCATCGTCGAGGATGAGAGCATCGTGGCGCTGGACCTGGAGAACAGACTAATCTCGATGGGGTTTTCCGTGGTAGGTCGCGCCGGCACCGGCGCAGAAGCACTTGAAATCGTCGAGCGCGCGCCGCCGCATGTGGTTCTAATGGATATCCAGCTCCGGGGTGATATCGATGGGATCGATACAGCGGATCGGATACAGGAGGCGTACGACGTCCCCGTGATTTTTCTCACCGCGTTCTCCGACTCGGACAGCTTGGACCGTGCGAAGCGTTCCAATGCCTACGGGTACCTGCTTAAGCCGTTTCAAGAGCGGGAGCTTTCGATTTCCATAGAATTGGCCTTGTACAAACACGGTGCGGAACGGGAGCTTCGGGAGAATCGTGCGCTTTTCGGGATCACGCTCAATAACGTCACCGAGGGAATCGTTACCGCCGACCGGTCCGATCGCATCCTGTTTATGAATCGGGCGGCTGAGCGTCTCACCGGCTGGAGTGCGTCGGAGGCGATCGGAGCCGACTTCGCGTCAATAGTTCTCCTTGATGCGGGAACGATTGACAATTCCTCATTGGATGGGTGGATGCGACTGACCCCCCGGGGAGGGAAGGCGCGGACAGTAGCGGTAACGAGCAATGATCTTGATCGGCCGTCACGGAACGGGGGATCGCGGGTGGTGGTTATCCGTGACGTGACTCACGAACAGGAGCATCGAGACAATCTCGTCGCCGCGAAAGAGGCCGCGGAGAGCGCTGTTCACGCCAAGAGTGACTTTCTCGCTCGGGTAACCCACGAATTGCGCACGCCCCTGAACAGCATTGTCGGCATGACGAGTTTGCTGAAAGGTGAATCCAACCTTCGGGCGGCGAGGGAATATCTCGAAATCCTTGATCTGTCGTCCCAACAGCTCATGGCGCTCATATCGGATATTCTGGACTACGCGCGTTTCGATTCGGGACGGCTCTCGCTTCAACGGGAACTCTTCGATCCGGTGGCGACGGTGGAACGGGTGAGCCGTAGTTTCGCCGTCGAGGCAGGGCGGAAGGGGCTGCGGGTGATTACCGTCGTCGAACCGACTACACCGCGGGCGATCTACGGTGACGAGGCGCGTTTCGGTCAGGTCTTACGCAACATCATCTCCAACGCGGTAAAATTCACCATCGTCGGGCATATCGCGGTCACTGTGCAGCCCACCACTGGACAGATGCTGTCCGTGCTGGTCGAGGACACCGGTCCCGGTGTGGCATCGGACCACCGATCTCTTATCTTTGAGGACTTCAGTCAGATCGAGAGTCCGGCTACCCGAACAACCGGAGGAATGGGTCTGGGGCTTGCATTGGTCCGGCGGTTGGTGGAGGCGATGGAGGGATCGGTGGAGTTGCGGGACTCCTCCTCCGGTGGGTCTACGTTCGTCGTGGAGATACCCTTCGCACCGGCCGAGGAATCTCTCCACACGGCCCCCGCATCTCCTGTGATTCACACAGCGGCCACGGATGATGCGCTTATCGCCAGGGCATGGGAACCGTGGTGCGCGGTTGCGGGAGTTACGTTGACCTGTGTTGCGTGGAGTGAGATTCTCGCAGTGCCCGCCGCCTTCGATCTGATTATTACCACCGAGGAGCACCGTTCCGAAGCGCCGGAATCGGCATCGCTACTGGTTGTTCGCAGTCTTGGTGGCCGTCACGGTACTCAGTCTTCACACGCTCCACCGGAGAACCTGATTCTCGAGCCGGTGCCCTCCGATATGATCCGAGATACGATTTTCGGTGCGCCTCCACGGTCGGCGGAGACGAACGTTGTCGAAGAATCGCCGGCTGCAGCGGAGCGTTTGACTCTGCTCGTGGTCGATGATGACAAGAATAGTCTGGTGTTTCTGAGAAAGCTTCTGGAGTCGCATGGGCACGGCGTTGTCACCGCTGTCGATGGAGAAGATGCCCTTCAAGCGCTGCGGAATGAGAGGTTCGATGCGGCTATTCTGGATATCGAAATGCCGGGCATGGATGGTTGGGAATTGGCCCGTCGCATACGGTCCGGAGACGGCGGGGAATCGCGCAGTGATCTGCCATTGGTAGCCCTTTCAGGCCACGCCACCGGCGAGATCGCCCACCGCGCGACCGAGGTGGGCTTTGACGATGTGCTGAGCAAACCGGTTCCAGTGGAAACGATGATCCGGATCCTCCTGACCGTTGCCAAGAAAGCGGAATCGCAGACGTCCCGGAAGCCATTGATTTCTGAGATCCGCGATGCGATCGAATCGGGAAATGACCGGCGAGTGCAGCAATTGTTAATGGAACTGAGACAGCAATCACTCCCGACCGGCGTGGCGGAAAGCGCGTTCCGGCTCGTGTTGGCACTGCGACGCCGAGATGACAGTGCCGTCAAGCGACTGATAGACGAACTGGAAAAGGAGACAGATAGATGAAAACAGAACAGAGTGTACGCGTCCTGATCGTGGAGGATGATTTCGGTGGCCGCCGTTTCCTGCAGTCGCTCCTCCGGGACCGTACTCGGTGTGATGTGGTCGTTGATGGGCAGGAGGCGATCGATGCGTTCAATCTGGCCTGGGAAGAGAATGATCCGTATCGTCTGATCCTCCTGGATATCATGATGCCCAATGTCGACGGTCATTCAGCGTTGCAGGAGATCCGCAACATCGAAAAACGCATCGGAGTGCATCCACCGGATCAGGCAAAAGTAATCATGACCACTGCGTTGGAGGATCCCAAGAACGTGGTAGAAGCGTATTATCAGGGAGGGGCCGATTCCTACTTGGTGAAGCCGATCGATCAAAAGAAGCTGTTTCAGCTGATTCGAGAGTTGGATCTACCGATTTGAGACGGAACGATGAGAGCGCCGATACTGAGATTCTCATAGTTGAAGATGAACAGATCGTTGCCCTCGATATCCGTACGCACCTTGAACGCCTCGGGTACGTTGTGGGTGGATCATACTCGGCGGCGGAGGACCTCCTCGAGACGCTCCGCTCCCGCCGGGAAGCCGCCGACCTACCCGATCTGGTGCTGATGGATATCCACCTCGACGGCCGGATGGATGGTGTCAGTGCCGCAGGGGTGGTGCGCAGTCAATTCCGGATTCCCGTGATTCTGCTTACGGCATACGCCGACGACGAGACTCTGGATCGGGCGAAAATGACCGAACCCTACGCCTATATCATCAAGCCCTTCGACGCACAGGAGCTCCACACAGCGGTGGTGTTGGCGCTGTATCGCAATCGGATGGAGCAGGCGGTTCAGTCGCGAGAGGTGCTGCTCTCCCGGATACTCAGTTCCATCGATGATGGTGTCCTGGTCAGTGATCAGGAGGATGTCGTCCGCTACGCCAACTCGCAAGCCCAAGAAATTCTTCACGAGGGATCCGGTGATTATGGACAGATTTCCGAACTCATTCCCCGGGAGATTCAGGAAAGCGCGTTGCGAAACGCCCGTCCGATTCGATGGAGTCCGTCCAAGTATGCCGGGGGCATCGTGGAGGTCACGGTCACGGTGTTGAGCCCAAACAGTCTCGACATGGGGGATGAACTCACGGTGTGGGTAATCGCGGACATCACGGATCGCATGAATCGGGAGTCCGAAATTCGCCGCAAGGATGCGCAGTTGGCCCATGCCGAGCGGATGGAGGCGATCGGGCGCATGTCCGGCGGGTTGGCGCACGATTTCAATAATCTGGTGACGGTAATCATGGGCTATACCCGCCTCGTGCTTGACGATCTGGAAACGCATCCGTTATCCGCAACAATTCAGAAAAACGTTCAGGGGGTATACGATACCGCCCGCCGGTCGGCTGAGCTTTCTCGCCAGTTGCTGGCTTTTAGCCGCGTCCAACCACCGAATCTGACCGAGCTGGAGCCGGACCGCATGATCCGGGAAAACCGGTCAATGATCGAGGGGCTGATGCCGGAATACGTCAAATTGGACGTATACCTCCGAGCCGGCGAAGCGACGATACGGATCGATCGTACGCGGTTCGAGCAGATCATCCTGAACCTTCTCCTGAACGCCCGGGATGCGATTCAGCGGGGAGGGGAGATTACCGTGTCTTCCGAGGTTGTCACGATAGATGCCGCGCTACCGACGATGACGCAGACCGTCGCGGCGGGAGACTACTACGTCCTTCGAGTCACCGATAGCGGGAAGGGAATCGCGGCTGAGCATCTTCCTCATGTGTTTGAGCCGTTTTTCACGACGAAAGAGTCGGATCGTGGGAGCGGGTTTGGCCTTGCCACCGTGTATTCGGCAGTGGACGAAAGCAACGGTGCGATCGATGCTACCAGCACGGTGGGCCAAGGCACCACCTTCACCGTCTACCTGCTCCTATCGTCACTGGAGTCCAGTCACCGGGTGGCGTCCCATCTCTCCGGGAACGGGGTGCGTGGCAACGAGCGGATTCTTGTCGTTCAGGAAGAAGAGTCGATGCGCAGTCTCATCGGAAACGTACTTCGCTCACGAGGATTCACACCGGTGATCTCGCGCTCAGTGGGTGATGCGCTGCTGATTTTGGAGCATAACACCGAAATCGATCTCGTAGTGAGCGACCTTTCAGCGCCCTTTCTGGATGCCGCGGAAATCGTGACCAGATACCGGGCGATCAATCAGGCGCCGGTGATTCTAATCATCACCAGTGAGACGGTGGAAGCCGGGCAGCAGGCTACGGTGTATAAACCATTCGAGATTGACGAACTATTGACCACGATCCGAAGCACGATCGATACACCTTGTTGAACAGACTCCGGTCTCCGTAGTACAACGGACGCTCATGAGTTCACCTGTAGCACGCAAATACGTTCGAAACTTCTCCATCATCGCTCACATCGACCACGGAAAGTCGACGCTGGCAGACCGTTTCATTCAACGGTCGCATATCGTGGAGGACCGCGACTTTCGCGACCAGCTGCTGGATTCGATGGATATCGAACGAGAACGAGGGATAACGATCAAGAGTCAGGCGGTGACGATGCCCATGGATATTGACGGGCAGGAGTATCGGTTGAACCTGGTGGATACCCCGGGACACGTCGACTTTTCCTACGAGGTGAGCCGCGCGATTACCTCCTGTGAAGGAGCGATTCTGCTGATAGATGCTGCTCAGGGAGTTGAAGCGCAAACCCTGAGCAACCTGTATCTCGCGTTGGAACATGACCTCGAAATCATACCCGTGCTGAACAAGATCGATCTGCCGGCAGCCAACATCGATATGTGCCTGCATCAGATTGAACACGACCTCGGGTTGGATCCGGACGACGTGATTCAGGTCAGCGGCAAAACCGGCTTTGGCATTGAAGCGCTGTTGGAGGCCCTGGTTCAAAGGATTCCGCCGCCTTCCGGGGATGAATCGAATCCGCTCCAGGCGCTTGTCTTTGACAGCAATTATGACCCCTATCGGGGAGTCGTCGTTCATATTCGCGTCTTCGACGGAAAGATCCGCCCTGGAGACACGATCGAAATGTGGTCGAACGGTTCCAAGTATGTCGTGGAAGAGACGGGAAAATTTAAGATTAAGCTGGAGCCGATCCCCGAACTCGCCGCCGGCGATGTGGGATACATCATCGCCGGAATAAAGACGATTCAGGACGTCCGGGTCGGGGACACCGTGACACGGCCCGACCACCGCTGCACAGCGCAGTTGCCCGGGTTCCGTGAGGTGAAGCCGGTAGTCTTCTCGTCGATCTATCCGATCGACAGTAACGACTACCAGGAGCTGACTCGTGCAATGGATAAGCTGAAGCTCAATGATGCCTCTCTGGTCTTCGAAAAGGATAACTCCGCGGCCTTAGGTTTCGGATTTCGCTGCGGATTTCTTGGAATGCTGCATCTTGAGGTGGTACAGGAGCGGCTGGAACGGGAGTTCCATCTCAATCTGGTGATAACCGCCCCCTCGGTGCAGTACCATGTGGATCTTCACGACGGACGGACCGTCACGGTCAACAGCCCGTTGGAGTTTCCGGAGCTTGGGGAAATACGGCAGTCCCGGGAACCGTTCATTAAAGCGTCTATCATTACCCCCGACACCTACCTGGGGCCGATGCTCACCCTCTGCAACGATCGTCGGGGAATCCAGAAAGACATGATCTATCTGGATACTTCCCGGGTAGAGGTAATCTTTGAAATGCCCCTGGCGGAGGTGCTCTTCGATTTCTACGATAACCTGAAATCTCTGTCCCGAGGGTATGCCTCATTCGACTACGAGATGTTGGGATACCATCCCGTTGACATTGTGCGGCTCGACATCCTGGTCAATGGGAAACCGGTGGATGCACTCTCAATGTTGGTATATCGCGGCAACGCGGAGTTCCGGGCGCGGGCGGCGTGCAAGCAGCTGCGAAACGAGATCCCTCGGCAGCAGTTCAAGATTCCGCTGCAGGGAGCGATCGGTGCCAAGATTATCGCCCGTGAGACGATTCCGGCATTACGCAAAGACGTCACAGCCAAGTGCTACGGTGGTGACATATCCCGGAAGCGGAAACTCCTGGAAAAACAGAAAGAGGGGAAGAAGCGTATGAAGATGGTGGGCAATGTGGAGCTTCCGCAATCCGCGTTCCTCTCAGTCCTGCGCGGAACTCCTGAAGAGTAGCGTCTCCACCCGCCGCCGATAGTCCCGCACTGATCTAAGAATTCGCAGACGATGCAGGTGCATCCACTCCGGCGACAGCGTCATGAGCGGCCACTGCGGGAGGTCAACCAAGACAAAGTCCAGGCCGCTGTCAATAACGGTAGAATCGTCATTCCGCTGCAATCGCGCCTCGACAGTACGCAGGCGGCGCAGGAGCGCGTGCAGTGCCCCGATTCGCGCTGTCCTGTGGGGATCGTCATCGGCAGCCTTTCCGGAGGCCCCCGTTTCTCCGGAAGCCCACCACTCGTCAACGTGCTCGACCAGGATCGTCTCCGCCCCCACGTCGAGACCCGGTGCGCAAACCTGAAATACACGGGCGGACATCCGGGAGATAGTCTCCCGGGCGAGCTGTGCCTGATCGAATAGGATTGCGTCTCCCCAGGTCTGTGTCTGGTCCTTCAACTGTACCTCTCGGAACGGTCGGGCGAGGGCGCGGTCATGTCCATCGCGATGGCGGGTTCGAGAGGTCGCTTTCTTCAACCATCGATCGGACGTGCTCATCCTGGCGTGAGTGCGCGGCGGGCGGTACCAGAAGTCGATACCGACCAGTATGATTTCAGCCACTTCAAGAATATCGGATAGAATGTGTACCGCGGAGGGCGCCACGGATCCGAACGGCGGAATCACTGGAATTCCACGAAAAAGAGCACGCAGTTCCGGATCAGAGAAGAGCTGGACCTCCGAAAAGCGGGAGACGAACCAGTACCGCCGGGATGACGGAAACCTCCGGGGAATACTGAAATGGGTTGTGGCGTCTGCTATTACGGCGGTCCGATCCCATCGCCACGGAAGAAAGTCTTGAGCGTTTGCCAGTTGGCTGTCCATGGTCACGATGAAATCGGGTTGGATGTCAGCGGCGGCCAGCGCCGGAAGCGCGGTATCAATTGCCACGAGAATGCCGCCTTCTCGATCAGTGCCCGCTGCGGTGGGAAACATCCGGGCCAGGAGGGGAATGTGAGTGTCCAGGCTTGGGCCGGCTCCTACCAGAATCGCTCGATCTCCCCCGCGGGATCGAAGTGTCTCCAGTGAATTCCCGTCCAGCGCTGGGTTGCGAATGAGGTTGGCCACCCATCTCCGCTGTAACCGGATTTGAGTACCCCGGTTGTTCCAGAATCGCTGGATCAATTGATTGACCCGTTCTTCCAGTTGCCGATAGCGTTGGCGATGTAAACGAGTGCCGCCGGTGAGGTGAATCGTCTGAACTCGTCGTGCGGCGTGCCCATGGATCAGTCGATCGGCTGCGAGAACGGATGCGTCCCAGGAATCGGTGGATATCACATGCCGATGATCGTTCCACGTAGCGACTTCCGGGCGGAGCCGGGCTAGCTCCGGATTCAACTCAACGATGAGGACGCCACAGGTAATAGGAAGGCGTGATGCCCACTCTTCGAGCCCAAACCCGTCCAATGGTGACAGTACGAGAAACAGAGTCTGCGGAGAAACGGAGTCGGGACCTGGGAGGCGTCGTTGCATCGATGACGCCGGATCCGGACCGGTGAGGGGCCTCCCCTCCGCGTAGATCACCGCTCCGCCGGGGCCGGAGCGGCGTTCTATACGAAGCGAGGTTTCGTCCACAGTAGGCGCTTAGTTGGTACCTGTAACGTACCGGTTGAACGCCTGGGCGAAGTTATCCTGCAGGAGATCGTCGTTGATAAACGCCGATTCGATCTCGTCGCTACGAAACTCGCGGAGCAGTGTATCGTAGTATTGATCGATAAACGCGATATCTGACTCGCGCGCAGGGCGCTCTTCGCGGAGCTGCATGACGAGCACCGATCGGCGCAGCGCGATCGGTTCACTCACCGCGTCCTCTGCCAGGGAGAAGGCTGTTTCAAAGAATGACTCCCGGTACGCTGCATCCGACAGCTCCGGAATCTGTGAACTCTCAAGCCGGCCGAAAAGTTGCAGATCACCATAGTTGATCGGGAAAAACGGCGTCGTCAGGAGATCGCGGCTTTCCGCTTCCGCAAACTCGGCAAAACCTTCGGCCTCGGCGCCCTGAGTAAAACGTTCCGCTTCCGACTGCACATAGTCCTGGATTCTACCCTGCTCGAAGTTCTGGAGATAGCTGCGTACCGCTTGAAGCGTCTCTTCCTGTGAGAGGTCGACGCTTTCCGAGGGAGCGAGCGCCTCATAGAACGCCCATCCCGCCGTAGTTTCAATCGGATCACTGATTTCTCCCGGTTCGAGCGCCGACAACGCCTCCACGTCGTCCGGGTTAATCATCTCCTGTTGTAATTCGTAGGCGTAAATTCGGCCGATCTCGCCCTCCTGATCAGCATAGAGATCTCGGGAGTAGGTTCGTGCCAGATCGCCGATCGGATTGCCCGGTTGCAAGGCTTGGTCGCGGATCTGCTGGGCTTCTTCCTGGTTTTCCAGGGTCACCACCGCCAGATCAAGCTCCGTAAACAGCTGTGAGTTTTCCTCCGCGAAGGCGCGAACCTGTGCATCGGGGAAGTCGGAAAAGGGGAAGCGGACGACGTTAAAGGAACGCTCCGGACCACTCATCTGCGCAACGAACGATCGCTCGTTGGCAGCGGTCTTTGCTCCCGTGAGAACGTCGGTAACGAACTGGTCGAAAATGGCGGATTCCCGGTGAAAATTTCGCAGCGAGAAGCGCTCCTGACTTCCGATTCGCTCATATGCGGCGGAATCGAAACGCCCGTTGGACTGAAATCGGGGATCGGAGGCGATCAACTCGTCCACACGCTGCGATGAAACATCCATGCCGGCTTCCGCAGCCTGGTGCAGAATCGCCGTATGGAGCACCGTTCTATTGAACGCCTCGCGCCACGCGATACGGAGCTGCAAATCTAGGTCGGCGGTCTGCCCGGAATCTCGCAGCGACTGGGCAATCGCTTCGTACTGACGGGCAAAAAAGTTACCCGGCTGATACCGAATTTCCTCTCCAGCGTAGCTGCCGAACACCATCTGGCCGCCGCCACCGAAGGTGCTGATGATGGGTGCACCCACGAATGAAACCACTACGATAATTAATATGATGAGACTACCGACATAAAGCCGGCGGTTGCGGGCGGTAGTCGTGCGGGACGCCTTTTTTTCTTCTTGGGACTCTGCCATTATGTCTCGATGTCCTTCCTATGTGGTACTTTGTAGAGGGCAAACGGTAGCATGTGGCCTCACGGGTGTCAACGAAACGGGTTGACCAGTCACTATGGTTCTGCTATGTTGCCGTACGCACTCGGGCTGTAGCGCAGGGGTAGCGCGCGCCGTTCGGGACGGTGAGGTCGGAGGTTCAAATCCTCTCAGCCCGACTTTTAGAGCAGTGATTCGTTCCCGTCGTGAAAAACCGCAGACGCTCAGGTCTGCGGTTTTTTTGTGGGTGCGTTCCGGACCTCTTAACTTTGATAGAGTCCCTGTCGACAACATAGATGGAAGAACCGTATGAAAAGAACACTGATCTGTCTTGCACTTGTTGTCGGGGCCATGGCTGGAGTCACTTCGGAAACGCTCCGGCATGAGGTCGCCGACGGAGAAACGTTGTACGCAATCGCTCGAAACTACGGAGTATCCGTTCAACAGCTGATGGATGCCAATGAGATTGAGGCTGCCGAACTCCTCTTGCCGGGCACGGTTCTGACGATACCCGGGCAATACACAGTGCACAAAGGCGATACCCTGTACTCGATCGCGCGCAGACATGAGATCAGTGTCGAGGAACTCCGTTCACTCAACGATCTGCAGGACACGATGATCGTGGTGGGACAACGGCTTCGTGTGCCCGTTCGAGCTGATACGGATCAGATTGCCCGGAACACAGCCGATTCCGAAAGAGGTGCCGAACGCAATACGGACCCTGTGGAACAGAGCGAACCGGCGGTAGTTCGCTCCATTCCCGTGGCGGCCTCGGTGGTGCAACCACTGAGCTACGATGAAGGTGGGGCGTGGCCGGTTGCCGGCGATCGGAGACGACTCCAGGGAAAGTTCCCCGGCGTCATGATCGAGGCCGAACGGGGTACGCCCGTAGCCAGCATCAGTAGCGGGCGAGTGGTGTATTCCGGGCCGCATTCCAGCTTCGGAAACGTGGTTTTCGTCCAGTCCTCCCAGGGATATATCTACGTGTACGGTGGTCAGGAGTCGGTAAACGTCGGGGTTGGTGACGAAATCGAGGCGGGTAACGTGCTCGGTTCCGTGGGCGTGTCGCCAACCAGTGACGGCGCAGCGCTGTACTTCTCGGTGTGGCGCAACAATTCTTTTGTCGATCCGGAGGCCGCTCCCCGGGGGTAGCCTATCTTTCGATTGCGTTTGGATTCTCCCCGCCGGCGTGCTACCATAGTAGGTAAAAGTAACGAATCAGGGGGCGGACGATGGCATTAACTTCCTCTCAGCAGAGCACCAGCAATAGGGCCCACCCACCTAAGCTTTCCACGGTTGTCACGGACGATACGTTCGGTGATTCCGATCCGTTGTCTTTCTATCTGAAGCAGATCGCAAATTACGCCCTGCTTTCGGTAGAAGAGGAACAGGCGATCGGACAACGAATTCAGGAATTGCGGGCGCAAATCAACGAGGTCCGCGCCACGTCGTCCACGGACAAACCGGCTCCCTCCACGTGTCCGGCACGGGACGACGCAATCGCTCTTGAAGAGGAGCTGCGACGGTTCAAGACACGCATGATCAACGCCAATCTGCGTCTCGTCGTTTCCATAGCCAAGAAGTATCAACATCGGGGTCTGTCGTTACTTGATCTCATTGATGAGGGAAACATCGGGTTGATTGAGGCGGTGGAACGCTTTGATTACACCCGGGGGTGCCGCTTTTCGACGTATGGCACGTGGTGGATTCGGCAGGCGATCATCAAAAGTCTCGCCGACAAGGGGCGAGTGATCCGGATCCCGGTCCACATGCTCAACACGATCAAGAAGTGTTACTACGTGGCGAAACATCTGACGCAGGAACTCGGACGCGACCCGTATAGTGGCGAAGTCTCCGAATACATGAATCTCACCTCCCGCAAGGTAGAAGAGATCCAGCAGTTGTCTCAGGATACCACCTCCCTCGATATTCCGATCGATGAGGACAACTCCACACGACTGTCGGACGTCATCGAAGACGAACAGCAGGCGCAACCATTTGATCTGGTTTTTCACTTGACGTTGCAGGACACGATTGAAGAGGTTCTCGATCGACTCAGTGAACGGGAGATGCGTATTATCAAGCTGCGCTTCGGACTCGGCGGAGAAGGACCTTACACTTTGGAAGAGACGGGGCGGTTTCTAGGAATTACCCGGGAGCGTGTCCGCCAAATACAGGAGAAGGCACTGGGAAAACTACGAGACAACGTCATCATGCAGGACTTTCATGAGCAATACTGAGGAAGACACGCCGGTACGCACCGGCGGGGGAGACGACGGCAAGAGTTCGCTCATCGACGGTGACCGGCGGTTCAAGGACGACATTGCGTTTGATGCACTGGGTACGATCGATGAAGCTCAGGTATCTTTAGGAGTGTGCAGGAGCTTGCTTCCGTCACGGGGAGGGAAGTACAAAAAGCTCAATGAGGATCTCTCATGGATACAACGACGATTGCTGGTGGCCGGCGGAGTAATCGCCTCGCCTGCGGGCTCACCGTTGCTTGAAGCGATGGATACGATAGATGACGAAGATTTATCCGCCCTGGAGAGGGTTTTCGCCCGCTGGCGCGAGAAGACTGACATTGAACCCCGTTTCTTCATCGGGGGTGATACACGACTCGGAGCAGAATTTGACCGTGCTCGTACGGTGGTGCGGCGTGCGGAACGGGCCGTCGTCCGCGTTGTCCGTGAGCGCGGCGGCCAAGAACATATTCTTGTTTCTAAGTTTCTAAACATGCTTAGCGATTTCGGATTTGTTCTGGCCAGATGGGCCGATTCCCAGAAAGAGACGTAGTCAGGGGGTGCTTGTCAGACGGATTCCCGAAGCGAAGCGTATGTTCCACGTAATCATCCGGTCCCCGTCGAACGCCATTTCAGCTTCCACATGATCCCCTGCCAACACTGCCGGAAGCCACCATCTATCGTCGGCCCACATTCGATCGTAGGGAATATCGGATTCGGCAACCCAGAACGGTTCCGCTTCGTCGGTATCCGTTAGAGTACCGTGCCATCTGGAGGCGACGTAGATGTAAACCTCCAGATTGTAGCCGTCGGTGAACGCAAAACGAAGCGTCCCGTAGTGTATCGGATCTAACGGCTCGAGCCCGACCTCTTCTCTCGTTTCGCGGATCGCGGCTTCCACCGGTCGTTCTCCCGACTCCGTTTTGCCCCCGGGACCGTTTATTTTGCCCGCTCCGAGGCCCCGTTTCTTGCGAATCAGTAACACGCGGTTCTTTCCGCGAAGGAAGCAAAGTACCGCTCGGTCCTGCGGAGTGTATGTAGCCCAAAACGTCTCATCTAACTTATCGTTGCGTGCCACTTCGTGCAGATGGTAACATATCTCTCGAGGTAGATAGAATAATGCTAGGATTTGTAGCTGTAGCTGTGGTCGCGGCGTTGGGATATGCCGCCATAAACTTCGTAGCCGTACGCCGTCTCGATACGGGTACCGCCCTGATGGGGGAACTCGCCGGCGCTATCCAGGATGGTGCTGACGCGTTCATCAAGCATGAGTACAAGATCATCTTCACGATCGCCATGTTCATTATGGCGGTGCTGATCGTCGTCGTTTCCTGGTATACAGGGCTGGCGTTTATCCTGGGAGCCACGATGAGTGCCTCCGCGGGATGGATAGGTATGAAGATCGCCACCTTATCCAACGTCCGCGTTGCCAACCGCGCCCGGGAGACGTTCGATGTAGGGGCTACCTTGAAGGTCGCGTTTCAAGGTGGAAGCGTGATGGGCCTCAGCGTAGCAGGATTTTCGATCCTGGGCTTGGGACTCATATACGTGGTGTTTGGGGTGTTCCTGGAGCAGGCTCACCCGCGGAATCTGGTGATTATTACCAACTGGTTGGGGGTGAACTTCATACCGTTCACCATGACCGTCTCCGGATACGCTCTCGGCTGCTCAGTAATCGCTATGTTTGACAGGGTAGGCGGAGGAATCTATACCAAGGCTGCCGATATGGGCGCCGATCTGGTGGGTAAGACTGAGGCGAATATACCTGAAGATGATCCCCGAAATCCCGCTACGATCGCAGACAACGTAGGCGACAACGTCGGCGACGTCGCCGGTCTTGGTGCGGACCTGCTTGAGAGCTATGTGGGAGCGATCATATCGGCGATAGTGCTGGCGGCGTATATGTTCTACACCGTCAGTGATGCCGCGGTTTCGATCAGCGCCGAACTGGTGGCGAAGATGGTGAGCTACCCGATGCTCTTCGCCGCCGTGGGAATAGTCGCATCCGTCCTCGGCATCAGTACGCTGATCATGAAGAAATCCAGCGATGATCCGCACCGAGAATTGAACGTAGCCACCTGGACCAGTGCCATACTGACGCTGCTGGGAACGGGAGTCGTCACGTGGTGGTATTTTGAGGATCTCGATGTGTCCGCCGCAGGTTTCGTGTTGGGCTGGGCGTCCCCGTGGCTGGCAGCGATTCTGGGCATTGTCAGTGGAATTATGATTGGTCAGCTGGCTGAGTATTTCACCAGCTACGAGCACCATCCGACTCGGACGATCAGCGAGGCGAGCCGGCAGGGATATGCGCTGAACATCACCCAGGGGCTCGCGGTGGGGATGAAGTCGGTCTTCTATCCGATTCTGGCCCTGGCGATAGCGGTTATCGGCGCCAACGCGATCGCCGGCTTGTACGGAGTCGCTATGGCTGCGGTGGGTATGTTGAGCTTTGTCGCGGCAACTGTTTCGGTCGATACGTATGGACCAATTGCGGACAACGCCGGTGGAATCGCCGAGATGGCAAAATTAGACCCCCGTGTCCGGGAGATCACCGACAAATTGGACAGTGTTGGGAACACCACCGCCGCCATCGGTAAGGGATTCGCGATCGGCTCCGCCGCGCTGGCGGCACTGAGTCTCTTTGCCAGTTATCTCTACAGCCAGGCGGGACCGAACAACACTCAGGGCGAGTTTCTCCTCGTGCTGGATATGGTGAACACCCTCACCTTGGCCGGTGGATTGGTTGGTGCAGCCTTGCCGTTCCTGTTCTCAGGCATCCTGATTGAGGCGGTTGCAAACGCTGCCCGCAAGATGGTGGATGAGGTGCGTCGTCAGTTTAGAGAAGACCCCAAAATTCTTACCGGAGAATCACGGCCCGATTACCGGTTGTGCATCGAGATATCTTCAGCTGGGAGTCTCAAGGAAATGAAAACTCCCGCTCTGATCGCGGTGTTGACTCCGGTAGTAAGCGGCTTCATCCTGGGTACCGAGTTCGTCGGCGGGCTGCTGATCGGCACGACTCTGTCGGCGATCATGATGGCTCTATTCACCGCGAATTCCGGTGGCGCGTGGGACAACGCCAAGAAGTATATAGAGGAAGGGCACCACGGAGGAAAAGGCTCAGATGCTCACGCTGCCGGCGTTGTGGGTGACACGGTGGGTGACCCCTTGAAGGATACGGTGGGACCGTCGCTGGATATTCTGATCAAGATCATGGCCGTCGTCTCTCTGATCACTGTATCGATATTTCAGCGCTACAATCTGCTGGATGTCCTCTTTTAGTGCGTCACCCCGAGCGGAGGAGATCATTGCCGAACTGTACGGCAGTGTCGCTCGAATCCGCGAGACGGGAAAGTCCGTGACGGCGATTGTACTTCCGATGTCTCTGTATCGCACCATCCAAGAATACCGGGCGACACTGGGTGAAACGAGGCAAGGACTCCCCGACTATCTGGGAAAGTATGATCTCTTCGGTATTCCGATATATACTGATGGAGGCGATGACGTCATCATCAAGACCGGCACCACCGTGCTACCGGGTGGATAGGGGAAGGCATTTGAAGCGGGTATTGGTTCTGAGTGCAATGATCCTGGTCTCCGGGTCCGTGGTCGCCCAGCAGGGCGCTCAGCGAACCGGGGAAGGTATCGACCGGATAGCGGTGGTCCCGTTTGTGAACACTACCGACGTGGAGCAGTGGGACAACCTGGCCCAGGATATGACTGAAACGGTGCGCCTCACGTTGATGCTTGGTGAGCGTTTTGACGTCGTGGATCCGGACACATCCGGCATCGATCCGTATGCGCCGGATGGACCGCTTCAACTGCGAAGGATTGCCGATCAAATGCGCATTGACGGCGCGGTGATCGGGCGAATATCGCAAAGCGGAAATGACCGCGTCGAACTGGAAGCTTCCGTCTGGAGCAACGCCACCGGTCAGATCATCGGGAGTCAACGGCGAGAAGCGTTCGGGTCCTTCGATATACTGGACGCCGCCGATGAGCTTGTTGCAATGGCCACGTCGGCACTGCTTGGTTACCGCGTCGACTTCGGTGCGATTGTGCTCCGTCCTTCGCGGAGTGACGTCGAGTATTCAGTCTCCGTAGACGGCCATCGCCTGGGAGTTAATGTCCGTTCCATCCCGCAGGTACTAGTGGGCCGGAGACGAATTGAAGTAGCTGTCTCAGTGGCAGGTCGGGAGCAACTGGTCTATTCGGCGGAACGTCGTATCCGCCCGGGAGAGGCGATCGAGGTCACCTTCGGCTTGCCGCAGGTCACTCGGCAAGAACAGCGGGAGGTCCTCGTGCGCCATGAACTCGCGAGAAACCTTCTGGGCCAACCCGAGAATTACCGCGTAGCCTTTGAGGCGCTCAGTGAAAGTCGGGGACTCCTGGCGACCGCCCGGGCTACCGAGGCCACTGAGGTGCTTCGGGAGCGACAGAGCACGCTGGAGCGGGCGTGGCAATTGGACGAGGAGTTTTTCCGGCTCACCATCCCGTCCGTCCAGCAGAACGAGGTAGAGGAGACGGTCCTTCCCGGCACGTACCGGCAGATCGGCTCCACCGGGTCCTCCGATGCGACGATCCGAAACCGTGTCCAGCGAAACGGCGCTGCCTATTACCATATTTTACGTGTACTCTGGGCGCGGGATCTGGGCTCTGCTCGGTGGGAAGCGGCGCAGTCACACCTGGACAGGATGGAGAAGGTGGTGGCTGATTTCGATCTCGACTGGTTGAACGGTGAGGTGGTCTCCGACCGTCGAAGATTTGCAGCAGCTTTGGACGAAGCGGATCGGGTGCATGCACGACGGCGTCGACCGTGGCCGTATATCGGAATAGTCCTTGGTCTCGGTAGCCTGGGGTACGGTGGATATCTGGTCGCCACCGAGGCGGATGTCTTTCCCGGTGAACGAGATACGATCATGGACCGAGAGTTCGCCCGATCGGACCTTTTAAACTGGGGCGCTGTCGGTGCAGGGGGGGCGCTGACCGCGATCTCGTCGGC
This sequence comes from Alkalispirochaeta sp., assembly GCA_040904425.1. Lineage (GTDB taxonomy): Bacteria > Spirochaetota > Spirochaetia > DSM-27196 > Alkalispirochaetaceae > Alkalispirochaeta. The sequence goes on from JBBDTM010000050.1 coordinate 110,494, forward strand.
CGTTTTGGTGCGGAACCTCAGGGCTGGTGAGAACTATCTGCGTGACTGGGCTCGGACCGAGTACGGCTTCGAGATCGATCGCGCCGAGGAGATACTGTCTGCAGTGGAGACCGCCGATGAACGGGATTCCGCCACGGTGATCGTTGTGGGACCGGCAGCGCGTCTGGTTACGGTCGACGGTGATCCGCGATCCTTGCCGATCGTGCTACATCAGGATCCTGGTTTGCCGCTGAACCTGGATGCCCCCGCTGTTGTGCCGAACGACCAGACTCGTTTCTTTGACCGCGGTGTCTCCCTGATGGTCATCAGATGAGGCAAAGCTGATGCCTATCCGGTGAGGGATGGTGTCCGGTGAGATCAGTCTGACGCTGGGCGTCATCGGCAATAGTTCTTGACGTGATCAGGCGCACATGTTAGCGTCCAATCCTCAACCGAAGCAGGCGAGCGTCGTATAATGGCTATTACCCCAGCCTTCCAAGCTGGAGATGTGGGTTCGATTCCCATCGCTCGCTCTCATATGTGCAGCGAAAGCACGTGACCGGACTCCTGCGGGGTCCGGTCTCTTTTGTCGAGCGTGGTCATCTGTGGGTCGGCTATCGGCAATGCCACGGAGGTATCGAAGAAAACCGGGCGGTACCGTACGGCCGCTACCGTTGTCCGCCTCCAAGACGAAGGAGCTTGCGGAAGAGGCGGTGGCGGGTATCCTCATTGACGTTCTCGAATCGGACGTGGATCGTCTTTCCCCGCCGCGATGAGCGGACAGCCGTACCGGAAATTTGTACCGGTGAGGAACCTCCCACGTCTATCACCAGATGTACCATACTTCCGGTCATGATGCGCTTCTTGGGATTTTTTAGTGCGGCTCCACCGATGCTGAGGTCCTGGGATTTCGAATCGAGCGGGCGTTCGTCTATGCCGGGCAGAGTGATCTCCACCGGAACCTCTAAATCCCGTCGACGAAACTTGCGCCGCTGCACCGTCTCCACTTGCCGGGAGTGTTGGAGGAGCACCTCCTTACCTGATTGTTGCAGTATTGCCGAATGAAAACGGAAAAGTCCGTCATCGCCGCCACAGACCACTTCAACCGCTGTGCCCGGCTGCATGGAGCGCCGGCCTTTTTCGAGGCGCACTCGAAGCCCTGAGTCGGCGGTAAGCAGGAGCGTACCCGAGGCGACGTTCAGATTTCGATCCGATATGGACATTTCAGATCCACTGGGAATTGTATCGCTGGAGCGTCCGCCGGTTGTGAGTGCTTCATGATCCACCTCCAGTTTCCTCAACAGACGAAGAACTTCGGCCTCGGTGACGAGTCCCTCTCGGATCGCGTGTCGGCCGACGCGGACCAGAAGCCGGTCATCTTCGATGAGCCGATCCCGCCGATCGGGATCCTTGAGTAGCCAGGTCAGGTGGTCCAAGACTCGTTGTTCCGTTCTGGAGAGCTCAATCAGGTCTCGTCGTGTCTGAGGGCGACGCTGTAGTACCGGTTGTTGAGAGTTAGTAGTTTTCTTCTTCTTTGGCTTGCCCTTGGTGCGGTTCAAATAAATCTGGTATCCCATAAGGCTTACAAAAATAAAAGCTATGACAATAATAAAACCAATTGTTTCATTCGTTGATGACTCAAAGCCGGAACTTATGTCGGTTAGCATTGCACCTCCTTTTGAATTCTAGGTTCAAATTGGTACACTGTCCACCACGATATGACAAATAAAACGAGAATGCCTTTGGCTGAGTTTCTGGTGAACAGTGCAATCCGCGGAGTGCTTCGGGCAGTATGCCGAATTGAGCACAACGAGCTCTCGAAGATACCGATGGAGGGGCCGGCAATACTGGTGACAAACCATACGACCAATTTTGAAGGCCCGATCTACTACGTGTTGCTTGATCCCAGACGCAAGACCGCTCTGGGAAAACGGGAACTGTGGGAGAATCCGCTGACCCGCTTTATAATGCAGCTCTGGGGTGTCATCCCTCTTAACCGTGGCGGAGCGGATCGAAAAGCTATGGAGCGCGCCCGGCGGGCCCTTGTTCGCGGCGAGTTTTTGGGCATTGCGCCGGAAGGAACTCGGAGTATGACGGGGGAGCTTCAGCGGGGAAGACCGGGGGCGGCGATGATCGCCACCGCGGCGCGCGTTCCCGTCATCCCCATGGTGCAATGGGGCGCTCAGGATCTTCCCGGGAATCTGCGAAAGTTGCGGCGAACACCACTCAATTTCCGCGTGGGAGACCCATTCTATTTGGCCGTTCCCGAGGGACGCGAAATTGGACGGGGAGAACTCCGCAGGATGGCGGACGAAATCATGTATCAGCTGGCGGTACTCATGCCGGAAGAGTTGCGGGGGAACTATCGTGATCTGTCGGCGATGACTACTGATTTCGTGCAACCGGTCGCCCAGGTGTAGATTTCGGTATATACGTTGCCGGATCGGTTCTGATAGTGTACGAGCTCGCGTGTATGGACAAGGAGTGATCATATGGGAGTACGGGGTGAGCTGTTTTCAGCACGGGTGAAGAGTAAGAATGATCGCCGTACCTATTTTTTTAACGTAAAAGAGAATCGGAATAGCGACGTCTTCGTGACGGTGGTGGAGAGCAAGAAAACGGGCGAGGGCGAAGCGTTTGACCGGCATCAGGTGGTGGTATTCGAGGAGGATCTTCGCCTCTTTCGAAAAGGCCTGGATACCGTGTTGGAATATCTCGAGTCCCGTGAGGGCTCACGTTCCTCACCAGGCGGACGATCTCGGGGAAAGCCGAAGGGAGACAGAAAACCTTTCCGGCTCCGACGTCGGGATTCTCAGGAGAATTCCGGCTCTCCCAGGACCGGATCGGATGGGGCCGGCCCGGACGGCTCAGACTCTACGGACGACTGACTGCCATGGGCGGGCGCCGATAGGACGCCGCGAAACGTCCGGCGGTGAATCGGCGAGGCTCCGTGTAGCTTGAGAGCTGCGCGGTGCTCTGCGGTGGGGTATCCCTTGTGCGTGTCAAATCCGTAGCGCTCGTCGTTGCGGGCGTAGCGTACCATCCATCGATCCCGCGTAACCTTGGCTACGATGCTGGCCGCCATGATCGCTGGTTCGATATGATCACCGCCCACCACCGGCGTGCAGGGCGGTCCAGCGATTTCGGGACAGAATCTACCGTCGACGAGGATCTGCGCAATCTGGAGCGAGGAGAACTGCGCGATGAGTTGCTGGTACGCTCGGCGCATGGCAAGCAGGGTGGCGTGATGGATGTTGAGTCTATCTATCTCTACCGGCCACGCCCACCCGATGCCCCTGGGGCACCTTTCTTTCTCGAGGCCATCGAAGGCGCGTTCCCGGGCTCTGAGGGTGAGAGACTTGGAGTCGCTCAGCAACGAACGGTCCACGAATGGGGTCAGAACAACGGCGGCCGCCGTCACTGGTCCCGCCAGAGGCCCGCGGCCCACTTCGTCGATGCCGCAAATCGTGGATGTGAGACCATTGGGCTCGTTCATGCTTGCGAGTTATACTAAAGGGACTATAATTTAGGAGCAAGCGTGTTTCTCAAGAGTATCGATCTATTCGGCTTTAAGTCATTCGCCGAACGAACCCATATAGAATTCACCGATGGTATCTCCGCTCTGATTGGGCCCAATGGTTGCGGCAAAAGCAACGTCGTAGATGCAGTAAAATGGGTCCTCGGCGAACAAGCTACCAAATCGCTCCGGGCGGAGCGCATGGAAGATGTAATCTTTAACGGCACCGATTCCCGTAAACCGGTCAATGTGGCCGAGGTTACCTTGACGCTGCACAACGATGGAGTCCTCCCGCTGGAGTTTCCGGAAATCACAGTGAAGCGCCGCCTGTTTCGGAGTGGTGATAGCGAGTACTTCATCAATGGCGCCCCGGTGAAGCTCAAGGATCTACGGGAGCTCTTCTACGATACCGGCATCGGAAAATCGGCGTATTCCATCATGGAGCAAGGGAAGATCGACCAGATCCTCTCTACCAAGCCGGAGGACCGGCGATCGCTTTTTGAAGAGGCTGCCGGTATCACGCGCTACAAGATGCGTGGTCGTGAAGCTGACCGCAAACTGGAGCGGACCGAGACGAACATGCATGAGGTGGAATCGGTGCTGGCCGAGGTAAGGCGTTCGTACGATTCGCTAAAGAAACAGGCGGATAAGACCAAACGCTATCGGGAACTTCGGGAGCAACAATTCGACCACGAAGTTACGTTGCAGCTGACTCGACTGACACAGTTTCGCGGGCAGTACGACGAGAGTGAACGACGCGTCTCCGCTCTGGATCAGCAACGAAGCACGGTGAAGAGCGAAATCGACCGGCTCAACGAACAGTTGGAGTCTGAACTGGACCGTGTAAACACGATGGAAGGTCGACTCGTTGAAGTGCAAAAGCAGCTATATGGCCTCGGTGTAGAAAAGAGCTCGCGCAAGGAGCGGATTACGCTCATAAATGAGCAGCGATCACAGCTCGAGGATCAGATCGAGAACGAGCGAGGGCGAATGAAATCTCTCCAACGCAAAGCTGAGGAGATTCGCACTGCCGGAGAGTCTGCCACCGCAGCGGCGGAGGAGGCAGAGCAGCAGATCACTGAAGCCGACAGACAAATCGTTACGATCGAGGACCGTATCACCCGTGCCCAGGACCGGCAGCGTGAAGCCCGCGGCCAGATAGCTTCCAACGATGAGACTATTGCTGCCAATGATACGGAAACTGAAGAGTGCCAGCGAGAATTACGGGAAGTTACTGACGAACTGGTCTCGGCCCTGGATACCAAGCTTCGAGAGTCGGGGTATTCCAGTGCCGAGCGGAAGCGCGCTGAGGAGGAGCTTACCGCTGCCCTCGAGCATTTGAGAATAACGGTTCGGGGACGAAGGGATACCGTGCTGGATCGGCTGAAACTGCGGGATGAACAGCGTCCCACGGATGCTGGAGATGGGGTGACGGCCGCCGACCATGCATTTGTGGCAATTGACGACGGCGTGACTCAGGTGGTAACGGCGGTAGGCCGCTACCAGGAGCGGATCCCCCGTTTTCTTGATGATTTTCTAGCCCCGGAAGGTACGATTACCCGGAAGCGGTCTCTTGACGATCGCATCGAGAAACTCAACGAGCACAACCGACGCCTTCGGGAGCAGAACCGCGAACTTTCCAATGAGATAGACTCACTACAGCACACCATCGAAAAAGAGCGGGGCACCCTGGAAGAGATGAAACTTAACCGTGTGCAGCTTCAGGGCCGCGCCGCGTCGTGGAAGGAAACAGCCGCCCGGCATGATCGGGAGTACGAAGACAACCGACGGCAGAGTGAAGAGGTTTCGCGCCACATCGAACGGGATATCGAGCGCGGTCGGACGATGGAAGAGCAGATGGGCGTTCTCCACGAGGAACATGCGGAGTTTGAACGGCAGGAAACGGCGTTGCGGTCCGAACTAACCGAGCTGGAAGAAAAGATCACCGCAGACAATCGCAGTTTGAAGAACGAAGAACAGAACCTGAAGCAGAAGATGCAGGATCTTGCGCACCTGCAGGAGAAACTGGAAGAGGTGCAGGTTCGTCTGGCGGAGAAACGTACCGAAATTCGTGGCCTGTATGACAGCTTCTCCGAACGCCACGGTCGCGATCTGCGCGAATTTGAGTCCCGTGAACTCACCCCGGAGATCGATCAGAAAGCGCTGCGAGAACAGATCGGAACGATACGTTCCGATCTAAAGGAGCTGGGTAGTGTCAACCTGATGGCAGTTGAGGAGTTCGCCGAGATCGCCGACCGCTATGAGTTTCTTAGCTCTCAGCTCGAAGACTTGCGATCCGCGCGTCATGACCTGGTTCAGGTGACCACCGAGATTAAGCGGGAGTCCGAACAGCTATTCGTAGAGACCTACAATCGGATTCGCAAGAATTTTCACACCGTGTTTCGGCGATTGTTTGGTGGTGGTCGGGCGGAACTTCGTCTCACTGATCCGGACAATATCCTCGATTCCGGTATCGATATCCTCGTACAACCGCCCGGAAAAAAACTCGAGAATATCGCTCTTCTGTCCGGTGGCGAGCGAAGCCTTACCGCCGTGGCACTCCTGTTCGCAACGTTCATGGTGCGTCCTTCACCGTTTACCCTGCTCGATGAGATTGACGCGGCGTTAGACGAACATAACGTGAGCCGATTCGTGAATATGCTCCATGAGTTTGGTGAACAGTCTCAGTTTATCGTGATTACTCACAACAAGAAGACTGTTGCCGGCGCGCGAACGCTGCTGGGCGTAACGATGCAGGAAAACGGTGTTAGTCAGGTGGTGGCGGTCAGGATCGACGGCAACGGCGTGAAGCCGGATGAGGACGCGGAAGACGCGGCGGAGCCGGTCCTCGGATTCGAGGACTACGAATGAGACGGTGGATGCCGTGGTCCATTGGTGGCGCGGCCGCAATTCTGGTATTGGTGGTTGGGGTAATCGTGTTGCGGGGAGAAGAACCGCAAGGTGACGATCGGACCGGGCGCTACACGGAGCGGGAACTTGTCCTTCCCGGGGCGACGTTTCGATTCCCCGGCGTCGAGGAGGAGCTGTTGACTCCGCAGATTCGGCCGGTGGTTGATCCGGAGGAGCCGCTCCCGAGAGAGCGGGTGGAACGACTGAAGTTGGATTCCCTGGAAGCGTTATACACCGACCTGAACCCACGGGTAGAGCAAGCGGTGGAGGACCTTCTGTTTGAGGACTGACGAAGGTGGACGTATCAGCGAGATGCTCGGACTCGTTCTGGCGATTGTATTTGTACTTGCCGGATGCGTCTCAACCTCGCCGGAACCAAGGGCGGATGACGGAGGAGAGCCGTGGAGTCCTCCGGAGGCACTTCTAACTGCGGGGCCCGGCCCGGACGCGCCGGAGTCTGTCCCCAGCATTGCGCACCGGCCCGCCGTGCCTCGACCCGATGCACTTGTGTGGGTTCCGTCGACGGATACGATCCCCAAAAGTACGCCACGGGAGTTAACGGTACTGCCGGTGCTGCCGGTGCTGCCGGCGCCGCCGGTGCCGTACCGAGGACCGGCGGAAGTGCCGGAGACTCCGCTATACCCACCGACTGCCTCGTCTCCCGACACTCGTGCACAAGACAAGGCGGTACCAATTCCTGCAATCACGTTGCGGACGCCGTCCCAGGAACCCGTCGGTGATGCCGACACCGGGGACACGGTCGGTGAAGAAACTGGACCGTCTCATGAGCCAAGGATCATTCCGGAATTGGATCAGATCGGGAGCATCACACGCCCTGAGGATGTCTCGTCCGCTGACGACGCTCGATCGGTCTCTTCAGACGTTGCAACGGCGCCACGGCCTGATCGTGAACAGGGGGCGCTATCCGCTCGGTGGCCTCGAGAAGACACCTCCGGGGAACAGACGGTGGTCGCAGGACGTCGGTTCCACGTTTCCCTGCCCGGTAGAGGATGGGTATTTCTCGGGGGCGGCGAGAACGTTCAGTTTCTGGATCGGTCCGCTGAGAATGATTCGGTAGTGTTCTCCTTTCGTGGCGCGTCTTCCAGTGGCGCTACCGAGGACCGGGTGATGTTGGAGTTCGAATCACAGGACCTTGCCACCGGTCGCCGCACGCGCCACGAGGAACAGATTCTGCTCGTGCAGGCGGAGCGAGAAGGGGGTACCGACGACTCGGTGCCGATTGACTCGGTGCGGACCGGCGCACGCGTGGAAACCGATGGCGGTCATATTCACGCGGACCGATCATCCGGTGCAGGGGTGACTTCTGAGGGTATGGAAGGCGCGTCGTTTGAGGAACTCCTTCGGACAGTTGATGAGTTTGAAGAATCTCAGGATTATCGGTCGGCGGTGAGTCTCCTGGAAGACATGCGGCTGGAGGCGGCCGGCAGCGACGACGAACTCATCTTTCGTCTGGCACAATTGTACGAGGCTGAATGGGACGGTAGAGACCTGCGTGTTGCTCGGGACTTGTACCAGTCGCTGGTGGACGACTATCCCCTGAGCCGTCGTAGACGGCGGGCCAGGGAACGAATAGAGTACTTAAATCGTCATTTCTTCCATATTCGCTGATTGACATGGGCCTGTAGATTTCCTATAACTATCGTTCGACTCGTGGGACAATGATCAATGCTTGACAAGTTGAGTGACCGACTGACAGACAGCATGCGCTCCATCTCCGGCAAAAACCGCATTACGGAAAAGAACGTCCAGGATGCGGTGGAAGAGATTAAATTAGCCCTTCTCGAGGCGGACGTAAGTCTCAAAGTGGTCCGCCGTTTTGTGAGTCGCACTCTCCGCGAAGCCACGGGTGAAGCGGTACTACGGTCGGTAACCCCCGGGCAACAGTTCGTAAAGGTCGTACATGACAAGCTCGTGGAGTTTCTCGGTGACGAGCGGCAAGAATTGCACCTTCGCGGCCCGGACGTCACGAGCGTAATACTCTTTGCCGGACTCCAGGGTTCCGGCAAAACGACTACAGCGGCGAAACTGGCGCGGCGACTGGCCCGGGAAGGCCGAAAACCGCTTCTCGTGGCGGCGGACCTGGTTCGACCGGCCGCAGTCGATCAGCTCCAGCAGCTCGGCGAGCAGATCGGAGTTCCCGTACACGCCGTACCGGGAAGTTCGGATCCGGTGGCAGTGGTGAAGTCGGCTCAGAAACGCGCGAAAAAGGAGCTCTTTGACACGCTGATTATCGACACTGCTGGACGGATGCAGATCGATCAGAAGCTCATGGAGGAGATTCGCGCCGTTTCCAAGGTAGCCAAGCCGGATGAGCGGCTCCTGGTGGCTGACGCGATGACTGGACAGAACGCGGTGGAAGTTGCCAAGGCGTTCCACGAGGAACTGGAGCTCACCGGGGTTATTCTCAGCAAGTTCGATAGTGACACCCGCGGTGGCGCGGCTCTTTCAATCAAGACGATCGCGGGAACACCGATTAAGTTCATCGGGATCGGGGAGAAACCGGAGGACCTGGAGCCGTTCTATCCGGACCGTATCGCCTCCCGAATCCTGGGTATGGGTGATGTTGTTTCGCTGGTAGAGAAAGCTCAGGAAACGATTGATGAAGACGAGGCGCTTCGCATTCAGCAGAAGATGGCCGGTGCCACGTTCACCCTCGAGGATTATCTGGAACAGTTCCAGCGAGTGCAAAAGATGGGGTCGGTACAGTCGTTGCTGGAGATGATTCCCGGCATGAAGGGCAACGTTGACCCGGATCAGGTAGATATGGGCCAGATGAAGCGGGAAGAGGCGATTATTCTGTCGATGACGCTGGAAGAGCGAAGAAACCACCGCTTAATCGGCACGTCTCGTCGGAAGCGCATAGCTAAGGGAAGTGGTTCTTCGGTCTTCGAAGTGAATCAGCTGTTAAAGCGTTTTGATAAAATGAGATCGATGATGAAGAAAATGACCAAAAATAAGAAATATCAGACTCAGCTCATGCAGCAAATGGGTCAGATGTAGGAACTCAGGAGGAAATGAATGAGCACCAAGATTAGATTGAAGCGATTCGGCACCAAGAAGCGACCCTTCTACCGGATAGTGGTTATTGATTCGCACGCTGCCCGTGATGGGCGAGCCCTGGAGGAAGTCGGGATTTACCATCCGATCGCCGACCAGGATGAGAATCAGGTGCGGTTTGACGAAGAAAAGGTTCGGGCATGGCTCGCGAAGGGTGCCCAGCCGACGCGGACCGTTCGGAAGCTGTTGAACCGTAACAACGTGACTCTGGGCTGAAGGCGCTGATTCAATATGGATGATACAGTTGATCTCGAACGAGATCTCGTTGAATACATCGCCAAAGCGTTGGTAGATGAGCCCGATCAGGTACAAGTGAACATGATCGAAGGCGAAAAATCCACGATTCTTGAGCTTTCGGTAGCCTCCGATGATATCGGAAAGGTGATCGGTAAGCATGGACGGATCGCGAAGGCGGTGCGTACGGTACTGGCGGCGGTTTCCACGCGTACCGGGAAACGGGTTGTGCTGGAAATTCTGGATTAATTTCTGAGAGCTATGGGTGATCTACTCATCGGAGTTCTCGGTAAACCGCACGGTGTGCGGGGGGCGCTCCGAATTCGATCATACTCTGATGAGGTAGACCATTTTGAAAATCTGACGGAGTTGTCCCTGGAAAGGGATGGTCAACGACGGACGATAGCGGTTCGAGAGATGAAGATTCACGGTAGAACACCGGTCGTTTCTCTTGCGGGTGTAACCACTCCTGAGGAGGCGCAGGCGTACACCGGGTGGGAGATTCGCGTTCCGCGGGAGCGCGCGGCCCCATTAGAAGCGGATGAGTACTACTTCGCGGACCTCGTGGGGGCGTCCGTTTACAGTGATGACGGCTATCATGGAACGGTCGTGTCGATCGTGGAAGCGTTACAGGCGCCCTTGCTGGAGGTGCAATCGGACGATCCGAAGGTGAAGCCGGCTTTCGTGCCGTTTATGAAGGTTTACGTTCGGAGTGTAGATACAGGAGCGGGACGGATCATGCTGGAGGTACCGTGGATTCTCAATACAGAATAACGGTACTTACCTTGTTTCCCGAGCTGGTGAGACAGTATTTTGCGACTTCCATTGTGGGGAAAGCCGTTGACCGGGGGTCATTGTCTCCGGAGGTTGTCAATATTCGCGATTTCGCCACTGATCGGCATCGGAGTTGTGATGACGCACCTTACGGTGGTGGTGCGGGCATGGTGCTGTTGCCGGAACCGCTGGGGCACGCGCTGGATTCAGTTGACGCGGAGCACCGGCATGTGGTATTTCCAAGCCCCTCCGGGAAACCGTTTACTCAGGCAGTTGCGAAGCGCCTGTCCGAAATGGAAGGGGTGGTTTTGATCTGTGGCCGATACGAGGGAATCGACCAGAGAATCATCGACCATTATGTGGAGGAGGAACTGTCCATCGGGGACTACGTCCTGTCCTCCGGAGAGCTGGCATCGATGGTAATCATCGATGCGGTCTATCGATTGAGGGAGGGAATGCTTCGACCGGAGAGCGTTTCCGACGAGAGCTTTCAGGATGGCCTGCTTGAGTACCCGCATTACACGCGGCCGGAGGAGTATCGGGGAAGAAGAGTCCCCGAGGTACTTATCTCTGGGCATCACGCCAGAATCGCGTCCTGGCGACGGAACCAGAAATTGATCAAGACGGCTCGTAACCGTCGTGATTTGCTGGAGCAGGCTAATTTGAGTCCGGATGAATTTCGAGAAGTAGAAGATTTGCTGAAGAAGGAGTAGGAAATGGATGCGATACAGGCTGTTGAAGCGCGACACATGAAAGATGAAGCCGAGACCTATCGGATCGGCGATACCGTGAAAGTACACTTTCGCATCGTTGAGGGTAAAACGGAACGGACGCAGATCTACGAAGGACTGGTGATCGCCCAGAAGAATGCGGGGGTTCGCCGATCCATCACCGTCAGGAAGATGAGTTACGGTGTGGGCGTAGAGCGCGTCTTTCCTGTGCACAGCCCACGGGTTCAACAAATTGAGGTCGTGCGACGGGGACGAGTGCGCCGAGCCAAACTGTACTACATCCGGGACCGGGTTGGAAAAGCGGCAAAGGTTCCGGAACTGATCAAGAAGAAAGGCTCCTGACCAGCGAAACCGATGATAACACCGGACGCAGGGAGTGCGGGATTTCCTGCGCGACTCGTGGGAGGTCGTACAACTGCGGCCTCTCTGCGTCCCGGGGCTATTGTTACGCTCCGGACAGCGGTCAGCAGTCTCACCGGCCGGCTGGAGTTTATCGGGCGCAACCTACAGCTCGTTCCGGTAACAAAGGTGAACATTCCGCCGGGAAAGAGCGTTCGGCTCCTGGTTCTTTCCACAACGCCGCAGCTGCGGCTGAAGCTCCTCCCCGATTCTCTTCCGGCCGGCCTCTCTGTCGGTCGGACTTCTTCCTCACCGGCACGGCAGATTCTGAACGCTCTCGGCCTGCACCGGATCGATGGAGCCGATGAGGTCGTGCGCGCCCTCATTAACTCACAGCGAGAATTGTCACCGGAAATGGTTCGAATGCTGTCCATACGTCTCGGACGAGACCTGTCGGACCGATCGCGGCATCGGCGCGCTCGAGTCGTGGTGGAGCTTGCCGATCGGGAGATAGATCTTGACAAGGAAGAAGATCATAGGGGGGGCCTGATACCGCCTTTCACCGATGGGCGCTGGGACGGTGATGGTCGTAGCGGCAACTACCGCTCCAGGAAGGGGTCTACGGATCACAAACAGTCGACCCGGCTACGCGCGTATCTCAGCCGGACAACATCCTCTCCGTCACACGCGCTTCAATTGTTCAACCACCTGAAGAGCAGCGGTGATCTGCATTGGGTCGTTATTCCGATCGGTGCCCGGCGAGCGAAGTATGCCACAAACGGTACGCTCAGAGTGGGAATTGATCAGACGGATCACACTCCGCGGGAAGCGACGCTTGCCCTGGGGGTGGGCTCGGGTGTCTGGTGGTTTTCCTGGACAATCGGCAACGGGAGTGTGCGGCTTGTCTCCTGTGAAACGGATAAGGACGCTCCCCGGATACCCGAATCACTACTTGCTCGGATCAGCGGAAGGGGCCATACTAATACCGATCAGTACAAGAATGGAGATGGTTTTTCCGGCACGTCTTCAGAAGTAAATAAGTTGGGAGTTGATGAGTATGGGTGACTCTGCGGCTGCCGCGATTCGGTACGACGATTCGCTCCCGGCCCCATTCGTCCTGGCCTCAGGGCGTGGACACGCGGCACAGCGGCTACTTGACGTGGCGCGTCGTCACGGGGTGCCGGTAACTGAAGTACCTGAGTTGGCGGAGCGACTGATAATGCTTGATCCCGGAACGATGATTCCCGAATCCCTTTTCGTTCCCGTGGCAGAAGTCCTTTCGTTCGTACTCGCGATGGACGAGAATGTAAGACAGACAAAAACCAATGAAAAAACTATCGGTGAATGATCTGGAAGCAGGGCAGCGCTTCTCTAAGCCTGTCTACATGGATGAAGACAATCTTTTCGTGCCGGAAGGGCTTCCGATAAAGGAACGTGATATCGAGCGACTGCGCAAATGGGGGATACGTGACGTCTATACCGACGGCGATCCTATCTCCGATGACCCGCAGCAAGCGTTAAACGCGTTCTTCCTTAAGGCGTTCACCAGCCCTTCGCAGAGAGCGATTACGAAAGAGTACGGAATCCTGAGAGACTTGCTGATGGAGTTCTTTGGTCACATACGGTCGGGCGAGAAGGTAGAGCAGGAGATCGTCACGTCGCTTGTTGACCGGGTGCTTCGAATGCTCAACGGTGGGGCCGGGGATGTAATTCAGTACATGCTGTACGGAATGCAGGGCGAGACGGGAGATGTAGAGAACGCGCTGAACGTTGCGATTCTTTCGGCCTTGGTGGGACAGAAGCTGCAGATGGCTCGCCATCGAATTCTTTCCCTTGTTACCGCGGGGCTGTTACACGACGTGGGTATGATGCGTGTGAATCCGGAAATCGTGAACAAACAGGGAAAGCTCACGCCGGAGGAACGTCGTCAGATCCAAACCCACCCGGTGCATTCCTATCGGATTATCACCCGAGAACTGGGTTTCGGGGAGGAAGTGGGACTTCCGGCGCTACAACACCAGGAGCGATGGGACGGCGCGGGCTACCCGAGAAAGCTCGCCCGGGATGCAATTCGTCTCGAGGCGCGGATAATAGCAGTGGCGGACTCATTTGTTGCAATGGTGTCCCACAAGCCCTACCGCACGTCGATGATTGGCTATACCGCAATTCGCAATTTGCTCAGCGACAACGGAACGCGTTTCGATCCACAGGTGCTCAAGGTCTTCATTCAGGTTCTTGGCATTTATCCAATCGGCAGTATCGTTTTGCTGAGTGATAGTAGCGTGTGTCGTGTGATAGAGAACAAAAGTACCTCACCTTTGAAGCCACGGGTGAAAATCATTATCGACGCCGAGGGGCACGAATTTGTCGAAGATAATGGTCCTGAAGTGGATCTCGCCCAAAACAAGCAGCTTTTTATTGCGAAGGCGGTGGATGCGAATTCACTCGCTGACCAGCATCGCGCCGGAACATAATTCCGGGAGATGTCGGTAGATGCCTCGTTCTCCGTCGTCCTCTGAGCGGGGCAGGACCGGGGAAGACCGGGCTGTCGCCTATCTCTCCGCAAAAGGTTACAAGATTCTTGAGCGCAACTTCAGAACTCGATGGGGAGAGGTCGATATAGTATGTGAGACGGGGCGGCAAATCGTGTTTGTAGAGGTGAAGAGCTGGCGATCTTTGGACCACCGAGCGTTGGGCCGTGCGATCGATCGCCGAAAACAGCGACGTATTGTCGGTGCAGCTCGAACGTACCTTTACACCAATCGATCCGCCACGGCTGAGATGTCTATACGGTTTGACGTTGTGTTCGTCCCTACCGATAGCGAATCGGTGCGGCATATCAGGGGAGCTTTTGACTCGGAATGGCCAGAGTAGCGCGTACCATTGACTATTCACGGATCCGCCGTCTCCAGGAACAGATAAATGATCCCGAATACGTTGAGGGGGCCGTCGAGCGTCTGGCCGGACGGATAACGGACCGGATTCTGGGCCTGGACACATCCCAGCCTCGACTTCAACGCTCAGACAGGTCTTCCAGGAACGACATCGCCCGCCTTCTTATCGAAGATGAATAGCTACCGCCGGAAATCTCGATAAGGGATTCGAGCAGCGGCGGATACTCACGATTCCAGACGCGCCCCGACAGCCTTTCAGCGGCAGTCAGAAGGCGCGCGATCTCCTGTTCACTGTCACGGCGCCTGACCGCACGGAGTAGGGCGTCTCCAACGGTGTGGTAATCGGCGTCCGGTTCGCTTCCGGGAATACTCGCGAGTAGCTGTGCCGCCGAAGCGCGGATCGTTTCGTCTGAGTCGATGCGTACAGATTCCCGTAGCTGTCGGCGGGCGGGATCACCGCCCAGATCTGCGAGGACCCGCAGCGCCAAGAGGCGAGTAGGTACATCGACGGAATGGCCCCGGGGAGTTTCCAGTATCCGGTACTCCAGACCCAAGAGATCTACTACCAGTGGAGTGGCGGCTATGCGCATCGAAGCGCGGCCATAGGTTTCGATGTCGGAACGTATCATTCCCAGCGCTTCTTGTTGGAGGCGCGGAGAGCGGCTTTCCAGGCGCGCCCGGGTCTCAAGAGCCCGCCGCTCAACGATCGGTGAGACAGAGCCCACCGGTATCCAGTCCGGTCCGTCCCGACGCTGGCCGACATCGTCGGCTGCAAGTCCGGGCACTAGAAGCATGGCGGTCATCAAGACGACTGAATAGAGATACAGGCTGTGTCGGAGAAATAGTGCTCGCACCGTTTCCCAGACTGCCGTGGGTTTCGGGCCTTGTCAACGCGGGAATAGGGCAATACTATAGCGTCAATGTTGCGCGCACTCATGCCTGGTTCATTTGATCCTCCCACCAATGGCCATCTCAATCTCATTGAACGAGCGGTGAATATCTATGATCACATAGACATCGTGGTAGCTCAGAATTCACAAAAGACGTACACCTTTGACGCCGACGAGCGCCTTCACATGATGAAAACGCTGACTGCAAAGTGGGATACTGTGGAAGTCCACGTGTGGGAACGGATGATCGTAGAGTTTGCGCGGAAGGTGGGAGCGCGTATCATGATCCGTGGTGTGCGCGCGTTGTCCGATTTTTCGTACGAATTTGAGCTTTCCATGCTGAACAAAGGGCTGGATCCGGAAATCGAAACGATCTTCATGCCGACCGATGCGCAATTCTTTGTATTGCGGTCTTCTGCGATCAAGGAACTGGTTCGACTCGGCGGAGATGTGAGCGCGATGGTGCCTCCGATCGTGGAAGAGCAACTTCGGAGGAGGATTGCCGAGGCTCCGTCGGTTTCCGGCCGAGGTTGACAAACCGGATGAGGCGCATTTACTATCGCGAGACCTGATTACGCAACTGAATCGTCTGTGAGAGGAATAGATAGTCATGGCTGTACCCAAGAGAAAACATTCGAAATCAAGAACGCGGCGTCGCCGCAAGATTAATGGCAAGCTCGCTCTACCTACATTGGTAACCTCGCCGGAGTCCGGTGAGTTGGTTCGCCGCCACAGGGTTGATCTCTCGTCCGGTTTTTATCGGGGCAAGCGAGTTATCAAGGAAGACGAGTTAAGTTAACACCGGACAGGCAGAGATAGAGGGAGGACTCCGTCATGGATGAACTGTTTGAGAAAATGAAGAAACTGATTGCCGAGAAGCTGGAGATCGACGAGGAAAAGATTACCCCGGAATCTTCGTTTCGCCAGGATCTTGGCGCCGATAGTTTGGACACCTATGAACTCGTATATGCGATCGAAGAGGAGATGGGCATTTCCATTCCCGACGAAAAAGCGAACGAGTTCGAGACGGTCGGTGACGCACTCGATTTCCTGAAGAGCCAGCAGAAATAGTCGTCCTGCCGGGTCCCCCGGGCCCGGTTGGTTTGGATCGCCTGCCATGTTTCGTCGAAATCAAGACGAGGGCAATTCCTTAGACCAGGCGAGAAAGAAAGAGCTTCAGTTATTCGAAAACCACGCAGGCGTGCGCTTCCGGAAGCTCGAACTGCTCAATCAGGCGTTCTCCCATCGCTCGTACGCGAATGAGATGGGTGAGGGCATTGCCAACAATGAGCGGCTCGAGTTTCTGGGGGACTCAGTCCTGGGCCTGGTAGTAGCTGAGTACTTGTACCAAGAGCTCTCGGATCGACCTGAAGGGGATCTGGCCCGCATCAAGAGTTACGTCGTCAGCGAAGATAGCCTTGCAACGATCGCACGGCGTCTGCGTGTTGATAACTATATTCTCATCGGAAAGGGTGAAGAGCACTCGGGGGGACGCGGGAAGAAGGCTATTCTCGCTGACGCCCTGGAAGCGATCATCGGAGCCCTCTTTCTCGATTCAGGGTTTAAAATTGCCCGCAAATTCACCCTTACCTCTCTGATACCGGAAATACACAAAGTCCTCGAGGATCGTCACCGGAAAGATTACAAGACACTTCTCCAGGAGTTCGTCCAGAAGCGATTCAAGGCCTATCCCCAGTATTCTCTCCTGAAACGGACCGGCCCCGATCATGATCGGACATTCTGGATTGAGGTAAAGGTAGGGGGAACCGTGTACGGGCCGGGGGAAGGCAAGAACAAGAAGGAAGCGGAACAGGCCGCAGCCCGATTGGCATGGGATGCATTGGCGGATTCCGAGCAAGCCGAGGATGCACCAGAGTTTAGTTCGAAGAACGCGTCACCCGATGGAAGGGGCTAATCCTGACGTAGGCGGGTTTCCACGAATCGTCGGGCAATGTGCAGGAGCGACTCTCGGGAGTTCATTTCGGGGTCATCGAGAACGGTTTCTAACAGCTCAGCGAGGATCACTCCGATATGCGGACCGGGAGAGAGTTCCAGCTCGGTCATGAGGTCGCGCCCATTGATCGCCAGATCTTTCGTTGTGATTGCAGCATCCTCGCGAAGCACGATTTCAATTCGGCGCTCCAGTTCGTTCAAGTCTTGGCCGGTAGGGCGCGATCCGGTCTTCCCGCAGATATCCGCTCGCCGCAGAGTCACCAGGGGCAGTGCGAAGTCGGATCCGACCCGCGATACGAACCGTCGTAGTGCGGCGTCGGAGGAGTCACCGGCCACCCCGAACATGTGATGACGAATCAGGTGGGTGACGGAATCGATCAGCCGCCGGGACGCGCGTAACCGCCGGAGAAGCTCCGCGGCCATCTCCGCTGAAGCCTCGTCGTGGCCGTGAAAATGAAGGCCCCGGTCGTCATACGCCATACATCGCGGTTTTCCCACATCGTGCAGGAGGGCGGCCCATCGCAGGGATGCATCCTCTGGCGATGCACAGTCGCAGGAGGTGACCAGATGGTCAAAGAGGCCCCTGAGAGTGCTTTCCTGGCGCTCCTGAGCGTCGGATTCGAGCAGTTCCGGGGCGACGAAGGAGAGGAGGTGACTCTCTCTCAGGAGACGCCAGCCCACGGACGGGGCAGGTGCCTCCATCATCTTGGACAACTCCTGAAAAACTCGTTCCGGCGCCACGGTGGAAATCTCTTCTCGTTGGGGTGTAATCGCGGAAAATGTGTCGCTGGAGACCTCGAACTCGAGGGTTGCAGCGAACCGGACGGCCCTGAGCATCCTCAGTGCATCCTCGGCGAAGCGCTCAGCAGGATCGCCCACCGTCCGGATAGTGCGTCGACGTAAATCGTCGCGGCCGTGAAAGGGATCGGTGAGCCGACCGGTCAAAGGATCGGCGGCGATCGCATTGATCGTGAAGTCTCGCCTTCGCAGATCTTCGTAGAGGGATCGCGTGAACGTAACAGAATCGGGGTGGCGGTGGTCATCGTACCGTCCGTCGATTCGGTAGGTGGTAACCTCAAATTGAAATCCCTCGAACACGACGGTCACCGTCCCGTGTTGAATACCGGTGGGAATCGTGCGGCGGAAGAGCTGCTGAACCTCCTCGGGCGTAGCGGAAGTGGCGAAATCGTAGTCATTCACAGTACGTCCCAGGAGTGAGTCGCGGACTGCACCACCGACTACCGAGAGTTCATGGTTGGCGCCGTCAAAGACCCGGGCGAACCGTTTGACGCGGCGAGGTATTGAGATCATCGGAGTCGACGGTAGCGACGGTTGGTCAGTCTGTCAATCAAGGGCTGACGGGACGAGAGGTAGGTGCAAAAAAAGGAGGATGCCCCGGAGGGCACCCTCTCTTCCGCTTAGGTTAGGGTACTTACTGCAGGAGCTGCAGCACGGACTGCGTCGACTGGTTTGCTTGCGCCAGCATGGCTGTAGAAGACTGCGCAAGAATCTGGTTCTTGGTGTAGTCCACAACCTCTTTGGCCATGTCGACGTCGCGGATGCGGGACTCCGCGGCCTGCATGTTCTCGGCACCTACACTGAGACCGACGCGAGCCATGTCAAGCCGATTCTGGTATGCACCAAGGTCTGCGCGCTGCTTGCTGACTTTTCTCAGAGCACTATCTAACATCGAGATCGACGAGTTCGACGAGTCGGGAGTAGAGAGGCTGATAAAGCTCGCTGTGTGCGGCAGTCCGGAGGTACTCTGCAGGCCAAGACCCTGGGCGGTCATCGTCCCGATGAACACCTGTTCACGCTGGTCCATGTTGGCCCCAATATGGAACCACATACTCGCGGTGACCGTGTTGGTCCCCGTTTCCTGCGCGAAGCGTCCGGTCAACAGATTCATTCCGTTGAACTGCGCGTGAGAAGCGATACGGTTTACTTCGTCTACCAACTGTGAAACCTCGACCTGGATCTGCATACGATCCTCATCGGTATAGATTCCGTTCGAAGACTGAACCGCCAGCTCACGAAGGCGCTGCAGAATATCTTGGGTCTCCTGCAAATACCCTTCCGTGGTTTGGATGAGGGAAATACCGTCCGCTGCGTTCCGTTCGGCCTGATTCAGACCGCGGATCTGGGACCGCATTTTCTCACTCACCGCGAGACCACTGGCATCATCACCGGCGCGGTTGATGCGCAAGCCGCTGGACAGTTTTTCCTGGTTCCCTTGAACCTCGAAGGTGTTAAACTTCTGCTGCCGTTGAGCAAACATCGCGCTCATGTTGTGATTGATGATCATGTCATCCTCCTTGATGAGATTGATAGGACATCCTTGTCCTTACTCTGAGAGTCGGTCTGTCGGCGGCGTTGCTTAACTACTTTTGACCGGTTCGGCGTGATCGCTGTAGGATGAATTGGTGAAAGAGTACAAGGGATTAGTTATCACTGGGGGCAGTGGGCCTGATTGCGAGATTCTTTTCGACTCCCGTCCCAGCTGGTTGGTAGTGGCAGCGGACTCGGGGCTGGACTACGCTGCCTCTCGCGGAATCGTACCTGATGGAGTGGTGGGTGACATGGATTCGATCAGTGACCCGGCACTTCTGGAATCGTTTACCGAGGCCAAGATCGAACAGTATTCCAACGCTAAGGATTGGACCGATACGGAGATAGCAATGGATTTTCTCTGGAAGCGGTCGATAAATGACATTAGTATTCTTGGTGGAGGTGGTGGACGCCTCGATCACCTTATGGCAATTATTGCCCTTTTTGAGCGTTCCCGGTTTCCTAAAAAGTGGTTCACGGACCGGGAGGAGGTCACTCTCGTCGACAGCGAGGTAGCGTTTTCCTGTGAAGCAGGGGAGACGGTTTCCTTCTTTCCGATGGGGTCTGAGGTTGTGACAATGACCACGCACGGTCTCCGGTGGCCGTTGGATCATCTCGAATGGCGTCATGGCGACGTGGGGGTTAGCAATGAGTGTACAGGAGGACCATGTCGAGTAACCGTGCAGAGCGGGCGGCTGCTTATGGTGCGCGCGCTTCCGTGGGAAGTGCGACTGACATAGGCCGTCACGTGGACGAACTCGCCCGGGCGTTGACCGAGCGGGAGCGTCGTGCGCTACTGGAACGAATCGCAAAGAGTCTCAGCATCCAGGATGATGGCAGGCGGCGCATCATTCACGGTGAACTGCGCCAGGAACGACGGGCGGAACTGATTGCCGCGGACATGAATCGGCTTGGTCCGTGGGAGAGACTGCATCTCTGGTTCAAACGTCTGATCTCCGGTCGCGGCGAAAAGGATGTGTTTGTCCGGTTCCGGTTGGGGCAATCCCGAGACAGGGTTCGCGCCGGAGCTCCGCACTACGTCGATTTCGAAAACCGCGTTTTCTTGGCCGCGCTGCCGGATCGGCTGCGTTCTCTCTGTCGGTATAGCGTGGCGACGCGGGAATTTTTCGATATCCTCTGGAAGGACACCGATTCGCTTCGGCGGGTTCTGGACTATCTCCTGGCGCGACGTGTGCCGGATGCGAAGCGGAGTTTGAACCAGTTCTGTTCTACACAGGAGATGCAAGAGATTTTTCGCACTACCGAATCGCGAAATCAATTGAAACAGTTAGTGCTTGATCGAGTGAGCGAATATGTGGATCGGATACCGCCGTCAGTGATGGAAGAGCTTGAGGGTGGTTTGCGGCCGCTTTACCTCCTGAAAGACCTCGCCATGTATGATTTTGACGACTTCTTCGTTCAGTTCCAGTCGTCTGAAAGTGAGGCCTGCTCCCAGGATGACGTGGAATTTGCGCGGGCCGCAGCCCATCGAGTGCTCGATCGCTTGGAAGAATTGTATTTGGCTTTGTACAGCGTCGGACGAATCCAGGGAGAGGTCTCCATATTTCCGGAGATCCTGAACTACTACTTTGCGGTGCGTGATGGTCGGATCGATTCTTCCAATCCGATCGATATTCCCGAATCGGAAGAAGTGCCGCAACTGCGCGGTACGATCACACGAGTCGTTCAGGAAGCGCGGGCGGTTCGCGATGAAGTTCCGCTGGTCGATATTGTCCGGTACTTTCGGGATGACCCGTACTATCGGTTCCTGGCGTACGTGCCAAGATTACGACTCCGGGATTTCTACTACTCCAATCTTAAGATCGAGGTTCTTCAAGAATTGGATCGACGGTTTCGCGATCTGCGGATGGGAGTGCTCGGGCAGCTCATCCAGGAGACGTTCCCCCAGGGGCTGCACCAATTCGAGTATTTCCATCCGGAGATTCAATCCGCGATCAAAAGGGCGGGAGTGGGACAGTTGCTGGTGTACCGGTCGTTGCAGGTGATCCAGACCTTTGTTCAAGCGGTGTATCGCGCAGGTTTTCTTGAGTTCCTCAGGATAATCGGAAAACTTATGCCGGTGCGGGGACGACAGACTGGTGTGGACCTTACGTTGAATATCGCAGGACTGGATGATGTTGCCGAGCGGCTCCGGAACTTCGACCTTTCGTTTGCGCCGGATTCCGACGACGGCAAGACGTTTCACCGGTTTCGGTACAGTAGTACCGACCGTGATTCTGCTCAAATTTCCGCGTTCAAGGCGCTGGTGAACCAGAAGGAACGAGAGGCTACCATAATTATCGAAAAATTTCAGGATCAGTTGAATGCCGTACAGCAGGCATTCCAGCTGATCAAGCAAAGCACTCACCAGCAGTTGAACGAGCGGTATCAGACGTTCGAAAACACGCCGGCGGATGATCGCCCCTTCGATAGCAGACTTAATTCGGCGCTGAAGCTCATGGAGAACACCGCCAAGATCCTCAATCAAATGATTAGGATTGACCACGAGACGTAGATCGGTTCCCGGTCTACTGCGCCACCGCTTCAAGTGCTCCGATATCCGTCAGATCCAAAGGGTCCGCACCATTCTCCGCGGCGATTTTAAGGTAATCCAATAGTACCGGGTAGTCGGTCAAGAGTTGTCCGTACCTTTCCAGATTCCCGATGCGCTGATCGCTGGTCGCCTGGGATTGAGCCAAGTCCTGTGCTGCGGAAATAAGAGCTTCCCGGCGTGCATCCTGCACCGCCATATACGTATCTCTGCCTTCTCGATACAGTTCGATATCCGATAGCGAGAGTTCCCGTACGAGAACGGAGAGCAGCTGGATTTCGGGAATGCGCTGTTGTAGCTGGTCCGTGACCGACTCAGCCACTGCAGTGGCGATGAGTGACACCGACGAGGCGGCGGGGTCTTCGATAACCTGTCGGAGAATCCGCAGTACGAGGCCCTCGATTCGGCTGTCAGTGTCGGCGTACCATTCCTCCAACCCTTCCGGCCTGAGCCCCGTAGGGGCGAGCTGAGCCAATCCGTCGGCCGACACCCGATAGGAGAGCTGCATATCGATGCGGTCTTCGAATGACGGTTCACCCTCAAGAAAGCGGGAATACAGATCAGCGGATGGCAAAAGCGACTCACTACTGATCTGCACCCGACGCGAATCACCGTGAAACGGATAGAGGGTGGCATTGGTGGGAATAAGCAGCTCCCAGGCCCAGGCAAACTGACCTGCTTCGAAGGATTGATCGTGCCAACCAGAGGTTTTGCTGAACATCACCGCCCGGGAGCCTGGTTCAAGGCGGAGCGGAACGTAGCCAAATCCGAAACCGGTTCCCACAAGAATAATCAACAGGAAAAGTATGACGATCGCTTTCTTCACGTAGTCCATCCTTTCATTGTGACTCAATGTCATTCTGACTCAATGTCATTCTGACCCAATGACAGCAGGCAGTTGCTGCAAATCCGTAATCACCGCATCCGGAGCGCGTGTCCGGATCTCGGGTCGGTCGCATCGTAGTCGAAGCGACCGCCTATCCCCGGCAAACAGAACAGCACGTAGGCCCTGGTCCTGGGCGGTCACAATATCATTAAGCATATCATTGCCAAGGTAAAGCGTCTCCCCGGGGCTGATCTGTTCCGAGGCCAACGCGTCGATCAGAGATCGGAACGGAGCCGGCGAGGGTTTGGCCTCACCGATTTCGTATGACCATATACACGGTCGGATATGTAGCGATTCAAGGGATTCGCCCAGGAGTTCTTCCAGAATTAATGGGGTGTAGAACTGCGCGTTTGAAACGAGGGCGACTCGTATTCCCCTGTGCGCCAGCGATTGCAGCAGAGTTAGTGCTCCCGGCATCGGCCAGACAGGATTTGCTGCGAGTTCATAACTGAGGGCCACCAGTTCCGATTGCAGAGGGACTGGAGATTCGAACCGGCCAATAACCTCGCGCCAAACGGCTCGAATGTCGACTTCCGGGTGCTGAGTTCCGCGTGCCCGGGCTCGTTGGTGGTGGGTATCAATCGTCTGGTAGTATGTTTCTTCGACAGATGCGGTCAAAGTACGGGGCAGTCGCAGCACATCCGTCATTAGGGCGAAGGGGCCCGCGTCTCGTGACGCACCCGTGGCGGTGCTGATTTCACCGGCGGCTGACACGAGAAGGGTACCGTAGACGTCGAACGCTACACACCGGATTCCGGGCAGCCTGTGGAGATCTGCTGAAGTGTCACCGGTGATCGGCTCCAACGGGCGCGATTTCTCCCGGATTTCTCGGCTGAGCTGTTGTCGGAGCACCGGAGTCACCATGTATACTCGCATAGTACGAAAGGTCATATGCAAGATCAAGGAAGTGTCATCACACAGACAACGCGACTCATGGAACGGACGGTGGTCCTCGTATTCGGAGTGTCGTTGTTGCTCGCCTTGATGTTCCTTGCCGGAAACTATCAGGAGTTCTCCGACGCAACGCAATTGCAATTGCTCACCGCGCTCCAGGGACTGTCCGGTTCCGTGACGCTGGGTGGGATTATTGTGGTGGGGCTCATCGTCGTAGATTCGATCGCACGTCGAGGTCCGCGACTCCTGGTACGTACTGTGGTGTACCTGGCGATTAGCGGTGTTGCCCTGGGGCTGGCCGTGGGAAGCAGCAGTCTCCTGGTCTTATTCCGCCCGCTGTAGGAGATTCTCCGGTGCAAGCGGGCGTGCAGAGAAGTGAAATTGAAATCGCACGAATGCAGCAAGCGTCGTCTGCGTTGCGGAGCTTCTTCCAAGGGGTAGACGCGCAGCGACTGGAAGGTGTTGCCACCATTAAGGTGGATCATGCAGTGCGAAGGTTTCTGCACCGCCACGGACTACACAGCGCATTGGCCGGCTACCGGGGATATCCAGCCCACTGCAGTGTGAGTGCGAACGATGTTGCAGTTCACGGTCTCCCGGATGAGCGTCTGATTTCCCGGGGAGACGTGTTCTCGATAGACATTGCTGCTTCCGGAGGTGGATGGTTCACGGACATGGCGTGGAGTTTCCTTATGCCCGGAGCGTCGCACCGAGCCGAAGACGAGTTTCTTCGGGCGTGGCTCTCCTTTCGAGATCTGATAGTAGGCATCACGCCGGAGATGAGCCTTAGTGATCTGGCGACTCGGGCGGATGAGACGGCATGGAGCCGAGGATTAACGCCGATCCCCGAATTCACCGGGCACGGTATCGGTCGGAAGTTACATGAGGCTCCCATTGTCCCGTTTTCCGCGTCGGCACTATCCGGTACGCCTCACGGAGAGCGGATCCGTTTGGTTCGTGGAACAGTAATCAACGTAGAGCCGGTGTACCGCCCCCGGACGGGGTCTGAGGCGGGAATCCTTCGTGACGAGAACGGTTGGTCGTACCGGACCGCCGACGGAGCTCGCACCTACCATTTTGAGGTGACCGTGTCAATTGGCGATAGGGGTGCCACTGTTTTGCAGTGGGGGCGCATGGCGGTTCAGGAACTGCCGGAGTCTCCTCCCCTTGCGTTGCTTTTGAGGTAAGAACGTGGGCGTGACGGAAGGATTGACAACGATCTCACCTTCCGGCAAAGTACCGGCAATCGCCGCCTTAGCTCAGCTGGCCAGAGCACGTGACTTGTAATCTCGGGGTCGTCGGTTCGAATCCGACAG
>JBBDTM010000051.1:0-6960 GCA_040904425.1 Alkalispirochaeta sp.
CACGCTTTGGACGTGGGGGAGTCAGCAGGGATACCGGCTCGGGAACGGCGTCAGCGACAGTTACAACACAGTAGACACACCTACGCAGATCATCACTTCGGTTACCGATTGGGAGGAGTTGGCTCTGGCGAGGTATCACGGTTTCGCCATCACCTCCAGTGGGACGGCATATGTGTGGGGAGATCAGCAATACGGCCGGCTCGGAACGGGAACTGAAGACGACGTGACCGCACCCGCGCAACTTGGGTCCGACACGGACTGGAAATCGATTGCGAGTTCTCGGGACTACAACCTGGCGCTCAAGGACGATGGACGAGTACTGGCGTGGGGCCATAACAACAACGGGCAACTCGGCGACGGCTTTGGGCGTACCTCCTCCCGCAGTGAGCCGCACCAAATTGGCACCGCAACAGACTGGACGACGATCAAAACCGACGGAGATTTTGTGATCGCCCAGAACGCCGACGGATATCTCTACGCCTGGGGTTCCAACTCCGACGGCCAAACGGGTCAGGGCACGATCGGCGCCAACACCAACATTCCCGTTCAGATCGGAACCGATTCCGACTGGAGCTTCTACGAGCTTGGGGAGGACCACGCCGTGGCACTCAAGCTGGACGGTACGATGTATACCTGGGGAGAGGGCTCCTACGGCAGCCTTGGCTCGGGAAGTACGGCCGACGTTTCAACACCTACCGCGGTAACGGACCCGTCAAGCGCGACGTGGAGCGAGGTATCGGCGGGCAGATATCATACGGTTGCCATACGAATGGACGGCGCCAACGCGGGAACGCTCTGGGCTGCCGGGCGCAACGGGAACTATCAGCTCGCGGACGGGACTACCAGCATTAGCACCATATTCAAGCAAATCGGGACGGATTCGGACTGGTCCGTCGTTTCCGCCGGCCACCAGCACAGCCTCGCCCTCAAATCCGACGGCACACTCTGGGTGTGGGGAGACGATGGCCCGACCGAATACCAGGAACCCACGCAAGTAGGGACCGACACGGACTGGGTAGAGATTGATGCCGGGAACACCGTGTCCTTCGCGCGGAAGTCCGACGGGTCGTTGTGGGCTTGGGGCAGCGGAACAAGCGGGTCTCTGGGCCTGGGACCGAACCTTACCCAGGCATCCGTGCCGCGCCGGATCGGACTGGATTCAGACTGGCAGAAGGTGTGGACCACCACCGCCGGCGGTCATAGCGTCGCAATCAAGAATGATCGCCTCGTGATGTGGGGCAGCTCGTACGAGTTCAGCAACGAGCCGGTGCCGCTGGTGGCCGACACCGAACCGCACTGGGACCACGTGGGCGTCGGGAACGACTTCACCGTGGGGCTGCGGACCGACGGCACCATCTGGGCCTGGGGCGTCAACGATGAAGGGCAGATAGCAGTACCGCGATGGAACGACTACTACGACGACCAGCCGTATCAGGACGAACCGGTTGTGATCGTTAATTAGAGACCAGCGTGTCCCGGCACACTGCACAGCACCTCTTTCTCGGGTGCGTAGAGTACATTCAGCCGGTCGTAGATGTCTATCGGTAGAGGCCGCCACTTCTCAATCCAGGCGATGTCCTTGCGGCCACGAGATCCGGGCTGTTTGGTCGTAGTAGAACCCGACGCGCCTCGGTTGGCGCGTCACAGGACACCTTTGGTAGAACGCACCGTGTCGGACGTGGCGTACGCCGCACCCAGAGCTCGACCGGTGGACTTGAAGATCGCCTCCGCCAGGTGGTGGCCGTTTACCCCGTAGTGACCAAGAATGTGAAGGTTAATCGCCGCGTTGTTGGCAAATCCCTGGAAGAATTCCCGCACCAGGGCCAGGTCAAAATGGCCCGCATAGGCTTGGGGAAACTCTGCGCGAAAGACGAGATAGCTCCGACCAGACACGTCAACGATCGATTCCGCCAGAGAATCATCCATCGGAAGCACTGCATGTCCGAAACGCGCCACCGGCCCGTGAGTTTCCACCAAATCCCGAAACGCCTGTCCTAGAACGATCCCGACGTCTTCCACGGTGTGGTGATCGTCGATATCCGTATCACCCTGGGCACTGACGGCTCCGGTAAACCCTCCGTGGAACATCATCCCTTCCAGCATGTGATCCAAGAACCGGACTCCGGTGGCACTAGAGATCTCCTCTTTCCCCGCCGGGCGTTCACCGGCTGAGTCAGGGACGTTCAGAGCAATCGTGATGCTGGTCTCTCGCGTGGTTCGTTCTACTGATATGGTGCGCACATCTCCCCCTTTCGGTGCGTTATGGTATACTGACGGGCCGTGACGCGACCAGAACCTTCCGCACCGAATTTGCTGATCCGCTGGTCCATTCAGGCGGTCGTCGCGGGCTCCCTGGGAGCTCTGATGGTGCGGGCGTTTTTCCTGAGCCTCTCATATCTCTACAAGCTGTGGGCCAATACCGGCAGCTCTCCCCTCGTTGTGGCCGCAGGCGCGGCGATAGCAGTGGGGACCGTAGTCTACACAGTTGCCCCGGGAGCCGCCGGAGAGGGGATTCCCGCCTATCTGCTCTCCGTTCGATCCCAGCGCCGAACTCTGAGCGCGCGCGATACACTTCTCAAATTTCCCGCGGCCGTGATTACGCTCGGGTGCTATGGCAGCGGAGGAGCGGTCGGCCCTATGGGGCGTGTCGTGGCCGGACTCTCGCAATGGATCACCATCGGACTACAGAGACTGCTTCCCCGCTTGTTTGCGGATCATGAACAGCACCACGCCCACTATCACGCTCCCAAGACTGCCGCGATCAGTGGAATGGCCGCGGCGGTGGCGGCGATCTTTGGCGCTCCCATCGCCGGAGCAGTTTTCGCGGTAGAGGTGATTCAGACGGATCAGCTTCGCTATCATCAGCTTTTCCCCGCAGCATTGGCCGCCGGTACTGCAGTATTTGTGTCGGATCTGTTCGGATGGTCTCCACTCGTGACCGTAATCGCTCCGCCCTTCGCCGCTGAGGGGGCGCTCTTGGTACCGATTGTCGTAGTCGGCGTCCTTTGCGGGGGGATGGGCATCGCCTATACATCGCTGTATCGCTTCGTGGCGGACGTGCTTGGTCGAGATCTCCGTCGTCGGAGGGTTCCCCGTCTTCTGGTGGGCATGATCGGTTCCGCAATCATCGGACTTACGATGACCCCGCTCCTTTTTGGAACCGGTGATGGTCTGTACGCGGCTCTGCTGGCCGGCCGCATGCGGGATCTCTCTATTCACGTGTTACCAACCATAACCTCACCGGCCGTTCTTCTTATCGGAGTGATCCTGGCGAAGATTGTAGGAAACTGCCTCACTACCGACTCTGGTATGAGCGCTGGGTTCACCGGTCCCGCCGCCCTGGCGGGACTTGCCGGCGGCGCACTCGTGGCGACGCTTATCGGGATACCTCCGGGCAGCGTTGGCTACGTCGTGCTTCTGGCGGCGGGTTTTAGCGGTATGCTGGCCGCCACGATGAACACACCCCTGGCGGGGGCGATACTGGCGGTTGAGCTCTTTGGTACGGGATACGGAATTCCTGGAGCTCTGTCGGCAATGATCGCGTTTGAAGTTGCTCGCTACAGCACGATCTACGATGTGGCGCTTGCTAAGCGGCCGATCACGTGATCGGCCACAGACTCAACGGTCTTCCTCGAGTTCCGACAGATACGGCGGATCGGCACCCGGTCGAGAACAGGTCCGCGCGGCCACATTCGCGGCGAACCGAAGCATAGACCGAACCTGGTCGTTCGTAAGCGACCTGATTCCCTCCTGCGTAAGCCGTTTTTCCCGGTACAGCCAACTCAGCAAGGCCGCGTGGAAAGAGTCACCCGCTCCGATCGTATCGGAAACGGTTGTCGGCACGGCGTCCACCCGCACGATTCCACCACCGAAGACGGCGAGGGCACCCTCAGATCCGGCGGTTACCACTACCAGGAGAGGGCCCTGCTCCCGAAGAGCGTGCGCCCCTGCCTCCAGATCCGTACTGCCGGTAATCCACTCCAGATCCTCATCACTCACCTTTACGACGGAAGACGCCGCGATGGCGCGGGCAACCCGACTCCGGTAATCGGCAGCGTTGGATACAAGGACATCTCGAATATTCGGATCAAAGGAAACCACTCGCGTATTTGCCTCCCGCTCCACTATGCTCAGAACTGTCGAACCCACCGGATCGGCGATCACTGAAATTGAACCGAAGACGATCGCCTGAACGCTGTCATCCAGCGATGGAACATCCTCCGGCCGAAAATTTCGATCGGCGGCACCGTCGGCAAAAAACGCGTATCTCGCCTCGCCTGCCTCATTCTTCTTGACGAACGCCAGCGTGGAAGGATCCTCTGAACGCAATACCATATCAGTGTTCACATTGTTGTTGGCAAGGCGTGCGAACAGCTGATCCCCGAAAAAATCTCGTGAGAGCTTCCCCAGAAACGCCGCAGGAACGCCCAGTCGCGCCGCAGCGATCGAAGAATTATAGGGACAACCGCCGGGTGACGGACGGAACGCTTCGCTGCCGTCGGAGGCTGTCGTGGGAATAAAGTCGATTAATGCTTCTCCAGTGTGTACGATCATGTCGGGGATGATACGACAAGATTCGGGCTACCGCAACGTCCTCCGGCGCTGATATAATAGCGCCATGTTGCATCTGCCAGTCTACCGAGATCAGTTCCACCGCGATGAGCGGATCATCCTTCAGTACGATGAATTTGAGGTAAGTGCTTTTCGGTTCTCCACCGGAGTGGAAGCGCTGCGCCTCACAAACAGCGCCGGCGAACTCACGGTCCTTCCATTCCAGGGACAACAGATCTGGGACCTGCAAATGTTCGGCCGGCGACAGACGATGACGTCCATGTTTACCGAACCTCGCGCAAACGTTCCATTTCTAAGAACGTACGGCGGTTTTCTAATCCACTGCGGATTCACCGCCACCGGCGGACCGGGACCGACCGACACCCATCCGCTCCACGGCGAGTTGCCGAATATTTCCTATGACGAGGCAGCGATCGTAGGGGGAGAAGATGAGCACGGAATCTACGTCGGGGTCACCGGAAGCGTAGAATACGCTCATGCCTTCGGGGCCCATTACCGGGCGGTCCCGGAGATTCGCATGTATCCGCGGTCCGGGGCGATCCGCGTACGATTTCGGGGGACGAACCTGAACAAGACTCCCATGGAGTATATGTATCTGTGCCACGTCAATTTTCGGCCGATCGACAACGCTCGTCTGATATACAGCGCCCCCTGTGACACAGATCACGTGCGCGTCCGGGATAATGTACCCGCTCATCTCAACGTGACCCAGGCCTATCGCGAGTTCCTTTCCGATCTCGCCCAACATCCGGAAAAGCACAACGTTCTCTCGCCGGACCTGCCCTTTGATCCGGAGGCAGTCCTCTTTGTAGACATGGATGCTGATGCCTCGGGGCATGCCCACAGCGTACAATTGCATCCCACCGGTGAAGGCGACTTCATCAGTTATCGTCCCGCGGAACTGGATCATGCGGTGCGCTGGATTTGCCGAACTCCGAACCAGGCAGGATTGGGACTCGTATTGCCGGCAACCGCGGAACCCGACGGCTACACGGCGGAAAAAGAGAAGGGCAATGTAAAGGAACTTTCCCCCGGTGAATCGTTTGAGTGCGATTTCTTCACCGGAGCTCTCTCTGCACCGGCGGCCCAACGGTACGCGGAGCATGTGGAAGCCACCTTGCAGGGAAACGCAGATTCCCTTGATCCGGTCGCCCTGGATGCCCAGTCATATTAGTCACGCTCTTCTGGCTGAAGATGTTCTCCAACGCGTTGATACTCCGGACGTAACGTGGA
Organism: Alkalispirochaeta sp.; assembly: GCA_040904425.1. GTDB lineage: Bacteria > Spirochaetota > Spirochaetia > DSM-27196 > Alkalispirochaetaceae > Alkalispirochaeta. Next base: position 5,806 of record JBBDTM010000051.1, read on the forward strand.
ATTCTCGGGTTCGGGCGATTCTCATCGCCGGGGCCCAGGGTCCGGACTTTTTTCTGCACAATCACCGGCGCACACCACGGGGATTCCGCTACGGGGCGCTTCTGCATCGCAAAGGGAACGCGCCCTTGCTGAGGTCATTGGCGGTAAGCGCCGTCACGACAGATTGTAAGGATGACCTCACCGCCTACGCGCTGGGATACATCACGCACGTCTGGTTCGACCGAATCGCGCATCCCTATATAAACTGGTCCGCGGGCTGGCGGGGAACCCCCGACGACCATCCGGACCGGCCGGCGATGCATGCCTTTCTGGAACGGCTCATCGATGTACAGCTTTTGAGGCTTCTGAAAGACCAATCGGTGGCGGAGTACTCCTTCGCGCGACGTCTTCCGCGACAGGCCTCAGACTTTTTCCGAATGCGGGGCTACCTCGTGGCTGCGCTACAAGCAGCCCTGGTGAGCGCCGCCGATGACGGCCAGCTTCCCCGGCGTCTTCTGAACGCCCTGCACGATAGTCTGGCGTTCTACAAGTTCACCGAAGCCCCCGATGAACGTTACTTCTCCGTGGCGCGTCTTCGGGAACGGCGGGGGGAAGTCTCATCCCGGTGGCTGGCTGTAGTCCATCCCGCTGAAGAGGCGATTACCGTGGACGCAATCAATCTCGGCCACCGTCCCTGGAGCCACCCCTGTGACCCCGGCCGCACCTCCACCGCAGACATGGGCGAGCTCTTCGAAGAAGCCCGTGCCCGCTCGCTCTCCACCTTTGAAACGTGGCTTCGCGCAGTACAGGAGCCTTCGGAGGGCAATCTTCAGGCGATCCTTGAGGATGTTGGGGAGGAGAATCTCAACGACGGGATCGCCACCGATCCACCCTGTCGGAGAACGTTCTGTGAACCGCTTCCGCTGATCGATCTCTACCGCGATATTAAGATCCGCTTTGATCGGTGAATCCTGGACTGGTGAATCCGAGCCGATCCTTGCACCAGATCCACCCTTCCCGCCGCGCGGTCTCGCGCTGGTGGGACACAGGCGCAGGGCACCGTCCCATCAGATAGTCCACCCCGTTGAGGGTGCACACTAGTGTGCTGTCCGATAATTAACATGAAAATACTAGGCATCCCCGCGCTGGGCAGCCAGAGCCTGGCGAGCTGATTCA
>JBBDTM010000052.1:0-38491 GCA_040904425.1 Alkalispirochaeta sp.
GCGGATCGCTTGAGACCGGCGACATCGACAAAGTCAATCAATTAACGGAGGTGAAAACCATGCTGGCGGAAGTAGTAGACAAGATAGAACAGCGCGGGGAACAACGCGGCATGCAGCAGGGTATGCAACAGAAAGCCCGCGAGGATGCCCGCAAGATGCTGACGGAAGGGTTTGATCGTGATGTGATCTCGCGAATCACCGGGCTGTCGGAACAGGAAATCAAAGAGTTGTGACAACCAATGTGGTGAACTGGGCCGGTTCCGGTCGTAGTCGGAACCTATAGTCGTAGGTGCCGATTGTCGGGTCCAAAACAAGAAGATAGACGAACTTCGAGCCGTGCGCCACATGTTTCGGAACATGAACCGAAAGAACTTGGACGAGGTAAAGAGCCACGTCAGCGGCCGCAGATGCGATCGCACAGTTGAGACGCGCCTTTTCCGCGCTAATCGATCTTGAGCCGGGGTAGCCGAACTAAGCGAAGCACCGATAACTCGGAGAACGCTCGGGACCACCCAAGCGCGAGACCGCGTTGAAGAGTGGCAAGCGAGCTGCAATACAAGAAGGAGAACCGGAGCTCTCCTTTCTCGGGTTGTGCACACCGGCGGAGCGGGGATTGTAACCTACGGGGAGGGTTTTTTGCGTGGCTTCAATCGTTCGGCAGAATGTTGGTGGCAATACCTACCTGTACGAGTCCGTTTCGTACCGAAATGAAGAAGGGAAACCGCGAAATCGCCGGGTCCCGATCGGGAAGATCGACAAAAAGCCTGGGCGGCCGATCTATAAGCCCGAGTACATCCGACGGATGGCCGAGGCCGGCACGCCCGTTGAATCGGTGGAATCAACACCGGAGTTCAGCGTTGAGGACCTCCGGCGATCAACTATTCTGCACACCGGGCTTGTTCACCTACTCTGCAGGATCGCGGATCAGAACGGTCTTTCCTCCGTGCTCCGGCAGGTCTTTCCGCACGATCACGAACAGATCTTTACCTTGGCGTCGTTCCTGTTTGCCTCGGGAAACCCGGTATCGTACTTGCGCCCGTGCTCATCGCGTGATGAGCGACACCGACCTCTATCGGTACATGACGATCAAGGATCTGATCCGGACAATGGAAAAGCCCAGGACTCAGATCGCAGATGGTCGCCGGATTCTGTTTCCGCTTACCAAACGGCAAAAGCAGATCTACGCCGCCTTCGAAATCTCACCGCCGGTGTAGGTATAATTTCGGCGGGGAATTAGGGTGTACCAATCCAACCCCGTAGTGTCCGCGCGTTTCTTCATCGCATGAGCTTCTCCATAGCGAGATGTGTCCCGTTGCGTCGGAACAATGTCACTACTGTGCTAAAATTTCGTTACGCGGTAAGCAGGCCAATAAACTGTGTGATCTCGTCGTGGATGGTGGCGCGAACCGCGGCAAACTTCTTTTCCAGAAAGGCAAGTTTGTCCCAGTCGTATTCAAACTCCAGATAGTACCGTTTGAAGTGACGGAATCGTATCAGCTCTCGCAGGGCATCCCGGGTGGTGTCGGAAATTACCCGGGGCCGTATGCCGTCTATTTCAAGAACCATTTTATCAAGCAACTCTGCATGCCATCGCGCCGTCACCGCTCATACACGATCAGTCCCTTCTGCATGAGTAACTCCCGGAATTCAGGTTCGATGCGTTCCAGCTGAACGATATCGACCGGGAACTCGGTCATCTTTTCGGCATCACTGAGGAGAGAAAAGAACGTCTCCGCATCGGTGATTCCCTCAACCGCGATATCGATATCCGAATACTCACGAAACAGCTCCGGCTCGAGAACCGATCCCCATTGGAGGATCCGGGTAGGACGATAGATGTCACTGATGAACGCGACAATTCTCTCAGCGTCCGCCTTCGCCTGACGGTGCAGATCCGCAAGGCGACCGTTTCGCCACACCGCCGCGGGTTCGCGTTGCATATCATTAACCGGTCAATTATACTGGTCAATATGAAGAAGATGGGTGCATCCGACTTCAAGGCCAGGTGCCTGGCGCTTATCGATGAGGTTGGTCAGACCGGGGCGTCGGTGGTGATTAGCAAACGAGGACGGCAGGTAGCCCAATTAGTGCCGTACAGCGGGGTCGACGAGGCGATTCCGCAGGAGACACTGCGCGGAACCGTAAGCATGTGCGGCACGACTGAAGAACCGGTCGCTGCCATCGATGATTGGGATGCAATATCCCCTATCCGGTCCTGATTTACTGTGCGCGCTGTCCTTGATACGCACATTCTCGTCTATTGGGTATCAGAGCCAGACCGGCTTACTCCTGCCCAGAGCCACGTCGTGAAGACGATCACCCCCGAAAATCCCGCTATCGTGGCGGATATAACATTGTGGGAGATCGCGATGCTCGCTTCCACCGGCTGCCTGACGTTTCAGCTGCCGATACAAGAATGGATTACGCGCGCAGTATCTCCGCCATTGGTTCGCGTTGCGGAGATCACCTCCAATATCGCCGCAGACGTTGCGGATCTATCTGACTGGGAACACCGCGATCCCGCGGACAGACTGATCGTCGCGACCGCCCGTGTTTACGGCGCGCGCCTGCTTACCAATGACGAACGCATTCGAAGCTCGGGATTGGTGGAGGTAGTATGATTGGTGGTGTTTTTCTGATCGCCGTGGCTACCCCAACAAACAGCGATCCTCTATAACTCAGAAGATCTCGTACCCCGCCCCACCCGAAACCCCAGATTGCCGGTGCTGGAGTCCGGGGTGTTGGAGCTGCGGGCGGCTCCTTACGTATGGGCAGGTCTTCCGCTCTTTTCGTTCATAGCGTCAAGAAGAGTCCTTCAAGAATCATGGATTGAAACGAACGCTGTTGAATTCATCCACCACATAGCCCCATCGTGAAAGATATGAAGCACCGGACTCAAAAGCGTCGTCCATCAACTCGAGCCGCAAGAAGAGCAAATCAGAAAGATCTCGCTGAATCGCCTTGACCTCGGGATGGTTGACAATATTTGATAGCTGATATGGATCCGCCACGTTGTCAAATAGCAGCCACGGTCCATCTAGATCAACCACATAGGTATACCGTTCGGTGCGAATTCCACGGTACTCTCGGCCATAGATGTTCAGGGGTCCACCATCCCTACCTTCTCGCCATTGACCGTTGGCAACGTACAACGCTATTAACGCTCCCCGCCGCCTAGGCTCTGCATCTCCAAGTATTTCAGCAGACAGGTCGACACCCTCCACGGTATCGGGGATGGGTACACCACATAAGGAAAGCAAACTTGGCATGATGTCTTCAGGCTCTAAAATAATTTGGTCGCGAACCGCCGGGGGCGCCCCGGGAACATGGATGAGAAACGGCACGTCAATCGCTTCCGCAAAGGGACTCTGCTTCTTGTACAGACCATGCGACCCAAGCAGGTCGCCGTGATCGGAGGTGAAAACCACGATTGTATCATCCATCAGCGCATGATCAGATAGATACGCCATGATCTTTCCAAACGCATTGTCCAAAGCTGTACAATGCGTGTAATACCCGGCCAATAGTTCTCTCGCGATCGGCGCGATCTCAGGAGGGACGTTGGGACGCAGCGTCAGATCGTTTGCGTTGTACGTGCCTTCCAATTCAGGGGGGTACTGATCGTATGCCGATGTGGCCGCATAAGGGGGCGGCGCGTGAGGAGGCCCCCAGGACAGCACGGCACAAAAGGGCCGCTCGTCGTCTTTGGTAGTCTCCAAATAGCCGATCAGATCATCTGTTTGGGCGTACGCATCGTAGCGGTCCCACGTTGACAGGGTGGTTTCGTCCTGGCTGTAGTATTTGGAATTGAGGTAGTCATGGGTACACTCAAGCACTTTCCAGTAGTCAAACCCCATACGCTCATGACGGGGAATTGGGGCACTCCTTCCTCCCGCGTGAACGTGCCATTTCCCAACATAGGCCGTTCGGTACCCTGCCTCTTTGAAGGTGGATCCAATGCTCGGCAGCGATGGATCCAATAGCACGTCGTTCGTGAAAACCCCGTGACTGAGAGGTTTTTTTCCCGTAAGTAGACTTGCCCGGTACGGGGTGCACACCGGACACGTGGAAACCGCATTCGGGACTTCAATAGCTGCCTGGGAAAACTGGTCGATATGCGGTGTACGTACATCGGGGTTCCCTGTGTAACCCAGAGCCTCTCGGCGCCACTGGTCGGCAAAGACAAACAGTAAATTCGGTTTTTTCATTTTTCGGAACCCGCCATCAATCCTTGGATGAAGTACCTCTGGGTGAAAATAAGAATAGCCAAGACCGGAATCGCAATAATGATCGACGCCGCTGCCATCTGATTCCAATAGACGTTGAACGCAGTTATGAAACGGGCAAGCCCGATAGACACAGTCAGTTTTTCGGTCGTCTCGAGCAGAGCAACCGCGAACGGATACTCGCTCCACGTCAGGAGCAGCGACATCAGGCCGACTGTAGTAATCCCAATCTTGCTCAAGGGTAGAGTGACTTTCAGAAACGCCTGCAACGGTGAACACCCATCAATCGCCGCCGCCTGCTCAAGCTCTCGCGGTAGGTTTTGAAAATTGCTGTAAGACAGCCACGACGCGAAGGGAGTCTGAAATACTACATAAACCATAATAAGGCCGATCAAGGTGTTGTGCAGACCGATCCGGGCCGTCACGACGTATACCGGAATCATGAGCGCAGGCCCAGTGAAGAGTTGCGCTACCAACAGAACCGTCAGGACAAAGGAGCTTCCCCTCAATCGATACCTGGCGAGCCCATATCCCACCATCGTGCCAAGTGAAACAACGATCGTTGTTGTTACGGTTGCGACCAGTATTGTATTCAAGAAATAGCGAGTCCAGAGTGCGCCGGTTCCCGTCCGATCCAACCAGACGGCAAAAAAGGCGCCGAGGGTAGGTTCCTTGGGTAACCATCGAACCGGAATCATCTGGATATCCGCTTGCGTCTTGAAAGCCGCAATGAAGAGCCAGAACAAGGGGATCATTATTATGCACAGCAGGACCAGCGACAGGATACCACGTATGATACTGGCCCCGTGAATGCCCGTTCGGGTTCTCGCGATTCCCATTAGATGTCCCCCCGCTGATTTCGGCGATACACGGCAAGGTACACGACGCTTAACGCTAACAGGATAATGAGGTTGAATACCGTCACGACGGCAGCCTCGCTGAGCTTCCCGTAGCGGAATCCAAGTTCATACATGAAAACGGGCAGTGTTTTACTGAAGTACAGAGGCCCCCCACCGGTCATAACGTTCACTAGTACCAGATTGTTCGTAATCCAGATGAGGACGGTGACCCCCATCGTCAAAACCTGATACTTGATACTGGGAAGGATAATGAAACGAAACTCCTGCCATGGGGAGATTCCATCCATTTTGGCTGCTTCGAATAAGCTGATCTCGATCGACTGAATTGAGGAAGCCACCACCAATGCGTATATCGGAAAGAGTCGCCATACGATAACCAACACTACCGATGGAAGAACAGTCTCCGGACGAGCAAGAAACGGAAAGCCCTGTTCTATGACGCCAATATCCAGTAAAATCTTATTGATAAGTCCGTTCTGGCCGTTGTACATCCATTTCCACAATCCGGCAACGACGACACCCGGCAATACCCATGGAACAAGCATGACCGCTCTCGAGATTCGGGTAACGCGATTGGTGCTATCCGAAACCAGGTAGCCCACGGAGATACCGAGCACGATCACCAAAATTGTGCTCATACTAACCCAATACAACGTGTTGCCGATTACCGGAATCGTCTCGCGCCTCGATAGCACTGTACGATACGTCTCAAAGCCGACATAGTCTGACGAGAACCCTCGCAGGAGTTCGAGGTTGCGAAACGACAGATCAAAGCTGTATATCGCGACTCCGCCCATCACGATGAATATCATCAAGAATCCGGGCATTACGAACCAGACGGACAATCTCCGTTGCGCGTGCTCGAATGTACTAACCGCATTTCGTGCCATATTGAGTTCCTTCGCTGTGTCCGTGTGAGGATAGGAACAAACCGTCTGACGCGGATTTCGCGACAGACGGTTTAGCTAGCTGACGTCAACGCCGACGACTATCGAGCTGCGTCGTAAAGCTGCTGGATCTGTGGATTGATCCTACCCAATGCCTGATCAGGCGTTTCGATGCCGATTAGCACGCTCTGGAACGCATCGATAAGTAACTGTTCAGACTCGGCGAGACCGGGAAACCCGGGCATCGGCAGCGCACCCTCGAAGAGCTGTCCTCGTTCATAATCCGCGGCCATGTCCGGATACACTCGGGCAAATCCGTCACTGGCAAGGTTCGCCTTCAAGATCGGAAGACGACCCTCAATTACTGATCCTGACCAGCCTTCTTGCGCCTCTTCAGTCATCCAGAAGTCGACGTAACGGATAACGGCATCCTCGTACTCTTTAGGAAGATCTGCCGGGACCAAATGGGCCACGGTGGGAGTCATTATGAAGCTCGCCGACGGGAAATTGCCGGAGTCGGTTGCTCTCCGGGGAAATGGCGCGATGTTGTAGGGGAAATCCGCGGGTGCCCCGAGAGACTGACGGAGAATCGGCGCGTAAGACATCGTAATGGCCATGGGAGCTTGGCTCTGGAAGAAGAGTTCCATTGCCTGACGGAAGTTCGTTTCCGAATATCCACTCTGCGCATACTCAGTCAGGTCCTGGTAGAATTGGAGAGTATCCACGAATCCCGGGCCATCTACCTGAGCCTGGCCATTCTCGATCCAGCGCCCCCCATTTCTGTACGCGATTCCCTGAAAGGTCAGTACGTCGTTTGGGGCGTTGCTACCGGGAAGAGCAATGCCAGCCATTCCCTGCGATCGAAACTCTCGCGCGATTTCGAGAACTTCGGCCCAGTCACTCGGGGGCCGTGCGATTCCGTTTTCGTCCACGATACCCGCAGCCTCGAACATTTCGGTGTTGTACGCAATCATGGTGGCGGCATCGACGTACGTGGATACGCCATAGGTCTGACCATCGACAACTCCCGTATCCCAGCCCTCTTCTACGAATCGTTCACGCCACACCGAAACCCGTTCCGGAGCAAATTGTTCATATGGCTGAACGATGCCAAGCTGAACAAACTCAGGAATGCTCTGACCATCAGTTAATATGACGTGTGGCAGATTACCGGCGTTGGCGGCTGTAATGACCCGTGTACGGCGTTCGGCGTAGTTCTGGTATATCCACTCGATCTGAATGCCAGGGTTGCGTTCTTCGAAGAGAGCTATCTTCTCAAGCATGTATTCACGTTCATGCTGGGGCCCACCGAACTTCCATACCCGCAATGTACGTTGTTCACTTGAGCCAGTCTCATCTGACTGTGTTGCCTGCTGACCAGACGAGAATGCTGAAGTGGCTATCAGCGCAATAATCAAGATCGCCATCCCATATCGCTTCATCACTGTCCTCCTTGAGTTCGTGCGACACTCTGTCGCTCAGACCTTTGGTTAGCATAACAACTATTGTCGTGCTAACTATATGTAGTGTAAACTCGGCTTAACCCTGAGTCAAGAAATTTCGACGACGGAGTTTGAAATACCAGGTGTGTTACGGTGTTGAGACAAAATGATACTGGCAATTGGGGGACGGGATGAATTTCGAACTTGACGCGGCGCTGGGATACCTCATTGAAACTACCGAACAAGCTCTGAAGCGAGGACTGCGGCGTCGTTTTCGTGAACACGGGTACGACATTACTCCCTATCAATGGGTCGTCCTGTATCGACTTTGGGACCGAGATGGGCAGAGCCAGTCGGAGCTGGCTGATGGATCCCTTCGTGACCGACCGACCGTCACCCGCATACTTGACGTCATGGAGCGGAAGGGATTGGTAACACGCCACAAGGATGATCGAGACCGTCGCTCATACCGGGTGTATCTCACGGATTATGGAGAGTCTCTGAAAAACAGACTCCCATCGGTAGCAGCAGACTACCTGGACGCGTTTACCGAGGGAATCGATCCAGCAGATATTCAAGTGGCGAAGAATGTTCTTCGCAAAATACGGGAGAACGCAAGCCAAGAGATCGAACAGGGCACTCCCATCCGTAGCCCGTAGGTGCAGACAACAAACAGCGATCCTCTATAACTCAGAAGATCTCGTACCTCGCCCCACCCGAAACCCCAGATTGCCGGTGCTGGAGTCCGGGGTGTTGGAGCTGCGGGCGGCTACGCGGTACCGGTTGCAGTAGCTGTGGTGACAGAGGTAGCTGCCTCCGCGGTTCACACGGCGATCTCCACGCCTCGGTCCGGCGGGGTCGATTCTCGTCTCAGGCGTCTCCGGCAGGTGCCAGTCGGGGGAGAACCAGTCACCGCACCACTCCCAGACGTTGCCGGCAACGTTGTAGAGTCCGAAGCCGTTGGGGGAGAAGCTGTCCACCGGGGCGGTTCCCGCGTAGCCGTCGGCTTCGGTGTTGGAGGTGGGAAACGTGCCCTGCCAGATGTTGGCCATGTGCCTGCCGCCGGGGGTAAGCTCATCGCCCCAGGCAAATCGCTGCTGCTCGAGGCCGCCCCGGGCGGCGTATTCCCACTCCGCCTCGGTGAGGAGTCGCACGCCGGCCCATTGGCAGAAGGCAAGAGCATCCGCGTAGCTCACGTGAACGACGGGGTGATCGCCGCGGCCCTTCAGGTTGGAGCTGCGCCCCTCCGGCCGCTTCCAGCACGCCCGTTCCACTCCCAGCCACCACTCCAGGCCGGGAACCGCTCGTACCTCGCTCCGCTTGCGGGCGGTCTTGGATACAAACAGGTGAAAGACAAAGCTCCACCCGAACCGTTCGGCCTCGGTGACGTATTCCGTTTCCGTGATGAACGCGGCAAAGTCATCGTTGGATATGGCAAAAGGATCTACCGCAAAGGGCGAGACGGTGACGCTCCGCGCGGGGCCCTCACCGTCTTCGGCGAACCCCTCGTCGCTGTCGGTGCCCATAGTGAAGGCGCCCCCGGGCAGGGAGATCAGGCGACTTCGTAGCGCCTGCGCGCTGGCGCTCTGCGATGGCGAAAGAGCTTGATGAGAGGTGTTACTGGTTTGCTGGTTCTGGTTGTCGTCTCGATCCGGTCCGCAACACGCTGATCCCATAGATACGTCCTATACTACCCCGAGTGCCACAGTGACAAAAATGAGAAGCTGCAACAGCGTCATGACGAAATACGGCCAGCGCCGAACCTTGGCATACGCCACGAAGGCCGCAACATAGCCTACCATCGGGATGATCAGAAACCCGAGAATGGCCACGTTTCCCAGGGAAAAGAGGCGTGCCGGAGGGCTCGCCGACCGTTTCCAGGCGGATACTATTTCTTCCGTACCGATTGTGGGAGAGGTGAGAATCAGAACCGTCGCCGGATCCGCGATTACCACTGCCAAGATTAGGAATCCGCGCATCGCACCGGCAAACGTTTGCCACGATTCCCGCTTCATACCAGCACTCCCCAGAGAGTGCGAGCTCCAGCCAGAACCAGCACGGTGATCACCAGCAGGCGCACCGTCTCCGGTCGCGCGTGACCCAAAAGCTTCGCACCAACCCGCGTGCCCGCAATCATGCCCGCCACCGCCGGCAGCACGATCAGCGGATCCAGAGCTCCTTGCCGGAAATACACCCACGCCGCGGCACCGCTATTGGCGACTATTATCATCCCGCTGGTGGCGGCGGCCATCTTCAACGGCAACCCCATAAGTGACGCCAAAACCGGAACGTTTGCCCAGCCGGCGCCCACTCCCAGAGCCCCGCCGATCATTCCGACACCGATGAAGAGCACCATCGCCGGCACGATTCGTCGGGCCTGCCACGTCACCTTCTTTCCCGTTCCCGGATCCAGGTAGCTACCACGCAGGTTCCACGACCGGACGATGCGCGCCGACAAACCCTTCGTCGGCAGGTGGTCATGGTACCCGGGTGGCTCGGATGGAGCTGCATCGTCCGATGGCGCCGGCCTGGTCTCGCCGCGCCGGCCTCGGTGATCCCGCCACCCCTGATACGCGGTTTGCCCGGCCACCGCCAGCATCAGGATCGCCAAGGCAAGCATGATCGAGTCCTCCGGCACAAGTAGCCCCACCCGGGCGCCGATAACCGAGCCCACGGACCCGGCCAGCGCCAAAGGAATCGAGATGCGAATTCGGGAGAGGCGCTTCTCCATGAGCGCCGGAGCAGCCGCGATCGCTCCCACCAAGGCCACCATGAGCCCCGCGCCGCGGATAAAGTCCACGTGGATCGTAAACAGTGCCGAGGCCAGCGGCACAAACATCACGCCCCCGCCGACTCCGGCAACCACCGCTGCCGTCCCGATCAGGAAGCAAAGGACCAGCAAAGACGCCATGGTGAGATACATTTCAGCGGTGGGGCCAGCTCCCCCACCCAACAGCTCAATCACCAGTTCCTCCTCAGAACTCCTGCTATCGCGGAATCGTCTTGGCGAGCTCCCGAAACTCCGGAAGAGTATGAGAGTAGAACGCCTTCCAGCCTGAGCAGAGCGCGCTCAACTGGGTCGGGTCCTCGCCGTGGGCGTAGCGCATCTTCGGGCAGTCTCCGGCACAGTAGCGGAGGTATTCACACCGAGCACACTCCTCATTCCAGTTCTTCTTGTTCCGTCCGAACTCGCGAAAAACCGGCGAGCGCCACATATGTTCAAAATGATCGGTTGTCACGTTGCCCAGCCGTTTGTCGGGTTGCACGAAGAAGTCGCAGGGATAGACATCGCCGTTGTATTCCACAACAAAATACTGGCGACAGTGCGTCCCGGTGGTACAGATCACTGGAACGTTGCGGACCATCATCGACAGGACCGCGTCAAAGTTACGCACGGAGACCGTGTGCGTGTCCTCTTGCCGCCATTCGTCGAATATTCCGTTGAGAAACCGGCCCCACTCCTCGCCGGTGATACTGTAGGAACGAAGCGATCCGTCGTCTTCAAATTCCACGCAGGGTATGTACTGGTGATAAGTGATCCCCAATTCTCGCAGGTATCGATACACCTCTTGCGGATGCTCGACGTTTGCCTTGGACACGAGCGTAAGGACGTTGTGTTCGACGCCATTGCGGCGCAACGTTTCCAAACCACGAATGACATCCCGATGGGTACCGCGCCCACTTACCGTGCGTCGATGGACATCGTGGAGGTGGGCAGGCCCATCGATGCTGATTCCCACCAGAAAGGAGCCGTCTCTCAGCACTTCCGCGAACCGGTCGTTCAGGAGAGTGCCGTTCGTTTGCAGACCGTTTGAGATTGACGCCCCCGGCGGGGCGTGCCGCTTCTGAAGCTCCAACACCTTCTCAAAGAACTCCGCTCCCATGAGCGTCGGCTCCCCCCCTTGCCAGCCAAACGTCCACGCCGGCTGCGGTGTTGAGAGATAGCGCTTAATCATCGTCTCCAGAACGTCCGTAGACATCTGGTGACGCGCGACTCCCGGGTACAGGTTCTTCTTTTCCAGGTAGAAGCAGTAGTCGCAGGCGATATTGCAGTCAGCGGATATCGGTTTCACTAAGAGAGAAAATGGCCGCATGGTCTTAGCCTACATCATGGAGTGACGTGGGGGCTACTGGGCATCGCAGTCAGCTCACATGTAACGAAGCATCGGGTCATCCATGGATGACATCAGTTCCTTCATGCTGCGGCGCAGATGTTCCGTCATCTTGCCTGCAGACTCCACCTCAATCAAATCTTCAAGCTCTAATGGATCCTCGTGTACATTGAAGAGCTGCTCACGCTTCTGTGAGCCGTCTTCATTAAAATACACAATGAGCTTATTGCCACTCTTGTCGAGGACGGCTCGCTGAATGTCTCGATACGCAAAAAGCAACTTGTCCCTTTCCTGGGAGGCCCTCGTTACCGTAGCGTCCGTCAGCAAAGAAGCAAGACTCTCACCGTCAACGCTCTCTGGAATCGTAGTACCCGTGAGATCGCAGAGTGTTGGGAAGATATCATTCAGGGTACAGAATTCATCAACTTTCTGGTTCGCAACGATACCCGGTCCCACAAACAGCAAAGGAACGTGGAGACTGTGATCGTACATATTCTGCTTACCCATCAACCCATGGGAACCGAGCGCCAGCCCGTTATCTCCGGCGACAACGATGATCGTTTCATCTTGTAGTCCGGCCTTTTCCACCTCCTGCACTATACTGCCGATCATATCGTCCAAATGAGTGATCATGGCGTAGTACTCGGCTATATGTTTTTTTATTTCGGCTCCCTCACGAGGATACCCAGCTAGTTTCTCGTCCCGGACATCCATCTCACCATTGTCAAAGGGGTGCCGTGGCATGAAGTTTTTTGGAAGCGTAATCTTCTCTGGATCGTACATCTCCAGGTATTTTTTGGGCATAGTTCTTGGATCGTGTGGAGCCATATAGGCCACATACAGCAAGAACGGCTTCTCATCGCCCCCTCCTCGAGAGCGAAGGAATTCCGTCGCTGCCTCGCTGAACATATCCGTCGAATGGTGCCCGGGCTCTATCTCGTCATATATCTTAGGGATCTGCACCACCTCTCCAGTACCACCGTCCCACTGATGCATCTGCGGCGCCGGAAATTCTCCCTTCGGGTGATAGCTGCAGACCGGAACATTCCAGTGGTCATCCATGCCTCCAAAGAAAATCTTGTCGCCGCCCGTAAAGCTTCTTTCAAAAGACTCAACTCCATTGTGCCACTTGCCAATACCATACGTTGAGTATCCTGCGGCGCGAAATTGCTCTCCCATAAGCGTATGATCGGGGGGTATCGTTTCACCAGCGTCTTGAAGATGGAATAGTGTCTTCCCGGAATGAACCATAGCCCGACTCGGCATGCAAACAGCCGCTGACGTACCGCCCATGATGTACGCGTTGGAACAGTAGCTGCCTTGTTCGACGAGGCTGTTCAGATTCGGAGTTATGATTTCGGGATTATTGACGCATTCAATAGTATCAAACCGCTGATCATCTGTGAGAATGAAGACTACGTTTTTCTGTTTCATGCTTTCTTTCCTTAAAAGAACAATCGATTATCTGACGTGCGCCCACACCTATCGCAGTCAGCCCTTGATGCCACCCGCCAGAACTCCTTGCTGGATGTAGCGCTGAAATAGTAGATAGACGAGCAACATCGGAAACGAAGCGAGAAGGAGCATCGCCATCGATCTAACTGTCTCCATGCCATACTGGCCGCTCAACAATGCCATCGCCGCCATAATCGTTCTTTTCCCTGAACTGCGGATCAGGACCAGAGCAAACGTGAGTTCGTTCCAGACCTGCTGTGAAGCAATGATTGTTACAGTGACGATCATTGGCACGGCCATCGGAGCCATAACGTTCCTAAAAATACGCCACGGGCTTGCCCCATCCATGAGGGCTGCCTCTACGTATGTATCCGGAACATCCCTGAAATAGGTGATCATTAGATAGGCGGAGTAGGGACCGAAATACGCAAGGTAGATCAGGACTAAACCGAAAAGGGAGTCCAGTAGTTTCAACTGAGCAAGCTCCCGATAAAGGGGAACAGTCAAGACCATTTGAGGCAGGATCATCACCGCGGAAATCAGGTAGAGTGATAGCTTTCGCCCGCGGAAATGTATCTTTCCGATAGCAAAACCCGAGGTCATTACCAAGAACAAGAACGGGACCACCGTCCCAACCAGAACCACGACGTTCACCACGTAATTCAGCAGGATGTCCTGACTCTGAAACGCCCATTGATAGTTCTCCATAGTCAACGGAAGCGTCGGAAGCGTTTTCTGGACGAGGTACTGGTCCCCTGTTTTCAGACTCGTAACGATCATGAAATAGAATGGGAGCAGAAACCCGAAAGCAATGCTAAAGATGACAATGTACACTGGTACGTTGAATTTACGATCGTTCGCTGTCATGTTCCTAATCCTTCATCATTGCTTTGTTCTGAACCATGATAATTCCCAACACGATGACGTATACGAAGAGCGCCCACGTCGACGCGTACCCCATGTTGCTGTTGTTGAACGCTTGATAGTAGATGCCAAACTCCGGTACGAACGAGGCGAATCCAGGCCCGCCTCGAGTCAAGGTGAATGTCAACGGGAACATGCGGGCGTAGAATGTGATGAAGCCGAGCACCACATAGAATTGCAAAGTGTACCTGATTCCGGGAACGGTAACGTGAAGAAGCGTCTGGACCCAGTTACATCCGTCGAGTGTAGCGGATTCGTACAGGGATTCCGA
This sequence comes from Alkalispirochaeta sp., assembly GCA_040904425.1. Classification (GTDB taxonomy): domain Bacteria; phylum Spirochaetota; class Spirochaetia; order DSM-27196; family Alkalispirochaetaceae; genus Alkalispirochaeta. The sequence goes on from JBBDTM010000052.1 coordinate 14,178, forward strand.
TATCTTGCTTATGGCTCCGTAGTAAAGGATCACGCCGAAGCCAAAAAATTTCCACAGCGTGATAAACGCGATGGTGTGGATCGTCAGTTGCTGGCTGGTCAGAAATCCCACTGTCCCAAGCGACGGGAAGAATTGAGCAATCAGTTCGGTAACAACGCCCTCTACCCCGAGAATCTGTTTGAAGAACATGCCGAGAACTACGGGCGAGATAACATAGGGAATGAGAATCGTGGAGCGGAAAAACTGCGCTCCTTTTCTGGGTTTCCTGATTAGTTCTGCGAAAAAGAGCGGAACGATGGCCCAAACAGGAATATAGAGGGTGAGTATCACCATATTTTTCAGCGACGCATAGAAACTTGCGTCTCCGAATAGCCGTCTAAGATTACTCAAACCGGTCCAGGAGGGATCCGAGAACCCGTTCCACTCCGTGAAGGCAAGATAGAGCGTGCTCAGAGTTGGGTACACCATGAAAATCAGAATCAGTAAAATCAGAGGAGAAACGAAGAAATAGGCACTTCGTTTCATGCTTGCATTTGATATCATTCTGTTTACCTACAGGCTGTTTTTATGCTCTGGGCCCCACCCACGTGTTGCAGGTCAAAAAGTACTGGCATGCTCCAGGAACATGCCAGCACATCATCTATCGGAGTTGCTCGTAACGGAGCACGAAACGAGTTATCTCGCCTGATCGATCCTTACCCCGTACTCTTCCGGAGAAATATCTCCGGTTATCATGACCGGTGCGTGCTGCCGGAGCGCATTCCACTGAGAACTCGTGATGAACGCTTTTGTCGGAGGCACAATGTTCTCTGCCAGCAGCGCGGCGACATCTCGACCGGCTTCATTTGCTAGAAGGGACGTGTCAGCTTCCAGATTTGCGGGCATACCGCCTCCGGACTGCATCATGATATTTGCACCTTCCGCGCTGGCGGCGAATTTCACGTATTCGACGGCGGCTTCGATATTGTCACTATATGTTGGAACTGCATATCCCGTACCACCGGCAGCACCCACGACATTTCTGTGAGCGGAGGGCTCGAAGTAGAAATTGGGAATAACACCAACGTTGTCCGCACCCAAGGCGTTGCCAAACTCATACCAGTTGAAAATGTCAGAAACGAATCCACGGAAGATCGCGCTCTCTCCGGCCATAAAACGCTCACCCATTTCCCGCAGTAAGGGGGTAGTCAGCCCTGCCGGATCCATATATTCATTTGCGAAGAGGTTCCTGAACCGCGCGAATGTATCCGTGATCTTGGGATGAGTGAAACTCATATCTCCTGCAAACAGGGCCCGCTTCTCGTCCATTGACAAGACCTGGTCCAGAGTACCGGCAATCATCATCTCAAGATGAATTCCCTCGCCAAATCCAATAGGAACGGTACCGTAGTCTTTGAGTGTTTCTGCTGCATCAAGCAGTTCTGCCCACGTCTCCGGCGGGTCTTCCGGGTCCAGACCAGCTTCCTCAAAAAGCTCTTTGTTGTAATACCAGACCCACCCTTGGATTGAAATGGGTAGACCGCGAATCCCTTGGCTTACATCCCTGTTTGGGCTCGTATCCGCAAGTACTGATTCCGGAAAGTTATCGCGGATGTCTTCGATGTAGTCATCAATGACAACCAATGACTCCGCCATATCTTGAAAGTTTTGCCCATTCGCATGAATGAGTATCACATCGGCACCTTCGCCGGCAGCCATTGATGCCGCATATACGTCATAGGGCGGATGGGGTATCCCTTCATGGTTTACTCTGATATTGGGAAACTTCGCTTCAAACGCCTCATCTATCGCGGCGGCTAAGTCACCCTGGCTTCCGTCGGAACCGTAAAACCAGTCCCAGACAGTGATGGTTGTTACCCCATCCTCTTCCTCTCGCTGACCGCCGGCGAACACCCCAACGGCAAGAACAGATACCAACGCCAACACCGAGACGATAACTTTTGGATATGTGCCTTTCATGAAGATACTCCTTGAAAGTATCTTGGGGGTGTTTCGTCTGCCTGTCAAATAATTTCGTAAATTTCAGTTGATTATTTGGTAACTTTCATAACATGTATTGTTTAATAGATTGAATCATATGACTAAACTCCGGTTCTGGCTTAAAATGCGGCAAGTTAAGAACCATTTCTGGAATATTGACGTGAGGGAAGATGAACACTAAACACAAGAAGAAAGCTACGCTGAAGGAAGTTGCAAGACTGGCTGGAGTATCGCCTCCGGCAGCGTCTCAAGCGTTATCCGGAAAGGGAAACGTTTCGATAGAGACAAGACAGATCGTCGAGGCAGCCGCTCGATCTCTTGGATACGAGCGAACTTCCTTTCAGAAGAACGCGATTAAAGATCAAATGCTTACGATCGGTCTTCTTTTCAACCTGCAAGGTCAAGGTCAGTACAATCTCATCACGCTGCGTGAATTTATATCCTCTGTTCAAGCCAGCATCGCTCAGGAGAATGGTGCATTCGTCTTGGTGCCCTGCTCAGAATCGGAAAGTGATGAAAGCACGATCAGCACAATCGCAAGAACCAATATTAAGGGTGTCATTTCGTTTGCTCACTACAGCGAGACTCTTTTCAGGGCTCTGGAAGCACGTGGAATCACAGTACTAGTATTCAACAATCACCTTTCGCACAACAAGTTCTTGTCCGTAGCGTTAGACGATTTTCAAGCTACGTATGAAGCCACGAAGTACCTCATAGATAAGGGACACACCAATATCGCCTATGCGTACACGAACCGACCCAATATTCCGCGATTGGAGCACAATCGCTTTTTCGGATATCGAAAAGCCTTAGAAGAATCGGATATAACGTATTCTGACGAACTCATTCTCTATTACGCCGACTCGGAGATCGAAAAGACTAAAGAGATCGTTCTGAGAATCCTCGCGCACCACCAAAGGCCCAGTGCAATAGTATGTCTCGACGACAGGATCGCCAGCGGAATCCACTATATTGCGACTCGCGCCGGATATCGGGTTCCTGAGGATCTATCTCTTATCGCGCATGGGGACCTCTTGGACTATTCCTTAATGCAAACTCCGGGAATCACGACTATGCGCCTGAATCCCGCAACCGCAGCGCAATTCTCCACTGGGCTTGTCGTAGATTCTCTCGTGAGCAACCACAAGACGATAAAAACGATAAAAATCCAGGAGCATCTGATCGAACGCGGGTCCTGCCGCGACGTAACGGAATGACCGTGGGAACGGTGTCGCGTAAGTCATCTTCCACGTTATAATGCTGGCCCTCCGGCTCATCCTCATCGAAACGTATCGTTGTTTAGTTCGTGATGAGTCTTTCAGACGCCTTGTGGGGATAACTCTTCCAAGGGTTCAGGTTACAACCGCCGCCAGACTGCGGCGAGGTCGACCTCAACACCGGCAAAATCGATCGTATCGTGGCACGTCTCAGGTTCCGCGTAGCGATCTTCAATGCGACGGTACCGGGTGACGCTGCGTTCGTCCACATCAACGAGCCAGTACTCGGGTATGTTCCGCGCCTCGTAGAGCGATCGCTTCAGCGTGCGGTCGATATCCCGGGTGGATGGGGAGAGAATCTCCACCACCAGGTCGGGAACACCGCGCAGACGACTTGGCAGAATGATCTGGTCGTTCTCCGCAAGAACCACAATCAGATCCGGCTGAACCACATCAGTAGGCGCGAGCTCAAGATCCATCGGGGCGTTAAAGACCTGACCCAGTCCGGACAACTCGATCTTCTCGTACAGGGCGAACTGGATGTGCCGCGATACGCTCTGGTGATTCGTGTTTGGTGATGGTGACACGTAATGCTCTCCGTCGATGATCTCGTGGCGTCGACCGTCGTCGGGAAAGAGACGATATTCCTCGTAGGTAAGTTTGACCGTTCCGTCGACGTATACACTCATACCGAAATTATACGCCCCTTCCGGAGCCGCCGACAAGGAGCAGGATGGGCCACCGTGAATCTCGCCAAAATCTCCGGGCCTACCCCACAAACACCGGCGAGGAAATCGACCAGTGTCCGTTCTTGAGTCGGACGCGCACGTAGTACCAGCGGTTTCCGGGACGGGGGTGATCCTCATCCCAGGTAATCGACCACGTGCAGGCGGGCCGGGAATCGGCGCTCAGGCGAAATGCCGGAGAATCGATGGGGCCCAGGTTGCCGGACTCCGACCCGCGGATCAGGTCGGCCACGGCGTACTCCCGGTCGATGTCACCCGTGCGGAAGCGGATGCGAGCGTTCGAGGCGTCGCTCACGCGCAGGTCGAACCCTTGGGTGGAAGGGGTGGTGTTGGTCATGTTTCCCCATGTGGTGCATTGGAACGCCACGGAATGATCTGAAGATCGACTCCAGGACGCGTTGTGCAGCGGAACCTGGTTGTCGGAGGCGTCCAGCGGTGAGACTACTTCCTGACCGCGGAACCGGGGGACTACATCCTGTAGCTCGGAACCTGACACCTCAACGGTACCGTCCCAATCGTAGCGTTTGCCACGCTCGCCCCAGCCCAGGTCGATGTGGACGATCGCTTCGGTGTCGGGCGGGTGGGGCCCGGGCGCGTGAGCGTCGGTCGCGGCGTTGCCGGGAGTGTCCGTACCGGCCGTCTCGTGCACGTGCTGCGGCGTGGGCGCCTGGCGCGACTCCGATGGCTGCGGTGGCCGCCACCAGACCATGGTGCGGCCGCCGCTGTCCACAAGTTCCACGTAGTCAATCGCGCTGGGAGAATCAATTTCGATCCAATGCCGGTAGCGATCTTCCCTGGACACTTCACCGCCCAGGGGCACGTCGTTCACGCTGTGCCAAAGGCTCACGGAATCGCCGGTATTGGCCCAGGTGCGGCGGGCGTAGAGCGCTTCCCACACCGCCGCGCGGCTGCGGTCGGTCGCCCAGATTCCGGTGATCCCATGACCGTAGCTGCCGGGGTGGGCACTGTGGTGGTCGGTGTTGCCGAGCACACCGAAACGGTGGCCCTGCTCCAATCCTTCCCACATCGTGCCGCGATGCTGCAGGGGGCCCATGGAGTGGAGGAACGGGTGATCGGTGCGGTCCGCTTCGGCCAGGCCATGCATCGAGGCGATCTCAACTATTGGCGAGAGCTCCTCGGTGAAGCTCTCCCAGTTTCCGCCGCGCGCCCCAATGCGATATCCGATATGGTGGGGGAAAGTCAGTGTTCCCGGGAGCACTCTGCCGGCGGAGTCGATATCCGTCGGGGGAATCGATTCGCTCAGTACGCGCTGCAACTCCATCGGCGTATCGGCGGTCAGCAACGGCAGTTCGTGGCGATAGCCCATCACGGTGTAATCTCCGTGATCGTTGGAATGGATCTCGTATCCGGGGAAGACGATCAGGCCCCGTTGGTTTTCAAAGGCGGCGATCTCTTCCTGGTACGAGTCCCACCCTTCCTGGAGTCGGGCAAATCCTTTGACGTGGAAATCCACGATATGAGCTACCCGCTCATCGTCCACCGGCATATCGGGCCACGCCGCATGGCCGGTGACCGAGGTAAAATCCAGCCGCAACGCCGCGTTCTCCAAGGCGTCCTGGAGCGTACCGTGGGCGTAGCTGATCCCACAGTGGTTGTGAATATCGCCAAAGAGTGCCTGAAACTGTGTGAAATCCGCCATCAATATACCTCCGAAAACTGTACTGTGCTGCCGCCGGATCGCGCCGAGCGCCGACTGGCTTCCACCAGGCGAAGCGACTCCACCCCGTCGTGCACGGATGCCGGCGGATGGGGTTGATCCACCATGGCGGCGATATCACGGACCAATTGCAGATCCGCGCCAAAGTGAGAGCTCTCCAGGGACCGGTCCGGTTCGAAGACCTCCCGGTTGGCGCCGTACTGATTTACCAGCGTCACCGTCCCGGTGGAGCGTTCCAGGTAAACCTTTCCCGAAGCTCCCACCAGTTCCAGCGTCTCCTGGTCGTCGGCGGGGGTGCCGAAAATGCTCCAGAAGAGCGTTGCCTTAACCCCGGATTCAAACGTCACGGTGGAGATCATGTGGTCCCACATCTCGTTTCCGGGATCAAAAACGCAGGCGTCGATCACATCTTCCTCCGTCTCGGGCTCATTCCACGACTTCTGGCGCCACCGGTCGCCGCTGACCGTCTGAAAGTCCTTATCCAGCCGGTGCACCAGTCCGATCTCCTGGACGGTGTCGCTGGGAAGAGCTCGAAAGGGACAATCGCGATCACAGTCGCGGCACCGTTTGGGTGCCGACGGGTCGGGAGCGAAGACCGAAGATCGCCCCCCGGTAGCCTGCACCGCAACCGGCCTACTATCGGCAAACCAGCGAAATACGTCGAAGTGGTGGGAGCACTTGTCGTTGAAGGCGCCTCCGGAGAGCTCGGCAAACCGGTGCCACCGCTGCAGGTAGCGGGCGTAGGGAATTACGGAACGTAGCAGGATCATCTGCAGATCCCCGATCGCCCCTGACTCCACCAGCTCAAAGGCGGTCCGCCAGGCGGGTTCGTACCGTCGCGTAAATCCCATAATAATCGATCTCCCGGACTCCCGTTCGGCTCGACTAATCGCCATGGCGTCGTCCAACGTGGCGGAGATCGGTTTGTCCAGATAGACAAGTTTTCCCGCGTTCAGCGCGGCCTGGGTCTGTTCGCGATGGGCGGCGGTATAGCTGGTAACCAGAACGATCTCAATGGAGGGATCGGATAGCATCGCTTCCAGCGTGCCGTGCACCACGATCCTCTCCGCAGCACGTCCTCGAATGGCGGCCAGATAATCGCGGCTTTCCTCGGCGCGGCCGGGATTACGATCATAGATACCACGTATTTCAAGACCCACCTCGTCGGCAGATTCCTCGATGCGCCGGCCCAATACGTACACGCCACGCTCCCCGGCACCGCAGATTCCCACACCGCGAGTCCCCACCCCCCCGGCGGGCCGGTAGCCCTGTTTCTCTGTATTCATGTCGTGCGCTCCTGTCTCATGGTTCGTATTTTACGGTCGGCTGCAGCAGCGTCGAGAAGAGAACGATCCAACGGATGAGCTTCTCGCATGCTCCGCCGCCCGACGGACGATCGTATCCGGAGCCGAGTGGTTCACGGGTATATCAGCTATCCCTTCACCGACCCCGAGGTCACGCCACTGATGATATAGCGCTGCAGGGCAAGGAAGAATACCACGATCGGTACCATTCCCATCGTCAGCGTCGCCAACGCCCCACCCCACTGGTCCATGTACTGGCCGAAGAACTTGAAGATCCCCAGGGGAATCGTGTGCAGCCCCTCCCGGAAAAGAACCAGTAGCGGCAGAAGAAAGTCGTTCCAGATCCAAAGCGTCTGAAGGATGATTACCGTCACCACCATCGTCTGTAGCAGTGGGAGTACCACGTGAAAGAAACTCTGCACGGTGGTACACCCGTCCATGTACGCCGACTCCTCCAGCTCCCGCGGCACCGACTTCACGAATCCGTGGAGCAGAAACACCGTCAGAGGCATCCCGAAGCCGAAATAGATGATGATTACCCCATGCAACGTGTTAATGAGGTTCAGCACGTTGGCCACTTTCACCATGGGGATCATCACCGACTGGAAGGGGATCACCATGGCCGCCACAAATAGCACGAAGTACACGCGGCTCACTCGGTGCGGTCGGCGCACCATGCGCCACGCCGCCATCGCTCCCATAATCACCATGCCGCTAATACTCACCGACGTAACTACGAACGAGTTGAAGAGCACCCGGGGAAACCGAACCACCCGCCACGCCTCGGTGAAGTTCTCATAGTAGAACTCTTCTGGAAAGGAGGCAGCGTTCTGCACGATCGCCCCAAACGGTTTTACCGCGTTGGCCAACACAAAGTAGAAGGGTGCGAGAAACAGCAACCCCACCAGGATCACCAGCACTTCGATGGCGAGGTACTTCTTTGAATAGGTGCGGCGCGTCATGCCTCCACCTCCCATCGTTTCGTGGCCAGCACCTGAATAGTGGATATGGTGGCCACCACAAAGAAGAAGAGAATCGCTTTCGCCGAGCCCAGCCCGTAACTGTTGTACTGGAACGCTTCGAAGTAGATGTTCATGGCGAACGTTTCAGTCGAACCAAACGGCCCACCTCGGGTCAGCGAGAAGATTACGTCGAACATCTTGGTAGTCCAGGATAGCGCCAGGAACACGGAGATAGTTATCGCCGGCACGGTAAGTGGGAGAATCACGCGTCTGAGGATGCTCCAACCGGAGGCGCCGTCGATGTGCGCCGCCTCGATTAGGTTCTGATCGATGCCAAGCAGGGCGGCGATGTAGATGACCATCAGATACCCGGTGCGCTGCCACACGAAGACGATCACCGACGCCCAGAAGCCGGTCTCCGGCGTCCCCAACCAGGGCAACTGAAAGAGCGCCATCTCCGTGACCGCCCCCAATGAAGGAACACTGTTAGTGAAGATGAAGCGCCACACAAAGCCAAGAATGATTCCGCCGATGACGTTGGGCAGGAAGATGATCGTCCGCAACACATTGGCGCTCTTCAACGGTTGGACCAGTGCCAACGCCAGAAAAAACGCCAATGTATTGGCAATCACCACCGAAACCGCCGTAAACTTGGCGGTGAAGACTGCCGAGGTGGCCGCCTGGTCATCACCCTGGAAGATCTCGATGTAGTTCTGAATCCCGATCCAGATCGGTTCCCGATTGACCCCGTTCCACTCGGTAAACGAATAGAACACACCCATGAAGAAGCTGATCAAGACGATGACGGTAAAGAAGAGGAAGCCGGGACCCATGAATATCACGTCATCCTTGATTCCTTGAAGCATACGCTGATTCATGTCATTTCACCCTTTGCGGAAAGATGGGGGGCCGCCCCCCCCGGGCCCCCCCCCCACAGTCTGTTCTACTGTCAGTTGGCTCGTCGCTGCCAGGAGTTATCCAACTTCTCCAGCGTCGCGTCCCAGTCATCCTGACCGGCTACGTACGCCTGAATGTGCTTGGCCGCATCATCGGCAAATCCATCCGGAAAACTTCCGAAGACCCACGGGATCGTTTTGTCCTCGTTGGCGTAGGCCAGAATATCCTGACCAACTCCCCCGAGTCCTTCCGCGGACACATCGGTATAGGCCGGAATAAAGCCAAACTCTTCGGTGATGTAGCGCTGGCCCGTTTCCGAGGTAACGAGATAGTTAAGGAACGCCTTGGCCGCTTCCTGCTCAGCATCGGAGCTCTCCTGGTTCACCACGAAGTAGAACGGGACCCCCACGGGGATCCGGTCCATCTCAGGGGAGTCGTTGAGCGGCATCGGCAACAGACCGATGTTGGCGTCTGGATTGGCCTCCATGATCGGGATCTCTTTCCATACTCCCTGCTGAATCATCGCCGCATCGCCGCTTGCGAGAAGCTGCACCTGCCGGTTGTGGTCGGTAGTGAGAGGATTGTTTTCGCCGTACTCAACCGTAAGGTCGATAAGATCTTGCAAGTCCTGAAACAACTCGTTATCGGCTATGGTGGCATCACCGTTGTTCAGGTCCTCGATAAATCCTTCCGGATCATCCTGGTGCGCGAAGGGAACGTTGAGCATATGCAGCGCCATTACCCACCAGGTGGAATACCCGGTAGCAAAGGGCGTATACCCGGCGTCCTGAATCTGCTGCGCCGCCGCCTCAAGTTCGGAGAGGGTGGTGGGCAGTTCATCAATTCCTACCTCGTCAAAGATGTCCTTGTTGTAGATGTAGCCGTAGCCCTCGACGTTCACCGGCATTCCCCGCTGGCGTCCGTCGATATTCATCCCTTCCAGAGCAAAGGCCTGGGCGTTTTCGGTGAAATCCTCACCGGAGAGATCGGCGATAAACTCGCTCCACGTCTCGTACTGACCGAGTCCCTCGACCAAAAAGATGTCCGGACCTTCGTCGGCGGCAAACTTGCCGCGCAGAATCGTCTGCCAGCTGGTTCCGCCTCCGATCGTCTCGATCACCACTTCCACGTTGGGATACTCCGCCTGGAAATCCTCGGCGAACTCACCGTACGCCTCGTCCAGGTAGGGCTTGTTCTGGAAGAAGTTCAGTTCAACCATCTCCTGCGCGGTACCGTCTCCTTCAGCCTCACCAGCTTCCTGGCTGCCCGACGCGAAGAGGAGCCCCGTAGACACCAAAGTCAGTGCCGTAAGCAATAGAAACCGTTTCATACATGCCTCCTTAGTTGTGGCTTTCGCCACGACCTTTTTTTTCTTCAGCAACTCTCACGGTCTACGAGAATCGGCTGAAGTTGTTTCGCGAATAGTTCCGACTGATCGCCGGTAATCATCGACACGATTCCTTCCGTGGCCAGTTGTGCAACCTCTTGCACCGGCTGATGAATCGTAGTCAGTGCCGGGCGGGTATATTGCGCCCATTCGATATCGTCATATCCGATCACTGATATGTCCCGTGGGACCGATACACCGTGATCCAATAGGCAGTTGAGTACGCCGATGGAACTGATGTCGGACTGGACAAAGACTCCATCAAAACCGGATACCCACTTGAGGTTCCGCGCGATCGCGTCGTAGGCAGTAGCAAACAGGCCGTTCTGCAGTGTGAGCGTCTCCCGGTGGATCGGACCGGTAGCGCCGGTCTCCGTCTCTTCCACGGCGCGCTGAAAACCTTGGGCCCGCACCTGGAACTGCTGTCCCACTTCGGTGACCGACAGGAGCCTCCGCCGTCCGGCGCGGATCAAGCGCTCACCAGCGAGATATCCGCCCAACTCGTGATCGATGCGAATCTGGTGGCACAACTCAGCGGCGGTAGTTGGTGACGGGTTGATCAATAGAAAGGGACTGCCCAGAGCGCGGAGCGATTCGATCTGCTCCTCGGAGACCTCATACCCGAAGATAATAAGCCCATCCACTTTCTTCTGACGGATGAGGCGGGTGATATCGTCTTCCGCCCGATCGCTGCTGCCGTACCCCGCCACGAGTGCGTCCAGGCCGTGCTGTGCCAGGGCGTGACGCATGCGCCCAATCGCCTGGGAGGTGTACACCGACTCATACGGGCGCAGGGAATGGAACGGATAGACAAGCCCCACGATCATCCGCATGCCGGTGGCGAGGCTCTTGGCGCTGAAGTCGACGTGGTATCCGAGCTGCTGAGCCAGCTCCTGGATACGCCGTTTCGTGGTTTCCTTCACCAGGGGGCTGTCATTGAGCGCACGGGAGACGGTGGAGTAGCTGGTTCCGGCGAGTTGTGCCAGTTTGCGAATGTTTAGATCCATCGCGTCCTCCACCTTGTGCAACCGGTTGTATTTTGCAACCGGTTGTATTTTGGAGAGTAAACCCGGTTTGAAGCGTAGTCAAGAAAAAAGATGAGAAATATGCTCGGGCTCGACGTCATCTCCACCTGCTTTCCGGAACCATACCTTTGTTCGCCTCATTCGCGAGGATCCGGGAGTGCCGACTCGCGTGCAGTGGGAGGACCGTGAGCATTCGGTAATCGGCGTGACTCAGCCTCCGCGCTACGATCGATGCGGATACCCGTCCACACTGGAGTCATCGCGCAGCCGAATTACCACCAGGGTGCCCGTATCGGAAGAAATCTCCAGCTCTCCATCGATCTGGGCGACCAGCAGGTGTACCAGCTGCAGACCGAGAGACGAAGCGTTGTCCACAGAGAATCCCAGCGGAACCCCCGCACCATTATCATGAACCGACAGCTCCAGTTCCGTATCGGTCACCCGCCGGAAGGAAATCATGACGGTGGGATTATGAGCCGCCTCGCTAAACGCGTGTTTGATGGAATTGGTCAACAGTTCGTTCAGAATGATCCCGCACGGTATTGCCCGAGAGATATTCAGGCGAATCGGTTCCAGGTCCAGCTCGTATACGATCTTGTGTCCCGTGAGACTCATGTCGCCAAGCTGTTTGAGGAGATCGCGAATGTAGTCGTTCATGTCTATCTCCGACAGACTGTCCGACTGGTACAGTGACTCATGCACCAGCGCCATGGAAAAGATCCGGTTGCGGCTCTGTTCAAAGGCGTCTCGGGCGCTTTCCACACTGTCAATCTGGTCCTCCTGCAGTCGCAGCAAGCTGACGATCACGTTCAGATTGTTTTTGACCCGGTGGTGGACTTCTTTAAGCAGCGTGCTCTTCTCGCCTAACGATCGACCCAGCGACGCGTTGGCCTCTTCCATCATACGACGAGACTGTTCGTTTGCCAGAATAAGGGCCAGAAGATTGGCGTGTTCTTCCAGGGAAAGGAACTCGTGGGTACTCCATACGTGTGGGTGCGTAGCACGAAAGCGCAAGAACGCCTGGCGCTCATCGTCCGTCGGCACGCGAACCATCAGCAACGCCGAGGTACGATCCGCGAGAAACGTATGCGTCAGTGGGGCAGCCGCCGGATCCTTCTCAACGTCCGCGATCGCAATTCTGCCGGCAGACTGAAGTGTTTCGAGGAACGCCGGAGCATCTTGTAGGTTCACGATTCGATCCGCCCGTTCGTCCTCATGTATCGAAGCGGAACAACACTCCACCGAAAGAACACCGCTCTGATCGATGACGCAATAGTCGACGTGATAGCCACGAAAATGACTCGCCAAGTCCTCTACCACGTGCGGAATCAGCCCGCCGGTCTCATCTCCTGATAGGTAGACAGTCGCGATCCCATTGAGCCATGCCTGCCGGTGTGCACTCTGCTCCAGTGTTTCCTCGTAGCGCCTTCGCTCGCTGATGTCCCGCGCCACGCCCTGGAACCCTTCCAGAGTTCCATCCGCTGCGCGCAACACCGTACCGGTGATGCTGACCGGCACCGTCCCACCGGCGGAGGTTATAAGATCCGTTTCAACCGAGAACTCACCAGCCGCTGATCGGGCGGTAACCGCTCCAGCTACAGCGCGGACCACCGTGCGGAGCGCCTGTCGATCAAAATGCTCTGCAACTCGAGACCCGATCCATTCATCGTGGTCGTATCCAGCGACCGATTCGATCGCCGGATTGATGTACCGGATGCGAAGATCCGGAGAAACGAGCCAAATCACGTCCAGCGTGTTCTCGGACAACAGACGGTACAGCGCCTCCCGCTCGCGCAGTTCCGCGGTCCGGCGAGACACCTCGTTCCGAAGAAGTCGCACCCACAACAATGAGCCGGCAAAGAGGAGAAGAATGGGAGTCACCACAAGCGAGACCGTCCGGATGACCTCCGCTGCATCGACTCGGCTCGGCACGTACGCACCAAGCCACCGATCGTACATCGCACGGTACTCACCGGACTCCTCAAGAATCGCAAGACCTTCGCTGAAGTACGACAACAGGCGGCCGTTTCCCTCACGGACGGCAAATCCGTACTCGTGGGTGGCGAGCTGGCTGCGACCTACCACAAGGCTGTCCCAGCCGTTTTCCTCTTTGAGATACATCGCAGTCAGGCGGCTGCCGAGGGCGTAATCGACCTCACCCGCCGCAACACGCCGAAGTGCCTCCTCCTGGGAGTCGACCACGACCAGGCTCTCGGTGAGGCCATGCTCCCGCGCGAACTCGTGCATCATGTCACCGTCCTGCACCGCCACGACAGCTCCACTGAGCGCCTCGACCGTCCCCGGAACGGGGGTGGCACCGTCTGCCCGGGCGACCACCACGTTCTGGTGGACCGTGTGCGCGGGAGAGAAGTCAAACCGCCGGTCTCGTTCGCTTGAGTACATCATACCCTGAATCAGATCGATCTCGCCGCGCTCCAGCATACCCACGACCTGATGCCAGGGGCGCAACCGGAACTCCACGTTAAGATCAAGCTCCCGAGCTATCGCCTGAATGAGCTCCACGTTGAACCCGTCCGGCTCACCCTCTTCGTTTATGAACTCGAACGGAGGATAATTCAAATCGCCGCCAACCACGATCGGCCGTGACGGTAGCTCCATCGGCGCAAACCAATCTGTTTGGAGTCGGCGAAAGGTGCCGTCAGCGACGATCACGGCGAGCCCCTCGTTGAGCCGGGCGAGGAGCTCCTTGTCTCCTTCAGTTACGGCGAAGCAGAATTCCTGCGTAAACTGTGGAATCGGTTCGTCGAGGAGTCGGAGTTTCGAGAAGTTTCCCTCCTGCAACAGACGCAGGGCTACCAGCCGCTGAATCACAACAGCGTCGCTGTGCCCATCACGGAGAAGCTCCAACGCGTCGTGAAACGTGTCCGTGGTGACGATATCGAATCCGAGCTCGCTCCGTCGGAGAAACTCCTCGGCGTTGTCACCCTCCATGACTGCGACACGGCGTCCCACCAGATCGGTAAGCTCAGACACATCAGAGGTATCCTCACGAACAACGATCCCTCCATGCAACGACAGATACGGCACGGTAAAGTCGAACAGCTCCTCCCGTTCGGGGGTTCTTCCAACCAACGGCAGCGCATCAAGCTCACCGGTGGCAAGTCTATCTTTGATCACATTCCACGGAGCGATCTCGATCTGAATATCCAAGTTCATGACCTGCGCCACCGCCTGGAACAGCTCGACCGATAATCCAGTGGCGTTGCCGACGTCGTCGATGAAGGAATACGGCGGATAGTCCGGCTCCGCACCGATCGTGATCTTCGTGCGGTTGTCCGCGGCCGGGACGCTATCTCCGGCGTGTGGGGTATCCGTCTGACCGTACACATCTACGGCGGGGTAGAATCCCCATAGTCCCAGACAGAGGAGTATGATCATCGAGTGTGCACGCACGCACCTCACCTCAGGGAGGCTCACTTCAGTATACCCATACCATAAGCGTAGACGCTCCACAAACCGCGTACAAGAGAAGAACCAATATTCCGGCTTTCGAGACCCCCTGACACGGAAATCAAGCACATTGATCACGTAGGGCTTGTCGCTGCCGTCTGCGATGAAGCCGGCATCGCCGATCTGATCAACGAATATGTGGCAAAGCCGGGCGCAAGGTGAGCGTGGGGCACGCCGTCAAGGCGATGATCTCAACGAATCGAGTCTCGGCACCGCCCTTGATGCGATCTACGAAGCTGGAATCACCGAGTTATTCTTCCCTGTCGCCTCCCAGGCTGGTCACGGATGCCGGATCTATCAGCCACGGCGCGATCAATGGTTGTTGCCAATGCCGTGACCCCCTACTACACTCTGAGAATGATCCGGACTGACCTCGGTCGGCGATTGCGGGACCTCAATATGGCGGCCTTGTCGCCGGAAGAGAAGATCAAGCTGAATGACCGCGAACGTTCGGCGCTTCTCGCGTTGTTACCCGATCGCGGATGGGCGGATTTTGTCCGGCGTTGGCGGCGTGGAAAGACGCGATGACAGCGAGTTGGATTATCGGGATGCTTGAGAGTAGCGGCATCCCTACGGTCATCATCGGGGGAATCGCAATGCGTCTCCACGATAGTTCGCGGTTGACGCAGGATTTAGATCTCAGTGTTGCTGCCACCACAGTTGATAAAGCCGTTCGAACCTTATACAAGGAGGGGTATGTACTCGTTTGCGCCGTCACCGAAGAGGCGGCGACCGTATGCGGAACAGTGGAAGCGGCTGAATCGTGGATAGAAGGCACGGACCCAGGTTCTCTCACGCTCATCAGACGACCGCAACAGCTGTTGTCCAAACCATCTTACGACGTTCCTCACCGCGATATCGAAGTTGAATCGCAGGTGGACCTTCTGTACGACTTAGCTGTGCCGTTCGGACATCTTCTCCACGACGCGAACGAGACAGAGATTAACGGAGTACGAGTACGCTACGCCTCCGACCGACATCTCCTGCGCCTCAAGGAAGCGCGCCAGGACAAGACTGCAGCAGATTACGCGGACATCGCTTACCTTCGAGCTCGGATAGAGAACCGCTGAACACGGATTGGTTCCAGATTCAGCTCGTAGACGCTCCACGATCCGCGTACAAGAGAAGAACCAATATTGGTAGTTTGCGCCGATTGGCTGTTGCGGAGCGGAGCGCTATAATTGAGGCTATGAACCTCGCGGAAAAGGACGATTGGTACAGCTATCACGACTATCTTTCCTGGCCTGAAGGGGAACGAGTGGAGCTGATCGATGGGACGCCATACGCGATGAGCCCGGCGCCGCGTCGGGAGCATCAACGGATCGTGAGTGCCCTTAATGGACAGTTGTATCAGACGCTGCGGAAAACACCGTGTGAGGTATATCCCGCGCCGTTCGACGTCAAGCTTTCGCCGGACGAGGATGACCACCGACCAACCGTTGTTCAACCCGACCTGACCATCATATGCGATCCGGACAAGCTGACTGAACAGGGGGTCACCGGCCCACCGGACCTGGTGATCGAGATCGTTTCCCCGGACAGCGGATTTCATGACCGAGGACGTAAGTTCGATCTGTATCGTGACAGCGGTGTACGCGAATACTGGATCGTAGATCCCGATGAGCGTGTCATTGAAGTCTACCAGCAAGAGACGGACGGCTCGTACCGCCGCATCGGCGTGTACGGCAGCTCCGACACCCTCATCGCCGGGATCAACGACCGGATCGTGATCGATCTCACCGAGGTGTTTCCGCCTGAGGGGGAGCGTCGCGGGCCATCGTCGGGAGCTACTTCACAACGGTAAACGCTCGAACATTCAGCCGACCCCGTTCCGCTTCTCCAGGCACACGATCCAACCGTCCTTCCAGACGAAGTAGCTCATTCTGGTAATCAAGAATCTCGTCCGCAAGGTCTCCGGTGATTTCAACCACCCACCGTGAGCGATTGTCGGGGGCTTCGGTGCGTACGATCAAGTGCGTGGTCGGCTCACTCCCCACCACAGCAATTCGCCCGACTATGACCACGTCCGATCCTTGTTCCACGACTCCTCCATCGGCAGCATGAACGCCCGGGTCCGCCTGCTCCCGCGTCGCGAAGGCCGTGGCCGACATGAGGATGCAGACCATAAGCAGGCCGGCCAAGCCCAATCGGTGCAACAAACCCGGTCTCACAACGAGTTACCGCATAACCGGCGTGACGACAATGTCACTGGGAAGATTAAAGGACAGGGAGGTTCCTTCCGACGGGATTTCTCCCCCGTATACGAAGAGGTTGCTGTACGGAGTGGTGGTGATTGACCCCGAATCTGCTTGGAACATCAGTGGTCCGTCGTAATCTGACTGGTTGCCATCGGAGCTAATGGTGTTCCGGTAGTTGTACGCGTTCAAAGAACCCACAGAACCGGTGACGCTGCCGGAGACCGATCCCAAAGGCTGATATCGTGAATCACGTCCCTCGGAGTCATCATTCTGGGAAACCCCCAGAAGATCCATGACGGCACGGCATGAGGTCAATACGAGGAAGGGTCCAACAAGAGATGCGGCCAGCGTAAGCCGCAACACCCAGTGGGCGAAGGAACGCGCCTTGTGGCTGCTCACACGTATATTCTAACGTATTTTCGGGGATATCGTTTGTTCGGTCCGGCAGGTCCGGGTCCGGCCACAGCACAACGGCATAGTCACTGGATCTCCGACGCTAATCGCTAATGTCCCCGCCGCCGTCGCGCTGGTCAACTCCGCACAGTTCTCAGTGGATACTCTTCGCTGATGTACGCTTCGCCGAAGCCGTCGATGTCACGAATCCATTCCAGGAACTTCTCCGCTTCGGCGTGGGAGTCGTAAGGGCCCACTCGCAGGCGGTAGAAGAGCTCCCCTTCGATGTCGCGGGTGGTTACCCGTCCGCCGAGGCTGTAATCGGTAAGGGTGGCCCGGGCCTGATCGACACGATCCCGATTAGGGGATGAGATCAGCTGAATCCAGTATTCGGTGACCCGGACCTGACGCGGTTCCGGGGCGCTGTCACGCTCGGTTTCGGTTTCGGCCTGGGATCGGCGCGGTGACTGCGCTTCCGGCGAGGCTGACGCGGGCGCCTGGCGGCTGTCGGCGATCTCCGGGGTGTCCTCGGGGGTGGTACGGGTAGATTGCTGTGCGGCTTCATCAGAGCTGTCGGAACTCTCGCTCCGCCGCGTCCGCGCCGGCCGCTCGGTAATCGTCAGTTCGGCGGGGCCGTCATCGGTGCGCTCTTCCACCACCGGGCCCTCCGCGGAATCCTCCTCGGCGGAAGACTGTTCCGGGTGATCGCCATAGACGATCACGACTTCGTCGGAACTGTCGCCCTCATCAGATTCTGCCATCTCACCGCTATCGGGGCTGCGGACATATTCAATGGGATCAAACTCGCGCACGACACGTCCGGACGACGCCTGGGCGGTCTCGTCTCCGCGGGGATACAGCAGTGCCATGCCGACACCGACAATGGCGGCAAAGAAGATTACCACCGATACGATCACCATCAGGACTTTGTTCTGCTCCATACTGCCGTCCGTCTCCTGCTTCTTACTGTAGTTGTGGCAGCTCGCTCAGGCGCTGGTAGAGCACCTCCGGCGTGCGACCGTTCTCCACAGTTATAGTTTCGGCAGGTGAGGCCAGGGCTTGAGCGTCCAGACCCCGTTGCGTCCACAACCGGTGCAGTATCTGTCGCAGCGGTAAATCATCCCGCCGCCGCGCCCGTTGAAATCGCTGCCACAGCGGCGCCCGCACCAGCACCACCGCGTCACAGAGGGTGTCCAGTTTCATGTAGAACAGCAGCGCCGCGTTGATTACGAGCCCTCGCTCGCCGGTATTGGGCCCGCCGGCGTTGTCCCGCTCGCCGCCGGCGTCGGGGCTCGCGGGGCCGGGGTTGGGGTTGCCGCCGGTGTTGGGTCCGCCCCGGGCATCGCCGCCGGTTCCGGCCCGCCACTCTTCGATTTCCCGACGCACCCGCTCGCGCATCCAGGGGTGTACGATTCGCTCCAACCGCTGGAGCTGATCACGGTCGGCAAAGACGATCGCCCCCAGTTTTCGTCGGTCGATCGTTCCCCGCTCATCCACAATCCCCCGCCCGAAGGTGGCCACGATGCGAGCGTGTTCCGCCGCCAGCGCCTCGTGGCCCACACGATCCACGTTGATCTCGCGCCGGCCGTGATCCAGCAACCACCCGGTAACCATATCCTTACCGGCGCAGCACTTCCCGGCCACACCAATTACCTCCGGCGCACTCACTGGTGCATATCCCCCCAGCGCTCACCGGTTTCCACGCTCACCCGCAGCGGCACGGAGAGCTTCACCGCCGTAGACATTTCCTCCATAACCAGCGACTTCACGCGATCCACCTCATCCTCGGGGCACTCCAGGATCAGCTCGTCGTGAACCTGCAGGATCAGCCGTGAGTCCAACCCCTCCCGACGCAACCGCCGGTTCACGGCGAGCATCGCCCGCTTCACGATATCCGCGCCGCTGCCCTGAATCGGGGTGTTTACCGCCACCCGCTCCACACCCGCCTTCACGGTGCGGTTGCGGCTGTTGATATCCGGAAGCGGCCGCGGTCGACCCAGCAGGGTTCGTACTTCCCCGGCTTCCTCCGCCCGGGCCACGGTGTCATCGATAAAGCGCCGGATACCGCTGTAGGTACCAAAATAGGCGGTGATAAAGGCGTCCGCCTCCTTCCGGGGAATCCCGAGTTCATTGGAAAGCCGAAACGCACTCATCCCGTACATCACGCCGAAGTTAATCGTCTTGGCAATGCGCCGCTGCTCACTGGAAACATCCTCCGCGTCCAATCCGAAAATCAAACTGGCGGTGCGGCGGTGCACGTCCTCACCCTCCTGGAAGGCGGCGCTCAACGCCTCATCTCCGGACAAGTGCGCCAGAATTACCAGTTCGATCTGCGAATAGTCCGCGCTGACGAAGCGCTTCCCGGAAGCGGGAATAAACGAGGAGCGGATGCGTCGCCCCTCCTCATCTCGGATGGGAATGTTCTGCAGGTTGGGATCGGTACTGGAAAGGCGCCCCGTGGCGGTACCGGTCTGGTTGAGGCTGGTATGAATCCGCCCGGTGCGCTCGTTCACCAGTTTCGGCAGGGCATCTACATACGTGCTCCGCAGTTTGCTCAGCATGCGGTAGCGCAGCACTTTCTCCGGCACCGGATCCTCCCGGGCCAGCTCCTGCATGACGCCGTTGTCGGTACTGTAGCCGGTCTTCGTCTTCTTCACCGGTTGTAGCTTGCGCTCCTCAAAAAGCACCTTCTGCAGCTGCTGTGTGCTCCCGATGTTAAACTCGTGGCCCACCAGCTCATAGATCTCGGCGGTGATCGCCTCGATCTGCTCGCCGAGTTCCGTGGAGTACGCCGCCAGCTCGTCCACGTCCAGGCCGATCCCCTCCATTTCCATCCGCGCCAGGAGCGGCACCAGGGGCATTTCCAGCTCTTCAAAGAGCGTGCGCACCTCGCGGCGATCCAGCAGCGGGTCGAGCACGGTGTACAAGCGGAACGTCACATCGGCGTCCTCCGCAGCGTAGTGGGCGGCCTGCTCCAGAGCCACCTCGGAAAAGCTCGCCTCCACCTTCTTGCCGGCACCCTTGGGAGCATCGGGAAAGAGATCGGCGAAATGCGTCGTCTGGTACGCGAGGTAATCCTCCGCGAGCTTGTCCATGCCGTAGCCGCCGGCGGTGGTATCGATGAGCCAGGCGGCGATCATCGTATCAAACGCCACGTTGGTAATTTCGATTCCCCACCGGGCCAGCACTTTCCAGTCGTACTTCAGGTTCTGTCCCACCATGCGCAGGGATTCGTCGGTCAAGATCGACCGCAGGCGCTCCCGCGTGGCGTCTTCCGGCAACACCTGCCCCTCCGGTCCGTGGAGCGCGATGTAGCAGCCCGACCCCGCCGCCACGGCGAGGGAGAACCCCACGGGGTCCGCATCTATGGCGTTGAGTCCGGTGGTCTCGCAGTCGAAGGCAAACGTCTTCTCCCGCCGCACCGCCTCGATCCAGCGGTCCAGCTTCTCCAGCGTGTCCACCAGCTCGTACTCGCCGGCGGCGGCCAGGGCGTGCCGCTTCTCGGCGGAGAGCACCGCCGCGGCCATCTCCTGCGGGGGCGTGCCGGGGGCAATCTGGGAGGTGCTTCCCGCGGGGGGGCTTCCATCCGCGGCGGCAGCAGTGGTTTCGTCACTCCCGGAGCGGGCAGCGGTGGCGGCGCTTCCATCCGCGGCGGTGTGTGCCCCGGACCCACCGGCGGCTTCAAACTGCCCCGGGTCCAATCCCATCTCTTTGACCTGCGCCTTCATACCCTGCTCCAGCAGGAGCGGCGCCGCCGCGGCGTAGTTCACCTCCGGCAGCGCGTAATCCTCGTCGATATCCGGTACCGGAGCGTCATAGGCCAGGGTAATCAGGTCGCGGCTCAGCCAGGCGCTGTCACGACCTTCCTCGAGTTTGGTGCGCTGACTCTTACTGGAAATCTCATCGAGCCGCTCGTAGATTTCCGCCAGTGTTCCGAACTCCTGTAGCAGTTTCACCGCCGTCTTGGCACCGATCCCCTTTACGCCGGGAACGTTGTCGGAACTGTCGCCGATGAGGGACAGGTAGTCGAGGATCTGCTCCGGCCACACCCCCCAATCGCGGTACACCGCGTCCCGGTCCAGCTCGTCGATACCGTTCTTCCCCGGTCGCAGCACCCGCACCGGCTCTTCCACCAGCTGCAGCAGGTCCTTGTCTCCGGAGATCACGCGACACGGGCGCCCGGCGGTGCGGCACGCCTGCGCCAGGGTGGCCATCACGTCGTCGGCCTCGTAGCCGTCCACCCGGACCATCGGTACCCCCAGCGCCTGGAGGATATTCTCGATAATCGGTATCTGGGCATGCAGATCGTCGGGAGTGGCGTCGCGATTCGCCTTGTACTCCTCATACTTCTCGTGCCGAAAGGTGGGCGTCGTGGAATCCATAATCACCGCGAAACGGTGCGGATCGTATTCCTTGAAGAGGGATAGAAGGGTGCGAACAAAGCCAAATACCGCTGATGAGTTCTCGCCCCGGGGATTTCGCAGGGGGTTTCGAATGAAGGCAAAGTACGAGCGGTAGATGACGCTGTACCCATCCAGTACATACAGCGTATCGTCCATACGGCTGTTATATCACGCGCTCCCGCGCATTGAACAGGAGCGCCCCGGCCGTGTTATATTTGCGGTATGGGAAAGCGAAGTAGCCGGTCCCGCGGACGGAATCGATCGGGAACCCGGAATCGCGGGCAGAATCAGAGCCAAGGCCAGAAGCAGAATCAGCCCCGCAGTGGCAGCGCGTCAAAAGGGCGCAAGAAGCGTGGCCCCTTTGATCCGGAGAAACATTTTCTGCCGGACCCGGTACCGGAGCGCGAGTACGAGGCGTGCCCCGTGTCCGGAGAGGAGATCGACGATATCGTAACGGCTCTTGCCGAACCGTACAGCGGGCGCCCTGCCCGTTTTGATCGCGTAATTGAGAAGATCAGCGCATCGGAAGAGATCAGCGAGGAAGAGCGCCTGGCATACCTGGGAAAAGGCGCGTTCGGTATCGTCAGTATTCAGACCGGTGAGAACGGCCGTCCGGAACTGTTTGTGCGCAAGCGCATCCAGTACGAAGACAGCCACGAGAAGTACTCCTGGCGGCGGGAATTGGCTCCGGGAATCTCCCGGGATTACGTTCCCCATCCGCAGCCGTTGTCAGACCTGTACTCCCGGGAGGAGCTGGAGCAGTTTCCCCGCTTCGACGCCGCCGGTGCATCCTACGCTCGCAGCTGACGCTGCCGGCGGCGCCGTAGCACGCGTTGCGTATTACGTACTACATCATCACGTTGAGCATCGATCCGCTGTCACCTTCGCGGTAAACCGATCGCGCCCGTCGCGGAACGTTAACCTCCTGAATCCGTCGGGAAAGTTCATCGATTCTATGCGACAGGAGCTCGCGATTGCGGGCGTGTTGGGCGGTAACCTTTCGGTGTAGGTGGGTGAGATCAGGGGCCGTGACGGAGGGAAAGATCTCGCGAAGCGGCCGGATCACCTTGCCCAGCGCCTCCATGTCGGTGATCATCGTGCGCTCCAGGCGCATGTAGTGCTCCAAGATGTCGATGTCACCGCGGAGGATAATCTCCTCCTGCATCGTCAGTAATTGCAAATATTCCTGAAGCTGCGCACGCTGCTTGTCGAGATAGCCCCGCAGCCGGCGTGGCATGTCGGTGTTGGTCATCCCGCGATGTTGACGCCGCCACTCATCGGAGACTGGGCGCCGGCGGCGGTGTTTTCGATCTCTTTCCAGGCATCTCGAAGACCGGCCATCAAGTCCCGGACCTCGCGCAGCGGCGCCACATCCTTCTGAACGTTTCCCTCCATGAGGCGGTCGTTGAAGAACATGTACAGTCGGAACAGGTTGTGCGCGATCTCACCGCCCTGCTCCATGTCCAGCGCCACCATCAACTCCGTGACGATGTCCTGTGCCTTCACAACCGCGTTGTTCACCAGATCCAGCTGTTTGGTTCCGGCATCGAGGAGCTTCACAGACTCATCGATCTGGCGAAGCGCTTCATCGTAGAGCATCACGATGAGCATCCCCTGGGAAGCAGTCTTAATCCGTGTCTGTCTATAGGCATGTACGGAACTCTGTTGATACGCCATCTTTCCCCCCTTAGCGTGCATTTTCCATAAGCGTTGAAACCGGAACGATCTCGTATCCGCGTTCAATCAGTGCGTTCATGAGAACATCCAGCCGGTGAAAGAGATAGTCTCCCCGGCCCCCATCGGGACGGTCATCCCCCGGTTTTCCCACCGTCATCGCAACGATCGACCCCGGTTGTTTCTCGGCGATCACCTCTTCGATAATCTCCGCGGTCGGTCGGTACAGTCGGGATACTCCCGAGTCGTCCCGCATCGGCACCCAGTCGAGGCTGTCCACGTCCCGACCGATATAGGTGTAGTTCATGTCTTGAGCCGCTGAGATGATCGCCGGCGCGGCAAAGTAGTATGGTGCGTGCCACAATAGGGACAGTTCCCGCCCGGTAACATCAAAGTACTCATCCTCGTTGCGTGCCAACCCCTGTTTGATGAACTCTTCGTCAATTCTAAATCGCCCGTCGGCCATATCGAAGTACGTAAAGAACAAGCTACCCATCTCGTGGCCACTGTCGGCGATCTCCCGCACCGCACCGGGATGGCGTCGGATGAAGTCCCCATTAAGGAAGAAGGTAGCGCGTACATCGTATTCCGCCAAGGAATTCAGGATTTCCGTGAGTCCCGCCACCGAATCGATCGCGTTGAACGTGAGCGCGATTTCCCGCCGACGGATCCGCGACCCATGGGTGAAATTGGTGAAATCCACCGGGTCCTCCTCTTCCGGAAACGATTCATAGCTCAATCGTGCCGCGGAAAAGAGTGGTACCGTTCCGTAGGACTCAAGATTGCGAATCATCACCATGTTCCGATAGGTTCCGCGGGAGCGGTCTTCCAGATAGACGCGATAGTCTTCACCGGCTACACCGCTATCGGTCACGGTGAGCTCCTCGAGGGATGTGCGCTCCCATCCATCACCGCTCAGCTCAAAGATCGTCTCGCCACTTCGCGCGCGAATCGAGCCACTCTCCGGATCGAAACCGAA
>JBBDTM010000053.1:0-38162 GCA_040904425.1 Alkalispirochaeta sp.
CGTAGCAGAGGTTCGACGCGTTGTCCAGCTTTTATGGAAGATCCGAATGCTTACAGAGCATGCCGGCTAACCCTATGGTGAGTAGGCCTTTAGACAGCGCTAACAGGGAGGTGTCTCTGGCTGCCGACCAAGTGGCAGACTGCTTTTCACGTATCGTGAGCCCTTCTACACGATGCGTTACACGAATCCCCGTGGGGTCTCAGGCTGATCGTGCCGGCTGCGGGCAGTTCTCGCAGGCGATTTGGATGGCTACCCGGTGAACAGCGGGCCACCGAGTCGCCACCCATCTTGTGATGTGTTTTTGTCTGGAATAGAGATAGAATTAACGAATACAAAACGTCTGTACCAGTGAGGTCGGAGGATGCATCGGAGGTCGGTGTCCCTCACCATGAGTAGTTGCGATCTCACGATCTTCCCGGATAACTCGCCGGATGAAATTGACACTCCTATCGTCGCTGCAAACTCCGGGGCGGTTCTCGTACAATCCGCCGAGTTCCCTACGTCGTTGGTGGCCGGGACGACGCGGGAGTACCTCGAGCCGACATCTTTTTTTCCGTAGGGCGTGTTATGTACCCACCTAATCCGATATCGAATCCAATTGTGTGATCGGTCTTCGGACGTGAGAATTCTACTTCAGCTGAACCGAAGCGATCCCCTCACCGAAGTAGGCCGCCGTCAACGCGAATACGGAAGCTCCGATTTTGATATTGTCGATAGCGTAGAGGTAATAGAATGCGGTAGATGCCGATTCGGCGATCGTGTCTTGTACGCTGAGGCTCCCATCGTCGCCGATGGAAAAAAGCGTGATGCCCTCTTCCCAACTCGCAGTCACGAGAGTGGTCCCACTCACATCGCTAATGACCGCGCCGTCGACTATCTCTTTTATCCCCATAGTGCCATCATCGGCGACGTTTGCCACGTGTGAAACGGTGCCGTCACTCTCCACCACAAACGACGATATACCATGCTCGCTGGCGCCACCGCTGTAGAGGTAGTGTGCCCCGTCGATCTCCGCGTGTCGTACCCAGTAGGGTTGTTCCAGGAGAATGGTCTCGTCATCGACCACTGTGTCTTTCAACGTCAATGTACCGCTCGAGGAAAGTTCGAATACTGTAAATCCGTTTGAGGTCAACCCGACGGGAACTACGTATGATGCCGTAGCGGTCGCAAACGTTTCGATCTGCCAGATGAATTCCATCGCCGTCGTGCCGTCATGGGCGACGTTGTCGGTGCTCGTCACGGTACCGTCCGACGACAATTCAAAGACGCTGATGCCGTCCTCGTTCCCACCGAGGACGATGTATGTGTTCGTACCGACGTCTATCGCCTTGGCAGCCCACACCCCATTCAATTTGTAATCGTCGTCGTCGGTGACATTGTCGGTGATGGTCAAGGAACCGTCTGTATCGACCTGAAAAACGGCGAAACCATCGTCCGTAGACCCGGGGACGACGAGAAAGACGTTGCCTCCCACGGTAGCGACATCCATGTATCGTGGGCCGGAAAATGCTGTAGTCCCGTCGTCGAAGACTGTGTGAACCGGCGAGAACGATCCATCGGCGTCCACGCTGAGTATCGTGACACCGTTGTCGGCGTATCCCGACACCGCCGCGTAGACGTTTCCGTCCACGGATAGGCCGATGATTGAATAGGACTCTTCAAAACCCGTCTCAGCCGTGTCGGTGAGGTCGTCGATATAGGTCAATGAATCGAGGTAGTCGTTGCTCGTGATAGTTATGGTCGCCTCCAACTGGTCTGACAGTTGGTACGAGTCACTTTCTGAAACGGATATGATCACCGTTTCGTCGGCCTCCCGAATCGAATCGTCCACCGGTGTTATCGTCACCGTCACAGACGCTTCCCCGTTGGGGATCGTGATCGGCGAGGTGATCGTTTCACTGTAGTCCGAATCTGAAGCGGTGCCGGATACGGTGGCCGATACCTCCAGAGCGCCGTCGGTGGAATCTCCTCGCGAAATGGTGATCACGCCCGCCTCAAGTCCATCCTCGAAGGCGTCGGGTGTTGTGGCTTCGATCGAAACCGTAACGGTGATTGCAGTATCATCGTTCGTCTGGTCATCTAAATCAGAGGAATCATCTCCGGTGGGATTCGTGCAGCCGTTCAGAAGCAGTACCAGGAAGACCAACAAGATAGCGGTTGCACCGAAGGTTCCGTTTTTCACGTTAGGCCTCCTGCGTGCTTTGTCTCTTAAGTATTAGTAAAGTTATCATCTATTGCAAGTCCCAGACGACAAGGCGTGACTCCGGCGAGTGGATCAGAGTCGAGCTCTGGGTACCGGACGATATAGAGGCTCATGTTCACGGTGGTAACGGAACGTGAAACGAGCGAAACGAATCGTTACGCAGCTCGGTCGTGAGCCGCTCGCTCGTCTCATCTGGTATCCAATATGACCAATTTTATCGCACTGAGTACGGGCCGAGTAGGCATGGGAATTGCTTCTACCGCATACATGAAACGGTACGCCCTCTGTCTGCTTGTGGCGCTCTCAATGACTCCCGTCGGGGCGCAGGATGCGGGAGGTCTCCCGAGGGTAGTTGTATTGCCGTTGGTGAACGGCACGGGAGAAAGCAGAAACGCCGTTGTTGCCCAGACAACCACCGACACCGTTTCCTTGACAATACGACTTCTCGAAGGGTACGCGCTGGTGCCCTTCGACGGGTTTCGTGGCCGCGAAGTCGATGCGCCCCCTTCACAGGGGGCGGCCCTCGTTGCCGAGAGGCTATCCGCGGAGAGCGTTTTGTTCGGGGCAGTTACGCGCGGGGAGCAGGGAGAGTTCATTTTCGAGCTCGACGTATACGACCGCCGGCTTCAGTCCGTTACCGCGGAAACGCGCTCGGTAGCGACGAGCCTCTTCGGCGTGTTTGATGCCGCCGATCGTCTGGTCGCCGAGGCGGTGGGCGCCTTTAGTGGCGTACGCATCGGCTTCGGGTCGGTCCGGCTGAATCGGGACGCGGAGTTCGACTATCGCGTCTACCTGGATGGAAATATCGTCGGGGAGAATGTGAGTGCTCTGGACAGAATTCTGATCGGCGAGCGGAGGGTGAGGGTGACTCAGCTGACCGCAGGGATGGAACGGACGATCTACGAGGAACGGTTTTTCCTGGATGAGGGAGAGTCGAAAGTGATTTCTCTCACCATTCCGAAGGCCACACCGGCGGAGCTCGCCCGGGCTGCAGAGCTCCGTGCAGAGATCAGTCAAGCTCTTGACGCCGGGGTTGACCTCTCCCCGGTGGAGCCGGCCCTTGGTGAGCTGCAGGAGCTTCTCACCGTGGCGCCGGGAGCACTGACGGAACCCGAGGAGACCCTGTCCCATCTGCGACGGAGACATGCGATTGTGTCAGCGGTTCAAGGCCTCGAATCGGTCAATTTCCGCGCCGCAGCAGAAGAATCAGCGGAGGTGCGGAATGGGGGAGTGGGGGAGATTGTCCGACCCGTGCTGGAGGCGTACGAGTCTGCGGTTGCAGCGGCGGTCGCGGGACCTCTTCTCGAGGAGCTCCGAGCCGACGCCCGTCGCAGCAGTGCTGCGGTGTCGGGACTTCTCGCGTTGGAGCGGGCCGGCACCGGCCGGGATGAGGCGGTTCTGGTCACTCGCTTTACTGAGATGATCGGGGCGACTCACCGTCTCCTCCGTGCCGCGGATATAGCGGAAGGATCGCCTCCTTACAACCAGGTTACCGGACGCTCCGAGGCGTTCATGAGTGAATACGATCGCGCCGTGCAGCGACAGCGGCCATGGTGGCACTGGGCAGCGGGTATAGTGGGTGCTGCGGGGACGGGCACCGCCGCCTGGATGCAGTTCTCGGAGATCCCCGCGAGTGAGGGTAATCGGAACAGTGCTTTGGAGGACTATGAGGCTGCCCAGTCTGTCGAGGAAGCCTCCGAGGCCAGAGGAGAAGTGGAGAGCGAGCAACAGGCGTTGGAGTTTGGCTATCTCGCGCGCAATGTGGGCTTGGGCGTATCTGCTCTGCTTCCGATAGCCCTTGTGGCCAGAACGATCTCCGCCGGCCGGCCGCGGCGGGCGTGGCAGGACTATGAGGAGTCGGCGTTTCGCAGATCGATGCGCGCGGCGTCCCTGGACTACCGGGAGCGACGGTGGGAGGAGGGAGAGTCGGCGGTGCTGATTCTCGGCGACGAAGAGGCGGTCTCTGGAACCGGGATCGAGGGAACCCAGACAACACCGGTCTACCTTCAAGTTGAACCGGGTGAAGAGCTGCGCTTCTCCCGTGAGACCGGAGGTATTACCAGCGTCGAGGAGTACCATTTCCACGCGAGCGACGGCCTCACGCTCCTTCAGGTGGGAGGAAGAGAATGAGAACCGCCCCCCGTAACGGCCGTCTATTACTGGTGCCTACCATCGTATCCATGCTCATTGCGTGTGCGGACCCGGTGAGTTTTAATAATCCTTATGATCCAGCGAGTAGCGAATCACCGCTCCGTTTCACTCCCAGCGGTTCCGTGCAGGTTAGTTCAGATGCAGATCTGGGTGACGCCTCGGTCACCGTCTCCTGGAGTGCTGTAGAATCGGCAGTCCGCTATCATGTCCAAATCTCAGGAAGCCCGGATTTTCCTACTCCGGCGTATGATGACGACCAGCTGACGGTCTCCCCTTTGAGTTGGGCCGGTGCGAACGTCGATACAGAGTACTGGGCGCGTATACGCTACGAAGTGACGATAGATTACAACGGTCAGGTTGGCAACGCCTGGTCGGGCTGGACTAATCTGGGCTCCGACAATCCGCGAGCGCCGCTCGACTTCTCCGAACCGGTATCTCTTCAGTTAGACCAGATGATTGCCGCAAGTTTCAGTGCAAGGGGGGAGACCCACGAATTTTTCTTTCCGTCGGTTTCCGGGCGCACCTATTTGCTGTACCTAAATGACGAGTTTTCCGGTCTCCCCGACGGTGCGGATCCAATTATCGAAATTCGCGCCGACTCATCTACCGGAGAGCTGATTGCTCTACTCGACGAAAACCGCGACAAGATTCTGGAACCCCTCGTATTTGCCGCGCAAACG
The DNA here is from genome assembly GCA_040904425.1 of Alkalispirochaeta sp. Taxonomy (GTDB): domain Bacteria; phylum Spirochaetota; class Spirochaetia; order DSM-27196; family Alkalispirochaetaceae; genus Alkalispirochaeta. The sequence goes on from JBBDTM010000053.1 coordinate 5,035, forward strand.
GAGGAGACATGGATTGTCATCACTTCCGACAATCCGGCCAACACGTTCTACGAAATCCTACTCGCCGAAGCGGGAGGTCTTGTGCAGGATTTATCCTTTCCTGATCCAACCCTGCAGGATGAAGTCGACATACGTGCGGAATCCAACACATACGTCGGGCAGATAACCTCGATCAGCCTTCCTTCACAAGTGGTAGACCTGACCGGAATCGACCAGCTCTTCGCTCTGAAATCACTAGACGTAGATTTTTTCAGCGGGGTAGCAGATCTCAGTCCGGTTGCGGGCCTGGAAAAACTCGAAAGTCTAAACGTCATGTACAGCCCAGTTACGGATCTCTCACCCTTGAGCACAATGACAAGCCTGCGAGAGCTATACTTGGACGGCAACGCGATTTCCGACGTGACACCCTTGGCAGGTCTGACCGGGCTTCGTGAAGTATGGGTTACTGATACCGACATTGCCTCTCTGTCACCAATGCTCGTTCCAGATTCACGAATTGAGATCCTCTGGGCATCGGGCACCTCTTTCACCACAATCGCTGGAATCGGGAACCTCAGCAGACTCTCCGAGGTGTATCTCCGGTTCACTCAGGTAGACACGGGAGTTGGGGAAATCGCCACGCTGCCGGCGTTGACGCATGTGGACCTCGAATCTTCCAACTCGATTCCCGTCGATGACGTTACAGCCATAGAAAACGCCTACTCCGGGACCGAAGGATTCGAACTCATTAGGCCAGATGGCAGCATTTTTTCGCCGTAAGGTGGGTACTGATGCGGCCAAGAGGGGTGCACTCGATTGACAGTGAATCAGAGATTACGGCAGGAGTGAGAGATAGAGCGCCCCGGCCGGTTTGGGCCGGGGCGCGATGGGTGTCCGTTCGTCCGGGGCTTATCGCCCTCTCACCATGAGGTCGGTAAAGGTCACCGGCCCCAGCGCACGAAGCGAAACCTCGGGAGCGAGGTTCTTGAGATCTTCCGCAGGGAATGTAAAGGCGTAGCGGCCTTCGAGGTATACCTGAATCTCCCGCTCAGCGGTGTTGACGTATACGGTCGTTTCCAGGTCATCAAAGCTGGAAATGGGCAGGATAGCGTTCGCTACCTGGATCATCCTGACATCATTAAAGGATCGATACAGTTGCACGTACCCTCGGTTAGTCTGATTTCTGGGATCTCTGGTTACCCAGATCAGGTAAGAATCCCCGTAGCCGTAGCCATTTGTCGTCCGGGCGCCGTCGGCAAGAAAATGTATGCCGTATCCCACCCAGCCGGAGTCGGGGGCAGTTGCAGAGACAGAGTAGCTAAACTCGGTGCCGGACTGCCGGACCGGGTAGACATGCTTGGCGAACCTCGCATCGGCATCGGTCTGCTCGAGGGTGTTGCCGGGTCGTGCCCAGTTGCCGAATGAGTTGCTCTGACCGGAAAAACCTGCATGAAGGCGCCGGGGCAACTCAGGAAGCCTGGGGCTTTCCAGCTGCTGGATTCGACTCTCCAACGCGCTCACCCGGGTTCCAAGACGCTCGATTCGGTTGTTGCGCTGCTCCAGTCGTTCCTGCAGCTGGGCCATGGCGGGGTTGCCGCTCTGGAGCTCTTGAATACGATTTTCTCTCTCCTCGAGTTCCCTTCGTGCTTCTCTAAGCTGGCCCTGAACCCGCGCCAAGCTCCGAGCCTCTGGAGACGGACCGAGTTGCTGGATCTGACCAGTAGCTGCCAAAGTCCGACCGTTGGAGTATTTCAGAGTTGCCGCGTATCGGTAGCCATCGACGACCGCATCGGTTACCGAGATCGTTCCGTCCGGGTTCAGCTCAACCTTGGCTCGACTGAGGTCGATCGCCTCGGGGCGGATTCCGGCTCCGTACTCCTCCGGGGCATAGACCTCCAGCGTGCGTCCTCCGTCGTAGTCTAGGACGGCCGCGTAGCGATTGTTCCCGTATCTCAGGTTTTCCACGTAGACTTGTACGGGACCTTGAAAGTAAAAGGATGCCTCGCTCACATCGAGTAGATCCGGATCGAGATCCCGCGGCTCGATCTTGGTGATGTCCACGTCCTGAGCGGACACGCTCACAACGAGAAAGATAAGCAACAGAAAACTTGTAAAATAGCGCATGATACCCCCTAGGTTCTTCGCGTCTTGAAAATTCAGTCCTCACAAAAACCATTATAGCGTTTTCCCGCTACTTTGTGGTGACGAACTCCCGTAGCGACATATACAATTACAATAGTATGATAAAAGACGTCCGAAAGACAACTCATCTACTTCTTTCGTACGGTTTGCTTCTCTCCGTGTTTGTTGTTTCCTGTGCGACGGGTCCCTCTCATGATGTGGATCGCGGGCGAGCGCAGGACCCGGAGCAACCAAGCGAGGTGATAGTGTATTCCGGCACGTCCGGTGAGCTGTATGCCGACGGCGAGTTAGTTGGCTCCATTGAAGAGGGAGCGCCCTCGACCGTTCGCCTATCGCCGGGGGCCCATGTGATAAGCGTTGCCCCCGCCCAGGGTGCCGAAGCGTTTTTCCGTATCAGCCTAAAGGCCGGTGAAAGCCGTGAGCTCCGTTTTCGATTCGACGACGCGGACGACGCGGACGACGAGGAAGACGCGGACGACGAGGAAGACGCGGACGACGAGGAAGACGTGAACGACGAGGAAGACGCGAACGACGAGGAAGACGCGAACGACGCGAACGACGAGGAAGACGCGAACGACGCGAACGACGTGGACGACGCGGACGACGCGGACGACGAGGACGACGAGGAAGACGCGGACGACGTGGACGACGTGGACGACGTGGACGACGCAGATACGACACCGACGGATAGGCGCGACACGTCCCGGCAGGATAGCCGGAACGGCGCAGGTAATGATGCCCGCAAACCGATCGGTCCGGAGGCTCTTACCGGCACGATGGTACTGCGCTTGCCGCGAGGAGTCTATCGAGGAGACATTCGTCACGGTGTGCCTCACGGGTCCGGATCCCTCAGGAGTGACGAGGGCGACCTGTACGAAGGTGGCTGGCGAGACGGCCAACGCGACGGCCAGGGCAGAATGGAGTGGGCCGACGGAAATAGCTATGTCGGCGAATGGGAAGCCGGGGAAATGCATGGCGAAGGAAGACTCACCACCGACGAGGGCGCTACATATAGCGGAAATTTTCAGGAGGGTGAGTTCCACGGCGAGGGCGAGTATACATGGCCCGACGGAGACCGTTACTACGGCGAATGGATGCATGGAGAACGGCATGGCGTGGGATACATGGAGTGGAGCCACGGCGACTACTACGAGGGCGAGTGGAGAGCAGATGATCCCGAGGGCAGCGGCCTGATTCTCTGGGGAGACGGCAGTCGGTATGAGGGAGACTGGGCCGGAGGAGAGCCCGACGGGTTCGGTATCTACACCGAGCCCGACGGGCTCCGGTATGAGGGATCGTTTCGAGAGGGCAGAGCGGTGGGAGGTGTCCTTACCGTTCCCACCGGCGAACAGTACTGGGCGACTATGTCCGAAACGGGAGAATGGGAGTGGGAACACCCGATTGAAGACGATTCGGAGGAAGCCGAGCGGTAAGATAGGTTGCCACCTGCAGCACCACGAATCTCGCCAAAAGCGCCGGTCGCGGAACGGTCGGGTCGGGTACGGAGTTGACCACCGGTATCCAAGGGGCTTGGCACCGCCGCAGAGCCGATCCCATCACACAAAGCACAACCACCATTGAGATCAACTGAGCCGCTCACGGGTTCTGAATTTCTACGCTCGGCGGGATAAATTTCCCGTGAGGAGGGACGAGAACGATGCTGCAGATTATTCGATGTGGCTCGATGTCCGTCGCTACTGGCCTGACTATGATGGCTGTTGTTTCATGCGGCCCCGTAGATACGTACTCGACCGACGTCAAAGTGTTCGAAATTGCCATTCCTGACGACGCGCAGTCGGGCTACGTGGATTACCGCGAAGCGTTGATTGAGCTTCCAATCGGCGCGACGCGCAACCCGTCCGCCATCGATGTGGTGACGTATACCTACAGCGTGCAGAACCACGCAGACGCCGAAATCAAGGCGACCGGATACGCAACGAACGGTGGGCAGACGGATGACCAGAACGGTGAAGACGAAAAGCTCTACGAAGTAACGGTGGCAGCCGGCGAAGAGACCGGCGGGAATAGATCAACAAACGCGATCGAGGAGGCGCTACGCAGTGGGGGTGACAGCTTCGTCGCAGCAATTCAAGTAGAGCTTACCGAGTCCACCCAAAACGGTGGCGCGGTTCGTGTCACCGCAAGCGCGAGCTTCGAAGACCAGGTGGGCTTCGCGGATAAGTAGTACGCGACTATTGCGACCGCAACTCCCGAGAAATGCTCTCCAGCGGGTTTCCCGGATGACTGAGCGGTCGACCGTCTTGACTTGAAAACACGATAGGATATTCGTAACCTACAGGGCGCACTCATCGTATGAGTTTGCACATTCACTCCGATGGAGTCGCATATTCAGATGAAAACAAAAAGTCCTGGAATTCCGTCTGCTTCTTTCAGTGCATCCATCGCGGGGAGCACGCTACCGATAGCTGTGTTAGGTGCCCTGTTGGTCATGTTCAGCGCCTGCTCCCAGCCTGAACCGATCCATTTCGGCGCGATTTTACCGCTCACCGGTTCCGGAAGCATGCCGGAAGTCAAAAACGGCATGGAATTGGCCGTGTCAGAAATAAACGAAACAGGGGGCATTAACGGCTCTCCTATTGAACTGCACGTAGAGGACAGCGCGGGAAGTGCGACGGTTGCCGTTGAAAAGATGCAACAAATGGAGAAAGACGGGAGCTTCCTGCTGTTCTTTTCTGCGCTCAGTTCCGTAACTCGGGCTGTGAGCGAAGTAGCCGAGGCGGAGGGTATACCGCTGATAGGATTGATCGCCACCGATCCTGAGATACCAGCCAACAAACGATGGACGTATGTCTTTTATCCCGATGCATCACATGAGGCCGAACCAATCTTCTCGGTTCTGCTACGGGAGGGAGCCCGGACGGTAGGTATCGTATACCAGGACGACGCATACGGCAGGTCAGTGGTGCAGGAAATGAAACTTCGCTCAGGGCGAACCATGGTCACGGTCGACAGTCATCCATTCACGGGAGAACAGAGCGAACTGAACGACGCCGTTCGATCCTTTATGAATCACGATGCTGTCTACTTTGTGGGTTTTGCGGCTAACATCCTCAATATGCACGAGGTCTTTGCGCAAGCGGATTATGAAGGGATAATGCTCAGCACCTCCACGGCCACGATACCGTCTCTCCGGCGAGACAGCGGTCTGGACGGCGTGTATGTCGCCGCTCCTCTCATCTACAACGAATCCTTTGTCCTTGCTCGGGAGGTATCTCAACAGTACCAGGATCGTTACGATCAGACACTTAATCATTATGCCGCCACGGGATATGAAGTGATCAACGTCCTGGCGGGGCTTCTTGACGGTCAAGAACCGGATCGTGCGCAGGTGATTGATGTCCTCAGGAAAGGATTTATCTACCCTGGAATTTTTGGCGAAATCACCTTATACGCCGGCGAGAATAACATGTTTTTTCCCCTCTACCCAGCGGTGATCGAAGGTAAGGACCTCAGGTACGTGAGATAGAAGAAGCGCTATGACGATTCGGAACAGGCTGGTTCTTGGGTTGGGGCTTATCGTGACTCTTTCCACTGTAGGAGGGATTCTTTTTGTCGGCACGTTTCAACGAAGTTACCGGGAAACACTGGAGGTACACGCGTCCCTTATCAGCTCTCAGATCCGCTCCCAAATTGAGACAACCCTTTCTCTCCACAAAGATCATATTGTCATGGCTTCCAGAGACTCCGGAGTTCTGAGTCTACTCCAGGACTCAGGCGCCACACCTCAACCGGAAGGTGAGGTGACGGAGGAGATTCGTAGAAACCTCGTTGACTACTATGAGCTGCGGTATGGTTCGCGCTTGTTTACTTCGGTGGAACTGTTCGACATGACGGGACGTCGTCGACTTGGGGTGGATGCTGTGGAGGACAGCCCTGTTAGAAACACACCGTGGTGGAATGCGGCGGTGCAGGAGGGCTTCTCCGTCGATCACGTCCTGTCAAGTTCTCAGGAGGACCGTGTCACCATTCGGCTTTCAGTTTTGGTGCGCAACCGACAGAACGAACCGATCGGTGTACTCACGGGACGGCTGGACTTTTCGGTTCTTCTACGAAGCTCCGAGCTCTACGTGACTCCGTTCCGTTCAACCGTTACCACCGTGGTATCAGAAGATGGCCGGCTGCTGTACCGGTCCACACCATTTGTCCTCCACCAGGATGTCAGTGATGAGAACTACATCGCGTCAATGGATAGAGACGCGGGAGTAATTGTCACCGGCAGCGGGGGAAGAAGTCGGCTCAATGCATACAGCACGCTGTATCTCGGAACAGCTCGCGACGGAGAGCCGTGGCATGTTATCGTCTCCTATAGCCTGGAGGAAGCGCTTCAAGGAATAGTGTCGGCGCGCAGGCAGCTTACGGTGTTCGTTCTGGCTCTGCTGGTGCTCTCCGTGGCGGTGTCTTTGTGGGTCTATCGCTCGATACGCCGACCACTGGATTTGCTGACGGAAGCGGTCGGTCGGGTAGGGCGTCGGGAGCTGGACTTTCGTCATCAATGGCACGGTACGGACGAGGTAAGCATGGTGATCCGGCGGTTCGACCGTATGCGGGAGAAGCTACAGTATTTCTATAACGACATGGCTCGTGAAGTTGAGCACCAGCGTCAACAGCGAGTGGAATTGGAGGCGATCGCCGGAAGTGATGAATTGACGCATCTCTTCAATCGACGGGCTTTCTTAGACTTTCTGGAGCACCGGATTGAGGAATGCGGCACGGACTCGACCGTTCTTGCCGTGATATACCTGGATCTGAACGGCTTTAAGCCGATCAATGACATCCATGGACACCAGATGGGAGACTACGTACTCAAGACTATCGGGCGCCGTCTCATAGATGCTACCCGGGAGGGAGACTTGGCTGCCCGCGTTGGGGGAGACGAGTTTGCGGTAGTTCTTGCCTCTGTGTTCCATACCTCCGATGCAGAAGAGGCAGCATGGAGGTTGGTTGCCGCCATATCGGACCGGATTGAAAAGGACGGTTTGAACCTCAGTGTAGGGGTTTCGGCCGGGATGAGCTCCTATCCGACGGGTGGTACATCGCCCGCGGAACTAATAGAACACGCAGCAGATCGGGCGATGTACCGCGCCAAACGGTCTCTGGGAGATGGTCGAGTCTCAAGCGCCGAATCGGCTTTCGTCGCATATGATGCTTTCCTTGACGGAGATTGAATCACAGCGGGGGGTGAATCCGATATCGGACTCACCACGGGACTCACTTCCATAATGGCGATGGCCATCTCCCGGTGGAGCCAATTTGGTCGATCGGTTGGATTACGGTGTATCCGGTGAGCTGCTCATTTCCCTTGTGCACAATCCCCCGCAGAGGACTCCCGTTCAAACGCTCATTCGTACAGGATATTCGCAATACCATCATCGTCCATGTTTGAGTGGTCGTAAAAGACGCCGGCAGTGCCAATGTCTGAAACAGACTCTCCCAAATGCGCCCTGTTTGCCAGAGTTACCGCATCAAAACCCATGGTATAGGAATCCTGTGCGATCGATCCGAGGAAGTACTGTTCGCGAACTGCCGTCTTTTGATCGGCGCCGGCATCAAATCCGACGACCACGAGGTTAGGGTAGTTGTTAAGATCTGCACCGTCGTTTGTCGCAGAGATCACGCCGTTGGCCGTGCTCTCGTTTGTGCAGAAGACCGCCACGATGCCGTCTGAGGTGACTCTGCCCATTACGGCCTCGCCCAGCTCGGTCACGCCCGTTGAGTCGGTTGAGTTCGGCTCAAGCATCTCGATGTATACTCGGTCACCCGCCGTCGGCGTATCTTCGTCAATGAGCTCGGAACTCCCGGTTACCGCTATATCCGACTCTGAAAGGTTCGTTTCGCTTGTGATGAGCGCAATCAGCTCGTCCCGAAATCCGAGCGCGCGGTCCGCTACGCTTTGGATCGTCGGGTTGATGTTCAGTACCGAAATGGTTACCGGATCTTCCGACGTTGCCGATCCAATCGCCTCCGACGCTTCGGCAAAGATCTTCTGAGCAGCAGTGGCTCCGGCACCTACGTTGTCTGTTGACGCGGTGGCAAAGACCGCACCCGATGGGGCCTCTGGCACGCCGGAATCAAACCCAATGATCGGGATGCTGCGATCCTGCGCGTCTTCTATATACTCTTGTACACTCGCCGTATCGATAGAAGCCAGAGCGATGGCATCTGGATCATTATCCAGCGCTGTCTCAAACATGGTAGCTTGCTCAGCCGCACGGTCTTCCGATTCAGGTCCGTCGTACGTGACGTCCACTCCTAACTCTTCACCGGCATTCTCGGCGCCTGCCTTCAGTTGCTGCCAAAAGGAATGTGACTCGCCTTTGGAAATGACCGCGACGTACGCAGGATCCGATGGATCACTAGGAGCGGCTTCTTCGCACGAGGTTATGAGCAATAGCAATATCCCGATCCCTGACACAATCGATAGCGCCCTCACCTGCCGGCCTCGCGTCGTCCTGGGCGCATCTGTTCGTTGTATGTCCCTCACTATCGTACCTCCCCGGTGTGGCATCGTCCGTCATAGCGGACGTTCGCCGATCTATCGATCTTCTCGCAATGATCGTGCCAACCGATGTCATGCGCCTTGGTGTACACATAAATGCATACTGCGGAATCACTTGACGTCGACTCCGTGTCGAACAGATCTCGTACCAAGACGAATTGTAGGTTTGCAGATACACGGTATGTGAAACGTGAGTTCACGTATCGTATGGATAAACCGTGGCGACTGGGTCTACCTGACCAGGTCGAAGGAAGAAATGCCACCGGTCACAGTGTTGCCCACGGCTATGCCGGCGGCGGTAGTATGGTCGGCGGTGTGATCCGTTCCAGCATCGCGTTCCGGGGGCTTACCGCCGGTCGCCCCCGTCTCATCACCGGTGTGCATCTGGTGAGCGTGTTGCTGCGAGTGCTGGGGTAGTGCAAATGCCGGTGTCTCGTCAGCCACGAGAACTAACCCCCGGGATTTTTCTCCGGGTTGAACGTGCACGATCGCTCTATATGGGCTATAATTTGTCACAGTTACCATAAAAACAGCTAACCTCGGAGGCAAAAAATGAAACGTTCTGTTTCGCGTGTTCTTTTCGGTGCGGTCATGTTGGGTCTCGTATTTACCTTGTCCGGATGTGAGTGGCTTCTCACCGAGGAAGCGCTCAGTTCAATTAGCGGCTATGTGGTGGACGGCCGCACCGGCGGTGGTCTGACAGAGCCGGACGGGGTGGACGGTGTTACCGTGACGCTTACCCGTGTCGGTGGAGGGGGAACCCTGACCGCCACCACGGACTCCGACGGTCGCTGGTCAACCGAATACGAGGACGAAGGTGAGTACCGGCTGACGGCCTCCAAGTCCGGATGGTTTTTCGTGCCGCAGGACGTAAACATAAGTGGCTGGCTTGGGGAGACCAGCGACGTGGTCGGGATCGAGACCGGCGGAAGCAAAGGGCTGTCCACCAACCTCGACAGCGCGATTACGTTCATCCTCGTCTGGAACGAGAACTACGAGGATATCGATGGACGAATCCATTTCACTGCCGGTGACGGTAGTGGTTTCGCCAATGCTTCCGCATACAGCGTGATTGATCCTTCTCAAAGCTTGCCAGACTTCACGCCGTACTACGATTATTCCTCAAGTAACTACGGCGGATTCGGCCCGGACACAAATCCGACCAACGATCCCGACGACGTCGACCGGATTCGCAGTGAAGTATCCGCCAGCGGCGCGAATCTGACCTCATCATCTCCAATCTCCCATTCAAACAATACAGTCGGGGACGTGCTCGAAACGAGTGAGACGGTGTACGCCGTGCAGTTGGACCGGGACGACCGCGACGGATCCGGACCGGAGGTGATCACCGTCAACACCCTGCCTGTATGGGAATGGTGGGACGCCGCTGCTAGTTTCTCGGGTGGTGGGAACACGGGACTTCCAGATGGTTCACAATACATGTGGACAGGCGTCATGGAGTACTACGTCTACGGCTGGTCGAGCGATAGCTCAACGATTAACACTCCCGATACGCCGGACTCGGACCACTATCTCGATGATACCGCGGCCACCGTGTATGTGGTGCAAGGTTCCGACCTGCTCGGAGAGTTCCCGATTCCCAGTAACGTCAACGCCCGCGAACTCAGTGTAGTACGCATGAACACTTTTACCGTGGATGACGGAGCCTCGACCTACTTCCAGATCGTTCCCGAGATACGGGATGTCGACGGGATCAGTGCCCGGTCGATGGGATCGGTACCGATTGGCACGTTCGGACCGGGTCGCGCTCGCTGATCACAGGTCCTTTTCTCTGACCCGGCGGAGGGAATAGCCGCCGGGTCCTGTTTCTATGCTCCAAGGAGAGAACATGTTTCGAAGTCGATTGACGGCAGTGATGGCCGTCCTTACAGTCCTGGTTATGATCAATGGGGCGGTGTTTGCTCAGTCCGGCGCCTCCGGACGGGGACGGTCCCGCGGGCTGGCATCGTACAATGTGACGATTCAGGCCAACGCCCCAAACGCCACCGTCATGGTAGATGGCGCGTCGCTCGGGGGCGTCCCTCAGACCGTAGAGATTGAGGCCGGAACCCACTCTTTTATGGTGCGTGCGCCAGGTTTCTTTGATTGGTCGCAAAGCGTCGAAATCAACGAAAACCGAACTATTACTGCATCGCTACAGCCGATTCCCGGTGAAATTACGCTCACGATTCCCTCTTCTATACAGGACGGGACCCGGGCGAATCCTTCCTCCGAGTTTCGGGTGTTCGTCGACGGGAGGGAGATGTCTGGGAGGACCTTCCAGGTTGCCCCAGGACGCCGGACCATTCGAGTAACGACAGGGGGGCTCGCCGCTGAGACGGTAATCAATGTTTCCCCTGCAACGTCCTATATCGTCACGCCCTCGTTCGGCGTGTCAGTGCGGTAGATCAGAGAGACAGGGGAGTAAATATGAAACATCGTGTTTGGCGCCGCGCCGTAGCGGCGCTCGTGCTTGCAATCCTGGTTGTGCCGATGCTCGCCGCACAATCCGGAGCATCGGGCCGCGGGCGCAGCCGCGGTCCATCCACAGGAGAAGTCACGGTTCTCGTACCGGACCAGATCATCAATCGCGGAACCAGTAATCCGTTGGGGGAGATCAGAGTTTTCGTCAGCAATGAACAGATGTCGGGGCTCACATTCAAGCTGCCTGCCGGACGCCACACGGTGGATGTAAGGACCGGTGGCCTCCGCGGCGGGGTATCCCTTGAGGTTGTGGCGGGCGAGCAACACACGATTGTCCCTTCGTTTCAGCTCAACATCAGCCAAGGCCGGGTGTCGCAACCGGCGCAGACCAGCCCAGTTCCGGAACCAGCCCCGACACCACAACGCTCGCCTGAAACAGACCGTAATCAAAACCAGGGAAACAATGCGGCCTCCGCGCAGACCGATGACCAAGGTTCCTCTGCGGGACGCTTCGGCCCACTGCGCTACGGGTGGTATGAGATCAAACCGGGCATGGTCGGCATGGCTGCAGACTATGAGTATCTTCGGTTTTCCCCCGATGGCTCGGTGATGTACCGGTCGGGTACCAATCCACAGCCCCAGCAGAACGGCTACTACGAATGGGACGGTGAAATTCTCACGCACTACGATAGTCCGAATGACAACTATCCCCGTGAATGGCGACGTATCGGGCCCACGGAGTTTGAGAGCACTGAGTCAGGACCCAATTTCGGGCCGGATCGCCTCGAGTTCGAATAATAGTTTCACGGGATTATGACGATGGGTTCCAGGAAAGGGCAGCCACAACAGGTGCCTTCGACCCGCGGCAAAGGCACCTTCAAAGTGGTGTTCTTTCTCATCGTAGTCACAGGCGTTGCCGCGTGGGCGTATCCGATCCTCCAGGTGACGGTCCCGGAACTGACGGCTCCGATAGACCAGTTCCGGGGCTACTACGGCGGACCTGACTTCCTCCCGTTGCCGCCGGGGCGTACCGGCTTCGAAGGTTCCTCCAACGAAAGCACCTTCACAGTAGACACCGAGCCACAGGAGTTCTTTTTTGTACCGGCGGCAGGCGTGAAATACCTCATGGCGGTCACCACCGAGTACAACCAGAACGTCGTTCTGGAGCTGGTGGATCCTGCCACAAGGACAATTCTGGACGCTAATACGCGTCACGAGCAGTTTTCCGGGCGCCGGGGTGACATGTATGCCCCATCGGGGAACGACTCCCCGTACAGATATGCCGTGGGTATGACGGTGCCTCTGCAGGAGGGACGTGAATACAGCCTGCGGGCGTATGCGGACACCGCCGATACCGTCGGTCGACAGGCGACGGTACGACTGCGCACGTCCGCACCTGGCACGGATGTGTTCGTCCTGTGGGGCGTCTTTTCCGGGGTCCTGCTCGTGGGCGCCGTTGTTTTTCTCATCGCGACGTCTCGTGGATAGTGAGGCTGATGGATCTTGGCGTCGAGTCGCCGGCCTGTATCGTTCTCGTCTGCGGTATAACGGTATTACCACCGCAAATGCCGAGCGTGGGCGGTACTCCTACTCACAGCGCATGGGCACCGTGGAACCGGTGTTCGGGAACGCCCAGGCAACGCTCGGATTGGATCGCTTCACCTTGTGAGGTCGTCGAAAGGTGGACGCCCAGTGGAAGCGTTGCAGCATCGTGCACCATATTGGTCGATCAACTCGATGGCACGTTCACTATTCAGAGGGACCACGGCATCAAAGGCGTTGTCACGGTGTCGTTGGTGATTTCGATTCCGTGAGCGTGAGAAACAAGCCGGTCGATAATGGCATCGACGATGTGCCGACAGTTCCCGGAGCACATTGAGAAGGGGCAACCACGGAAAGGGCGGCGGGGGGAGACCCGCGAGAAGCGATTGCTCTGGTCCTGAACGATCGATTGGAAGGTGTATGGTGTTCCTCCCGCTGGTTCGGTACACGCCTTGTGTAACCTGCTACTTAGGGCCTGCTGATAAACACGTAACGCTATACAATGCAGTAACTTACGGGAGCAGGCCCGAAATAGCGCCCAATAACCTATGTTGCGGTCATCCGTCTCGAGCACCAAGCGATCCGGCATCGTCCGATGGCTCTTCTATCCAGTTGTGTTGTATGCTGTCCTGCATGGGTGGTGTCCTGCATGAAAAAACGGCCAACCGAGTCAGAGCGGCGATAAAAGACCGCGCGACGTGGTTTGCGCTGCTGTACAAAAGCTTTTCCGAGGAATTGTCCCCGGAAGCCAACGAAGCGGCTGCACGTCGGGCGATTTACGCCTACGGTACCTATAAGGGCGAGCGTGACGGGACGCGAATGACTTCCGCAGCGTTTCTGCGACGTTTCGTCGATATCGGCGGTGCCGACCTGTTTGCCGCGGAAATTCACGCCGGCTTCGGTTCAACGTTGAATACGGTTGGGTACTGTGCCCTAGTTGAGGCGTGGCGCGATCTGGGATGTGATGCGTCCGAAATTGACCTGTACTGCGATATCGCGATGGAGGGTGACCGGGCGCGGGCACACTGGCACGGGCTTACCCTGGATCTTGGTGAGACGATCGGGAAGGGATGCGCCCACTGTGAGATCCGCCTGATCGATTCATCAGATGAACGGCCGGGCACGGATTCGTCGGCGAATGTCGATGCGGATTCCGCTTCTGATGAACTGTCCATGGTCCGTGCGGCTCTCAAAGATCGTGCAGTCTGGTTTGCCCTTCTGTATCGCGAGTATGCGCAGCTGCTCCCTGCGGAAACGGTACAAATGCGGGCACGCGCGGCTATCGGTGAGTTTGGAGCGATGAAGGGAAAACGCGATCAGCAACCGTTTGACCATCGGGAATGGGTGCGCCGCCATAGGGAAAAGGGAAGCGCGGAGGTTTTCCATTCGGTTGTTGAGTCCGGCGCCAGCTATTCAGTTCAGCAAATGCGATCCTGTCCGCTAATGGACGGCTGGCGAGAGCTCGGATGCACCCCGGAGGAAACGACGTTGTTCTGTGACATTGCGATGGACGGTGATCGGGGGCGCGCCGCCTACCACGGCGTTCCTTTGGAGCTTGTACAGACGATGCCCAACGGACATTCCTTTTGCAAACTCGTGGTACGACAGCGGGGTGACTGACATCTGGGAGCTGTCTTTTCGCACCAGCTGACCGGTGACCGCAGGCTGGTTACTCCGCGGCTATCGCTTCAATCTCCACCAGCGCGCCCAACGGCAGCGACTTAACGGCAAAACAGGACCTGGCCGGCGGATTCTCGGCGAACGTATTTCCGTAGATTTCGTTGAAGGTGGGGAAATCCGCCATATCAGCGAGAAAGCATGTGGTCTTCACGACGTTCTCAGGACCAAGTTTCGCTTCCTTTAGTACGCTGACCAGGTTCGAGAGCGCCAGTTCGGTTTGCTCCTCCATCGTGGGCGCGAGGGTCTTTTCTCCTGGTTTGAGCCCGAGTTGCCCGGAGACAAACGCCAGGTTGCCAACCCGGTTTGCCTGGGAGTACGGCCCCACCGGGGCGGGCGCGCGGTCGGTAAAAACTATCTCTCTATTCGTCTTCGCTGTCATGGGTTACTCCATCATTTCTCAGGTCACGCAAGTAGTTGTATACCGTGAAACGGGAGACACCGAGCTCGGTACTCACCATCTCCACGGCACCTTTCACGTCAAATATTCCCTGTCGGTTCAACTCGGAAACGATTGCGCGGTTTTTTGCCTGGGGCGAGACACCACGCTGCGCAGTTGCTTTTTGAATCGCCAGGTCCAGCGATCTGGTTACGAGGTCCTCGGCGCTCATCATGTAATGCTCCGGGGATTCATCCGGTTCGGAAGCAAATCCTGAGCCCGGTATGGCCGACAAAAGTCTGACGATTTCGTGTAGGGGAACGGACAGATCAAAGTTGATGCAGACCATTCCGATCGGTTTGTTGCCGTTGCGAATGACCATTGTGACACACCGGAGGGGTCGTCCGTCGGTGGTGGAACTGGTGTAGATCCGGTAATCCTGATCGTCATCCTGAGCCGTATCCTGCTCTGTCGAATGCAGTATCCGCAGGGCAAGATCGGTGACGGGGGAACCTACGGAGCGGCCGGTGACGTGTCCGTTTTCAATTCGCACAACGGACTCTGCCAGGTTTTCCAAGGAGTGCAGCAGCACTTCCCCGTGAGCTCCCAGGAACCCGGCAAGGCCGCCAACAAGGGGGTGCAGTGCAGCCAGAATCCGGCGGTCCTCATCCGAGAAGGCAATGGTATCTGGTGCGTGCGTGGTTTGCGTAGCCACTCCCTCCGGGGCAACCTTTCTCATCGACGTGCTCCTTCGTTGGCTGGTACACGATTGAACGCGTCAGCGATGCGTTCCAGTCCCGAGGTCAAAACGGAGCGGGGACACCCGAAGTTCAGACGGAAGTGGTTTTCACCGCCGGGGCCGAACGAGCGTCCGTCGTTAAGAACCACGTGGGCGTCTTCGCGCAGAAGCCGCGCAACATTGTCGTGTGTGTATCCCGTAGCGGAAAAATCGACCCAGAAAAGAAACGTCGCGTCCGGTGATGGGACGCGTACCTGCGGCAGTACATCGGCGAAAAAACTGAGGGCGGTATCCCGGTTGTCCTGCAAGTACTGCAGGAGCGTCTCCAGCCACTGTTCTCCCTCAGAGTACGCCGCATGCATTCCGACTATTGCAAAGATATTTGCATCGTACAGCCCGAACGTGCGGGCCTGCGCCGCATCAAAGGCGTCTCTTAGCTGTTTGTTCGGCGTGATAATCACCGACGCTTTGAGTCCAGCGATGTTGAACGTCTTGCTTGGTGCAATACCGGTGATCGTCCGACGCGCGACCTCCGGTCCCAGGGAGGCAAACGGAATGTGGCGCGCCTCATGGAGGAGGAGATCCGCGTGAATTTCATCGGAAAAGACGAGCAGATCGTGTTCCAACGCGACATCGGCGATCGACTCAAGCTCATCCCGGTTCCAGGAGCGCCCGACGGGATTATGCGGATTACAGAGCACGAGCATACGCGTCTCGCTGTCGATCAGGGAGCGCAGCTGCTCCACATCAAACCGGAACGTCCCATCCTCGTCCTGTACCAGTTCGTTATACAGGAGCCGGCGACCGTTTTTCAGGACCGAATTGTGAAAGGGAGGGTACACCGGTGGCTGAATGATGATTTTCTCACCCGGGCGCGTAAACGTTTGAACGGCGATGTTGAGACCGGTTATCACTCCGGCGGTGTAGGACATCCACTCCGTTTTTACCGGCCAGGCGTACCGGCGTTCCGTCCACGACGCAACGGCGTCCCACGTGTGATTCGGAAGTGCGGTGTATCCAAATATTCCGTGATCCACGCTGGCGCGCATCCGATCAATAACCACCGCAGGCGCCTGGAAGTCCATGTCGGCTACCCACATCGGTAGGGTTTCATCCGTCGCAGAAACGCCTCCGGCGCGGGGAACATAGTCCCATTTGACGCAGTTTGTGTTGCGCCGATCAATGATATCATCAAAGAAGTACGAATTCGTCATATTAACGGTTAGTCCTCTTACGGCCTGTCCTTAATGATCGCCAGACTAACCGGTTGTATTGAAATATGTCAACAAAAATTCAAAAAGACGTTGATATTTTTAAATAAACGTTTGCCTTTGCAATTGACATAGTTCGACGGATATACAACGATCGTACATGAGTCTTATCGCAAGGAGGTCTACATGCGAGACAATTTACGTACGCTGAATGTCGTACTGGTGGTGCTCTTGGTACTGTTGTTCGCGACGCCGGTGTTTGCCGGTGGGGCGCAGGAGGATGATGATTCCATTCACATCGCCCTTTCCGCACCGATTACGGGAGACTGGTCGGAGTTTGGAGTGAACTTTCAGCGCTCACTCGAACTGGCCATCTCAGAACTGAACGCCGAAGGTGGTATTCTTGGACGCCCGGTTCGGCTTTCCGTTGGTGATACCCAGGGGAATCCCCAACAGGCGGCTACACTTGCCCAGCAGTGGACGAGTGATCCCACGGTGGTAGCCCAGATCGGTCCGTTTGCGTCCGGTCCGTCCATGGCGGCCCAACCGATTTACGACGCCGCAGAAATGGTTCAACTGTCGCCAACCGCCAGTCACACCGAATACGCGGGGGGATCGCCCTGGAGTTTTGGTATTGTCGGCACCCAGGCGGGCGAAGGCCCCTTTAATGCGCGGTATGCGTATGAGGAAATAGGTATACGGAACATCGCCGTTCTCCATCTCAACAACGACTGGGGAATCGATACCGCCGAATACTTCTCAGAGGCGTTTGAAGACTTGGGTGGTACAGTCACGGCGACGGAGTTTTACTTTGACGGCGAAAGCGATTTTACCGCCGTTCTGAGTTCCCTTGAGGAGTCCGGTGCGGACGGTCTGTTTATCGCCTCCTTCTACAATGACGGAGCGGCGATCAACATTCAAAAGTCGCGGCTTGGCTGGGATGTTCCCGTGCTTGGTCCCACATCGCTCTACTCGCCCCAGCTGATTGAACTCGGTGGAGACGCGGTTGAAGGCCTGTACACCGGCACCGGTTTCTTTACGCCCGACCCCGATCCGACGGTGCGCAGCTATGTGGAAGCGTTTGAAAGCGCCTACGATGCAAAACCCAATTTCCATGCGGCCCTCGCATACGACGCGATGATGCTGCTTGCCGATGCAATTGAACGCGCCGGCTCAACCGAAAGCGAGGCTATCCGTGATGCCCTCGCAGAAACAGAGGATTTCCCGGGTCTTACCGGAAGCATTACGTTTACGCCGAAAGGTGATGCGGTCAAAGGCTACCGTATGCTTACCATTCGCGACGGCGAGTTCGTTATTTACGAGTAGCACTCACAGTTCTGTTTGACACATCCGCCCGTCCCAATTCGGGACGGGTGTTTTGTGAACAGCTCACGTACGAGTTCAACGAAAGGACGGAGGGCGTCTGTGTTTATTCAGCAGTTGATTAACGGAATCACCCAGGGCAGTCTTTTTGCTTTGTTGGCAATCTCCTTTGGAATCGTGTACGGGACGCTCCGATTGCTCAACTTTGCCACCGGTTCCATCTATATGGTGGGTGCGTATTTCGGGTGGATAGTGATTCATTACCTGACACCAAACCTCTTTCTGGCCCTCCTTTCCGGTGCTGCCGCGGGATTTGCGGTGGGTTTCGTTTTGGAACGATTCGCCTTTCGGGCGCTTCGCGGTGTCGCCCGGATAGCGTCACTGATATGTACGATCGGTTTTTCCTTGTTTTTGAATGAGGTGATGTCCGTTTTATTCGGAGCTGAGCGCAAATCGATGCCCTCGTTTTATGCCGAGACCGCGTTTTCCATACAGGGCGTGGATGTCAGTATGCTCCAGATTATTTTGATAATCGTTGCGGCAACAGTCTTGATCCTTCTGCAGATTTTGATCTATCGCACAAAACTTGGACTCGCAATCCGGGCGGTTTCACTGGATTTTAAAACGGCAAGCCTTATGGGAATACCCACGGACCGTGTGATTTCCCTTACGTTTTCGATAGCCGGTGCGGTAGCGGGGATAGCTGGGGTGTTGGCCGCAGCGTATTACAATGCGCTGTTCCCGTTCATGGGTAACCTGGCAGGGTTGAAGTCGTTTGCCGCCGCAGTGTTTGGTGGGCTCACCTCAATCCCGGGTGCGATTTTGGGAGGGTATCTCCTGGGCATTATTGAAAACTTTGCTGTACAGATCATTTCTTCCGGATACCGGGACATTATCGGTTTTTCCATCCTGGTGATATTCCTGCTCCTGCGTCCTCAGGGGCTGTTGGGCAAAAAGTCAGACTGAGGGGTACGCGATGGCATCTATCTTATCTTCTATTCGTGAACGAGTTTCCGGTTTCGTTGGTCGCCATAAAAACGCGGTTACGGTCGTGATCGTGTTGTTTCTTGTCGCTCTTCCGTGGCTCCTGACCAGTGCCTATCACCTGCGGGTGGCTACCCTGGTAGGTATCTACGTATTGCTGGTGTCGGGCCTGAACGTCATTATCGGGTTCACGGGGATGTTTTCGCTGGGACACGCGGCGTTTTACGGTATTGGCGCGTATACGTCGGCGATGCTGACGGTCATGGCCGGCTGGTCGTTCTGGATCGCCCTTCCTGTGGCGGGAATCGTTGCGGGACTGTTCGGAACGTTCATCGGTCTGGCGACCCTGCGCCTGCGGCGCGTCTTTCTGGCGTTCACTACCCTCGGGTTCGGCGAAATCGTGCGGATCATTATCCTGAACTGGCGTTCGTTGACGCGCGGGCCGATGGGAATTTCCGGGATTCCGGTGCCGCAACTGTTTGGGCAGACGTTCGATGGCCGGGGATACTACTACCTCGCCCTTGCGCTCTCTGTCATTACGGTCATGACGTTATACCATATGTACCACTCCCGGGTGGGGCGTGCTCTGATCGCAATCCGGGAGGATGAGACCGCGGCGGCCAGCATGGGCATACATGTATTTGGTTATAAGGTACTGGCGTTCACGGTGGGGTGTTTCTTTGCCGGTATCGCCGGCAGTTTTTTCGCTCATTTCCAACGCTATGTCAGCGCTGATTCTTTCGCCAACCTCGAATCTTTCGGGATTATCACGATGCTCGCTCTCGGTGGGACCGGTTCGATCATAGGTCCCGTTCTTGGGTCAACGATTCTCGTTCTGCTACCGGAGATCTTTCGCTTTCTCATGCGGTACCGGGGTGTGATTTACGGACTTACTCTGATCGTGGTTATCGTGTATCGACCGGGTGGGCTTGCCAACGTGAAGGGGATTTTTGAGAAGCCCAAATTACCGAAGCGGCCCCACCAGAAACGCTTCGGGCTCTTCCGGCGAGGCCCTGCCGCGGGAGGTCTGTCGTGATCCTCAAGGTGGCAAAGCTACGCAAGGCGTTTGGGGGATTAGTAGCGGTCAATGACGTGGACCTTGAAGTGCAAAATGGCACGATCCACGCCATAATCGGTCCGAACGGCGCGGGCAAGACCACGTTTTTCAACGCGCTTACCGCTATCGTTCCCTCCGACAGCGGTACGATCACGTTTGAAGACCGGCGAATAGAGCATATGTCCACCCATGCGATCGCCGAAGGTGGTATCGCCCGGACGTTTCAGAACATTCGGCTTTTCCCGTACCTCTCCGTCCTGGAGAACGTCAAGGTCGGCACGCATACGCGCAACCGGTATCATCTGTTCGATGCGGTTTTTCGTTCTCCCCGCTATCGACGCGAGGAACGGGCGGTGAACGAGACAGCTATGGCACTGTTGGAGAAGGTCGGGCTCGCGGATAACCACGACGCTCTCGCGCGGGGTCTTCCCTACGGAGAGCAGCGCAAGCTGGAAATTGCGCGGGCACTTGCAACGCAGCCGCGCCTGCTGCTCCTTGACGAACCGGCCGCGGGCATGAACTCCCGCGAGACGGAGGCGCTGGACGGGATTATCCGATCACTGTGTGCTGAGGGATTCACGATTCTGCTTATTGAGCACGATATGAAGCTTGTGATGAGTATTGCTGATCGCATCACCGTTATCGATCACGGAATCAAAATCAGCGAAGGGGTCGCCGCGGACGTGCAAAACGATCCCAACGTGATTGAGGCGTACCTGGGTAAACAGAAGGAGGGCGCATGAGCCTGCTGGAAGTAACGGACGTTCAGGTCCATTACGGTGCGATCAACGCTCTTAAGGGTATCTCGCTCACCGTGGATAAGGGGCAGCTCGTGACGCTCATCGGTGCCAACGGAGCAGGCAAAACAACGCTGCTCAACACGATATCAGGCGCGGTTCCGGGGAGCGCCGGTAGCATTCTATTCCAGGGTGAAGAGATTCTCAATGATCTACCCCACCTTATTACCCGGCGAGGAATCGCGCACGTACCGGAAGGACGTAAGATATTCAGCGAACTGACGGTTGAGGAAAACCTCGAGGTTGGTGCCTACGTGCAAAAGGATCAGAAGCGGATCAGAGTACTAATCGACCGCAACTACGAGCTGTTTCCCCGTTTGGCGGAACGACGCACTCAGGAAGGCGGTTCTCTCTCCGGTGGTGAGCAGCAAATGCTTGCGATTGCGCGCGGGCTTATGTCGGATCCGAAACTGTTGCTCCTGGATGAACCAAGCCTTGGTCTGGCGCCATTGCTGGTTGAAACGGTGTTTGAACTAGTAGCGGAAATCAACGGCAGCGGGGTATCGGTACTTTTGGTAGAACAAAACGCCAACGTTGCACTGCAGACGGCGTCGTATGGCTACGTGCTTGAAACGGGAACGATCACGATAGCCGATAATGCCGACGCACTTCTCAACAACCCGGCAGTGCAGAACGCCTATCTTGGTATTGCATAAGCGGGTTCCGGGAACACAACAAGGAGAACAAAGATGACAAAGAAAGAACGAGTAGAAGCAAGCCTGGCGGGAAAACCGTTTGATCGACCGCCGGTGTCGTTTTGGTACCACTTTGGGACCCAGCATGAAACGGGCGAACGGATCGCCGAGCTGGAGCTGGAGTTTCTCCGCTATTACGATCTGGACTATCTCAAGGTGATGAACGACTACTACTACCCCATGCCGGATGGGATGACGGAACTGAAAACCAGGGAAGACCTCGGGGCGATCCGTCCCTTCCAGGTCGCCGACACGCCGTGGAATGAGCAACTGAAGGCGATCGATATTCTGGCGCGAGAGCTGAACGACGAGGTGTACTTCATTGACACCGTCTTCGACCCGTGGCAGATACTGCTGCGCAACCTGGTGGGTGAGCACCTTATGGTGCTGGTCGAAACAGCACCCGAGGCTATTCTCGAAGCGCTTGATGTCATTACCGACAACACGATTGCCTACTGCCGAGAGGCGATTCGTCGCGGTGCGGCCGGCGTGTTTGTCTCCACGTTCTCTGCCGAAAAGCAGTTACCCAAAGAGGTGTACATGCGGTTTGCCTATCCGTTTGTGAAGCGAATTTTTGAAGAGCTGCAGGGGCAGGCGATCATGAATACGATTCATCTCCACGATTACGGTATTTACGTGGATGAGATGGTTCAGGTGCCGGCGCAGATCATCTCTTACGAGGATACGGATTCGAGAAATCCCACCATGGCGGAACTGAGAAAGACGTGGTCTGGAAGCATAATGGCCGGTATGGACAAGAATCTGGTGACGCGGGTGACTCCCGAGCGGGCGCGTCGAAACGCCCTTGACGGTATCAAAGCCGGGGGTTCGACCAAGTTTTTCCTCGCGCCGGGGTGCAGCTTTCCCACCTGGATGTACCCGGAATCGGGAAAGCTGATTGTTGAGGCGGTTAAGGCGTCGGCCACCGCCGGGTAACCGTGTCGGTACTCGCCGTCGATATCGGGACGACTCGGACAAAGGCAGCTCTGTACGACAATGACCTGCGCTGCAGGCGTACGGAAAGCGTTTCCACCGCAGGGATCAGTGCAACCGGCACATTTGACGTGGGTGCGGTTATCGCGTCCCTCCTGGATGTGATTCCTCGGGTCGTGTCGGAAGCGAACGGTTCAAAGGCTGCTACGGGAATCTCCGCTGTCGGGATAACCTCGTTTCTTTCCCACATCATGTACGATGCCGCCGGCGACGTTCTCGGGCCGGGACTTAGCTGGTCGTTTCAGCCCGACCGCGACGCATTGGACGCGTGCCGGAACGTATGCAGGACCGCGGGCTACCAGCCGGAGCGCCCCATCAGTTCTGAGTTACTTGCCCCGCGGCTTGTTCATCTTGCCCGGCAGCAACCGGATCTTGTTGGGCGCATTGAGCGGGTTGTGTGTCTGAAAGATGCGATCAGGACCGCTCTGTGTGAGGATTCTGATGCTTGGTTCGTTGACTGGAGCGTTCGGGACTACTCTCTTTTGAGGGATCGCACGGACGCGCCGATTACCCCGATCCTGGACCTTCTGCGAGCGGAGGGGTACGGGAAGCCCGAGTCACTTCTCCCACCGGCACTTCCCGCCCACGCTCCCGCCGGAGCGCTCTCCGCTGAATGGGCGCACCGGTTGGGTCTGGACGCGGGAATCCCGCTTGCCGCCGGAGCGACCGACGGAACCACCGCGATGTACGGCGGTGGAATCCTTGCGGAGAACAGGATCGTTGCGGTATTTGGAACGACCGATGTGGTGATGCGCGCTGCACCGGCGCATCAGAGCGCCGCGGCCGGACCAATCGCGGCGGGCCTTTCCCGCAACGCCGCGATGCGTTCTGATTTTGAGGTGGTCGGCGGGTCTACTGCCGCATCAGGAAGTGTCGGCCCGTGGATGGATAATCTCTTCGGTCATGGCGACGACTGGGAGTCGATTCCGCCGGGCGCGCAGGGAATACGCGTCGCACCCGGTTTTGCGGGCGAACGGGCACCGTGGAACCGGCCCGATACGCGGGGGATGATCGAGGGATTGTCCCTGCGACACACCGGTGCGCATATCAGACGAGCCGTTCTCGAGGCGCAGGTTTTTCGGATTCGGCTTTTGGTAGAAAGGATCCTGGAAAACACGGGTGGCGCCGGCGATCCCGTTCTTCTTGGTGGAGGGGGAAATCGGACACCGGCGCTGGACGCGTTACGCGGCAACGTACTTCCCTGGCCCCTGCGGTGGCGACGCGATCGCGAACTCTCGCTTTGCGGAGCCGCGATGTTTGCCTGCGCCGCACCGGAACGGGATGGCGCACAACGGGATCGCATTCTGGTGAAACTTTGCAACCGTGCAGCTGCCGATGTGCAGATTGGTGAGGGGGATCAGTCGGACGTGAACGATGATTCCCCGGACAAAACGGTGTACTCAGAACTCTACTCGGAATGGGTCGAGTGGATAACACGGGTGTTTGGAGGACAACGGTGAATCTCTATCTCTCCGGAATGATCGGTTCCGGCAAGACAACGGTCGGGCGCGAACTGAGCGCGCGCACAAAACTGCACTTTGTGGACCTGGACCAGGAAATGGACGGTCGTCTGGGATACTCCTTTCACCAGCTTGTGCATGAACGCGGGTGGGTTCCCTTTCGTGAGCTTGAATACTCGATCTGCAAGTACTTTGCCGACTTGACCGATACGATCGTGTGCCTCGGCGGCGGAACGATCCGATACGAGTGGAACCGTGACGCAATTGCCGGCACGGGGCCGGTGGTTCTGTTGGAAGCTCGGGAGGAAACGCTTATTGAACGGGTGAGCATCGCCGAACGCCCCCGGGTCCATTCCGATACGGACCTGGCCGGCGACATACGACGGATGTGGCGGGAATACGGCGACCGCTACCGCTCCTCTGCCGACCACATTATCAGCACCGACGGACGGACTCTTGATGAAGAGATTGCCGACCTCATTGCGGTGATCCGAAATACGCCGGAGCTCGCGAGGGCGATCCAAAGCTGACCGGCAACAGCCATAGATGGCGACATGCTCCCCATTACGCCTTCAAAGGGGTCCGCAAGTCCACCGCCCAATGAGTTCCAGCTGCTTCTGTCGATGCTCCGTTTTACCCCGATACCTTGGTTGTTTCGTCCACGTAACCTACGTAGGGGTTTCCGTCCGTATCAAAGTCGAGCTGCGGCGGATTGTAGGTGGAGCTCCCCCCGACCGTCGCGATCGCCGAGGTTCCGAGTTGGCTCCAGCTTCCGACCTCGACGACACTCGTCTCACCGCTGGTCACGGTAACCGCAATATTCGCGGATTCCGAGGATGCGGAGGTCACGGTCACCGTGGCGGAGCCGGTAGTGACGCCGCTAATGGTAATAGTAGATCCGGAGACCGACGCAGTGGCGATAGAGCTACTGCTACTGCTTGCGGTTACCGATTCAGAGTTGCCGTCGGCATCCTGTGCTGTGGCCGTTACCGTCTCGGTCTCACCGACAGCAACGCCGACGGAGTTAGTTGAAAGCGACAAGCTTGCACTTTCGCCACCTCCATCTCCACCACCTATGTCGGTAACCTTGAGTCTGTAGCCGCCGGACACGCTGTAGAAGTCCCCGTCTGCAACGACATATAGCTTTGTTTCTCCGGACGGCGGCGTCAGATCTCTATAGAGATAGCCGTCACCGTCTGTACCCGGATAGTCGGAACCTGTGAAGTACTCTGTTGTTCCGTCCCCGTGGAACGCATCAATCACAATATCCGCATAGCCGGAAGTCACGTCGAAGTCATCCCAACTAATCCGATACGTGCTGCCACCGGTGACATCTACGGCGTACCAGACTCGGGTCTCATCGGTGGTGCCGGTATACTGAAGTGAGCCCACGGTTCCCCCATCGGAATACCGCGGGTACCACACCTGTTAACCCTGATTTCTGCCGCAGGGGTGGTTTTCGCCATCTGGAAGTACGACTTCCTCCGCAGGACGCCTCGAACTGTCCTGAGCGCTCATAGCCGGCATCAACTGACCCGGCGAGAACGTGAGGTTACTGTACTGCTCCTGGAGGGACAGAGCTACAAGGAGACTGCCGCGCATCTCGGCATATCCACCAATACCGTAAAGACCCACGTGGAGCACATCTATGAGAAGGCGGGCGTCTCCAGTAGAGCCCAGCTCTCGGCGGACCTCATGTCCCTTGCCAAGGCTCCCTGGAGTTCTCCTCCTCAGATGGTTGACAGGAAAACATAGTGGAGAACCTGACCCTGACTACAACCGCCGAAGGCTGTGCAAGGCCGAGGCCTTTCTGAAACGTGGCCATGGAAACCCCCTGGAGCAGCTGGGGTTTGCCACTCTCGGAGATGATGATTGAATAGCGGTGTCAGAATAGCGGCACCGTTGAGACGGCAAAGGTTTCCAATCGCAGTTCACAGCGCCGTCGCGGATTTTACCGTAAAATACACATAACGAATGTTGATTTTGCCCTATTCAGGCAGTACGCTGGGATATGCACTACTGGCGAAT
This sequence comes from Alkalispirochaeta sp., assembly GCA_040904425.1. GTDB lineage: Bacteria > Spirochaetota > Spirochaetia > DSM-27196 > Alkalispirochaetaceae > Alkalispirochaeta. Next base: position 30,982 of record JBBDTM010000053.1, read on the forward strand.
CCTGGACATGCGCGGCCTCTCAGAACGGAAGTCGTTTTTTCTGTTTGGGCCGCGGAGCACCGGCAAGACGACCCTCTTGAAAAATCAGTTCTCCGCCGACGCCATTATCAATCTCCTCCGTTCGGCGGAGTATTTGCCGTTGGCGGAAAATCCCTCTCTCCTCGCGCAGCGCGTTCGCGAGATTCGGAGGACGTCACCGGTCGTTGTCGTCGACGAGATACAGAAACTTCCGGTCCTCCTCGATGAGGTTCATAACCTTATCGAGACCGACGACGTCACGTTTATTCTCACCGGCTCAAGCGGGAGAAAACTAAGGCGTGGCGGGGTGAACCTCCTGGCCGGGCGGGCGTGGGAGGCAAATCTCTTTCCGCTGGTCTATCAGGAGATTCCCGACTTCGACCTTCACCGCTATCTCCGGTATGGTGGGCTTCCCCAAATCTACGGGAGCGATTATCCCGAAGAAGAACTCTCAGCCTATGTTGATACGTACTTGAAGGAGGAGGTGCGCGAAGAAGCGCGGGTACAGAATCTCATGAACTTCAGTCGGTTTCTGAAGATCGCCGCCCTGACCAACACCGAGCAGGTGAATTTCGCAAACGTCGCCCGGGACTGCGGACTGAGCCCCTCTACCGTCCGCTCGTGGTTCGAAATCCTCACCGATACCTTTCTGGGCTTCTTTCTTGAACCGTGGCGGGGAGGCCACCGGCGAAAAGAGGTCACCGCACCAAAGTTTTTTCTGTTCGATGTCGGTATCTGGAACTTTCTTCGGGGGATCTCCGCGCTCGATCCCGGGACCACCGAATTCGGCACCGCTTTTGAGCACTTTATCGCAATGGAACTCCGCGCGTATCTATCGTACCGGCGGATCCGGGAACCGCTCACCTATTGGCGAACATACTCCGGTACGGAGGTTGACTTTGTCATCGGAGATGCAGCTGCCGTTGAAGCGAAGTCGGCAACGCGCATCACGGACAAACACCTGCGTCCGCTCCGAACCTTTTCGTCGGTGGCACCGAAGGCTGAACGAATCATCGTATCTCTGGACGAAACCAACCGCATCACCGATGACGGCATTCGCATCATCCACTGGAAACGATTCCTGGACGACCTTTGGAACGATGCGTTCCGTTGGTGAAGGCTGAAGCCGAGGGAAAATTCTGGCTGGATCAGGAGCGTTATGACGTTCCCGCTGCGTTCACTCACAACATATCCCCGGCAGATCTCCGGTTCATACGCAGGACATTGTTGGACCATTTCGATGAATTTCTGGAGGCGTGGAAAGATTCTCAAGGAGTACAATCTGATGATTGAGACGAACCATCATGTCACAATAGAGTCTGTAAGCGAAGATCGATTGACGCTTCAGATCGATGGGAAAATCGTTTCTGCCGAATGGAAGAAGCTTTCGGAACGTCTGGCAAAAGCCCCCAGGGTTGCACGTGAGTCGATCGTGATTAGCCCCGCAGGCTACGGACTACACTGGCCTCTGATTGACGAGGACCTCTCTATCGATGGAATCCTCAGAGACTTCGGGGAGGAGCGTCCCGGGAGGGGATAGCCATGCTCCCCTGTACATGCCGTTCGGCGGCTCCGACACGATCACCGCCGGGATATACCAGGCTCCAGTGCCGGAACGACCCTCCGTCGCGGATCGCTTTGAGTCCGCGGAGGTGGCGCTCTACCGGATTCCTATTCGCTTTTACTTCGATCGCTTCATAAGCGCTTCATAGGTGATCAGCCGCGTGTTCATCGTTGCCGCAGCACGACGCGACCTCGTCGAGGAGTACAGGGAGTTTCTGGATCACACCGATAACGACGAGGACGGCGCTGCTATGGTGCCGGCGTACGTATTGACGGCCGACACAACCGGCAATACGATTATCGTGTGCCGGTAATAGCGCTATTTTTTGGTATTCGCATCTCGATGTACTGGAATGATCACGACCCACCGCACTTTCACGCACAATACGGGGAGCACACGGCCACGGTCGACGTAGAAAAAGGTCAGATCATGGCCGGGTACCTGCCGCGTCGCCAATTACGGGTTGTACTTGCGTGGACGGAACTGCGGCGGGATCAGTTGATGCAGGATTGGGAACTGGCCCGTGACGGCCGCCCGTTACTTTCTATCGAGGGGCTTCAATGATCACCGATCCCCATTACTTTCCTGAGGTACTTCAGGTCATCCCCGCACCCGATTATCACGTGCTCGTGTACTTCGACGACGGATCGATCCGCGATTTTGACGCGCACCCACTCCTCGAGAAGAGCGTGTTTGTCGCGCTCAAAGACGAGCACCGTTTCAGATCTACCATCACCGTGATGAATGGAACGCTTGCCTGGGACCTTCAGGGAAACAGGGACGAAGCCGCGTGTCTGGACGTCGATCCCCTGGTGATCTACCGTGACAGCCCGGAAGTGGATGAACCGGCGTGGGTATTTCGGAAATCGCCGCCGGACGCCGTCGCCGAATCCCCGGAAGCATGACGGATCGGACCAACGCGTTGGCAATGAATCTACCCGGCGCTCTGGTCCTCCGTTCGGGTAGCTCAGCATATACGTTCCGACAGCACCGTCGATCCGCTTGATCGTCAGACCGGTCGGATGGTTTAGGTCCGAGAAGAGTGAGACTTTGCTGAACTTTAATACGCCGGTGATAAACAGAAACCGGATGTCGTGGCATATCTTCGATATTGTCCGAGATCGGCTTGTCGTACTCGTCCACCTGGATCGCTACCTGCGACGGCTTCCAGTCGATCTTGTCGTAGACTTCCTCATTGAGAGTAGATCACGGGCTACGGCGGGTGGGAGGGCGCCACTCAATCTCTGCATGTTTCCCCGCGGCTTCACCAATTAATTCGAGGCTGCGAACTACAGCGCGGGATTGAACGGCACCGTTCTTCAGAGCTGGCCCGTTTGAAAACTCCGGTAGGGATTGGAGAAAACGAAGCTCATCATTGGCGTGGTTGAGATAGACGTCATGCGATTTCGGCATGAACCGCTTCCTCCTGTACCGACGCAACAAGGTATGGACTGAGTCCATTAACAGTCACAGGATCAACTGGAGAATCGAAACGCGGATCGAGAAGGTTTGCAACGTTCATTATTTACGCATCGTTCGAAGTATTATACCGTACCAGCATTCCCTGTGGTGGTGAAGGTTTTTGTCCGAACAAATAGCTCAGACAAACGAAGACCCGGTCTTGTCGGCATTTCTCGGAATCCTTCGCGACAAGTTGGGAGTACGTCTCCGCGAAGTCTGGTTATTCGGTTCCCGCGCGCGAGGCGATTACACCGATAACTCTGATTACGATGTATTGGTTGTAGCCGACGGCGAGCTAAAGGACACCCGGTCGATAGTAGCTGACACGGATTATCGCATCCTCTCAACCTACAACGAACTGATCGGGGCGATCGTGTATACGCCGGAAATGTGGCAAGAAAGCAAACATGGTCCTTTGGGAATGAACGTGCGTGCCGAGGGCAGGCAAATCGCGTGAGCCAGATCACTGAATCGAAACTGAATGAAGTGCACGATCTGTGGGCATTGGTACTGAAGAAACGATCCGCTGCGAGAATGCTCTTGCGGGAGCGGTTTCTAAACGACAGCTTATCCAGATCCTACTACTCGGCATTTCATGCGGTAACGTTGCTTTTTCTTCTTGAGGACCGCACGTTCTCTTCCCATAAGCAGATCATTGGGATGTTCAATCAGGAATTTGTGCACACGAGCTTGTTCCCGGAACAGGTTGCACCACCAGCCCAAGTAGTCGCATACTTATTATAGTGCCGTGAATCAGTGAGTTCTTGGGAATCTATATCTATATGTACTTCTCAGACCACAACCCTCCGCATGTTCATACGATTTATGGGCAGTTCGACGCCGAGTTCTCTATTGTTACGGGAGAGCGATTGCGCGGAGCATTTCCGTCCCGTGCCGAACGGTTTGTCCGAGAATGGGCCGGGATCTATAAGAATCAGCTCTTGCATAACTGGGAACTGGCAAGAAATCACGATCCACTCAGGGATATTCCACCGCTGGAGTGAACATATGGAGAAACCGATTTTACATGTAGACGCCGTTCGGTACGTTCGGAACTACGTCATCGACATACGCTTTGATAACGGTACGGAAAAAACGGTCGATATCGAGCCATTGCTTACGGGACCGGTTTTTGAACCGCTCAAAGATCACGGTCAGTTTTGCAGGTTAACCATTGATCCGATATCGAAGACAATCGTGTGGCCCAACGGAGCCGACCTGGCCCCGGAGGCATTATACGATCTTCCAAACGTTGAACACGTCGCGTAGCACATCGTGCCGCTTGAGAATCCGGAGAGTACCGATCACTCCTCTTCGAGTTCGCGTACGAACCATCGCTCAAAACACGTGGGCGAACACCGGCGGATGCAGATAGTCGTACAATTCCGTCAAGACACGAATCTGCGATCCGATCTCACCGGCGATCTCAGCGGCCGGGTTGTCATCCATGGCGTTTTTCCCAGGGGGATCAGATCGAGAGAAATGTTGGTTTGCCCGAGAGCCCACGCTTCCATTTCCGACCACCGTTCCATATCGTTCACACCTTCTATCGCGATGTCGATATCGGAGTTTTCGGTACGTGAAGGCGGCCGATGGTTTTGATGCGCCTGCCTGATGGCACATCCTTGGGAAAACTACGGGACGTTCCGCAGGTGACGCGACCTTGTATCCATTGTTAGCTTACCTTCTCATAGAGCGTTCAACACCGCTTCCAGCTCCCGTTCCGGTGACCCCTCCGCCAGTATACTCATCGGTGTCCCGTTGAGATCGCGGAGAAAGAAGTTGAGAAGGGTCCTGTCGTTACACAGAAAATTGCTGGGGATTCGGCAATCTCTATCAGGTTGGCGTGCCACGGACCAAGAATACCCTCTGCCGGGTCCTCGGTCTGGATATCGCTCTTCGTTAGGCTGAGCCGCTTCTGTAGCTTCTTTGTACACCGTATGATCTGCACGCCCAAAACAACGATATCGTGTGAATGGCGACTCTACCAGACTACCAGAGTTCAACCGGGAAAACTGTCCCAGATGAGCCCTCTGGTGCCGCTGGTCCCACGATATCGCGAAATGTTCGGTACGTAATACGGTTGTCGCCGCGAGTCTGATGCCTCGGGTCATCGCGCAGCAGCAACATCAGCGATACGCCGTCAGTCCCGGTGCGACAGTTACCGAGCGGAATTTCGTAGTGCATTTCCTTGTAGGACCGCTTGCTATTTATCCGTTTCGTCGTAACAGCGACGACGACTACTTATTCTGTCCGGGAGCCATGGCTCGCGCGTTAACACTGTTTCCACGAGAGTTTTCGCCGGAAAAGGTTAAACAACTGTTCAGAGACAAGAGGAACACTGATACCAAGAGGATGGCAATTATTCTTTTCACAACGATAACTCCTTGTATCACAAGTATAGACAAAGACAGGCCGCGCGGGAAGGACTATTCGTCCCTATTCGCTAACGCTACGAGCCCGTGTAGCGGATACGCTCCCGGCGGAAACGATCGGCGTGGTACCGAAGGGTCGCGAGGCGGCGGTCGGAACGGTGGTAGTAGCTCGCTTTCCGGCGGCGGTCGTGCATACCTGCCATCGCTTTCCACGGCACTCGCCGGTCACGGTGCCGAATCTCCCGGGAAACACGTTTGACTGTTTCTCCGGTAATCGAAAGCGCGCAAATAACGGCGTATTCATACCGAAAATGCTTCCGCCAGTGCAGACTCGGCGACGCTGGGCTTCAGGTCTTCTTCCAGGATCAGATCGACTGGTACGCTCAGATTAGAACTGATGTCTTGTTCAAGATCGATAAGCGCAATGAAATCGAAAAAATAGGGCATCTGTGCCGTGACGAGAATATCTATATTGGACATTTGGAGCTTGTATGAGGCCGAAAACCGGTCTTAAACGGCCATTTCTTCCTATTGGTCATATAGCGTGCGGGAAAGTAGTGTAAATTTGGTGTAAGTCGAGTCGGCGTTTCGATGACTGTGGTCAACTGGGATCGTTGGCCCGCTTGTCGTGACTATTCCTTCGTGCTTTTTGTGGGAGTATCGTCCCGTAATAGACCTTCAATTTGTTTTGCCAACTGCGGCACCTCGTTTTGGAGAACATCTACGACAATGTTGTAGTTGATCCCCATATAGTCGTGAATAAGGCGATTGCGAAGCGCGATTATGCGGCGCCACTCAATCTCGGCATGTTTCGACCGAAAACCAGGATCTATCTTGGAAGCGGCTTCACCAATTATTTCGAGGCTGCGAACTACGGCGCGGGATTGAACGGCATCGTTCTTCAAAGCCGGCCCGTCTGAAAACTTCGGCAGTGATTGGAGAAAACGAATCTCATCGCTAATGTGGTTGAGATAGACGTCATGCGATTTCGGCATGAACCGCTTCCTCCTGTACCGACGCAGCAAGGTATGGACTGAGTCCATTGACAGTCACCAGATCAACTGGACAATCGAAACGCGTATCGAGAACGTCTGCAACGTTCATGAGGTTGTCGAACGATTCTGCTTCTGATTCGAAGTCAACCAATATATCGATATCGCTGGAATCGCCGGCATCATTACGCACGACCGAACCGAACAGCGCAACATCTCGCACGCCGTACTCCCGGAGTTGAGGGAGAAGGTCTCTCAAGATTTGTAGCGCTTGATCTCGGTTCATGGTATGACGATACCATGCGGAACCGGAACGGAGAAGAGGTGTTCGACCGTGATAGAATACGCAGGTGTCAGCTGCATTCGGGACGTGTTCACGAAATCTCTAAAAGATCTGCGGTAGATTTGGTGTAAGTTGAGTCGGTGTTTCGGTGACCGAGGTCAATAGGGACGGGGGGCTCGGTTGGGTAGTGGTTCCCTCGAATTGTATAATTTACGTAGCAATCGCCGCTCAGCCATGCATACGGGTCACGACTGTTTTGGACCGTTTTCCTGCAAGGGGTTCTAACTGGCTCAATCGACAGCTTCCTCCGCCGCGATCCACGGAAGACGTGGATCTGTTACCCGATCCAAGGCGCATGTTCTGTGTGAATCGGTCTTGGAGTGCTTTCAGCAGTTGCAGTACTTCAGGGCTCACTTGGTTGCCTTTATGATTCGCAGCATCGCCTTGACCGCGGCGCCGTGCCCGAAACCGCTGAGCTGGTTTACGGT
>JBBDTM010000054.1:0-6789 GCA_040904425.1 Alkalispirochaeta sp.
GCGTACTACACCGACGGAACCGGTCGGGGATACTTTCCACAGGACAGAACCCTCAGCTTTGATACGGACTGCTTGTCCGGTGGGGTGAAACGAATGATCGGTCATACCGCCGGAATCCTGAGTTTTCGGGAAAGCAGTCTGATGATCAAGAATCCGGCGGGCCTTCATGTGGGGAGTAAACAGGTTGAGCGGGCCGGTGAAGCTTTGGGAGAAGAGATCATCAGAAGGGAAAAATCTGAAGTTGTGGAGATGCCGTCCGGTAGTGCCACGATGTATCTTGGCATCGATGGTACCGGATGCCCAATGCGGAAAGAGGAGACCGAAGGACGTATAGGAAAGCAGCCGGATGGATCGGCAAAAACCCGGGAGGTAAAACTGGCCGTTGTGTTCAGTGCCGACAGCCGGGACAGCAATGGTAAACCTACCCGGGATGTGGGGTCGGTTTCCTATAACGCTGCCATAGAGAGTGCCGCTACCGCGGACGTGGATGAATCGCTTTCGGAGTTTGCTCAGCGGGTAGAACGAGAAACACAGCGCCGTGGATTCGACACATCCGCGCGCCAGGTAGTTATCGGGGATGGAGCAAAATGGATCTGGAATATTGCCGATGAACAGTTTCCTGATGCCGTTCAGATCATTGATCTGTTCCATGCCAAGGGGACTATTTCAACGGCGGCGAAGGCGATTTTCGGGACGGAGAACGAATTTGGCGCGCAGTGGGCCAAGACGTGCCGCGATGAACTGGAGGCTGGAGCGCTTGATAGCATCATTGAGAAGCTCGACGCGTTTGCCGAAAATTCCAAAGACGCCCGACAGTGCCGGGCATACTTGATAACAAACAGAAGCCGCTTGGACTATCCCCGCTTCAGAAAGCTGGGTTTATGCACATCCAGCGGCATCGTTGAATCAGGATGCAAACACGTTATTGGAGCCAGGGTAAAGCAGTCGGGGATGCATTGGACCGTTCGGGGGGCCAACGCCATCATCGCCCTCCGGTGTTTCAAACTTAGCGATCCCTTCGATACATCGATGGACCAACGGCGGGGAGCCTAAACCGGTGGCGTTAAACGAAATTGTCGTGCACCTCACGTATTGCCTCATTGACAACCAGATAAGGTATGATACGATGGTAATCGTTGACGACAACGTTGCCAAAACAAGAGATGAAGAGACATATGGCTGAACGAGTGATGATTCATGCGCAAGAGTACGCCGACCGTATCGAGAACGCTGCAAAACTGATCGGAGATCGGGGTCTGGACGTATTGATCGTTAACTCCACCGAGGCTGACTACTCAAACGTGCGGTACTTTTCAGGATTCTGGCCGCTCTTTGAAACGGCGGGAGTCGCCATAACACCCGCTGGCAAGTCCGTCCTCATGGTCGGCCCCGAGAGTGAGCAGTACGGAAAAGACAGGAGTTTCATCCCAGACGTCTTTCCAATGAAAGAGTACCGGAAGTCCGCAGACCCTCAGTATCCGGAGCTGGTTGTTTCCACCTACAAGGATGTTTTTCGGTTTCTCGGGCTAACCGGAGAACATCTCAGGGTCGGCATTGGTGGTTATCTGGTTACCAATCCAATTCAACTCGAGGGGCTCTCTGAGAGCTTTCCGGGCGCCGAAATACGACGAGCCGACGACATTATGACCGAGCTACGCAGCGTGAAATCCGAGAACGAGCTCGCGTGTATGCGGGAAGGGTACCGAATTACGGAGCTCGCCATTGATGAAGTTCTGCGGAGGATAGAGCCCGGGATGACGGAGCTGCAGGCGGTGGGTATCGCTCAACGGGTGATTTACGAGAATGGGGCAGAGTACGAGGGGTTGCCGATGTACGTATTCTGCGAATCGTCCACCAGGCACGCGATTTCCCGTTCCACGCATCGAAAGTTCGAAAAGAACAATCTTGTGCAGCTCAATCTCTCAGCTAAGGTGGATGGTTACTCACCGAGCATCGGTATTCCGGTCTGTATCGGCAAGCTGACCCCAGACAAACGAGAGTTGATCGAGTTCGGTTTGGAGGCGCATCGTTGGACTTACGAGCAGCTCAAGGGGGGGGTCAAAGCCTCCCGGGTGGCGAAGGATTACATAGAGTACTTCAAGAAGAACAAGCGGTACGGGAACTACCTCTACGGACCGTGTCATGGAACTGGTCTAATAGAGGTTGAACCACCGTGGATGGAGACAAACTCGGAATACGAGCTCAAACCCGGGATGACTTTTCAGGTGGACACCTTTGTCTCCGGCCCCTCCTTCGGTCTGCGTTGGGAGACAGGGGCGGTGATAGACACCGGCGGCATGAAGCTGCTTTCCAACCCTATCGGAGAAATCCACGAGCTGGGGAGGTGAAGGGGATAAAGGAGAATTTGGGCCGAAAGACCTGGGTTTTTCCGGACGCGGAGATGCCCCCACCCGGCGATTCTCTACTCAAGGGGCACGAGGGGGTAATTGTTCTGAACACGGGTGAATACAAGGCGGCAACTCTGGTCATCACGTTCTACTTCACGGAGACTGCCCCGGCTACATCAATGCCGATTATTGTCGAGCCCGAGCGAGTGAGGTGTGTCCGTCTGGACCGAGAAACGGATGTTGGTTTCCGGATTCCTTTAGAGGAGCAGTACGCCTTCAAGGTGGAGTCGGACGTGCCGGTGGTTCTTCAATATGGTCGATTGGATGCGCGGCAAACCAACCTCGCGTACTACACGACCATGGGGTACTCCGTATCGTAATGGGAAATGTCTCGTCCCAGGGACGAGTTATTTGAATCGAGCAAGGAGGATAGTTATGAAGAGGATTCTATTTGTCGTGTTAGGGTCGGTGCTATGCCTGGCAGTAGCGTACGGCTCAGGTGCTCAGGAGGGGGCTGGTGAGGACGTCATTGATATTGAGGTCGTCAGCATGGGCGTTCAGCATGAGTACTGGCAAACGGTAAATCTTGGCGTCCAGCAGGCCGCCGAAGACCTTGGTTTGGTGGTTCCATTCTACGGGCCAGCGGCTGAGACTGAGGTGGGTGCGCAGATGAGCTTGGTGGAAAACTCCATTGCGAAGGAAGTCGACGCCATCCTGTTGGCGCCAACGGACTCCGAGGCACTTATCCCTGTGGCCAGAAGGGCCACTGAGCTGGGCATTGCCGTGGCAACCTTTGACGTAGACATAAACAACCCGGAGTATCGCATCAGCTTCATCGCTACGGACAACTACGCCGCGGGAGAGCTGGCAGGTGAAAGAATGGGCGAGCTCCTTGACGGGCGTGGGACAGTCGGGATTGTCGGACACATTGCGGCAACCATGGATACCCGGGAGAGAATCGATGGCTTTGTGGATGCCATGACTGAGAATTACCCGAACATTGAGCTGCTCGAGCCCGTCTACGGGGACGGCGACCATCAGAAGTCCATGGACAAGGCGACCGACTTGATCACAGGTCATCCGGACCTATCAGGTCTCTACGCCACTAACGAGGGCGGAGCCATCGGCGTGGCTCTTGCCGTAGAGTCAGCCGGGAAGGTTGGCGAGCTGACGGTCGTGGGCTTCGACTCGTCGGAACAGGAAATACGGTACCTACGGGACGGTGTGATCAACGGATTCGTGGTCCAGAATCCGTTCCAGATGGGATACCTCGGCGTGAAGATCCTCTATGAGCACGTAATGGGTATCCAAACAGCACCTGAACGGGTCGACACCGGCGTAGTCTGGGTAGACAACGACAACATCGACGACGAGGACATTCAGAACGTCCTCTATCCTTTGGGTAATTAGGCGATTAGATCATACTTGGGGGGGGTGCCTTTAGGCGACCCCCCAAGTAATAAAGAAACGAGACTTATGATCAATACTGCAATGACCGAGCATTCATTTCTGCGGCTGGAGCACATATCAAAGAGCTTTCCGGGCGTCCAGGCGTTGGACGATGTCCACTTCGAAATGGAAGGTGGGGAAATCCATGCTCTGGTCGGAGAAAACGGCGCCGGCAAGTCCACCCTGATGAAGATACTGACTGGGGCCCACCATCGGGATTCCGGCACGATCATCTACAAAGGCACGCCTCTGGAAGTCGCCTCCATCAAGGAAGCTCAAGAGGCCGGGATAGGCATTGTTTATCAGGAGTTCAATCTGATGCCTCACCTTACGGTGGCTCAGAACATCTTCATTACCAAGGAGCCTCGCACCCGTTTCGGCACACTCGACGAGAAAGAGCTAAACCGAAGAGCCAGCGAGGTGCTTCGTTCCCTCAACCTCACCACCATCCGTCCCAGTCAGAAGCTGTCTACCCTCAGCGTTGCCGAAAAGCAGATGGTGGAAATAGTCAAGGCTGTCTGGCGGCAGGTGGATCTCATGATCATGGACGAGCCCACCTCTGCTCTTACCACAAGTGAAATCGAGCAGCTTTTCAAGACGATTCGCGAGCTTAGGAGCCGAGGAGTTGGGGTGATATATATCTCACACCGTCTTGAAGAGCTCAAGGACATAGCAGACCGAATAACGATCATGCGGGACGGCAAGTACGTGAAGACCATGACGTACTCGGAGACGACGACCGAAGAGATCGTCGGACTCATGGTGGGTCGAAAGCTCTCACAGTACTTCCCAGAACGGACGCCGACCATCGGCGAGAAGATACTGGAGGTCAGAGGGCTCAACCGAGACGGTGTGCTCAGGGATATCTCCTTCGACCTTAGGCAGGGAGAGATCCTCGGCATAGCCGGATTGATGGGAGCAGGAAGGACTGAGCTCGCACGTGCAGTTTTTGGTGCAGACGACATAGACTGTGGTGAGATCTATGTAGACGGCATCCGACGAGCAATCCGGAGCCCGTTGGAAGCGATTAGGAGCGGTATCGGTTACCTTACCGAGGACAGAAAGCGAAACGGCCTCGCGCTCAAGTTGTCGGTACGGGACAACATAATCATCGTCGGGCTCCGAAAGTTCACCGCAGCTCTCGGTATGATCAACTACAGGAATGCGACCGACGAGGCAGAACGACTGGTCCAGAGTCTAAACGTAAAGACCCCGTCCCTTTCTCAAAAAGTGGGACACCTTTCCGGCGGAAATCAGCAAAAGGTGATTATTGCAAGATGGCTCTGCGGAGAGACCAGGATTCTTATATTTGATGAGCCTACCCGGGGCATCGACGTGGGTGCCAAACAGGATGTGTACCAGCTTATGAACCGACTGGTACTCGAGGGACATTCGATAATAATGATCTCTTCGGAGTTGCCTGAAATCCTCGGCATGAGCGACCGGGTGCTCGTTATGCATGAAGGATCGGTGGCCGGGGTTGTGCAAACAGCCGAAACCTCGCAGGAAGAGATCATGCGATTTGCGACAGGTGGAAAATAGGAGTATGGCCGGCAATGAGTAGCAATCCAGCACAACAGACAGCACCGAAGAGGGGAGAAGCAAGGAAAGTGGCTGGCCAGGTGCTGCAGAAGCTTGCCGCCTTTCTCAGTCTTGTCCTCATGGTCATCTTCTTCTCCATTGGTTCGCCGTTCTTTCTTTCCGTAAACAACCTGATGACGATTATTCTGCAGTCTAGCGTACTCGGCATTCTGGCTATTGGGGTTACTCTTGTCATTGTAGGTGGCGGCATCGATCTTTCAGTGGGCTCGGTTCTCGCCTTTTCCGGTATGATGATCGGAGTCGCCGTGAATGCCGGGGTCCCCTTGGTCTTGAGCATTCTCTTCGGAGTTTTTGCAGGAGCCTTTATGGGAATGGTGAGTGGTTTTCTTGTATCCCGTGCACACATGCCACCATTCATCGCAACCCTGGGAATGATGATGATCGCTCGAGGTCTCACTCTGGTAGTCAGCGACGCTCGGCCTGTCTATTTTTTGGAGACTCCGGCGTTTCCAGAAATCTCCCAGGGCATGCTTTTTGGTGTAGTTCCTTATCCGGTGCTCTACGTCATCGGAGTGGCAATCATTTCCAGTTTTGTTCTTAAAAAACTTGCGATTGGCAGATATATCTACGCTCTTGGAAGCAACGAAGAGGCTGCGAGCCTCTCCGGGATTAACGTCAAGAATGTCAAGCTGTTTGTCTATACCTACTCCGGGCTCCTCGCTGGCATAGCAGGGCTAGTCCTGGCGTCTAGACTCAGCTCGGCGCAGCCGATGGCGGGGCTTACCAATGAGTTGCAGGCCATCGCCGCCGCGGTAATCGGTGGAACCTCTCTATCCGGGGGCGTAGGAACCATTACCGGAACTCTCATTGGGGCTGTCTTGATGGGGGTCCTTCGAAACGGTCTCAACCTGATGAACGTTTCGCAATTCTGGCAAGAAGTTGCAATGGGCGTTGTAGTGATCGTGGCCGTTTATATCGACATCATGCGACAAGAACGGGGCTTTGATTAGAAATGGCCGTCGGGAGGAAGATCCTTGAGTCGGGATCTTCTTCCTTGCCGGTTACTTGGTGGACCGTGGGGCCTCGCGCAGCGACCTCCAGGTGATACATAGGATTTCCTCGCGGCAGTAAGGCCGAAGGTCAACGGAATATGCTGGCCGCTTTCTCGAAGGAGTACGAGATAGTCGCCGCTGTGGTTTAGAATGACGATCAGGTTGAAAAGATGACCAGACAGTGCGCTTAGAAAGATGTGGTTGGGCGTTCGTGATCTCTACTTGGCCGGATGATTGGAATAATTGCCATATATGCTGGCTTAGTGCTCTCTGATTGCACCTAGACTCCCGAGAAAGTTATACCTACACGGATTTTGACCGGCATTTCATGAACTAAATAACAGTACCACAGTGATTTATCTGGTTGACAACCTCTCAATATGTAGGTATAATATTAC
>JBBDTM010000055.1:0-37349 GCA_040904425.1 Alkalispirochaeta sp.
CCAGCGCAGCAATTCTACCGTCTCCTCCCAGCCGATACAGGCGTCGGTGATCGATTGCCCGTAGACGAGGGTGTCCACCGGCCCCTTCAGATCCTGCCGGCCGGAGACCAGATTGCTTTCCACCATGAAGCCCGTAATCGACCGTCGGCCCTCTCGGCGCTGCGTTACGATATCACGAAGGACCTTGGACTGGTTGCGGTGATCTTTCTGACTATTGCCATGGCTGCAATCGACCAGAATGTTGTGGGGCAGACCATTGTGTCGGAGCATCTCCTCCACCCGGACGATATCCCATCCATAATAGTTGGGACCGCCCCGGCCACCGCGGAGGATCACATGAACCTGATCGTTTCCGGTGGTGTTAATGACACACGTGTCTCCCTCCTGATTGATCCCGATGAAGCTGTGCGGGCTCAAAGAGCTGGCCATCGCGTTCAACGCCGATTCGATCGACCCGTCGGTACCGTTCTTGAATCCCACCGGCATCGAAAGACCACTGGCCATTTCCCGGTGCGTCTGAGATTCGGTAGTTCGTGCCCCGATCGAGGCCCAACTGACCAGATCATCGATATATTGCGGCACGATGGGGTCCAGCATTTCGCTTCCGGCCGGGACCCCGAGCGAGGTGACGTTGAGCAGTATTTTGCGGGCTCGTCGCAGCCCCTGGTCGATGGCGTACGTGCCGTCGAGTTCCGGGTCAAGAATCAGCCCGCGCCAACCCAGCCGAGTCCGGGGTTTCTCGAAATACACGCGCATAACCAGGTACAACTGGTCCCGCAACTCGTGGGCAAGCTCCTGCAGGCGGCGAGCGTAATCGATTGCCACATCCTGATCATGGATTGAGCAGGGCCCCACCACCGCCAACATGCGGGGATCATCACCGCGAAGGATATCTCCGATCGTCCGCCGGCTGTCGAGTACCGTCTTCACACTGCTCTCAGTGAGGGGTATTTCCTTCTTCAGATCCCGTGGAGCCAGAAGCGGGACGAACTCCCGTACGTGAACATCGCTCGTTCTCTCTGTCGTATTCTCCATATTCATAGTCCATCCCTGATGAGGGGCATCGTCATGCACCGCGGACCGCCGCCGCCTCGGGCCAACTCCACCCCGTGTACCGCTACCGCCGTCCGCGTGGAAACCGGATTCCCAGCGCTATCCACCAGCAGCCGAGGATCGGCGATAACCTCCGCTCCGGTTCGTATCGCAAACCCCGCAGCCGCCAGCGAATCGAGGGTGGCGGGGTTATTCTCATACACTACGATGACCCCGGGATTCAAGGCAACGCTGTTACACGCGCTGAACCATTGTTCCCGTTCCCGCACCACCGGGTCAGTTCCGCCACAGGGAATCACCTGATAGTCGCGGCCGGCATCCTGCAGCGCCGAGAGGAGCCCCGACTCAGTTTCAACGTACCACTCGTCATCGCCCGGCTCAATTCTAATCCTATGAACCGGTAGAGCTCCTGAACCGGTGAGATACGGTTCATACGCCAGCAGAATACCGTGATCCACCACGGTTACGATCGTATCCAGGTGGATTGTGGCGCGCTGATCAGGCAGTTGCACCACATACGCCGTGAGGGGACGCTCCCGTCCGGCGGAGGCGCGCTCCAGAAACGCATCGATTCCTGCAGCACTCGAGCGTTGCCCCAACCCGAGCAGCAGCATGTCCTCATCCAGCACCAGTACATCGCCGCCTTCCATCTTAAACGCCGCGGGATCGCGGAGGCGCGGCTCCGCGGCAAGTCCGCCCCTGCCGCTGGTGGCAAGCGCTTCATCCACGGGAATCTGCAACTCCCGCAGTACCGCCGCCATCAGCCCCGTCTCGGCGGCGCGGACGGGGCTCGCCATAGCGGAGCGATACGCCCGGTCAAACGCCACAAAACCGGCATCCCGCGTAAAGTACAAATTGGGCAGAGGCGGCGTCACAAACTCGTCCCCCGAAACCACATCCTGCAAGCGACGGGGTGTACGGCGAAAACCTATCACACAGTCACGAACCACCGAACGCGCTTCCGCGCCCTCCCAGCGAGCGGTCATCGCTTCCACCTGCCGCCGATTCCCGGCACCCACGAGCGTTGCAAGCCCGCGACGACCGGCGGCGGTCCCGGCCACCGCGGTGAGAAGGTCCTCCAGCTCCACCGTCTCCGCAACCAGATTCAGCACGGCGCGGAGTTCATCGTGTTCCCGTTGTACCGCCTCCACCGGGACGATTTCGTTGTACAGCAGCTCATGTGCGGTAGAGGGGGTCATCTCTTCCACTTCCGGGCCGGGTCGGTGCACCAGCACCCGCCGGAGTCGTCCGATTTCACTGAAAATTGCCATGAGTCCCCGAGCTTACCGGAGGGCGCCGCCGCTGTCGAGAGCGCGCGTCCGGAACGGGTTACTTGCTACACCCCACCCCATATGGTACCAATTCTCCATGGACCACATAGACAGACCACGGATCGCATCCCTCCGGGAGTCGGAACCTTCAGATCAGATCATCGACGTGTACGCGTGGGTGCGCACCAAGCGCGACTCCAAAGCGGTATGCTTCTTCGAGCTCAACGACGGCTCCAGCCTGAAAGGTCTTCAAGCGATCATCGACAAGGAGCAGTACGACCTTCAGACGGAAATCGACCGAATGCAAACCGGCGCCAGTGTCCACGTCCGCGGCCATCTGGTGGAGTCACCGGGCAAAGGCCAAAGGGTAGAACTGGCGTGTTCGGAGCTCTCCATCATCGGAGAAGCACCGGCCGACTCCTACCCCCTCCAGAAGAAGCGTCACAGCTTCGAATTTCTCCGGGACCAGGCTCACCTCCGAGCCCGCACCAACACCTTCGGGGCGGTTATGCGCGTGCGGAACCGCCTCAGTTTTGCCGTGCATCGCTTTTTCCAGGAACGGGGCTTTTTGTACATCCATACCCCTATCATCACAGCCAGCGACGCTGAAGGCGCGGGAGCACTGTTCCAGGTAACAACGCTGGACCTGGAGCGTCTCGTTAACGCCAAGCCCGGTACCTCGCTCAATTACGCCCATGACTTCTTCGGCAAGCCCGCCTACCTCACCGTGAGCGGGCAGCTCAACGCCGAGGCGTATGCCTCCGCTCTGGAGCGCGTCTATACGTTCGGTCCCACCTTCAGAGCGGAAAACTCCAACACCACCCGGCATCTGGCGGAGTTCTGGATGATTGAACCGGAGATCGCCTTCTGCGACCTGGAGTGCAACGTGGCCCTGGCCGGCGAATTCGTGCGGTACTTGCTCTCCGACGTGCTGGAGCACTGCCCGGAGGACATGGAGTTTTTCGACCAGCGCATCGAAACGGGGATTCTCGCCGACCTGCAGCGGGTGGCAGAGAGTGAGTTCAAGCATATCACCTACAACGAGGCGATCGCAGCCTTACAGGGAGCCGAAGCAGGCGGGCAGACGTTTGAGTATCCCGTGTCCTGGGGGATCGATCTGCAGACCGAGCATGAGAAATACCTCACCCACGAGTTCATCGGGGGACCGGCGGTGGTCACCGATTATCCCCGTGACATAAAGGCGTTCTACATGAAGCAGAACGACGATGGCCGTACGGTGCGAGCGATGGATGTGCTGGTGCCGCGTCTGGGAGAGATCATCGGAGGCAGCCAGCGGGAGGAAAACCTGTCTGCGCTGGAGACGCGCCTCGACGAATTGGGGCTCGAACGCGAGGCGTACGAGTGGTATCTCGACCTGCGAAGATTTGGTTCCGTACCCCACTCTGGGTTCGGCCTCGGCTTTGAACGACTCGTGCGCTACGTCACCGGCATGCAGAACATCCGCGACGTAATTCCCTTTCCCCGCGCCGTGGGTAGCGCAGATTTCTGATGGCGCGGGGGCCGCGCACCGGCGGCCGCCCCCCCCGGGCTGCCGCCACCAGCGGGCTGCCACCTCCAGGCGGCCGCGGGTTATGCCTCGCCGCGGACCCACTCCCGGACCTTGACCGCCAGCTCTTTTCCTCGCTGATAGATCATATCCAGCTCTTCCTGGGACGGTGATCCCTTGAACTCCACGGGTTCCAGGAAGTCCCACTTCATTTTGAACCGCTCCTGAATTTCGTCCAGCTCTTTCTGAGCTCCGCCGGACCACCCATAACTGCCGAAGCGGAACGCCTTACGGTTCATCGCCTTCTTGCGTCCCATCTCGTCCACGGCCACCGCCATCGGCGCGAACATCTTGTACTCATAGGTGGGCATGCCCAGCACTACGCCACTGGAATTCCACACATCCCGCAGAATGTAGGAGTAGTGGGTTTCCGGTACGCGGTGCACATTGACCTTCATGCCTTCGCTCTTGATGCCTTCCACCACCGGTTCCACGCCGCGCTCGGTGTTCCCGTACATCGATCCCCATACTACGGTGATCTCTTCTTTCGCCGGTCCTTTACTGTACTGAGCATACCGCTTGTAATCATCGATGATCTTCTGAGGATTCTGTCGCCAGACGATTCCATGGCCGGGAGCGATAATCTTCACCGGGAGGCTTTCCGTCTTGGCCACCGCCTTCTTAGCCGGCGCGGAATACGCCCCGACGATATTGGCATAGTACCGTGACGCCTCTTCCTCGAAGAAATCGATCTCTTCCTGAGACAGCTGATCGTCATAGGGAGAGTCGGTGATCGCTCCGAACGCACCAAACGCATCACACGGAAAGAGTGTGCCCGACTTGGTGTCAAAGGTTGCCATCGTCTCCGGCCAATGGACGTTGGGGATTTCCTCAAACGCCAACACGCGGCCGCCACCGAGATCGAGAGTATCTCCGGACTTCACCGTCTGCACCTCGTTATCAATGCTGTAGAACGCCTCCAGCAGATCCTTCGCCTTGGCGGTGGTGACGATCTTGAAGTCGGGACGGATCTTCTTGAAGTCCTGCAGCCAGCCGGAGTGGTCCGGTTCCATGTGATTAATGATTACGTAATCGATGTCTTCCAGCTTCACGTCCATCTGCTTCAACTGATCAAAGAGGACTTCCGGTGTTCCGTCCCAATCGCACACGCCGTCGATAATGGCTACTTTGTCCCCCTTGACGACGTAGGAGTTCATGGAAAACCCGTGCGGAATGGGCCACATACCCTCAAAAAGGATGTCGTGAATGTTGGCTGAGAGTCGATAGACTCCTTCTGTTACTTGTGTGGTCTGCATATTACTCTTTCCTCCGCAGTACATACGGTTCCTGCCCGCGGAACCGGTCATTCTTTATCGATTTACTTCAGTACAATGTAAAAGGGAATCGCCGCCAAAGCAAGTATCCGCCCATGATAAAACACAATTGGTGGTTGGACATACGCGTGACACCACGTGCGCGAGAGGCTACATTCCCAACTGGGTAAGCGTACGGTCCAGGGCATCGGCGAACGCCTTTTTCTCCTGCGCCCCATATCCTCCGCGCCTGCTCATCGTCTCCAACCCCGAGGCCCGTATTTCCGCCGCGGCATCCCGAAGCGAGCGGCGCTCGGCGATCGTCTGCGCGTCAAAAACCGTTCCCCGATCGTTGAGGGCCACAGCTCCCCGCGCAATAACCGCCTCCGCCAGCGGGATATCTCGCGTTATGACGACCGGTACCGTTCCGTGGGCAGCGATATCCTCTACCAGCCGGGTCAACGCCTCATCAACCGTCTCCCCGGTGATTACCGTGGCATGACGGCCTGACTCAAGCTGAAGCGGTCGGTTGGCGAAGAATCGCACCTCCACGCCGCGCCGCTGCGATGCCTTGATTAACACTGAGCGCACCGGAACCGGACAGGAATCGCCGTCCACCAATACCACCACGGAACCGGGCATCAGGTGCCTTCCTCCTCGCAGGAAATCGTCCCGGGCACACTCGCCACATACACCGCGCCGACGGAACTCAAGTCGATTGAGAACCGCTTCGTCCCGTAGTCCACCAGCGCCGATTCCGTTGAGGATAGCGCCACCGATTGCGCCGGGCTGGAGACCGTATCCGGGGCCGCATCGGCCGCCCGCACCTGCGCGCCACCGCCCACGGAGAGCACGACCGCCGCGCCGCGCTCCTTGGTGAGCTGAAGCCGCCCCGTCCCCGCACCGGGAGGCAACGAACAGCGCAACAACTCGAACTCTTCCGCCGTCGTCCGGTATCGCCGAAGCTCTCCCTCACCGCACGAGATTGGGTCGGGCCGAACCACTGCCGGCAGGTCGAAGATAAGAGTAAGCGCCTGTAGCAGCTCCTGCCGGTCTACGTGCTTCGAGGTACAACCGGCGCGCAGCACATTGTCGGAGGATGCCATCAGTTCCACTCCGGCTCCGTAGAGGTACGCGTGGAGGACACCCGCTTCCAGGAAGATCGCATCCCCGGGGTGCAGATGTACCAGGTTCAGATAAAGCGGCGCGGCAGCTCCGACGTCCCCGGGAAACTGGCGCATTAGCTCTCGACACCACCAATACCGGTCGTCCCGGTCCGCATAGGCCTCATCTGGGTCGGGTTCGCCGCAGTACGCTCGGAGCGCACCCTCCAGCGGGGCGGTCTCGCCGCGTTCCGCGATCCGCAACAGTGCGGCAAACGCCTCACGCCACGTGGAATCCCCGGGGGCCGCCACGAACCGTTCTAAGGCCGTCCGCAAGGGAGTCATCGCGCTGTCGTTGAGCTCCGCCACGAAATCCCGCATTTCGCTCTGCAGCTCGCTGAGCGGCCGAAATCCGCGGAGTCCCCAGAACTCCCCAACTGCGCAGAGCAGTTCCGGCTTATGGTTGCGGTCACGATAGGTACGATGGGCCGCACCGATATCGATGCCGTGCGCCTCCTCCCGGCGGAACCCCTCTCGCGCCAGCGCTCGCGAGGGATGAGTCTGGATGGAAAGCCCTCGCTCCGCGGTCAGAATCTTAAACAGAAACGGGAGTTCTCCCGCTCCGGACCGGCCCAGGATCTCGGTGAGCGGCTCCATATCTCCCGGCGAGGTCTCCACGGAACTCGGTCCCCGGGGATGGGTACCCATCCACAATTCCGCCACCGGCTCCGGTGACGGCGATACGGGCTCGCCGGTGGCTTTCAGTTCCGGGAACATCCGAC
The DNA here is from genome assembly GCA_040904425.1 of Alkalispirochaeta sp. Classification (GTDB taxonomy): domain Bacteria; phylum Spirochaetota; class Spirochaetia; order DSM-27196; family Alkalispirochaetaceae; genus Alkalispirochaeta. Next base: position 7,030 of record JBBDTM010000055.1, read on the forward strand.
GGCTCCCCCAATCGTAGTGCTGAGTGCGGTTATGCATGCGATACACGGCCATAGCGTGCTGATGCTACGGTGCCCGGCGAAGCCGGTCAAGCGATCCGGTATCGTACGGTCCGGCCCGTGCTTCGATCCTTGCCACGGCGAAATCCGATCAATACAATGCCCATGCCATGAAACTATCTATCCTGCAAAAGACACGTTACGAGTACCAACCCAAACTCCCCCCCGCCCTACGTGGAGCGATTTCGTCGGTGGGAGTCTCCTTGGGAGGGCCCACACAATCACTCAGCGACCAATCGGAACTGAAGTCGCTCTTCTCCGCCACCTACGGCGCGCCGATTGCCACCTTCCATGCCGACGGCGGTTCCACGAAGGCCGACTACGGTCGGCGGCGCACGGTGGGAGTCATCCTCTCCGGCGGCCAAGCCCCCGGCGGCCACAACGTCATCGCCGGCGTCTTCGATGCTTTGAAGGCGGCCAATCCGGAGAACCGACTTATCGGGTTCCGTCGCGGCCCCGGCGGATTGGTGGACGACGACAAGTTGGAACTCACCGCGGACCTTATCGACGAGTTTCGCAATACCGGCGGCTTCGACATCATCGGCAGCGGTCGGACGAAGATCGAAACGGATGAACAGTTTGCCGCCGCCCGGCAGACGTGCATTACACACACTATCGATGCGGTCATCGTAATCGGTGGGGATGACAGTAACACCAACGCCGCCCTTCTGGCGGAATACTTCTCCTCCAAGGGTGACGATATCTCCGTTATCGGTGTTCCGAAAACAATCGACGGTGACTTGAAGAACGAACACATCGAAACTTCCTTCGGATTCGACACCGCCGTAAAGACCTATTCGGAACTGATCGGCAACATTGAACGCGACGCCAACAGTGCCAAGAAATACTGGCACTTCATTAAGCTCATGGGCCGCAGCGCCAGCCACATCGCGCTGGAATGCGCGTTGCAGACCCAACCGAACGTCTGCATCATCTCCGAAGAGGTAGAACAGAAAAAGCAGACCCTGGGGCAGGTGGTGGATACGATCGTGGACGTCGTGGTGAAGCGCGCCGAGCACGGCAACGATTTCGGGGTGGTCCTGGTGCCGGAGGGGCTCATCGAGTTCATTCCGGAAGTAGGAACGCTGATTAACGAGCTCAACGACATCCTTGCGGAACACGCTGAGTACTTCGCGACCCTCAACACCTTCGGAGATCAGTCGGAGTGGGTCAATAAGAACCTCACCAGAGACAGTTCGTACGTGTTTTCCTCACTACCCACCGCGATTCAGCGCCAGCTCCTTATGGACCGCGACCCACACGGCAACGTGCAGGTCTCCCGAATCGAGACGGAGAAGCTCCTGATCGAGATGGTTGAGGATCAGTTGCGGATTCTCAGTGCCGCCGGCGGCTATTCCGGAAAATTCAGCTGGCAGAACCATTTCTTCGGATATGAGGGGCGGTGCGCGTTTCCGAGCAACTTTGACGCGGACTATACCTATTCGCTGGGATACACCGCCTTTGTGCTGATTGCCAACGGCTTCACCGGATACATCTCCAGCGTGGGCAATCTGAGCCGTCCCGCCGAAGAATGGACCGCCGGCGGAGTTCCACTGACGATGATGATGAACCTGGAACAGCGCCACGGAAAAAAGAAACCGGTCATCCGCAAGGCGCTGGTAGAACTGGACGGAGCTCCCTTCACAGAGTTTGCCCGTAACCGGGACACCTGGGCCGTAGAAACCGCGTATACCTATCCCGGGGCGATCCAGTACTTCGGCCCGTCCGATGTCTGCGACCAGCCTACGATGACGTTGCGGTTGGAGCAGGGAGCGCCACGGGCGTAAGGAAGTGCTATCCCCGGATCGTTCCCGGCTTCATGAGGGATGCGTTGATCGCCGCCAGCGTGTGGGCGTACTCCACCGCTTCGATCAACGCCGCTCCCGCAAGCCGCGGTCTGGAGGATTTATCTTCCGCGAAGAACCGCGACGCCAGCGCCGCCATCATCGTGTCGCCACAGCCGATCGTATTCACCGGTTCCATGGAGATCACATCAACCCCGTGAAGCTCGTCGTTCTCGTTATCATAGACGACGCTCGGCCGTGCGCCTTGCGATAACACCACCGTGGTGCCTTCCCGAGCCAGTCGTCGAATCACCGGAAGAAACTTCTCCCGCACTTCGTCCATGTCCAGGACCGAGAGACTCTTCGACTCCGCCTCGGCCAGGCGATCCGTGAGCTCCGGAGTGAACGTTCCCCCGAACTCCCGCGCGTTTATCTTGACCAGCTCCGGTGCTTTCTTGATCGTTTCCCGCAGCAGTCCCCCGGAGACGTCTATGCCTACCGGGATTCCTTCCTCTCCGGCGCGCTCCATCATCTTGAGATAGAAGTCGCTCGGATATCCCGGTGCCATAGAGCCGCCTATGAGGAGCACAGTACTACGCACGAGCTCCCGCTCAAACGCCTCCCATACCGCCTGCACGGTGACCGAATCGACCTCCGGTGACGGCTCGACGAACTCCGTGGTGGAATGAGGATCCCGTTCAACGATCGTTACGCATGTGCGAACCTCCCCCGGAGCCTCCGGAGCGATCACATGCATGCCGTCATCATGGCACCCCTGTAGCCAAATCTCACGATTGGCGCCGCCGGCGTGCGAGAGATGAACCACCTCCGTGCCGATCTGACTTAACACTCTCGTCACGTTGGCCGCCTTCCCTGCGACATCATGTCGTGAGTCCAATGCTCGATTCACCCCGTTATGCAAGGTTCGATCAACCTGGATCGTCCGTTGCAGAGTAGGATTCAACCCCACCGCCAACACGCGCATCACACCACCTCCCGTAGAATCGCGCTGCGCCGCGCGGCGTTCAGATCGATGGGGTGGTTCTTCAATCCCGAAACGTTTGCCAATTCGTCCATTTCACTCTCTTGGAAGCCGTAGTCCCGGAGTGCGCCAAGATCGGCTGAGAGTTCCATAAACCATTCAACCAATCGATCGGCCCCGCCGTTCCCCCCTTCCGGAGTGAGCCCCAACGCGCGAGCGGCGGCGGCGTAGCGCTCCACTCCGGCGGTGTCTGAAAGGGTCCGCATCTCCGACACCGTTGCGGCACTCACCGGCCCCACAAGGAGTCCACACACCACACCGTGGGGTATCTCACGGCGCGCCCCCAGCGGCGATGCAAAACCATGGACCAGCCCCAGCCCCGCATTGGCAAGACCGACGCCACTGAGGTAGGCAGCCACCGCCATATCTCGGCGGAGCTGCGTGGAATCGGTCCCACCGGCGAGCGCCTCCAGGGCAGGCCCCGCCAGACGCAACCCTTCCAGGGCAAGGGCGTCGGTAATCGGGTTCGCCTTGGTGGACACGAACGCCTCCAGCAGCTGGGTAACCGCATCGAGGCCGCTGGCACGCGTTACCACCTGGGGACACCCTACGTGGAGCAAGGGGTCGATCAATGCGGTGTGTGGTATAAAGTTGTCATGGCGGAGCGATTTTTTGAATCCCGCGGGACCCGTTTCACTGAGAACTGCGTTTTTCGTCGCCTCACTGCCGGTGCCGGCAGTACTGGGAACCGCGTAGAGCGGTAACGTGTCTCCCGGATGGGTCAGGTCGCCCACGCCCTCCAGGAAACGGGCGATACTGCCGGGATACGCCGTTCCCGAAAGACCTAATCCCGCAGCCGCGGCCTTGCCGGTGTCAATAACGCTGCCACCGCCGATCGCCACCACCCCGGAACACAGCGGCAGTTCCTCCCGCGTCTCGGCGACGATCGCGTCTACGCTCCCCGGAGAGGGTTCCCCTCGTACGGTGTACTCCAGAAAATCGACGCCACTGTCCAAGAGGGAGTCCATGAGACGAGCCCACTGGTCTCGCCCCCGAATTGACCTTCCTCCAGTGACAAGAATCACGGCAGTGTGCCCGTCGTCCCGAAGGAGACGGGGCAGCTCGGCGATACCATCTTCCTGTACCACCAAACGCGGTTGTCGGGCCATGGTAAAATCGTTCATTCGGTACCTCCAGACGACGACGGTTGTTCAGACGGTGCGGATTCCCGCTTTCTGGGAGGAAGCTCGATGGCGCGATCCTCCGGGTCATCGGCGGGCCGGTACAGGACGCCGACGTGGCCGATAACCTGCACAAGACTCGCCGACACGTCCCTGCTCAACTGCTCGGTGATATCCCGACGGACGCTCTTGTAATCGGTGAAGCGGATCTTAATAAGCTCATGTTGGGCGAGCTCGCGATCCACATGGGCGGCAATCTCCGGTGTAAGCCCCAGCTTACCCACGGTAGCCACCGGTTTCAGATGGTGCGCGAGCTTCATAAGGGCCGCGCGTTGGTGTCCTTCAAGGCTGATAGTCATACCAGGTTATGCTACACCGACCGCATATACCGTGCAAAGGCGGGTTTTTCGCCGAGATTTAACATTCTAACGCAGCGAATGATATGTTAATCTGGTTGAGCCCTGAACAAAAGGGCTGTATCATGAAGGTGGTTGTAAAAGCCGAACAATTCGAGCTTCTACCGAAACGAACGTCAGGAGGATACTATGAGAAAGTTCGCCCTCATCTTGGGTGCATTGATGCTCACCGTTTCAATGGTAACCGTAGCGCAGTCGGTCAATGATGATTTTGGATCGATGCGCGGATGGACTGCTGGTCCGGGAGACTGGGTAGTCCGTGGAGGACGTCTGGTACAACAGGACGCTGGAGAGCCGCTCGCCCGTGCAGACCGACGGGTCTCGCAAAGCGGTCAATATGAGTTGGAATTCGCAATCCGGTATGTGGACGGCGGATATCGAAATCAGGCAGATTTTGAAGACGGCATCTATCATGCGGGCTTCGGGATCCATCTGGGCGTGGAGAACCCGGCTCTCAGACGCCGATCTTGGGGAGCCGGCGAAAGCTATCTGCTGTGGCTCAATCTGGACACCCGTCCGGAGACGCGCCGCAACCATCCCGAGCACTACGGGGTGCGGGCACAGCTGTACCAGAGCACTAGCAATTCCTCCATGGCGCTCGCACGAGACGCCGCGTTGCAGCGCGATCCTGAATTGAGCCGTGTGGTCGTAGACGATTACATGAGCATTGATCTGATCGCCGCGCTTCGCGCGTGGGGTGTCGATCTTACCCTGAACGATCTGGCCGGCTATTTGAATCAGGATATTCCGATCAACATTCGCGTCAATACGCGTACCGGCCGCATTGGTGTCCTCGATCCGACCGCTCCGGTCCGTTTCTACTTCAACGTGGATCCGGAAGTTCTCCAGGGAAACTACGTATCTCTGCGGACCAACGGACTGGCCGCCAGCTACAACTACTTTCGGGTAGACTAAGCCGGTCGGCACACGACACGTGACTGTCCACGTGCACGCACGTGTACCGTCACGCCCGCGCTCCACGGAGGGCGGGTTCACCGATGAAGATGCGCCGGGGCGATTACGCCCGGGGCATCTTCTTTTCGCTTTTTCGCTCCGCCCCACCCGTGCGCTCCGCCCCACCCGTGATACAATCACCCCATGAGTATGACACTACCGCTTCTCCTGGAAAACATTTCAGCCACCTATCCGGATAACACCGCACAACTGAGCAAAGATCCGCAGGGTGTATTTCACGCCCGTTCCTGGCAACAGCTTGTAGCCGAGGTTGACGCCTTCGCCGCGGGCCTTCGCGGCCTGGGTGTTGCCCGCGGTGATCATGTGGGTCTCATTTCGGAGAACCGCGCCGAGTGGTTCGTGGCGGACCTAGCGATCATGTCGATCGGAGCGATCGATGTGCCCCGGGGCAACGACACAACGCCGCAGGAGCTTTCGTTCATCCTCGGGTTCGCCGACGTTCGGACCGTCATCGTTGAAAACCACGGTCAACTGGAGAAGCTTCTCTCCGTCGCGGGTGACCTCAAGCAATTGGCCCGGGTGATCGTTCTTGAATCCCTTCCGGAAGAGAAGATCAAGCATCCCCGTTCCGTTACCCTCACCGATTACCATACGGTTGTTACCGACGGACGAGCGCGTCTTGAACAGGACCCGGACCAGATCCGTACCGAGCGGGCCCAGGGTGATGGCGAGGATACCGCGACGATAATCTTCACTTCCGGCACAACCGGGGAACCAAAGGGTGTCATGCTTTCGCACAGCAACTTCCTCCATCAGGTGCAGAACGTCCCGCTCTTGATCCACGTCGGGCCGGAAGACATCTGGCTCTGCGTGTTGCCGGTGTGGCATAGTTTTGAACGGATCATGCAGTACGTTTCAATGGGAAGGGGCTCGGCTCTGGCCTACTCCAAACCGATCGGCAAGATCATGTTGGAAGACTTCCAGAAAGTTCGCCCCACCTGGATGGCAAGTGTTCCCCGTATCTGGGAGGCGATTCGGGCGGGAATCTACCGCAACGTGAACAAGCAGAGTGCGGTGAGCCGTTCCCTGTTTCACTTCTTCGTGTCGGTGGGAGGAACGTGGGCCTCGTTGCGCGACATGTTCTTCGGTCGACTCCCGCGATTCCGTAAGCGAATCCGCATGGTAGATGCGGCCATCGCCGCCGTTCCTTTCCTTCTGATAACACCTTTGAAGTTGCTGGGAGACCTACTGGTTTTCCGAAAGATCCGAGCCAAGCTGGGCGGGCGCTTCCAGGCGGGAATCTCCGGCGGCGGTGCGCTCCCTTCGCACGTCGACAGGTTCTTCTCGGCCGCAGGCATTCTTCTTCTTGAAGGATACGGCCTGACCGAAACCGCTCCCGTTCTCGGCGTGCGCGCCCAGGACCATCCCGTTCCGGGGACGGTGGGTCCCGTCTTCCCCGGCACCGAGATCAGAATTGTGGATGAGCAGGGAACCGAAGTTCCCCCCGGGACGCAAGGCCGCGTGCTCGCCCGGGGGCCCCAGGTCATGAAGGGGTACTACAAGCGCCAGGACCTGACCGACGCGATGATCGGACCGGACGGATGGCTGGACACCGGCGATCTGGGCATGCTCACGTGGGACGATGAGCTGAAGATCACCGGCCGGGCCAAGGATACGATCGTTCTCCTCGGCGGGGAAAACGTGGAGCCGGCTCCTATCGAAGAGAAGCTTCGCGAGTCCGAGTACATCGCACAGGTCATGGTTGTGGGCCAGGACCAGAAGTTTCTGGCGGCGCTCGTCGTGCCGGACTTTGAAGCGCTGGAAGCGTGGACCCGATCCGAATCGATACTTACCAGTGAGCGCGACGGGCTCGTGCAAGAACCGGCCGTGCGCCAGCTGATTAATCAAGAGATCGCGCGTCTGGTCAACAGCCAAAGCGGTTTTCGCTCATTTGAGCAGGTGAACCGCTTTGGGCTCCTCGCTCAGGAATTCGAGGTAGGTGAGGAACTGTCGGCAAAGCAGGAGATCAAGCGCCACGTTATCGCCGACCGCTACCGACAGGAGATCAGGGAACTGTTTGGGTGATACGCGATATGCGCTCCCGGCGGTGTCGGACTCACTTCAAGGGTCGTGCCGACCGTGCCGCGAGGTCCTTCGTTGCACGGCGGCCTGACGCTGCGCCGGGGCTACAACCGGTGGGCGGCGAGTAGTTCCCGGAGACGTGATACCAGGTGGACCATGGCTATCGTGTCCACGCCACAGTACGTCACGATCTGATCAACGTTCACATCCACAGCGGAGGGACGGGGACCGTAACGATCGATCACTCCGTTCACCGCCTCAGCCTGGGCCGCCGCCCGCGCTTCTACCGCCCCTTCCCGTTGAGCATCGTCGATCATCGCCCGATCCGCGGCGCGGGTGTATGCCAGATTCGCGTGCATTCCATCCCTGAGGGGACTGTCTCCGTAGTGCGCCTCGGTGAACGCGGGAAGCACCCGCTTCAGCGATACCTTGCCCCGTTGTTCCGGGTGGTAGACGGCGAAGTCGGAAAACGGCTCCAGCAAGTCAACCATCCGCTCGATCATCGCCGCTCCTACGTCATCCAAGCCGACCAGCGCAGCCATCTGCCTTACCATGGCCGACTCGAAACCTTTACTGAACACCACAACGCTTCCGATAGTTCCCAGCTGATTCCGAAGCCACTGAAACAGGTCCGCGCGCTGGTCTACCCCTGGGGTCGCGGCAAACGTATCGTGGTGCACCACGTCATCTAAGGTCTCCTGTCGGTGCAAGGAAGCGATCACCGGAACGTGCTCATAGGGACCGACCTCTGAAAAGCTCGGAGTAGAGGGGGCATACGCCTCAAAATCCAGAAAAAACAACGGGTACTCCAGGCGGTTCAGAAAGCGCTCGAGCCGCTTCACATCGACGTGAGTACTGTCCGACAGCACCGAGGAGATCTGAATACGCTGCTTTCCACTAATTCGGCGTCCCGAGGTATCTACATCCCGAATATCCGTAACACCCTCGGCAGCCAGTTCTCGGGCGAGATGAGACCCCTTGTGCAACGTGTACACGCTATAGCGCTCGTCCACATCGGTGTGCCGGGGCGCACACAAGCCGCACCGTTGCGAGCATTCATAATCGTCGGAAATCGGAGTGCCTCCGGCGGTGGCGCGCAGTGCTTGGAGATCTACTTCGAGAGTACGGGTTCGTTTTTCGGCACGCCGCTGAAGGTTGCTTTCCCGAAACAGGGAGTGGTCCCCCGGCTCCGCTCCCACTCGGTACGTCTTGTCCAGATAGGAAACCTGGAGCTCGGAAAGGGGAATATTCAGGCGTGACATCACCAGTGTTGCGGTAGCTGCCTCTACGGCGTAGATTCCGCGCAAGCCGGTTCCCGGACGAAACAGCGTCACCTGCCAGCCGTTGAGTCGCGGACGCCAGCGGAGCAGATCGAAGTACATCGCCTGATCCTCGGCAATTAGGACCCCGTTGCGAATTGAGCTGCTCTCACCAAGCGCTTCCGTAGTGGCCCGGTGCCATTGATACACACGCTCCTCATCCAACACAAGATGAGTAATCGCCGCAACCGCCGGACCGTCCTCCGGCCGGAGGACGCTCTCAGCGGCGTCGACAGCAGCGTCTCCCTTCGTCCAGACTCCCATCTCCACCACGCGGGCGACCTCGCGAAGGTTGGCCTCGCCGGTCATCTCTCGGGGGAAGGCGGGAGTCCGTTCACCGTCGCGCAGGCAGTAGTGCTTCCATTGGCGGCGGCAGCGCGTCCACAGCAGGATGTCGGCAGGCGAAAAGACCATTATGTGCCGCTGGAGCAGAGCTGGTACGTGTCCAGGGCGATCTGGAGCTCTTCGTTGGTGGGTTCCACGATAATCGTTGTCGGGGAATAGTCTTTGGAAATGATTCCCTCCCGCGGTCCGTTCTCCAGATTCTTGCGATAATCCATCACGATCCCCAGGTTTTCCAGACGATTACAGATGCGTTCCCGCATGCGAGTCCCGTACTGCCCGATTCCACCGGTGAACACGAGAATATCAACCTTGACGATATTGGCCGCATAGGCCCCGATGAACTTACGCGCCCGATACGCATACACGTCCAACGCCTCGATAGAGTTACGGTCGCCGCGCTCCGCCGCCTCTTCCAGATCTCGCAAGTCGTTGGATTTCTGCGAGAGGCCCAACAGACCACTGTCTTTGTTCAGCATTCGGTTGAGCTCTTCCGCGGAGTACCCGCGTTCCATCAGATAGAAGATAATCGAGGGGTCAAGATCTCCGCTGCGAGTCCCCATCATAAGACCCTCCAGGGGTGTGAATCCCATAGAGGTATCAACGGACCGGCCGTCCTGAATCGCTGTTATGGACGCGCCGTTTCCCAGGTGACAAGAGATAACGTTGGTATTGTCGATGGCACGTTTGGCATAGCGCACCGCCTTGTTGGCGACGTAGCGATGGGAGGTACCATGAAACCCGTACCGGCGGATTCGATACTTCTCGTATAACTCTCGTGGCAGACCGTACAGGTACGCCGACGGGGTCAACGTCTGGTGAAATGCGGTATCGAATACCGCCACTTGCGCACACGTGGGAAACATCTCCATCGCTTCAATGATACCGGTGAGGTTCGCCGGGTTATGAAGCGGTGCCAGTTCGATGTTTTCGTCAATCGCCTTGATCACATCATCATCGATAATCACGGATTCAGCGTATTTTTCTCCTCCGTGAACAACTCGGTGTCCCACACCCCAGATATCGTCAAGAGAGTCAAGAATGCCGTTGTGCACATCCGTGAGCGCCTCGGACATCATTTCGATCGCACCCTTATGATCTTCCGTGGCGCGCTCGATTTCCATGGAGCCGTTCCAACCGGACTGCTTGAGCACACTATTGGGCCGGCCGATCCGCTCTACCACGCCCTTTCCAACGCTCTCCTCGGAGGGCATATCATACACTTCGTACTTCAGCGAAGAGCTGCCGCTGTTGAGAACCAGGACCTTGTGCCCGTCATTCAGTTTGCGCTTCGGCATCGTCCCCTTCTCCTGTCTCTTCCTCGGCACTTCGCTGCGATTCCGCGGCTGCTACTGCGCCGGCGCCCAGATTGTAGAGTACGTCTGTGTCATCCGGACGTACTTCGTGTACCGCCAGGAAATCGTCGAATGCTTCGCGATACCGTCCCCGTTGATAGCGGGCGTTCCCCCGGTTAAACTGCGCCTGATCAAATTGAGGGTCCCGTGTCAGCGCCTCCGAGTAGGCCGCTTCCGCCTCATCGAGCCGGTCTTCATCGTAGAAGAGGTTTCCCAGGTGGAAGAACGGCACCGCCCACTGCGGGTCCACTGAACTGGCCTCCTCAAAGAAGCGCCGGGCCTCGTCGGTCTCGCCGCGCTGCGCCAGGGTGAGGCCCAGGTTGTTCATGATCTCCGCGTCTTCCGGCGCTTCATCCAATGCGCGCCGATACGCGGCATCCGCATGCTCATACTGGCCCAGCTGAAAATACGCGTTCCCCTGATTGTAGTATAGTTCCGGGGAGTCCATGCCGTTGTCTTGCGCCTGCTCAAATAGCCTGACCGCGCGATCGTATTCATCCAGGTCGGAGTGAAGCACCGCCCGATTATAGAAAATCTCAGCGCTGTTTGGAGCCATTTCTTGCATCGCTTCGTAATAGAAGAGCGCATCCCCGATTTCACCGGCCTCCCGGGCAGCAATAGCCCGTTCCTGGAGCGCGTCGTAGCGCTCCTGCCCCTCGCCGGGAATATCCTCCGTCAATTCCGGAGTTTGCCCCACCACCCCGGAAAGGGCAAAGAGAGCTCCTAAACTCACAATCCACACACTGGAAACCAGGTAGCGTACCAACATGGCACCAAGTGTAGCGAAAGGTGTATCGCGGGTAAAGTAACAGCCGGCCGGCGTTACCCGTCATGCTGCAGTCGCCCCGCGAGCCGGTCGGAACTGAACTGCAGAGCAAACGTTAACAGACCGGCGGCCAATCCCGGGAACACGGAGAGAAAGGGAGCCTGAGTCATGTACCGACGAGCATCGTTCAGCATGATGCCCCAACTCGGCGCCGGAGGTTGGGTCCCCAGTCCGAGGAATGAAAGCGCCGCCTCCGTGCCGATCGCCAGCGCCGCGAGACTTGCCAGCTGCACCAGAACCTGAGGAATTACGTTGGGGAACAGGTGCAGCGCCGCACGACTCAGTGGTCGGGTACCCAGCGTATGGGATACGTGGTAATAGTCCTGCACCACGGTGCGGCGCGTCTCGAGACGAGCCACCCGATATACAACCGGGGTATAGACGATACCCAGCGTCCACATCACCTGCAAACGACCGGGGCCAAAGATCAGTGCCACCGTCACCGCCAGCAGAACGGTGGGAAACGCCAGCACACCGTCATTGAGAATCTGCAGCGCACGATCCATCCAGCGCGATCGGATCAACCCCGCAACCGTTCCTACGGCGGTCCCCAGGACTCCGGCGATAGCCGCGGACCCCAGGGCAACCAAATAGGAACTTCGGCCGCCGTGGAGCAGCCGACTCAGCATGTCCCGGCCAAGGTGGTCCGTTCCGAGGGGATGGCCCGGAGTACCGGGTGGCAGCAACATCGCGTCCAGCCGCTGAAGCAAAGGGTCGCCGGCGACGGCTGTGGCCCGTGCGCTGAGAACTGCCCCCGCCGCCAGAACAAACAGTGCTATCCGCAAACCCCAATCACGGTCGCGTGTCATTGCCGGAATCGAACCTCCCGCAGGTCGAAGGTGTCGAGTTGGCTGTCCATGTGGAATCCCTCGATTCGCTGATCCAATCCCACGTAGCGATACGGAGTACCGACAAAGACGAACGGCAGATCCTCAGCCATTCGACGGAGGGCTATCTCGTAAAATTCGGAGCGAACGTCGGGATCGGTCTCACGCCGCGCTTTTTCGATCGCCTCGGCCGCTGTCTTATCGATCCACTGCACATATGTGTCTTCCGTTCCATACCGGGCGAGTCGACCGTGGGGATCGAGTTTTCCCGTATGCCCGATTACCGTCAGGTCAAACTGACTATCACCATAGACGTCGGAGAGCCACGTAGACCACTCCACCAACTGCAATCGCACCGGAAAACCGGCCTGCCGCAGCATCTCGTGGTAGAGCTCTCCGGCGCGCACGTGAGGTGCATAGTTCTGCGGTACAGCTATCACCAGGTCGCCGTCGAAGTCGGTCTCCTCGGCAATTTCGGCGGCCCAAGCCCGATCGTAGTCGTAGAGGTCGGTGAAGTCGCGATAATACGGATTGGCCACGTCCATGAACGTCGCCACCTCCACGCCACCGGCGTAGGCGTTGTCCATAATCGCCTGCTTGTCGATCGCAGCGTTTATTCCCTGCCGCACCCGCAAATCATCCAGTGGCTCCCGCTGCGTATTCATCGCGAGAACCATCACCAGCGCGGAAGTTCCTTCGTAGATCTGCACGTTGGGCGCTTCCCGAAGGGTGGAGAGCTCCGGTTCCACCACCAGATCCGCCACGTCCACCTGCCCCGCCTGAAGCGCTTGCGCCATGACGCTCTGTTCAGTAATCGTTACGAACTCCACTCGCTCCAGATATGGACGATCGTCCTGCCAGTAGTCGTCGTTGCGTTCCAGAACCAACTCACTGTCACGAATCCAGCGAACGAACCGAAAGGGTCCGGTTCCAACCGGCTCGGATCCGAAATCATGCCCCGATTCGATCAGCCCCTCCGGGAGAATCGCCGACCACCCGGAGGCCAGCGTGGACAAGAACGGCGCATGTGGTTCGGACAGGGTGATCACCACTCGATCCTCGGCGGGCGTTTCGATCGACTCGATCATCGCGTACTCGTGGATGCTCGGCGACGCAAACTCCTCGTCCCGCAGACGGTTGAGGCTGGCCTCTACGTCGGACGCGGTAAACTCCGTTCCATCGTGAAACGCCACGCCGTGCCGCAGTTCAAACTCCCAGACGAGTCCGTCCTCCCGGGATTCCCAGCCGGTTGCCAGCGCCGGGACGATCTCTCCCTCCCGATCAGGCTCCACCAGCGTATCGTAGACGCTGCGCATCGTCTGGAACGTGAGAGTTCCGGTGGTGGCGTGCGGGTCGAGTGTATCCGGGCTGCCGGAAAGACCAAATATCAGCTCCTCCGGTGCCGCCGCGTCAGCCGGTTCCGCAGCCCCCGACGCGGCCAGCGGCGCTATCGTAACGGAGCACATCACGATCGTGAGTGCCCGCGCTATTCTCATGCTTCCCATAACCTGCCTCCTTGCAGCTCGTACTGCGTGTCACAGAGAAAATCCAGAACGCCATGATCGTGAGAGATCACAATCACCGTCAAGGTATTCCGTTGGTGCAGGCGCACCAGCAGATTCAGTATACGCGCTTGAACACTTGGGTCCAACGCCGCCACCGGCTCATCCAGGACGAGCAACGAAGCCCCACTCAGGAGCGCACGAGCCAGCGCCACTCGCTGACGCTGCCCACCGGAAAGGCTCCCGGGGCGTAAGGCGAGCACATCGGAAGTGAGCCCCACTTCCACCAGGGTGCGGCTCATCGTCTCGTGTCCTCGCCGGCGGGCACCGAAGATCCCGCGGAGCGTACCATCTCCCAGAGCCTCGGCCAACGTCCACCGTAGCGGCAGCCGTGGATTTAGCGCCTGCAGCGAGTCCTGAAACACCAGATGAACTCCGCCGGTGCCGCCGGTTCTTACCCCGTCGTATCCGGTATCCACGCCGGCGATAATCCGTGCGAGGGTCGTCTTTCCCGCGCCCGAAGCTCCCCGAATTCCGATACACGCCCGAGAGCCGACGGACAAATCGACCCCGGCAAGCACCCTATTGCCGCCAAGCTGTCTGCTGATACCTGACAATTGCAACACCGGTGTCGGTTCACTCACAGCCCATCTCCCTGCACTGGATTGTGACAGCGATACGTACGACTATCATCCCAGGGTGGCATATGTGCACAGGCGGTGACCGCTGCAGGGCACCGAGGCTGGAAGGGACACGCCTCCGGCGCTGCCTCGCCTCCCTCTGCCGGGATGGGAATCTCCGGAAGCAATTCGCCTCGACGCCGACGGGACGGAAGTGATTGCACCAGAAGAGCCGTATACTGGTGCCGAGGCGCCGCGAGCACCTCCGCCGGCGGTCCGTACTCTACCAGCCGTCCTTCATACAGTACGTGAACATCGTCCGCGATTTGCGCCACCAACGGCAGATCATGGGACACCAGGACTACGGAAAGTCCCCGATCCACGGCTATCGTGCGGAGCAGTCCCAGGATCATCTCTCCCAACTCCGGGTCCAGGGCGCTGGTTATTTCGTCGGCCAGTAGCACCTCCGGTTCCGTGGCCAACGCCATGGCGATCGCGGCTCGCTGAACCATCCCGCCGGAGAGCTCGAACGGATATCGGTGAAGCTCAGACCCAGTCAGCCCAACCAACGCCGCCAGCTCCGATACGCGTCCCGCCACATGGGAGCGCGCAAGCCGCCGGACGTGAACGAGAACCTCCCGCAGAGAGCGTTCCACCCGCCACCGCGGGTTGAAGAATCCGGCGGGATCCTGAAAGATCATCGCCGTCCGCGGCGCCGGGTCCTCCAAGCACTCCCATGAACTCTCTATGTTCTCAGGCGTGACCCCAGCAAGCGCTCGCAGGGTGAGGGTCTTGCCGCTTCCACTCTCTCCCACAACACCGTGCACCCGCCCCGGATGCAGGGTTACGTCGAGCGGTCCCACCAGTCGCCGCCCCCCGCGGAGGGCAACCGTTACAGCGCGAAATAATCGGGGAGAGTTCATCTCTGTTGCTGCCTCAGCCGCGGCCAGAGCGCGCCCAAAATCACGTCACCGATCATCGAAAACAACGGAAATGCAACGCCGAATACAACCACCACCGCCTGGATGACCGGCAGATCCCGCTGGCCGATCGCCGTCAGGGCCAGTCGTCCGAGCCCGGGAATGCCGAACACCTGCTCAACAACGATCGCCCCCGCCAACAGATACCCCGCCTGAATCGCCACGATCGTCACAGCCGGAATAAGCGCGAGGGGGAGCACGTGAACGACGGCGATCCGCAGCCGTGACACACCGAGCGACCTGGCGGCCACCACGTGGGCGCTCCTCAGTTGCTCCGCCAGGCCTGCTCGAATCGTACGGGACAGAACCGCGGCATTCCCCAGCGACAACGCCACAGCCGGAAGAACGAGCCGTTGCAGGCCCTCACTGCCAACCACGGGAAACCATCCGAGATGCAATCCGAAGTATGAGAGTAACAGAAGACCGATCCAGAATTGCGGAAACGCAAATGACGCATACTCCATCACGCGAACAAAAGTCGCCGCCGCCCGCCCCAGCCGCGACAGCAACGCCATAAGAATTGCCGCGGTAATGCTGAACAGCAGAGCCAGTCCCGCCAGGGCAGCGGTGATCGGCAATCGGCGGGCAACCAGCTCCGCCACCGGTGTCTTTTGCACGTAGGAGACACCGAAAGACCCCCGCGCCAGTCCGGAAATCCAGTCCACGTAGCGCACGGGCCACGGTACGTCGAGTCCCAGCTGAGCTCGAACCGCCTCAACCGTGGCGGGGGCTGCGTCCAGACCGGCCACCACCGCCGCCGGGTCTCCGGGAACGATCTGCAGGAGGAAAAAGGAAACGGTAGCTACAAGAAACACCACCCCCGCCGTATGCAGGGCCAACGATACTGTCCAGCGGAGTGTCACGGGTAAGCTAGCTCAGGGCGAGGACGATGCGCTCCAGCACCTTCTTCCGATCAAGGGGTTTCACGATATAGTTCTTGGCGCCGATCATGAGTGAGTTTTTCACCAGGTCGTTTTTCCCCAAGGCACTAATCATTACCACCCGCGCGTTCTTATCGTACTCGATAATCTGCTGCAATGCGGTGACACCATCCATTTTGGGCATGGTGATATCCATCGTCACGACATCGACGTTAGGATGCAGTTCCTTGTACTTCTCAACCGCTTCTTCCCCATCGGCGGCGGTGCCAACCACCTCAAAACCGGCCGAGGTGAGGATCTGGCTCAGTTGCTTCGCCACAAACATAGAGTCGTCCACGACCAGCGCTCGATATGACGATCCATCAGGACGCAATCCTTCAGGGTCTTTCTCGTTCAAATTGGGGAAGTCACCCTTGCTTTTCATCCGCCTGAGCTCCTTATACAGCTTCTTATACCTCAAATTTCGGCTGATTGCAAGAAATGCCCAAGTTCACCCCATAAAAAACCAGCCCCCCGTCGCGACGACGAGCGGCTGCTTAGGGGAAGATATTTTTAATTGGTTTTTTACATCGGTTCTTACCTATCTCTTACTAAGCATGATCTGTGCCAATTACCAATCATACACGGACTCATTTCTTAATTATTTCCCCGACAACGAGATATCTCTTCTCCGTTCGCCTGTACGCCGGCACCATGCCGCACTCTTCATGTTACATTATGCAAAACACATACTTCTGGGAATGCAAACTGCATCATGATGCAGTTTGCATTGATGTGGTTATCGTTTCGAGGATAGTCGTCGACTCAACGTGGATTGTGATATCCCAAGAAGCCGGGCGGCGGCGGTCTGATTGTAATCCGACCGGCGCAGCGCCTCAGTGATAAGAAACTCCACCACTTCCTCAAGCGCGGGAAACGGACCGCGCCACGAAAACCGATCTCCACCACCGCGGCCCGTATCGGAAGCGCCCAGGGCGTGGTCCGCGTCGCTGGAACGATCCAGGTACTCCCGCAGTACGGAGACCGGCAACGCATCTCCCCGTGTCCGACTAACGGCGTCCGCCATCATAGATTGCAGCTCGCGCACATTGCCGGGAAATGCGTACTGCCGGAGGATATCCTCCACCGCCGGGTTGATTCTGGGCTTCGGTTTCCCGATCGACCGGGCGGCCTCCTCCGCGAAGTGGTCTGCCAGGACGGGAATGTCCTCAGGACGTTCCCGGAGAGGAGGAACGGTGATCAGATGAGAGATCAGCCGGTAGTAGAGATCTTTCCGAAAAAGGCCCTGCCGTTGCTTCTCTACAAGGTCCGCGTTGGTGGCGGCAACGATCCGGACGCGGGCGTGAGCGGGCTCATCACTACCCAGCGGATAATACTCGCCCTCCTGCAACAGTCTCAGCAGCTTGATCTGGCTGTTGATCTCCATGTCACCGATTTCATCGAGAAACAGGGTGCCGCCCTGGGCGCGCTCCACCAGCCCCCCACGATTGTGGTCAGCCCCGGTGAACGCCCCGCGTCGATGGCCGAAGAGCGTATCGGTGAACATTACATCGTCGAGACCAGCGACGTTTATCGGAACGAACGGCCCCTCCCGACCGCCTACATCGTGGACGGCGCGGGCGATCAGTTCTTTTCCGGTTCCGCTCTCTCCAGTGATAAGCACCGCATGAGGACTGGAGGCGATCGCCTCCACATACTGAAAGGTGGCCTTCATCCGAGGAGACACCGTAATGATCCCGGCAAACGCCTGCCTATTGGACGGTCCCTCAATATCTTCAGCCGTGTCCCGTAGCAACTCCAGGCGACCTTCAAGGTCACGCACGCGAATCGCGTGATTGACTGCACTTCCCAGGCGATTCCGATCCAGAGGTTTGGTCATGAAATCGAAGGCGCCGTGACGCATGCACTGCACCGCGGCATCAACGCTGTCGCTCACCGTCACCACGATCACCGGGATCCACGGCAGTTCCTCGTTCATGCGCTCCAGGACGTCGAATCCGGAGATCCCCGGCATGAACAAATCCAGAACGACCGCCGCCACCGACCGTTCCCGGACGATCCTGAGCGCTTGCTCTCCGCTGTCGGCGGTGAGAATGGCACCGAATCCGAGACCGCGCAAGTTGACCTCAATGAGCTCCAGCGCCACCGGATCGTCATCTACGATCAGGATAGCCGTGCTTTTTTCGTCCAAAAGAGCGCCTCCGTTCACACGTTTCCTCAATCGTAGCGTATTTTGGAATGAATGGCACAGGATCAACGGGTAACATTTCTGAACGATCAATCGGTTTCAACTCGCCAAGGCGTCGCCTATTGGATGCAGGCCTCGGTACGAACCCGCTTCAACCACGCGCTGGAATATGCGATCCACCTGGCAAACCATCGCGACGGTCCGTTGGAGGTGTTCTTTGCGCTGTCTCCCGGGTATCCGGGAGCTGCCCTACGGCACTACTGGTTTCTGGTACAGGGATTGCAGGACGTAACCACCAACCTGGCAACCCGGGGAATCCCGTTCTCGGTGCGTCTGGGAGATGCTCCCCAGGTCGCGCGGGCGGTCGCCGATCGCGTGGGAACCGTCGTCACCGATCGGGGATATACGCGAATCCAGCGCGAGTGGCGCACCACCGTGGCAGATCACATCGACTGTCCTCTGGTCCAGGTTGAAACCAACGTCGTGGTCCCGGTGCATACCGTCAGCGGAAAACAGGAGTGGTCGGCGGCCACGCTCCGCCGCAAGATCCACCCGCATCTGGACACGTTTCTCCAGCCACCGGCGGAAGTGCCCTACCACCACGGTGGGGGTCCATCCCCCATCGGCGATATCGATCAGTTCCCTTCCATACATGTGGAGGAACTGACCTCCCCCGATCGACTGTCTCAGCTTTTTACGGTAAACACCGCCATAGAGCCGGTCTCGGAGTTTACCGGAGGCGAGGAAGCCGCTCGGGATCGGCTGGGTGAATTTCTCACGCATCGACTGGCGGGATTTGACGAACTGCGAAACGTTCCCGACCGCGACTATGCCAGCCATATGAGTCCGTATCTCCACTTCGGTCACATCTCGCCGGTGGAAATCGTCCTCCAGGCGCGGGAACAGGTGGATTCGGAACTCGGAGAGAGCGCCCGGGAAGATCTGGATTCGTTTATTGAAGAACTGGTGGTACGCCGAGAACTGGCGATGAATTTCACCGAGTTCAATCCGAACTACGATCGCTTCGCGGGGCTCCCGGAGTGGGCGCAAAAAACGCTCACCGAGCACAGCGGCGATGAGCGACCGGCGCTGTACACCGCCGCGCAACTGGAAGGGGCCCAAACCGACGACCCGTACTGGAACGCGTGTCAGCGGGAACTCGTGAGGCGTGGGAAGATGCACGGATATATGCGCATGTACTGGGGTAAGAAGATCCTGGAATGGATGCAGGAGCCGGCGGAGGCGATGGCTCTGGCGATCACGCTGAACGATCGCTACGAGCTGGACGGACGCGACCCGAACGGGTATGCCGGCGTGGCGTGGTGTTTCGGCGCCCACGACCGTGGCTGGCCGGAGCGGCCGGTGTTTGGGAAAGTGCGCTACATGAACGCCAACGGTCTCAAGCGCAAATTCAAGCACATCGATGACTATGTGCACCGCTGGCGCGAGTGAATCACCCCAGATTCGAGGGAGAACTCGGCCCTACTCGCTCAAGTCGATGTATTCTTCCGCCTCGCTGAGAATGGAGTCAACGTTCCGAATGAAGCGGTCCAGGCGTCGGCGCTGCGCCTCCGTATGCTCTACGGCTGCTTCCAAGTAGATGATCCGTTCTTCCCCGGAGGCGATCCTGCTGGTGTTGATGCGAATGCGGCGCCGATTGGCGGCGATTTCTTCCTGAAAAGCTTGAATCTGCTCGTAAAGCGCTTCCACCCGGTCCTCGAGCCGGGACTTGATCGTGCGGGCGCGCCCGATCACCGCCCGGGAGCGCTCCTGCATCGACTCATCCACGATCCTGCTATTGACTTCGTACAGTTCCGTGAGCTCAACAGAGACCCGGTCCAGCATCGGCCGCACTTCCACAAGTTCCAGCCGGGCCCGGCGAATCTCCTCCCGGAGAGAGACGATCTCCTCTTCCAGGACTGCGTTTTGCGCGTCGCGCTCACGGTTGGCATCCTCTATGCGGGATACCTCCTCCTGAGCGGAGGAGATATCTACGTACGGAAGTTCGCCGTCCTGAGCGTCGACGGCAGCCACGGCAATTAACATCGCCGTAACCGCGATGAGCAGTCTACTCACCTGTTATTCCTCAATACTCTTCGAAGTCGGCGTCTAAATCATCCGCCCCGGACTGGTTGAGGTCGAGGGAGATGCCCGGTTCGTCATCCGCCAGGGCGATTCCCGTTTCTTTGGTCTCGGTGCGCCCGGTGTTGGTGCCCGTGGTACCGGGCCTCTGGGGGGCGTTCTTCCGCGCACCGAGTTTTGGCGGAACATCTGGACGATTCGAACCCGTGCTCCGCTGCGAGGATGCCCCGCCCGACGACGGTCGGCGCTCGGTTGCAGCGGAGGGTGCGGTCAGAGCACGCCCTTTACGAACGCTGCGGCCGGCGTCATCCATCTTGAAGAAGCTCACCGCCTGCTGGAGCTGTTCGGCCTGCCCGCTCAGCTCTTCGGACATGGAGGCCATCTCCTCGGAGGCGCTGGCGTTGCGCTGAATCACCGTATCAAGCTGCACGATGGCGGAATTGATCTGCTCAGCTCCGCTGTTCTGCTCGTTGCTGGCGGCACTGATCTCCTGTACCAGCTCGGCGGTACGTTTGATATCCGGTACGATCTTCTCGAGCATCTCCCCGGCGCGCTCCGCCACCGCCACGGATCGTCCGGAGAGCTCACTGATCTCCCCGGCAGCGGTCTGGCTACGCTCCGCAAGTTTTCGGACCTCGCTGGCAACCACCGCGAATCCCTTGCCCGCTTCGCCGGCGCGGGCCGCTTCGATCGCCGCATTCAACGCCAGGAGGTTGGTGTTTCTGGCGATCTCTTCGATAATCGAGATCTTCTCGGCGATCTCCTTCATGGCATTTAGCGTCTCCCGTACCGCCTGGCCACCCTCTTCGGCGTCGGTGGCGCTCTTCTGGGAGATCTTGTCCGTCTGCAGCGCGTTGTCCGCATTCTGCCGGATGTTGGAAGTCATTTCCTCCATACTGCTGGAGACTTCTTCAGCACTGGCGGCCTGCTCGGTGGCGCCCTCGCTCATCTGCTGCGCCGACTGGCTGAGCTGTTGACTCCCGGAGGCCACGTTGTCCGTGGCGCTCCTGATATCGCTGACGATCTCCCTCAGGCGGGATGCCATCGACTTGAGAGCATCCGCAAGATCCCCGATTTCATCATTTTGATCGACGTCGAACTGAGCACCCAGATTACCCTGGCTCAATTCCTTGGCAAAATCGACGCCCCTGCGGATAGGTTTTGTGATGCTGCGTGTGAAAAAAGCCAGTATTATTATGCCAAGTATGACGAATATCGAGGCAATAATTATCATGGTTGATCGCATGTCGTATATGTGCTGAAAAATATCATCACGAAAGCCGCCTACTGCAATTGACCACTCTGACCGCTCAATCGGTGAGTACCCAAAAAAACGGACTGATCCCATAAAGGGGTACTCATCAAAGCCTTCTTCCCCTTCGGTCATTCTCTGCAGCATCTCGGCAAGACGCGCAAAATCTGAGTTCGATCTTCCTTCCGCAATAAAATTCCGCTGTTCAAGAACAAAGTCACGGTTATCGTGGGCAATCAGTACACCCTCGCCGTCGATCATATACGCATATCCTGAATCCCCGTAGCCTATTCTGTCGGTAATGTCGCTAAGCCAAGTGGAATCCAGGCGTATCAGCAGCACCGCAACCGGCTCTTCGCCGTTATCCGTGATCGGTATGGCTATGATCATGACAGCGGAATTCGTTACGCGGGAAATGAGCACGTCGGAAAAATTGGCCGTGCCCTGCATAGCTTCTTGGAAATACTCCCGGTCGGCAAGCTCGGCGGTGCTTCCATCGGGGTAATAGGCTGTCCCGTCGGGATAAATCACGCCCATACCTAAAAAGTCCAGCCGGGCTTCAATCGTACGCAGGGCCTCCATTTGAGTATTGAGTTCCATGCTAATGAGGTCCGGATGTCGAGCAAGTTCGGTCCCAAGTTCGAGGTAATGGTCCAGCTCGCTTCTTACCAACACCGCCGCTTCATGTGACAAGTCGGTGATAGTCTCTTCAACCTGATTTTCCACCGCATTACTTGCTTGATAAAAGGCGGTGATTCCAATACCTGCTGCTACCGAGATAATCAGTGCCACAAATAGGGAAATCATCTTGGTTCCGATTTTCATTTTCTTAAGCATTCATATTCTCCGCAAATCATAAGGACTAATCACAGGAAGACCTATGTACGAGGGCAAGCATCAAACGACGATTAACGGCAAGATTGCGCGAACCAACGGCGAAAAAAGCAGTTCGAAGCGAGATATCAGGGACACCGCCGGAAGCGTTCCGAATCCCAGCGCCATCTTCAGCTTTTTTAGGCATAGACAGTCCTCTGGAAAAGCTTGTGCGGCCTTTCTCTTAGATTAAGCTAAGCCGGAGTGGTTTGCAAGAATGGGCGCCGCGATAGCCCACGTCACCGACGACCAAACTGCATGCGGCGGTTTTGTGTCACCGACAACACTCGGGCGTCTTCCCGGAGCCAATCGAACAATGACGCTTCCGTGTCACCGGACGAATCGGTACTACTGACTGAGACTTCCAGAGCCGTCCCCATCGGCAAGGAACCGAGGATCTCCACTCCAGCCGCCGGCGCAATCTGCCCGACTCGGCGGGAAAAGCTCTCCGGGTCCGCATCTTCCGCGAGATACACGATAAACTCCGCGGAAAGATCGGAACGGTATTCAGCGTTCTGCTTGGAGCGCCGGAGTTCGTGAGTTGATACGAAATCGGTGGCGGTGAATGGTGAACCGCCGGCCAATGAGCTTTCGTATCTACCGTACGGGGCCGTGGACGCTACACGAAGCGCCTCCTCCACGTTCAGCAGTCCATAGCCGAACTCCTCATCTCGACCCGTCTCACCAAGGTCGGTAGCGGTATCCTGCAGAATTCGTCGTACGTGCTCTGCCGAAAGGTGCGGGTTGGCGCTCCACACCAGGGCGGCGGCGCCGGCCACCAACGGAGCCGCCATGGAGGTACCGGCCAGCAGGCCATAGCCGGACGACGGGGACACCGCCGGAACCGTACTTACAATACCCGCATTTTCATCGGCCGTCGAGCCGGAGGATTCCGCCCCCGGCGCCATCAACTCTAACTGCAGTCCGTAGTCCGAAAAGTAGGAGCGCCGGCTATCTCCGGGCTCCGAGGCGCCGTCTACCGAACCCACGGCGATCACCGCGGGAAAGCGCGCCGGCCAGTCGATGCCGTCCGACTGACCACCGTTGCCGGAAGCGGCAACTATCAGCAGGCCGCGGCGCGCCGCTTCCTCCACGGCCGACTCAAACAAGAGAATGCTCGCCTGGTCGAGCGCGGCTACATCGGCCCCTAGACTCATATTGATCACGCGTGCCGGAGCAGTCTGCTGCCCGGGAGTGGCGCCGGCGGCGTACAAAACACCTCTGAGCACGTCGCGGAGGGTCCCCTCTAATCCTTTCAGAGCCCGCACCGGCACCACGCTTACTGCCGGTCGTCCCCAACCGTTATAGGCAACCCCTGCAACGCCGCGGTTGTTCCCGCCCTCGGCAGCGATCAGTCCCGATACGTGGGTGCCGTGGTCAATCCCGAAGGTGTCCGAGGGAAACCCCTGCGGTATCGGCGTTACAGTACCACCCACCACATCGACACCGGTCCGCGCCAATACGCCGGCCAGATCTTCGTGTCCACCATCGATGCCGCTATCGATCACCGCCACCGGAATGGTACGAATCGCACCGCCGCCCACCGGATCGGCGGCGATCGCCGCGTACTGCCGCCACGCCTGGGGCGCGTTGATCGTCTCCAGGTACCATTGGTTATATGGATCATTCGCGTCGACGGTGATCGCCCCAGGGAGCGAACGGGTCTGGGCCTGAAATGGCCCAAACTCGCAACCGGCCAATGCCGCGAGCAAACCGAAGATCCCCAACAGCCGAGCCACACGGGACGAGTTCATCCGGCGAATATATCCCCTCCGGGCAACGTGATCAATTCTCCAGAATCGTGATCTCCACGCGGCGGTTGCGCCGGCGGCCCGCTTCGGTCTCATTCGAATCCAACGGGCGCCGCGCTCCGAACCCGCGATACATGAGCTCGGATCGATCCCGGACACCGTTGTCAATAAGCCACTCCCCCACCGTCCTGGCGCGCTCTTCACTGAGCTGCTGCCGCGCCGCCTCGGTGCCGGCAAAAGCGGTGTGTCCCGAAACCACGATATCCCGATCAGGGTAGTTCGCCAGGACCTCCGCCACCCACTGCAGCTTCTCAATTTCCTGCTCCAGAAGTTCCGCCGAATCGGGCGCGAACTGAATGTTTTCCAGGGAGATCGTAACTCCCTCCTCGTCACTGCGCACACTCATATCGCGTATCGCGTCGCGGTCGATGAGGTCTTCGATATCCCGCTGGACACTCCCGCGGTCCAGTGCGGGAGCACCTTCCACGCGGCCGTCGGCGGTACCCTGATACTCAAGCCGGGTGCCATCGGCGGCGCGAATAAAGAGGTCGTACGTTTCTTCGTAGTAGTGCGGCCTCCCGGCCACGTTATCCCACAGTAGCTCCTGATCGAAACGAGCGGTCATGACCCGGAAATGCTCCGCCTCCGGGCGGGCGGGATCAGGACGGTAGAACAGCGCGTACTGAATGCGAAGTGCCTGGTAGGTCTCACCTTCGAACTCCCGGGGGCCGAGATACTCGTACCGTGCGGTGACGGGGATCGCAACAGGATTCTCGATACCCATGCCGTCACGAAAGTCGTACACCTCTACCGCTTCCGCGGTCCACGTATCTCCCGGGCGAAGCTCCCGCTCGAGAAAAACGGGAACGTTTCGGACCTGCGGCACAAACGACCCTGAGGGAACCTTCTGTCGGCCGAACACGTCCTGCCACACCTCTACCGAATAGTCCCGATCCACCGAGAACGGCTCGTCACCGTGCTCAACCTCCTGAGATACGCGGTACTCAGCGGTGACCGGCGCTCCGGACACGTCGTTACGCTGGCCCGGAGTACCGACCTGCAGCCTGATCCTGGTAAGCACTTCTGCCTCTCCCTGCGGCGTACCGTTAACCGAAAGTTCCTGGAGGTTGACTCCCACAATGCGATACTGTTCGCCCTCGCGGTATCCAAAACGAAAGGTAATCGGCTCGGCACCATCAGTCCCACTTTGCGCAGTGAGTACCGGCGGCACCAGGAGTAGCAGGATCACGCCCAAAACAGGGCAAAAAGCACACCTTCTCATGACGTATTCGTCGGTTGCGCCGCTTTCTTTCTTGACAAACCAATTCGCCATTCATACGATCACCGACGGTGACGAGTTCTCAACGTGTTACATTCGGAACAATGCAGTCATTCGGTTGTCCCGAATGGGTCGCGAGCAAACGGTCGGGCGTGATAGTGGTCGATTCCGACATCTACGCGTCTTTTGGGCGAAATCTCTCGGAAATGATTCGCAGCGTCTCCAGTGCCGGATCATCGCCGGAGACGTTGGTCTTAGCCTCGGATCCGGACAAGCTGGTAGCCGACGGCGGACCGACCGCAGTGAGCCCGACGCGGATCATCGATCTGCTGCGTCGAGACGAGCTCAGTCTTGAACGACTTCGCCGGGTAGTGGCGTTCATTCCCGCCGGTGAGCGGACTCAGTTTGCCGCGGATCTCGGTTTCATCCTAACCAAAACCGACACGACCCCGCAGCTCATGCTCCTGACCACCACTGAAGACAACGCGGATCTGTTGGAAAATCTTCCGTCCCGACACTGGAAGACCTCTGACCTCCGTCACCAACTTGATGAACACGAAGGGAGTATCACAATGGCCGGTTCACGAAGTGACGAATACATCGAAAACCCTGATGAGCTGAAAGCTCGACTGAAAGACCTGGTTCGGAGGATTCACGACGAGGAAGACCCTCACCAGATGACCGCGTACAAGAGGTTCGTAAAGCGCAACGTCTCGATCTTTTCGCGGGCGTATCTCACGGCATACCTGGTAAAGACGCTCATAAACGAAGGTGAGCTTCCCCCGCCGTCACGCACCACCTCCAAGACCGACAAACCTCGCCGAGGACGCCGCGGATCCGAGCGCAAAACCGCCGAGAAACGCTCGCCTACCGGCGGTGCTGCTGCAAACGACTCCAATGACGCCGTCACCGGGAATGTC
This sequence comes from Alkalispirochaeta sp., assembly GCA_040904425.1. Classification (GTDB taxonomy): domain Bacteria; phylum Spirochaetota; class Spirochaetia; order DSM-27196; family Alkalispirochaetaceae; genus Alkalispirochaeta. The sequence goes on from JBBDTM010000055.1 coordinate 33,444, forward strand.
GCACCGGAAGACCGGCAGACGTTGTTCGTCAGCGTCGGAAAGAACCGACGCGTATATCCGAAAGACTTTGTGGCGCTCTTCGCTGAAATTGACGGGGTCGAAGGCGATGACATCGGCCAGATCAAAATTCTTGATAATTATTCTTTCGTGGAAGTCGACAAATCAGTAGCTGATGTCATCATCGAGCGCTACGACGGTTACGATTTTCGCGGTCGGAAGTTGACGGTGAACTTCGCTCGAAACAAGAAGGATTAATCAGGAAACGTCGGTTCCCGGCTCACCGCATCAAGAGGGCGAATAGTACCGCCGACAGGTAACCGTTAAGTGTGACTCCCGCCAGCAGCAGTGCCACCGCGCCGGCTTCCCACCTCGTGGCGATTCGGCTCAGGGAGCGCTGCGCGTGGTTTAGGGTAACGCCGTTATTGGCGTTGCGGCGCAAGAGCGCCAGATCGCGGTGAGCCCGGATTCGGCGTGCTCTCCGCCATAGCCTGCGATACCAGTAGAAACCGAAGACCCCCGGCGGAAACAGGGGCAGCAGCGGAATTAGCGCCATCACCAGGGCAATTAGTGTCTGCAATCGACTCTGCCCCGACAGATTCACCGCCCAGAGCAGTTCCGCCACGAAACCACCGACGAGTGAGACCGGCGTCAAATGATTCCAGTACTCGTTCCTCTGTCGTCCCGCCCACATCGCCCGAGAAAAGAGCGCTTCCTGAGGACCATCGAAGATGAGAACAAGGGGTACACCGTCGGGGCCGCTGTTGAAGCGAAGGCTCCCCTGATCATCCACCACCGTACCGCCGACAAACACATCGGTACCTTCCGCCAGCGCGGAGAGCTCTTTCCAGTACAGAACACGGGGCGTTTCGTCGGTGGAACCGGCGCCCTCCATATGAGTTCGAGGCATGACGAACACCGGGACCCCGTCCAGACTGACCATCACCGACAAGGTACGGTCACCGACCCAAATCGTATGGTCCCGCTGTATCGCCTCGAGCCGGCCAAAGAATCGGTAGACTCGAGGCGTGCCGTTGTCGGAAGAACAACCGTAGCGCAGGGTTGGCGCCGCGTGGGAAACGAGCAATGCTGCGCGAAATCGCCTCCATCTGCGTCGCACGAGAAACGCACCCGCCCCGGGAATGACGAGATAGAACGTCGCCGCCAGAGTAATGGTAAATAGCAACTCAGCCGATATCATCTCCGTTGCGCGTCCTCTCCGATTCTGATATTTTTATGACACATGCTCATCGACCGCATCATTGTGGGATCAATGTACACTAACTCCTATATCGTCTCTACCGGAAAGAAAGAATGCATCATCATCGATCCCGGTGCCGACGGAGACGTGTTGATCCGACGCCTGGAAGCGATGAACCTTCTCCCTCGGGCGATCGTCTTCACTCACGGCCATTTGGATCATACCTCAGCCACACAGGTTGTGCTCGATTTTTTCGCGGAGAGAAACCACCACATTCCGGTCGGTATTCACCAATCAGATGCCGGATATCTCGGGTCTTCGGCGGAACACTCCAATCACGAGGTTTTCTCGCCGTTCGGCGAGGCTGGACTGGAAGCGTTCCGAAGTTTTAGTACTGATATTCCTGAAGCGGAGTTCTTCTACAGTGAGGGCGATACACTGCCGGAATCCGACTTGTGCGTGATGCACACCCCCGGTCACAGCGCGGGAAGCGTGTGTTTCTACAGTGAGCCGCGACAAGCGGTGTTTTCCGGGGATACGCTCTTTTTCAACACGGTCGGTCGGACCGACGTGATCCACGCCGACTCGGACTCACTACAAGATTCCGTCTCGCATCGCTTGTTCGAGCTGCCACCGGAGACTCGTGTATTTCCGGGCCACGGGCCGTTAACGACGATTGAACGAGAAATCCAGCACAATCCGATGCTCAGCGACGGGGCAACGATCTAAACGAACATATTCACGAAGAAGCCATCTTCAGCGGAGTAGCCGGCGGGCTGCCGCTCGATCGACTCGGCGATCTGCCGCGCCGCTTCCTCAAGCACCGCCTCCTGCTGTTCCACCGGGTCGGCGGCCACATCGGGAGTAAGCTGCTCCTGCATTCGCGCGATGCGGGTAATCATTGAATCGATAGCTCGCAAGCGGGATAGTGAATAGCCGGCGTTGGGGGAACGCGAGGGAACCCCGGAGATGTGGTCTAGCCGCGCGTATACCGCCCCGCGCACCGGCATTGCAACCCGCGATTCAGAGACCCGAGCCCTCACAAGATCGCTCAGCGGGACGGTGAGATTCTGTGAAATGGGTGTCTGTGAACTCGTCATCCCGCTGCCTCCGATTCTATTATCGACCGGCAGCAAAAAGAATTAAGCGAGTCTACCTGTTACGTCGTTCAATCTCGTTCTGGTACTCGATGCGATACAGTGCGTACGGAATTGCTTCCAGCCGCTCCTGCGGAATCGGCTTACCACTCTTGAGACAGATACCGTACTTCCCATTGTCAATACGACTGAGCGCCGACTCAATCAGTCGGAGCTTCTTAAGCTCCTGGGCGCTAAGCGCACTGAGAAGCTTCTTATCAATGTCGGTAGTCGCCACGTCCACCAGATCTTTGGTATCGCTGGATCCGGCCATCGATCGGAACTCTTCGTCTTCCGAAACAAGCTGGTGAAGTATGTCTGCCCTCATCTCATGGAGGCGTTCTTTCATGCGCTCAACAAATTCTTGGTCCATAGCGCTCTCCTTCAGTCGGGAAGTCCGGAAAATATAAGGATGCTGCCGAAAATGTCAAGAGGCATGCGATCGTTGACATGAAGGTGAAGATCAACCTACCATGGCGGTATCACGATAAAAGGAGCCGCTGTGGCCAAAGAAGAAGCGATAGAGGTCGAGGGGATTGTAAAAGAGTCCCTTCCCAACACCATGTTTCGAGTAGAGTTGAAAAACGGACACGTCATACTCACCCATCTGTCGGGCAAGATGCGCAAACACTATATCCGAATTGTCCCCGGAGACAAGGTCAAGGTTGCCCTCTCACCGTACGATCTCACCCGGGGCCGCATCATCTATCGCGAACGCTGACGAACAAGCGCCCACGTCGCTCCGGTCCCACCGAGGTCCAACCCGGGATGGCCGGTAGCCCCCACCATAGGGCTATCCTCGAGATAGTGGCGAACGAGCGCTTTCAGAACCCCCTCTGAGCCGGGGGAGCTTCCTTTTCCATGAACAATCAGCACTTTCCTCACGCCGTCGCGTGCCGCTTGCGCCACGAACGTCTCTAATTGCCGGGTAGCGTCCGTGCCGGTTAAGCCGTGAAGATCGATAGTGCGTTCTATTGGGAGCTTCCGGGGCGCCACGTGTTCATAGTCCCTACCGGAAAAATCGTCTTTTTCGAGATCCGGTGGCGGCGGATACCGATCCAAGAGCCGATCCATCATGTTGCTATTCATCAGTGTTCTCCTAGGATCCACAGAGAGGCCCGAGGAACCCATCCCTGAATTCCGGTGGACGTACTCACAAGATAGAAATCCTGGTACGACAATTCAACCCGTACCGCTGTTGCCGGGTCAACCTGGATCCACGGCTGCGCTGAGAGGCTAGGAATCCGCCGTACCGTTACCGGGCGCACAACAACCGCTTCCGATTCACTGGAGCGCCGCTCGGCCCACCACCAGCCTCCAACGAGTACCACGCCCACCATCACCAACGTCACCAGCGCTATCGTTCGGCGGAGCTGCCCTCGAGCGGCAAGCAACAGCCAGAAACTGGTCCACACCGCCCAGAGAGCGGCTACGATAACGTCGGGCCGCGGATACCACGGAATTGTCGGCTGGCCCTCCGTACCGAAGTACTCTTCGGCATCCCCCAGAACCGTCCGCAACTGTCGACGCTCCGGAGCCAAACGGACCGCCCGTCGCAGATGATATATCGCA
>JBBDTM010000056.1:0-129799 GCA_040904425.1 Alkalispirochaeta sp.
AACGTGTTGCTATGCAGCGGTTTATACTACGTCTAACCGGATTTTGTTTTCATAGTACTATCTCCATGAGAATGTGACCGACAACGCCGAGCTCTTTGAGAGAAGCTCCTCGGTGATTATGGGTGCTCAGCTGCAGATCGCCTTGGGGGAAAGTACCGCCCTCAGCTACGAAGTTCAGCGGACTTATGACAGTAGCGGCGAAGCGGTGGACAAGATGACCATCGGGACACAGACCTCGTTTTAAGCCGGCGGTATGACGTGCGCCGGGACATGCGGGTGGGATACACCCGCGTGTTCCCTTGTTCACGATTGTCTACCTCGTGTGAGCGGCGTAGCGGTGAATAATCCGTTGCAGGGTATCGTGAAGCACGGGACTTGCCGTGCACCAGGTGAAGTTGCCCGTGATGGTAGCATCGTTGATCGAGAACTGCAGGGGAGCACCGAAGAAATCGGGGTAGCGGCCGCCCGCCTCCTGAATGATCACCGCGGGGGCCACGTTGTCCCAGATGCGGCTCGACCGGTTGAGGCACGCCCCGTAGGCGCCGCGGGCCACCATCATCTGATCGAACGCACTGTTGGCGCTGCGCAAGTTCCGGACGTTGAGGACGATATCCGCCAGTAGCTGCATTTCTTTCCGCGTATCATCGGGGGCCTCCCGGTGGCTATCGACTCCGTACGCCACCAGTACCGAGAGCAGGTCCGTTTCATTGGTAACCGATATCGAACTGCCGTTGCATTGGGCTCCCGCACCCTGTTCGGCAAGATACAACTCGCCCAGGGCGGGCAGGGCTACGCCTCCGGCTACCGGTGTGCTTCCCTTGAGCAGCCCCACCATGATGCCGAAGAGGGGAGTTCCCGCGGCGAAGTTGCTGGTGCCGTCGATGGGGTCCACTACCCAGGTGTAATCCACATCACCACCGCCGGCCGGAGCGCTATATCCCTGTTCTTCGTCGAGCAGCGCATGGGTGGGAAATCGCCCGCGGATGCGGCGTTGAATCTCTTTTCCTACCGCCAGGTCTGCGGCAGTGAGAACCTGGTTGGGATCACCGGCCTTGATCTCCATCGCAGTGGCGGCCCTATCACCAGGCGCGATCGCGCGATAGTACTCCATCGCCAGTTCCGAGACGGCCCGGAGGGTGGCCTCAATAAAGGGAAGAAACTCCTTCACCGCCTACTCCGTCTTCTGCCATGGGGCGCTGCCCTGGATTATCGTGGGCTCGGAGCATATGAGACCCGCCCCCGGAATCTGGGGATAGCGTTCCCCGATTTCTTCCGCGAAGCGCTCAGGGTCGTGGAACTGTATGGCGTGGAGGCCCGCGGCCCGGGCTCCTTCCACGTTGTGCTCCAGGTCGTCGATAAACAGCATCTCCCCGGGCTCTACCTCCATCTCCGCCGCGGCGGCCTCAAAGATACGGCGGTCCGGCTTATTGATACCGATCCATCCGGACAACACCACCCGCTCGAAGTAGTGGAGCAGCGCACTGTTGCGAATGATCAGATCATACGTCTCGGCGGCCATGTTCGAGATAATCATCCGCCGAAATCCGGCATGCCGGAGCGCCGAGATCCAGCGCAGCATCCCGGGATGGATCGATGCCCACCCGAGGGCGTCGAGATGCATCAGAAGATCTATCGTTTCCTCTTCCGTTCCCGGTTGTCGCGACGGGTCGCTTTCGGCCTCACTCATTACCGTCCGCCAGTACGTCCGCGCGTCCAGCGCGCCCGAGTCGTAGTCGTTTCGAAATCTCCACAGCGCCGGAACAAACCGTTCCGGGTCTGCGCCCGCGGCATACGCCATGTGACATATAAAATCGTCACTGATACGCTGTACCAGGACGCCACCAAAATCGAAGGCGATCGTTGTTATGTTCTGCATTGCTGTTGTACTCCTCGTCTGCTGTTAGATCGTGAGACCGGACTCGCCGTCACGTCGGACGATCGCCTCACTTAGATCCATCATTTCGCGCCAGGTACGAGGATACTGCTCATCAGGATCGAGACCCGCGTTTCCAACAAAAGAGCTCAATCGCATGGCTGCAACCACGACAACTGCAGCGAGGTGTTATCCGGCAATCACGTTCACGCCGTCTGGTCCGATCTCTTTTTGGAGCCTGTGCCCCAGTTCGGTGAGTTTCGCCACAGAAGTCGTCTCACATGTCCATACGATTACGACGTGCCATCCAAGAGACTCCAAAGACGTGCGGTTTCGTTGATCACGTATACGATTCTTCTCAATCTTTGCGGACCAAAAGTCTGCATTGCTTTGCGGCAGCTTTCCTCTCGGACAGTCGTGCCCGTGCCAAAAACACCCATTTACAAAAATTGCAGTTGAATGCTTCGTAAGTACGATATCTGGAGTTCCCGGTAAATCAGACCGATGAAGACGGAATCTGTAGCCAAGTCGATGAAGAAGCGATCTAACGAGCAGTTCCTGCTGCGTATTCCGGTTCTTCACTCGAGACATAATCTCGCGCCGTTTCTTCTCCGGGAATACATCCATCTATGTAAACATTGTGGGTACAAGCCCACATCTTGTAAACCTGATCAGCTACTGCCTTGGCAAGCAAAGGCGGGACAGCATTCCCAATCTGCCTCGCGATTTCAATTTTGGATCCCGTGAAACGAAATTCGTCTGGAAACGACTGAAAACGGGCGGCCTCACGGTGCGTGATTGGGCGGTGCTGTTCGGGATGTAAGTAACGACCTTTTTCCGGTTTGAAAAACTCTGTCCTGATCGTGAAGGATGGACGCGCCCACCAAAGTCTACCGAACAAATCGGTGCCGCCCGAGGGCTTGTTGATCCAACACTGGGGAGTGAGATCCGGAGCAACTCGTTGCAAGTCGAATCGGTTCATTCCCTCTCCCGGAATCGCTCGGTATCTCGCTCGACTTAACTCGGTGGGATTTCGCCCGAAATGCAAGTCCAGCGGAGGATTGATATCTCTTATTTCCGTTCCCACTGGTGGCGGAAGGTCGCCGATCGCGTCAGAAATCGACCGCCATGGCTCTGCATCCGCTCGATATGTGCCACCAAGGACAGTTAGTTGCTCGGGTGATTTGTTTGGGTCGTAGTGGGACCGCAGTGGCGGGAAATATCGTTTCGGATCCTGGTCTTTCGAACCGACAATGAATGCTCGTCTCCGTGTTTGAGGTACACCATAATTTGCGGCGACCAGGAGCCCCGACCATATTCGAAAATCCCGCGCGGTTGCCCATTCTTCAATCTCTTTGTGCTCGAGTGAACCGAGGAGTTGGGGCACATTTTCCATTACGAACAACCGGGCTCCGCTGGCATCTACAACGCGCATAAACGGAATCCATAGTTTCTTTCTTGGATCATCCGCCCGCTTTTTGTTGAGAAGGCTGAAGCCTTGGCACGGTGGCCCGCCTACTACCAAGTCTGCTTTTGGGACCTGAAAACCGGGAGCATCGACAATATCGACGATATCACCGGGAGTACAGTTTCCCCGAAAATTAGCGTTGTAGGTGTTCGCAGCATATTGGTTGAAATCGTTCGCCCAGACAGTCTCGAAAGGGTGCTCACTCAGCCATTCGAATCCGACTGAAAGCCCGCCTGCGCCGGAAAACAGATCAATCAGCCTCAACCTCTTACTCATTCCCCATCTCAAGAAATACTATACGCATGCTACCATCACGTGGTGAAGCTCTAAGAACCTTGGATCACTCGGATTCCAGTCTTCGTATGTCCATCCACAAACCCGGCACGCATAATTGTCGCGCTGAAGAGCCCGACGACGAGTTGCGTCGCTGATGTTACGGTCATGAGCGGGAGCCTGGCGATCTTCTTCCAATACGTACACGCCGATCGGTAGATTAGGGTTACCCGAGTGGCGAGTTACGATGGGCCCATTCAGTACTTTGTGCAACGTAACTCAGTTCCTCTCCGGTGATCTGTTTACCCACATTCTTCCGCAAATACTCGAGGATTTTCTGCCGACTTCCTCCTGGTCCTTTGCGAATCTCGTTGGCGACGTTCCAGCGGTGAGCAGCATCACGATCCTGTTTCACATCGATCAGTGCGTAGTCGTTCGGTGCTAATCCGTCCCAGTCGATGTCGCTTTCACTGAGTTCCTCAGCATTCATCATCTGAGAAGCCGTCATACCGGTGATGATTTTCCATCCAAACTCCACACGCAGTTCCCTAACACGACGGGCCCACTCGCTGATACCGGCAACCACGGCAAGCTCTTTTTCACTGAGCACCATCCGCGGATACTCCAAAAAGTACGCCAAGAGACGATCACGAGCAGATTTTTGAAGGCCTTTCGCTACCAAAGATTTCCGGATTTGTCGGATCGCATCGAATGCTGGAATGAGCGCGATAACTCGGCCCCTAAGGTCCCCGGAAATGGACTTCTTCTCGAACTCTTCGAGGATTTTGCGAAGCTCAACTAGCAGATCGTTGGTTTGGTTCATATCACCGATTGAATCCTACCATCCGCAAACGATGATTACCAGATAACAGCTTGACGGAAGTAGACCGCATTGGTTGAGGAGGTGTTCATCGATAAACGACTCCCGGACAGTTTCCCGTTTCCCACCCCGGAAGTACTGCAGACGCCTGTTCCGCCGCCCGCTCCGAGAGGAAGAAATCAACAACATCGGCCATAATCTGCTCATTAAGCTCGTGCCCTATCCCCTGGTAGGTAACGAACTGCGCCGGAATCTGGTGTCGATCGTATAGCCGAAATGCGCGGAGCGTCCTTGCGAATGAGCATCTGCAGAAAGAGGGCGGTGACGAGAACCGACACTCCGATGCCGACGAGCATCGCCACCACCATGACGACCCGAAGTCGGGAAATCGTGTTTCCCAGAGTCTGTTCCATGTATCCATCGAGGTCTACCGCAAACGAAAACCAGAGCACCCCTTCCCGATTGTACGGAAGCCTTGCCTTGGCGGTACGGCCGCCGTTGGTAACGTCCTGGTAGATCCCGCTCACCGTCAGTTCCTGCGGGAGGCCGTCAAGAATCACGGTGACCCGGTCTCCGGTCTCGAGGTCCATTTCCCGCCCGTTCAGATACGAGAACGCTATTTCCCGTGCGGACTGTGGGCTCTCACCTTGCACGTAGTCGAGAGCGAACCGGCCTATATCACCCGTTTCGAGGGCGATCGTCTCCTGTTCGCCGTTCTCGCGGAGCAGTGTAAACTTCAACCTCCGCTTCCCTGCCCGGCGAAGTACACCAGCATAAGTCCCGTCCCGAGCAGGAAGAGGAACTGGAACAGAAGAAGCGGATTGAGTAGGCAACTGCGGACGCTGAGATTGAGCAGAATCAGTGCCGCTCCGCCCATGAATCCGGTGGAGACGAAGATCACGTAGAAGATCATCAGAAACTGTTGCGTCGCCGCCTCGATGATCAGGATCCTACCGAGTCTCTCCACGTGTGAATAGCAACTGTTTTGCTAGAGCTCTCGGAAACTTCGAACTGTCGGAAAGACCGCGTCATGAGGCCGAAGTGCTGTCGGCGCTTTCTTCGGAAGCCTCACCGCCACCACTGGCATCGTAGGGCAGGTAGATTACCGAGCGGACACCGGTGGTCTTGTTTTCCATCGTCATGCGGGCGCCGAGGATTTCCAGGGCGCGGATCACGTTGATCATGCCCAGCCCGGTGCCGCCGGGGCGCCGAGATTTCCCGCGGCGAAAGAACTGGCTCTTGCGTACGTCCACTGCACTCCCTGGAGGCTCTTTCCACGGGAGGAGGCGGCCATAATGCTCAATCGTGATCTCTGCGCCGTCCTGTGTCGGGCGAAGGCTGATCTCAATCGTGCGGTCCGCAGATCCTTCAGTAGCTTCGATGGAGTTTTTGATCACGTTTTCCATGATGACCAGGAGGGCGTTGCGTCGAGCGTAGATGGTAACGTCTTCCTCGGCGTGGAGCGAGATGTTTACTGCATGCTTGAGGTTACGGTTGACTTCAACGAAGTAATACACGACGTGATCGAGCATCTCCCGCATCGAGATCGCCTCGACCTGAGCGTGATCCGCGCCGGTGGCCACGTACAGAATAGACTCCACCCGCTCCAATAGACGGTCCGCGTATCGGTCGAGTTTGTCCGCGGTTTCCTCGTTGTCGGAAGCCCGCTCCACGCTGGCAAGCGCCGAGAGGCGGGCGATATCGTTCTTGAAGTCGTGGACGAGGCCGGTCACGTTGGTACCGAGCTCGGCAAACGGCTCCATCTCCTCCGCGCGCCGGGTGAGAATGTCCCGCTGGTGTCGGAGCGTCAGCGTCTCTTCCTCAAAGATGAAGTAGAGCAGTGCGAGATACACGAAGACAAAGTTCATGATATTGACCAGCCGTATCGTGGAGAAGCCGTGCCTCGCCCCCGCCCAGAACGTAAACGCTAAGGTGAAGAGCACGATAATCGCCAGTATCCGCTGCGTCCGTCGGCCGAAGAGAGTCATCTTGTACGCCGCCGCCAAGGAGATAGAAAGCAGGATAAAACCGGAGAGCTCCGAGGGGTTGTCGTTGACTGCGATCAACAGAAACGAGAGGAGGAGCAGGACGGTTACCTGAAAATAGCGGATGAAGACGTTGTCGTACCTGGCAAGCACCAGAAACACGATCACCATCCCCACCGCGGTAAGCCGGAAGATGTTGTCAAAGCCGCCGTGATCCAGAAAATCCTGGACGGCGTTTATGGCAAAGAAAAACGCAAACGCATAATTAATCTTCTGCGAGAGTGCCAGGGAGAAAAAACGCTGTATTAGTCCGTCTCTACCAGTCGCCACGTAATGCGTGCTCAAGATCGATGATTTGGTCCATCTCCGGAGATGGGACGGAGCGCACGCGCCGTACCAGGCGCGCTCGAAGCTCCTCCGCATTCCAGGATCCCGAACCTATTGGATTGTACAGCGAACGGGATCGATCTGTCTGCACGTCGCGCTCATATCCGGCTATCATTATGAGCGCCAGAAGACTCATACCGCGATTTATCACGTCCTTGTCGCCGTCGGCAAAGTGGGAGATGCGCTCGAGACGCGCAAAAACCTCCCGATCGTCCTCCGCACGATGGTCAAATATGGAAGACGCGCTCTGCGCCAGCAGATACGTCTCCAGATGTTGCGTAGAGATACGATCGGCGTCCTTACACTCGGCCAGATACGGGATAGCCGCGATGAGACGGGCGGTGCTATTGGCACGCAGGTGTTCCAGCTCTCCGATGCTGAATCGGAGGTGCTCTGCAACTAACTGCGAAATGGTATTCCATGTACGATCATCAAACATAAGCTTAAAAACGATTATATCTCAGATATATTTTCTTTTCTACTAAAAATATTGACACGCCCAGGTTGAACACACGTTCAGCGGGTCGCCACCACATCGTTCTTACCCGAGCGCGTCGCCTGTGCACCAAAGGACGCCTTGTGGGCCGAGACTCACCGCGCTATCCTGACCGCATGGCGGCACTAACCCTATCCGGCCCGTTCTTGATCGCTGCGATCGCCGGTGCGGCATTCGTAGCGGCGATCCTGGTGTTCTTACTGATGCGACTCCAGGACTCCGGCGCCCGGGCCACCGCCCGCGCAGAGAATGCCTCCCTCAAGGAACGTCTCCAGGAACGCAGTGAGGAGCGTGACGCGGCGCTACGGCGCGCCGAGAACGCTCAGACGGAAGCGGCCGGGCTCCGCAGCCGCGCCGCCGCCGACGCCGAGCGGGTAGCGTGGCTCCAGCAGGCGGAAAAGACCCTCCGGGAAACGTTCGAGTCGCTCGCCTCGCGAACGCTCCAACAGAGCACTCATACCCTTACCGAGCAGAGCCGTTCTCATCTGCAGCAGTTCTCACAAACTCTGAAGGCTGACTGGAACAGCCAGAAACTTGAAATGTCCGGCATTGTGCAACCGGTAAGCGAAGAACTCAAGAAGCTCGATGCCCACGTTCGCACCCTCGAGGAGAAACGGCAGGGGGCGTATCAGGGGATAACCGAGCAGATTCAGCTCATGTCCCAGCAGTACCGATCATTGCAGCAGGCCACCAGTTCCCTTGACCAGGCGCTGCGGGCGCCCAACGTCCGCGGCAAGTGGGGTGAGGTTCAGTTACGGCGGCTGGTGGAGCTGGCGGGCATGAGTGAGCACGTGGATTTCAGCGAGCAGACGGGAAGGGCGCCCGGCAGCGGGGGATCGCGCGCCGCCGGCGGCGGTTCCGGTGGGGCGGGGGGCGGTGTCGCCGCTGATGACGCACCGCGCGGCCGCCCGGATCTCATCGTTCGTCTGCCCTCGCAGGGAATCATGCCGGTGGATGCCAAGGCGCCCATGAATGCCTATCTGGAATCCCACGAGGCGGCCTCTCCAGATCTGGCGCGGCAAGCGCTCAAACGGCACGCCGCCGCGCTGCGCGGCCATATCCAGTCTCTCGCGGCCAAGGCGTACTGGAAGCAGTTCGACCGCGCCCCGGACTTTGTGGTTCTCCTCGTTCCCTATGAGAGCGGGCTCTCCGCCGCGTTCGGGGTCGACCCGGATCTGCTGGAGTACGCCCTGGCCAACAAAGTGGTGGTCACCGCGCCGGCGAGTTTTCTGGCGTTGCTTCGCGTAGTAGCTTATGGGTGGATGCAGGTGCGCCTCTCGGAAAACGCCGAGGCGATATCCCAGGCGGGGAGGGAGCTTCTGGAACGGTTGGGGCCGTTCGCGGAGCATCTGAACAAAGTTGGCGCCGGCCTCAACCAGGCAGCGGACCGCTTCAATGCCGCCGCCGGGTCCTTCGAACGCCGCATTCTCCCCACCGCCCGCAAACTGTACGAACTTGGCGCGGCCGCGGAGCCTCCCCCGGAGATCGGCCCCGTGGAGACGCAGAGCAGGAGGATTCAGCACGATGAGTGATCCCGTAACGGATACCGTAACCGCCCTGAGTCGGGCGCGGCGAGTGGTGGTCTTCACCGGCGCCGGCGTCTCCACCGACTCCGGCATTCCCGACTACCGCGGGAGCGGTGGCCAATATGAACGCTACCAGCCCGTCTACTACGAGGAGTTTGTCTCCTCCGAAACCAAGCGTATCGAGTACTGGACGCACAAAGCCTCGGTGTGGCCGGCGATCCGCGATGCCTCTCCCGGTCCAGCCCACACGCTGGTGCGGACCCTCGCGGACCGGGGGCGCCTGCAGGGCGTCATCACGCAGAACATCGACGGACTTCACGAGAAAAGCGGCGTTTCCTCGGAGTTTATCGTCAACCTCCACGGCACCAACCTGGAGATCGAGTGCACCGGGTGCGGCAGGCGGTGGGACGCGCGGGAGTTTCTAGATCCGCTGGCGGAGAAATTGGGGGTGGACGCACCCGGGCCGCCCCGCACCGCCGGGGTCAGTGACGGGGCCAGTGACGGGGCAGGTGCCGGCGGTCAGGCAGGCGCCGGCGGCCAGGTAGGTGTCGGCGGCCAGGCAGGCGCCGACACTCCCGGGTCATCGACTCCCCCAGCGCTCACCGCCGCAGACATCCCCGTATGCCCCGACTGCGGCGCGTTGGTGAAACCGGCCACCGTGATGTTCGGCCAGAGCCTGAGCGGCGGCGAGCTCGTTCGGGCGGAGGCGATGCTTTCCGGCTGCGATCTGATGTTGGCCATGGGATCGACCCTGACGGTGCAGCCGGCGGCGAGTATTCCCCTGGTGGCCCGCAACAACGGCGCCAAGCTCGCGATCGTCACCCGCGGCGAGACCCCGCTGGACGACGTCGCCGACTACCGCGTGGACGGCGCCCTCGGTGAGTTTGCCGTGGCCGCCGCCACCGCGCTCCGGGTTAATTGACTTAGTCCGATGCCTGGACTAAATTTGCACCATGGCCACCGTAAACATCCACCAAGCGAAGACCACGTTCTCGCGCTTAGTTGACCGGGCGCATGCCGGCGAGGAGATTATTGTCGCCAAAGCGGGTAAACCGTGGGCGCGGTTGGTACCTCTTGAAGCGCCTGAGGAGCGGATACCCGGCCGGTACTCGGAAACCGTGCCGGACTCCTTCTTTGACCCCCTCCCACCGGAGGAACTGGACGCGTGGGAACGGTGACCGTTTTACTGGACACCCACGTCCTGCTCTGGTGGTGGGGACAACCGGATCGGCTGAGTCCCCGCGTGCTCGCCATGCTTCGGGATCCTGAAACTGTCGTCCGTGTGAGCGCCGCCTCGGCGTGGGAGATCGCTACCAAGTATCGCATCGGAAAGCTTCCCTCCGGCGCTACTATCGTGAAGTCCTGGGAAGAGCGTATCGGTCTCGACGGGTTCCGGGAGCTCTCAATGACCCCGCGCCACGCATTACGCGCTGGAACACTCCCCGGGTTGCACCGTGATCCCTTCGACCGGATGCTTGCCGCTCAAAGCATTCTGGAAGAGATTTCCGTGGTCAGCAGTGATGAAGCGTTGAGCGCCCTCGGGGCCGCGCGAATCTGGGAGTAGCACCGTAGTCTCGACTCCGCCGTTGACGCCGCCCCCGCAGCGAGCTATCGTTATTCCATGGCCCTGCCGCAGCAGTACGAACGCTATACCTACCAGGACTATCTGTCGTGGCCCGAGGGCGAACGGTGGGAGCTGGTTGATGGCGTCGCCTACGCCATGAGTCCCGCCCCCACCACCGGGCACCAGCGGATTCTGGTAGAGCTGAGCCGTCAGATCTCCAACTACCTCCTGGACCGGGACTGCGAAGTGTTTGTGGCACCCTTCGATCTCAAGCTCTCAAAGGAAGCCGACGACCGGGAACCTACGGTGCTGCAACCGGACCTGGCGATCACCTGTCGCCCGGAAACGATTGCGGCGCACGGGATCACCGGCGCCCCGGATCTCTGCCTGGAGGTCACCTCCCCGGGATCGGTGATCGCCGACCGTAAACGCAAGTTCGACCTGTACCAGAAGTTTGGCGTGGCGGAATACTGGATCGTGGAGTCCTCCGGCGTGGTGGAAGTGTATCGCCTGGACGCCGCAGGCAGCTACGCCCGAATCGGCGCCTACGGACCGGAGGATACGATCTCTCCGGCGGCGCTGCCCGACCTCTCGATCGATCTGAGCCTCGTGTTTCGCGACTGTTCAGCGTAGGGCCGGCCGCTACGATTCGGCCCACCACATCTTCAGATCTTCATAGGTCGAACCATCCGGTCCTGGGGTGCTCTTGATCAGGCTCACCGAAGTGAGGCGGACCGCCGGCGGAGCGCCGAAAGCGTACTCGTTGACCATCGGCGCGGGGTATCCGCGTCGTGTGCTCGCCGCGGGTGCTCCGCGGCGCCAGTAGCCCACCGTGATGTGCGGAGTAAACCGGCGGTGGGGTGGTTCAAGCCCCAACGAGGTCAGCGCCTGCGTCACCTCCGCCGCGATCTCCGCGAGTCCTCCCGTGTCCTGCACGCCGGCCCACACCACCCGCGGTCGTTTCCACGAGGGAAATGCTCCCCAACGGTCGATCGTGGTGTCCAACGGCAGTGCCCGCTTTACCACCGGCGGCACCGTCTCCTCCAGCGCGTCCTGAATGAGGTGGGCGGTAATCGGCGTCGGGTCACCGATGAAGTAGAGGGTAATGTGATAGTTCGCCGCGGGAATCAGCCTGATGGCGTCACCGGTGTGGGCTTGAAGCTGCCGGGATCGTTCTTCCAGCGCCGCGCGCGCTTCGGCGGGGAGGCGGATACCGACGAAGAGTCGCTGAGCGGTGCTGGTGCCGTGGCGGTCGGGGACCATAGTGTTCTGCTCCCGTCGTGCCTTAGCGCGAGGTCGCGTCCCGCGGCTTGATCCGCTTGGAGGGCATCGCTGCGATCAGACTCTGCACCGCGCGGTGGTCCGGTTTCGGCATGTAGAGGGTCGGCGACATGCCTTGCAGTTCCAGCTGGAACGTATCGCCCTGGCGATGCATCGCGAAGATCCCCCGGCAACTGGGGCACACGGTGGTGTCTCCGTCGTGGGCGTCCTCCGGTGGAACCACGGAGGGTCCGCACACGGGACAGTTCAGCATCAGCTGTTCCTCCGAAGCGTGACCCAGGACGTGGTCAAGCTCACCCTTGTCGTGCAGAGTGCTCAGTGCTTCGGCAACGTGCGGGTCAAACTGTTTCCCCGTTTCTTCGCGGACAATCTGCATCGCCCGTTCTCCGGTCATGCCGGCGCGGTACGCCCGGGTGCTGGTCATCGCATCGAAGGCATCCGCCACACCCAGGATGCGACCGATCACCGTTAGAGAGGGTCCCGGCGCCTGAGTGGGATAGCCCCCTCCGTCATACCGCTCGTGGTGTTCCAGAATCGCCTCCCGCACGAGCGGCAGCAGCGGATGGCCTCCCAGCGCGTTCACCCCGGCGGAAGGATGTTGGTGCATCAGCTCGAACTCCGGTGCTGAGAGGGGGCCGTCCTTGTTGAGAACGGTGTCGGAAACTCCCACTTTGCCCAGGTCGTGCACCAGGCCTCCCAGCTGCACCACAAAGACATCATCCCGGGAGAGGCTCATCTCCTCAGCTATCAGACGGCCGTACTGACTGACGCGCCAGGCGTGGCCCCCGGTATATGCGTCGCGCGCCTCCACGAAGGTGGCCATCGTCAGGAGCGACTCCAGAATTTCTTTTTCTATCTTGATCGTCATCGCTCCCACAGCGTACCACAGATGAGTGGATTGTCATCGGCGCAACCATTGGTACAGCGTCTTGCGGCTGATGCCCAGCTCCCGGGCTGCCTCACTCTTGTTGCCGCGGCATCGGGCGATCACCGCCTCCACTCGGCGATGACGCGCTTCGGGCGTTTCCTGCGGATCGACCGACGCGGGAGGGGCCGATCGCGGGGTGTAACTCTCCCGGTCGCCGTCATCCCCCGCCAGAACATCGACGCCCTCCAGGACGGCCGTGTCCTCCAGGATCGCTGCCCGGGTAAGCACATGCTCCAACTCCCGGACGTTGCCGGGCCACGGATAGCGGATCAGGCGTTCCAGAAACTCATCCGTGATCCCCACGATCCTGCGGTTGAGACGAGAGGCGAGCAGATGTAGAAGATGGTGTACCAGCTGAGGAATGTCGCCCGGCCGTTCCCGGAGGGGCGGCGTTTCAATCATGATCGTGGTGATCCGGTAGAAGAGGTCCGACCGGAAGAGGCCCTCCGCCACGTCCTGCCGCAGGTCGCGATTGGTGGCGGCGATGATCCGTACATCCACGCGGGTTGCCTTCTGGCCGCCAATACGAAAGACCTCTCCCTGTTGAATCACGCGCAGCAGCGCCACCTGCCCGTGGGGGCTCAGGTCGCCGATCTCATCGAGAAAGAGCACTCCATGATTCGCCAGTTCAAACTTACCCTTCCGCCGGTCGTGGGCGCCGGTGAACGCGCCCTTCTCGTGCCCAAAAAACTCGCTTTCCACCAGGGAGTCCGGGATCGCCCCGCAGTTCATCGTGACGAAGGGCATTTCCCGCCGAGGACTGCGGTGGTGTACCGCGTGGGCCACGAGTTCCTTGCCCGTTCCGGTCTCACCAAGGATGCAGATGTTCACGTCGTGAGGGGCGGTGCGCGTGATGAGTTCGTCAACGCGGCGCATCTGCCGCGAATCACCTACCAGGGGAGCGCGGGAGCCGCGGACCGTCGAGGTCCGGGGCACACTCTTCAGCCGACGGATGGTCGAATCCACGATCGCCGTCACCGGGATGCGCTCAAACGCGGATCCCCCGGCGTAGCCGTGGACCGGGACCTCCCGCAGAATTTCCTCCAGATCGATCGGTTGTGTGATCGATCCGCCGAAGAGAAAGCTCAAGGGCGGGATGTCCTGCCCTGCGACGATCTCCCACATCTCCCGGGCGGTGGCGATCGCCGTGGAAATCTCGTTCTTCTTTTCCATCGTGTCCGTCACCGCCCGGGTGAGTCCAACGTTGAGAATCAGCCCATCCACGTTGATCCCACAGAAATCTTCCACCTCCTGCGGTGAGAGGGCGAACCCGAATACCGCGAATCCGGCGACCTGCGCCTCCCGGAGCATCTCGAGCTCCGCCTCGTGATGGAGGCCGTGGGCGGCCATGATCTCCCGCATCACGCCGTCGGCGAGGCCGGTGGCGGGCCAGTTAGTAACCGCCTGGACTCCGAGTTTGCCCAACTGGGTGAGGCGCTCCGCCGTGGACGCCGTGGGGTCGTTGGGCATCAAGCCGGCCACCACCGGGACGTCACCGCTGTGCGGCAGGATGTGCCGTCGCAACAGCTCCTCCGTCTGGTCGTTGGCGTTGCCGTAGGAGAGAAAAGACGCCAGCGATCCCACCCCCGCCGTGCGGTAGGTACCGGCACTGAACACGAAGAGGATGTCCGCCTCCGCTCGCACGGCGGTGGCGGTGATATTCCCCGACCCTGGGGAGACGCCGATGAGGGGCCGGTCGGCGGGCTTGGTGCCGGCAACACGCTGAATCACCGGATGCCGAGCGGAGAGGTTGGTGAGCACGGGTGTTACCTGTAACCTTTTAGGTGTGTATAAAGCGTTACCATGACTTAGGGTAACACGGCGCGCGGCGGAGGTGGGTGATCGTCTCCTACCGATTCCGCCGGAAAACAGCGGAGTATGGGGGTGCACCGGGGGCTTAGAGCGTGGTTACCCCGGTCTTGGGCAAAAAACCCAGGTTGGCACGACAATTTCATTCTTCTCGGTACGAAATCAACACGGGAGGCAGCAATGAATACCACGAAAGATCGCTCCACGATCCTCGCGGAACTTCGAGAGAAAGTCAAAACGGGCGTGCCGATTATCGGCGGCGGTGCGGGAACGGGCATCTC
The DNA here is from genome assembly GCA_040904425.1 of Alkalispirochaeta sp. Lineage (GTDB taxonomy): Bacteria > Spirochaetota > Spirochaetia > DSM-27196 > Alkalispirochaetaceae > Alkalispirochaeta. The sequence goes on from JBBDTM010000056.1 coordinate 14,692, forward strand.
CGCCAAGTCGGAAGAGGCCGGAGGCATCGACCTGATCGTGATCTACAATTCCGGCCGCTATCGCATGGCGGGCCGCGGTTCGTTGGCGGGCCTTATGCCCTACGGTAACGCCAACGAGATCGTGAAGGAGATGGCCTACGAGGTGATCACTGCCGTGAAACACACGCCGGTGCTGGCTGGGGTCAACGGAACCGATCCGTTTATGCTGCGGCGGCACTTCCTGCAGGAGCTCAAGGATCTGGGTTTCGCCGGGGTGCAGAACTTCCCCACCGTGGGCCTCATTGACGGCACGTTCCGGCAAAACCTGGAGGAGACGGGCATGGGCTTTGATCTCGAGATCGACATGATCCGGGAGGCGCATGAAATGGATCTGCTCACCACGCCATACGCCTTTGACACCGATCAAGCCAAGAAGCTCGCCCAGGCCGGGGCGGATATCGTGGTGGCTCACATGGGCCTTACCACCAAGGGATCGATCGGAGCGGAGACCGCAAAGACGCTCGACGATAGCGCCCGGATGGTTCAGGAGATCGCCGACGCCGCCAAGAGCGTTCGCGATGATGTCATCATTCTGTGCCACGGCGGACCGATCGCGATGCCGGAGGATGCCAAATACATCTTCGACCACGTCAAAGGGGTGGACGGCTTTTACGGCGCGAGTTCGATGGAACGCCTCCCCACGGAGACCGCGATTTCCGAACAGATCAAGGCGTTCAAGAAGCTGACGTTTTGAAGAGCCTCGCGGGCACGGGACCTGCGCGTCCGCGGAGACGCGCGTACGCTATAGCACGCTGCACGAAGGCCACGCACGGGACCCGCGCGTCCGCGGAGATGCGCACTGACAGACAGGAGTACACAGTATGAAACAGGCATATGTAGTTGGAACGTTTGATACCAAGGCGGAGGAGCTCGCCTACGTGGCGGAACTGATCCGTAACAGTGGAACGTCGGTGGTTACCGTCGACGTCTCCTCCAAGCCGCGCGAGGGAGGCGGAGCAGACGCCGCTAATCCGGACATCTCCAATAGCGAGGTAGCCCGCCACCACCGGGAGAACCCCCGGCTTTCTCGGCGCCACCGATGACCGGGGTGCGGCGGTGACCATGATGTCGGAGGCGCTGGGCGAGTTCCTGGTGGGTCTCGACGACCTGGGAGGAGTAATTGGTCTGGGAGGATCGGGCAATACCGCCCTCGTCACCGCTGCGATGCGGCGGCTGCCGGTGGGAGTGCCCAAGCTTATGGTGTCCACCGTGGCCAGTGGAGACGTGGAGCCCTACGTCGGCCCCAACGACATCACCATGATGTATTCCGTCACCGACGTGGCCGGGCTGAATCGCATCTCCCGGGCGGTTCTGGGAAACGCCGCCCACGCCATGGCGGGGATGGTGGCTCATCCGATTCCCGAGCCCAAACAACAGAAACCGACCTTGGGTATGACGATGTTCGGCGTCACCACGCCCTGCGTTACGGAGGTCCGGAAGCAACTCGAAACGGAGTTCGACCCGCTGGTCTTCCACGCCACCGGTACCGGCGGGAAGTCGATGGAGAAGCTCATCGACTCCGGCATGATTTCCCACGTGATCGATATTACGCTCACCGAGGTGTGTGACCTCCACATGGGAGGCGTCATGAGCGCCGGTGAGGATCGCTTGGGGGCGATCATCCGTGCCGGCATTCCGTATGTCGGCTCCGTGGGGGCGTTGGATATGGTGAACTTCGCCGCCTTCGACACCGTTCCCGAGAAGTACCAGCACCGGAATCTGTACAAACACAACGCCAATGTGACGCTTATGCGTACCACTCCCGAAGAAAACCGGGAAATGGGACGCTGGATCGGTGACAAGCTCAACCAGATGACCGGACCGGTGCGATTTTTGCTTCCTGAGAAGGGCGTCTCCCTAATCGACACCGAGGGACAGCCGTTTCACGACCCCGCCGCCGACGAGGAGCTCTTCTCCGCAATCGAAGCGACCGTGAAACAAACGCAGGAGCGGAAGGTGGAGCGCCTTCCCTACAACATTAACGATACCGAATTCGCCGCCGCCCTGGTGTCGGCGTTTCGTGAACTCTGGAGGAACCGATGAACGGAGCATTCGTACTCAATAAGCACATGGTAAGAGACCAGTTTGACTGGGGAGAGATCGCCTGGGCGTGCCGCCCGCAGAACACTGAGAGCGAGCAGCTGGCGATTCTCGATGTCACGATCACGCAAGGTATGGGCCACAACTTCCACCGCCACCCCGACCAGGAGGAGATGATCTACGTCCTGGAGGGAGAAATCGAACAGTGGATCGAGAAGGAAAAGCAGATCCTGAAGCCGGGAGACGCGGTCCTTATCAAGAAGGGAATCGTGCACGCCAGCTTCCAGCGGGGTGAGCGGCCGGCGCACCTCCTGGCGATTCTCGGACCCGCGGTGGGGGAAGGAGGCTACGCCATGGAGGATGTGTCCGGGGACGCCCCCTGGAATACGTTGCGATAGTCGCAGGCATACGAAGCGGGGAAAACGCGCTATTCTCTGGAGATGCGCGATTCTGATGATGCATCCAAGAGTGAGGCCGGCCTGCGTCCTGTAGGTCACCTGGTTGAGTTTCTGCGGGAGGTACCGCTCTTCTCCAACTTGGACGTGGAAACGGTGGAGTACCTGGTGGAGCGGTTGCGGCCGTTCGAGGTGACATCCGGCACCCGCCTCATCCGGCAGGGAGAGGAGGGGGATGCACTCTATTTGCTTTCTTCCGGTCGGCTGGAGGCGGTGGACGAAACGCAGGATCGAGTGCTAGGTGAGATTACACCGGGAGAAATCGTCGGGGAGACCGCCCTTCTTACCGACGAGCCCCGGGGCGCCACGGTACGGGCGGTCTCGGACTCCCGGGGATATGTCCTCGAGAAGAAGGAGTTCCTGAATCTGCTGCAACGATACCCGCAGGAGCTTCAAAGTGTGGCGGAACTTATCACCCGCCGCGCGGCGGGCCTCACGCGGGAGCAGTACCGCCCCACCCACGAGGATATCGTGGCGTTTCTGCGCGGGGTGGATCTCTTCTCCTCTCTGTCCGACACCGTTCTCGGTGAACTGGCGCCGCACCTGCAGTGGTTTACGCTGCCCCGGGGTGAAACGCTCCTCCGTCAAGGCGAACCGGGAGATCAACTCTATGCGGTGGTCTCGGGCCGATTGCGCTTCGATGTGCGCGACGCGTCGGGGCAGACGGTCCAGAGCGGTACGATCCACCGCGGTGATGTGGTGGGCGAACTCTCGATTCTCACCGAGGAGGTCCGAAGTGCCACCGTCACCGCCGTCCGCGACTGCGGTTTGTTGACGCTCACCGCCCGCACCATGAACCTCCTCATGAACCGCTACCCGCAGGTGGTCTTGGGACTCACGCGGATTCTGGCTTTGCGGCTACAATCACGAGTCCGCCCGGATCGTGGTTTGCACGCAGAAACGATAGCGATTATTCCGATCCACCCGGGGATCTCCCCGGTCGATTTCGTCGAACGCCTCCGACTCGGGTTCCCTCAGGAGCGGGCGGTTCGCACGGTGCACCAGCAGGACACTCCCGCCGCGAGCTCTGAAGCTCGCCTCCGCGACTGGCTGAACCGCGTCGAGGACGACCATGAGCATGTACTCCTCGTAGGGGAGATGGGCGACGACTCCTGGAACGATCTGTGTCGCAGGCATGCGGACCGCCTGTTGTTGTTGATTGATCCGCTTGAGTCACCTGATCTGACGCGATTCGAGTTACGTCACTTGGGAACGCGGGCAACCACGGAGGCGGAACTGCGGGAGCTGGTGTTCTGCCGTGTGGCGAACCGGGATCTTCCTGTGGGGAGTATCGCGGAGTTCCGTGCTCGTCGTTTTCACACGCGCTACCACCACGTTCGACATGGTTTCGACCAGGATATCCGTCGGGTGGCGCGCTTTGTCGCCGGGTCGGCGGTTGGCCTGGCATTAGGCGGTGGTGGCGCCCGAGGACTGGCGCACATCGGTGCGGTACGGGCTATCAGGGAGGTGGGTATTCCCATCGACCTGGTTGTTGGCACCAGTATCGGTTCTCTCGTGGGGGCGGTGGTGGCGTTAGAGTTAACCCACGAAGAGATGAAAGCGGCGGCGTGGAAGAAACTTGTCACGGAAAAACCGTTTCGGGATCCTGGACTGCCGCTCACTGCGCTCTTGCGTGGGAAACGGATGACTTCCGGACTCCGAAGTTTTTTTGGAGAGCGTCGGATAGAAGAACTTCCCGTTCCCTATGCCGCGGTAGCCACCGATCTGGCGGCGCGAGATCTGGCGATCATGGACCAGGGCCCAGTGTGGAAGGCGGTCAGGAGTAGTGCGTCTCTACCTGGATTGCTTCCTCCGGTCTACGACAATGGCCGGCTCCTCGTGGATGGGGGCTTGCTGGACAACGCCCCCGGCGACGTGGCGCGTACCTTCGGTGTGGGGAGTACCATCCTGCTGGATGTCTCGGGCAACGTGCAAGGAGCGGGGGATGGATATCGAGCGGCGTACTCTGGTGTGGAACCCGGGAGTGCTCCTGGTCTGCGCGCGTTTCTCCGCCTGCGGCGCCGGCGCCGCCGAGATTCTCACCCCGAGGGCGAGCGCTGGCCGGGTATCGGTGAGACGCTTATGGACGCGATGATTGTCGGGAGTGCCCGTCATGGTCGTGAGGCCGGGAGTCGTGCTGATCACTACCTGCGGCTTCCCGTAGACGACTATACGATGCTTGGGTTCGAGGCGGTGGAAGAGCTCGCTGATCTTGGCTACGAGATAACATCCCAAGTTGTCGGGGAGTGGGCAGGCTCCCTTCCCACCGTGTGATGTGACGGTGCCGGGGTAGCAGGTCCCGCCCGCTTTCGCCCCGGTGTGTTCGCGGCTATACTGCAGTGCATATATGAACGAACGATTTAAACTCGCCGGTTTTACCGCGGTGGGCATGCTGATGCTTGCCAGCGTAATGACCGGCCTCAGTGCCTCACTTCTGGAGATCGCCTCGGAGTTCAACATCGCGCCAAGTCGAGCGGGGATTCTGTATACCCTGCATTTCTCCGGCTTTCTCGGCCTTATTCTCGTTTCGCTGGCAGTAAGCGGATTGCCGGCGCGCCTACGGTTGGTGGTGTTCGTGGCGTGGCTGTATGCGGTGGCGCTTTTTATCGCCGGCGGAAGCAGCGGTTTCCTGTTCCTGGCGGTGGCGCTCTTCCTTGCCGGAGGTGCCGGGGGCGTGGTGGAAGCGCATACTGCAACGCTGATGGTGATGACCACCAAGGACGAGTCGGAGGCGGGGCGCCTCATCTCGCTGACACAGGCGTTCTTTGCGGTGGGAGCGCTGCTGACGCCGGTGTACCTGGCTATGGGGAGTGCAGTGGGTGCGAGCTGGCGTACGCTGTTTCTGATCCTCGGTGGCCTCGGGGTTATTGGTGCGCTGATCGGGATTACGATGCGCTCCACGCGCTTTCTATTTGCGCACACCGAGACGGGTACCTTTCGCTGGCGTCCGCTGGTGAAGGTCTCAGTAGCCATCGCCTGTTACGTGGGCGCGGAAGTGACGATCTTCGGCTGGGCCCCGACGGTGATGGAACTCTACCATGGAGTTCCCGTGTCCCGCGCGCGCCTGGCACCGACCCTTTTCTGGATCGGCATGCTCGGTGGCCGGATCGTGATCGCCGCCCTGACCCGGCGCCATTCCGCGGAGCGATTGCTCCGGGGATCGGCGCTATTGGGCGTGGCCGCCGCGGTGATGCTGGTGGTAGTCTCCACGGAACCGCTCCTATGGATAGCCGTGGCGCTCTCCTCCATCGCCTGCGCCGGAATCTGGCCTCTTATCGTTGCCACTAGCGGAGAGACGGGGCACGAAACGGGAACCACGATTATCGTCGCCGCCGGCGGTCTGGGAGCGGCGGTGTTCCCCTATCTGGCGGGACTGATCTCCGAGCTGCTGCCGGGGCATTTCATTCTGCTCATGGCGGCGCCACTGCTGCTGGTGGTGTTCTTTTTGAGCAAGAGTTCTCGCCCCCAGCCGAGCGCGTGACTCGGGTGGCGGTAGGCGGCCGCCCACCGTCGTTGTGTCCCGTGTGCGGTCAGACTATGTAATAGTTGATCAGTATCTACAATAGTTGACGAAAACAGTTGTATTTACCCGAGACTCCTCTACAATGGTTATACAGTGGAGGAAGAAGTATGAAAAATCGAAACCGTAATTTGCTGCCGCGATTTCGGGTACCTACCGCCCGTGCCGTGAAGATAGGGATGATAGTTGTCCTTGTGGTTGCTCTCGCCGGCTGTGAAGACGTAATGGGTCTGGTTGGCCTTGGCGAGGAGGACGAGGGAGAAGATCCGGGCAGCGTGACAATTGAGGCGACCGGAATGGAGCGCTTTGACGGCCTGAGTCTGCGCGCCCGCATTGTTAATGACGGCCAAGACGTAGACACGGCTACCGCGCTAGCGGAGGGATCAACCATGATCGACGCATCTGGTGCTCCCTCATTCTCGCTTGTCGACGACGCCGGTGATACCTGGATCGGTGAGGGCGGCGCCAACTATTCTGTAAGGATTTACGTCGATACCGACGGGAGTGAAGACTACGAAGTGTACGACTACTATTCCCAGAGCACCGACAAGGTGACCATCGATGGGGACCAAACCCTGCAGGCCAGCGAGTTCATCCTCAACAGTCCGGTGGGTTCCTCGTATTATGTCTCAATGTCAAGTTCTTCAACCCATGCAGGTGACACCCTGGTAGTTCGCATTTTTGAAGATAGTGCGGACCCTGATACCGACAATCCGGTCGGTCTCAATGCTGTAGAAATACTGTCCAGCGGATCAGCGGGCGGAAGCGCTGAATATCTCTATACTGACGGCCTCGCATGGGTAGGGGTCGAAGGAACCACCTACGATGCCTATATCCATATTGAGGATGCCGGCGGAAACCAGAAGGCGGATTCCGGCGAATCGGTCTACAGCTCGTTTCCCCTGGGAATCGATGTTGGACAGAATTCATCGCTTTCGGTCTCAGACGGTGACTTCTCGACGTACAGTCCATAGTAATTCCGGCCGGGTGACTCCGGTGGCGGCAGCAGATCTCTGAAATACCGCTTGACACAGCGCAGAGCCCTCCAGTAAGATCCCGCTAATTTATGCGGTTTCCTGCGGTACCACAGAAAAACCTACCACACCGAAAACGGGGCTTACCCGTGTTGCTTTCGCCCCGCGGGGCCAATCGTTGCTGTAATGACGGCGTCGGATTTTCCGGCGCCGTTTTTTTTGGTCCTCGTCTTTTGAGCCATGAGGAGGTAGCCCATGAGAGAGTCTCCACGGACCGCGTTTGCTGGACGGTCGTTGACCGCGATCCGCGATTTCAACCGCAGTGAGCGGTTGTACATCTACGGCCTGACCCGCCGCCTGAAAGAGGCGATGGCCCGAGGGGACACCGCCGCTGTTAATGAGTTTCGGGTGGCCGATCCCGACATGGGAATGTACGAGATTTTCCTGGAAGACAGCACCCGCACCCGGGAGTCGTTCAAAAGTGCCGGGCTGTTCCACCGCATGAAAATGTCGGAGCTCAATGCAGCGAGTTCGTCGTTCAATAAGAAGGAGAGCTACGCCGACACGATCGCCAATCTCGTGGGATACGGAAATCGCATCTTTGTCATGCGCACCTCCCTGGAAGGGGTGTGCCGACACCTGCAGGAGCAGACTGACCGCTACCGGCGGCGCCACGACATCCGGGAGGGAGTCGCGTTCATTAACGCCGGTGACGGCCGCCATGAACACCCCACGCAGGAACTCCTGGACGAGTTCACCTTCCTGGAGGACTCGGACTGGTCGCCGCGGCGAATCCATCTCGCGCTGGTGGGAGATCTCTACCACGGCCGCACCGTCCATTCCAAAGTATACGGACTCGACCTGTTCGAATCGGTGCGGGTGGATCTGGTGGCACCGCCGGAACTGGCGATGCCGCGAGGGTACGTGCGCGCCATGGAGCGGCAGGGATTCGATGTGCGGGAGTTTGGGTCCATCGAGGAGTATCTATCGGCGGGAGCGGCGGGAGCGGCGGGAGACTCCGAACCAGGAGCCGTAGCGCGGCACTGGTACTTCACGCGGCCGCAGCTGGAGCGGATGGGTGACCGGGTACTCCGGCGCCAGGAGGAGTTGCGCGGAGCCATTACCGTATCGCCGGAGATGCTTCCGAGAATCCCCGGGGAGGCGCGCTTCTACCATCCCCTCCCGCGCCACCGCGAGCATCCCACGATTCCAGCCTTCCTGGACGATACCGCCTTCAACGGGTGGGAGCGGCAGTCCGCCAACGGATACCTGGTGCGGGTGGTGCTTCTGGCGCTGGTGGCCGGCCGGATTGGCCACGACTACGAAGGACCGGTGGGACCTGCAGAACCTGTACACCCCGCGGAACCTGCGCTACCCGCCGGTAGCGGTGGTCGCGCGGGATTGGACGGCGCTGGTTTTGCCCGCGAGGTCACTCCAGAGGAGGGAAAACCGAAGCACTACTCAGAGGGTGTTCGGCCCATTTCCGACGGATTGGTGATCGATCACATCTGCCGCGGTGATTCGCCGGAAGAGATCCGCCGCCATATCGCCACGGTGCAGGCGGTGGCGGGACTCACCGGGCGAGGCGGGGAGTGGGTTTCTACCGGGTCCGACGGCGCCTACAAGGGCATCCTCTTCCGACCGGATTTCGGTGAGGTGTCCGACGACCAACTGGAGCGGCTGGCGGCGATGATCCCCGGTGCCACGGTGAACGTTGTTGCCGACGGAAGGGTGGTACGCAAAGTGCGGCTGGACAGTCCCCGCCGAATCGCCGGCATTGCCGGACTCCAGTGTCGCAATCCGGCGTGCATCACGCACCCCGACCATGGAGAGCACATCTTACCGAGCTTTGCTCGCATCGAAGACGACCGGTATTCGTGTGAGTACTGCAGTCACGACCACGGATTCAAGGAGCTGTGGTGATGAACCAACACCAAAGAAGAATTATTGAGCTGAGCCTGAAGGCGGGAGCGCTGGCGATCCGGACCAATCCCCCCTTCCTGTGGGCCTCGGGAGCGCGCATGCCAATCTACAACGACAATCGTCGGCTCATGGCGCTTCCAGAGGCGCGGATGGCGGTCCGTGACGCCTTCTTGGAGATGGTGCGGGAGCACCGAATCGAGGGGGATGCGGTGGCCGGTACCGCCAGCGCCGGAATTGCGCCGGCCACGGTGCTGGCCGAGGCGATGGGCCTGCCCCTGTACTACGTGCGAACTGCGGCGAAGGATCACGGCCGGGAGAATCTCGTCGAGGGTGCAACCGCTGCGGAGCTGAACGGAAAACGGGTGATTCTCGTGGAAGACCTGATCTCAACCGGTGGAAGCAGTGCCGCCGCGGCGGAGGCGCTCCTGGCGGAGGGAGCATCGGTGTCGGCGTGTCTGGCGATCTTCTCCTACGGATTGCCGCAGGCCGAAAGCCGATTCGCTGCCATTTCCGGAGCGCTGCGGGTTCTTCCGGTGTGCACAGTTGATATGCTGCTGCAGGAGGCGATGGAGCAGGGGCGGATCGCTTCATCGGAGGTCGATTACATCCGGCGGTGGGTTGCCGGGGGCGAGGTACCGGTCGCGAGAGATGCCGAGGCACCGGCGGTGGTTGGCAAGATGCGGGATCCAAGAGGTACCGCCGGGGCCGCCACCGACGACCACCACAATCCGGACCGGGATACCGCCGCAAGCATCAGCCCGGCGGTCCCCTCCGACGAGATCTCGTTGCTCTGCGTTGGACTGGACCCGAGACCGGAGTTGATTCCGGGTGACGATGTGGGCTCCTTCCTCAAGGGTGTCATCGATACGATCGCCGCCACGGGAGTCACCCCCGGGGCGTTCAAGCCGAATATCGCCTATTTCCACCAGTTGGACCGGCCGCTTTACGGGGATTTTCGCGGGTCCCGGGCGCTGGCGGAAACGATACTGCACATCCGTACGCTGTTTCCCACGGTGCCGATCATCCTGGATGCAAAACGGGGAGACATTGCCGATACCAGCGAGGCGTATGGGCGAGAGGCGTTTACCTCGTGGCAGGCGGACGCGGTAACCGCCTCGCCGTACATGGGCGACGACTCGGTGGCTCCGCTGCTACAAGCCGCGGCTACAGAGCCTGCAGGAACCGCAGGTAGTGCGGCCCCTGCGGGGTCGAGAAAAACCGGTCAGATGCGACACCGATGCGTCTACCTGCTCAACCGCACCAGCAATCCCGGGGCGCAGCGGTTTCAGTCGGCCCCGGTCGGGGATAAGCCGATGTACCGCGCGGTGGCGGAGGCGATCGCGGAATGGCAGCGGCAGTACGGGAGTGCCGGAGCAGTGATCGGCGCCACGTCGAGCGCGGAACTGGAAGAGCTGCTGAGCTTTCACCTGACCGTGCCGGTGCCGGTCCTTATTCCCGGGGTTGGCGCGCAAGGCGCCACCGTCGCCGACGTCCGGGCGATTGTGGACCGTGTCGCGTATCCACCGGAGCTGGTGCGGATCAACGTCTCCCGGGACGTCGTGTTTCCCTGGGCGCGGGATGGAGCCATTCCCACGAACTGGAGGGCTGCGGTTCGAACGAGGTTCTTGCGCCTGGCGGAGGAAACGACATGGACGCGCTGACTCGGCTGCGGGCGCTGGGTCGCCGCCCCCAGGCAGAGGACCTGAAATCAGGTGGCCCGCACCGGGTCGCCGCGAGTGGCGGACACCGCGGAGGCGGCCGGCCGGTACCGATCGCTACCGTCAGTGGAATCGCGTCCACTAATGTGGGCATGATCGAGTGGTTTGATCGGGAGACTTCGGTGGCGATGATAACCACCAAGAGCATTCAACTGGCACCGAACCCGGGCAACCGGGAGCCAATTATCACCGAACCCCACCCCGGCACTTTCGGCAACGCCGTGGGTCTCAAAAACCCGGGTATCCACGAAAGTGTTGCGCAGCTCACAGCGCTCCGCCGGAGGAGGAAGCTGCGAGCCCTCCTGAACGTTTCCATATCGGGATCGACTCCGGAGGAGTTTGTGGAGCTTGCCCGGGGCTGCTCCGATGTGGCGGACATATTGGAACTCAACTACTCCTGTCCCCATGCCGTTTCCGGTTTCGGCGCCGATATCGGTCGTGATGAGGCGGCGATCGCCGCGATTACCGGCGAGGTGTGTGCCCAGCAGTTGTCGATACCGATTCTCGTGAAACTGACTCCCAACGTACCGGATATCGCCTCCATGGCGGAGGTGGCGATCGGTGCCGGCGCCCACGGGGTGTCCGCGATTAATACCACCGGTCCCTCCGTGTACCGCGATCCGGAGACGGGGGAGGTGATCCTGTCGAATCCTCCTGACGGGCGCGGAGGACGTAGCGGAAGGGAGATCTTTCCCGTTGCAAAAGAGGCGATTCGAGCGATTCGCGGAAGGATAGGGCCGGAACCGCTTATCGTCGGCATGGGCGGTGTGGAAAACCAACAGCAGGTGCGGGAGCTGGTGCGCGCGGGGGCCGACGTCGTCGGAATCGGTAGCGCCCTGGCCCGAGTTCACCAGCGGGAGTGGTCCCGGTATCTGGACGAACTGGGAGGGCGACCGGCCGGCGGGCCTCCCTGCAGCGACGGTGTCGACGCCGCCCCCTCACCCCGGATGGTGGCGGTCCGTCCGGCGGCGGGCATGGAGTTTCGCCGATGCGCTGTCGCCGAGCGCCGAGAGGTCGGCGCGGATATGTTCGAGCTGGTGCTCGGGGAGTCGCCGGCGACGGGGCCGGGGCAGGCGGTGTTTCTGTGGCTGCCTGCGGTGGGGGAGAAGCCGTTTGCCCCGGCGCTGGCGACACCCGCCGGTTCCCCGGCGAGCACCACTGCCCCCGTGTCCGACCCGTCCGTCGCGGCGGGCACGACGTTCCTCATTAAGCGCCGGGGACCGATAACCCGCGCGCTGGGCGCGCTTCGTAGGGGAGACGAGGTGTGTATGCGTGGGCCCTACGGGGACCGTCATGAGCCGCCGGAACACGCGCGGGCGCTCCTTGTCGGCGGCGGGAGCGGAGTAGCAGCATTGCCGATGATTGCGGCGGCCGTCGTGCGACGGGGCGGGACGGTGGAGTCGCTCCTTGCCGTAACCGCCGAGATCTCCGGGAGCGCCACCATCGACAGTTTGCGGCGCTTCGGGACGGTGACGGTCATCGAAGATCGGGGTGTGCCCGGCCGCGCCCTCGCGTCGATCACAGACGTTGTGACGCGCATGGATGCCACCACGGTGTACACCGTCGGCCCGGAACCGTTTATGGAGGGATCAGCACGGGCAGCGGCGGAGGCGGGCGTTCCCGAAGATCGTATTCTTCTTTCCCTCGAGCGGCCGATGCGCTGTGGCGTGGGGCTGTGTGGTGAGTGTCACCATGACGGTTTGCTCACCTGCAACTACGGTACGATCGTGCCGTGGAAGACAGTTACAGGAGGCTCTCGATGATCGATCCGCACGTACATCTGCGCGACTGGAATCAGGCGGATAAGGAGACGTTGGTCCACGGATTCTCCGTTGCGTGGCACGTCGGCATCTCGGGTGTGTTCGAAATGCCGAACACCGATCCCCCGTTGACCGGTCGTGCCGCACTTCTCCGGCGCATCGCGGACGCTGACCGTGCCAGGGATTCCCTAGACGTGCCGATCTTTCACGGTATCTACGCCGGAATCACGGCGAATCCGCGCCAGATCGAGGAAATTGTGCGATGCCGGGAAGAGCTCTTCCCGCGAGTGGTCGGATTCAAGCTGTTCGCCGGCCACAGTACCGGCAACATGGGGGTGATCTCCGCGACCGAACAGCAACTGGTGTGGAACACACTGGCCTCTCTTGATTATCGGGGAGTCGTGGCGGTGCATGCGGAGTCGGAAGAGTTACTACGCCCCACGCAGTGGAACATCAACTATCCCTTCACGCACGGCGCCGCGCGACCGGTTGCCGCGGAGGAGCATTCGGTTCGTCGGCAGTTCGCCCTGGCCGAGGCGGCCGGGTTTCGGGGGAGTGTCCACATTTGCCACGTAACGACCCCCACGGTGCTGGATATCATCGTTGCAACGCGCCCCTCCGTGGGGTTCTCGATCCGCGCTGGGGTTACGCCCCACCATCTGCTTCTCAATGAGGATGCCGCACTGAGATCTGCGGTACCGGAGTGGAAAGTGAATCCGCCGCTGAGAAACGAAGCTACTCGACGGAACCTCTGGGAACGTCTGCAGGCGGGAGATGTCGACTGGGTCGAGAGTGATCACGCGCCGCACACGTGGCGGGACAAGCAAGCAGGGGCAAGCGGAGTCCCGGGGCTCCCCGCCTTCCGGATGCTTCGTGATCTCTTGCGGGAACACGGGACCGCGGAGGAGGTGGAACGTCTCACCCACGGGGCGGTGCTTGAAGCGTTTGCGATACCGGATACGCACATCCCGCGCAACCCGCGGGCTGAGTCCCGGTGGGACTACGCTACGACCGCCGGTGAGTACCCGTGGGATCCGTATCGTCCGCCAGCTGAAAGGTAGCGAGGCGCCGCTGGAGTTCCGACGCCCGGGTGGTAATCGCCTCGCTGATCGCCGGGAGCTCCTCGGCGCTTTCGGTGAGCGTGTTGGTGGCGGACTGTACCGAGGCGAGAAGCTCTTCCACATCCTGAGTGATCGCTTTGGATTGCTGTCCGGCGCTATCGATCTCCTCGGCGCCTTCGTTGATCTGAGTCACGGCCTCCACCACGCGGTGGTTAATCGACTGCAGGTTTTCCATCTGGGAGGTGATTCCGGCGGCGGTCGTGTTCATCTCCTGAGCTGCGCCCACGATTTCACCAAGAGAGTCGGTGAGTGAGCCCGTTTCATCATCAACCCGTTGAAAAGAGGTTTCCACCTTGCGGATCGCCTGATCGGTGGCCTCGATTCCCCCAACGACGCGTTTCAGGAAATCTGAAGACTCCTTGGCGTTCTTTGAGGCCGATTCCGCCAGCGAGCGAATCTCGGCGGCGACTACCGCGAAGCCTCGCCCCGCATCTCCGGCGTGAGCCGCCTCGATTGCGGCGTTCATCGCAAGCATATTGGTCTGAGCCGCCAGGCCGGCGATGGCGCTGTTCAGGGAGAGGATGTCTCCCACCTGGGCGGCGATGCTTTCCACATTCTTCACGGCGTTCTGCGCATGCGACCTACTGTCGGCCGCGACGGAACGCAACTCCTCCGCCGCTCTCTGCCGCGTCTCGGAGACTTCAACTACGCTCCGGGTAGAGGAGGAGAGTTCTTCCGCGGAAGCCACCGTTTCATCAATCGCCGTATTCTGGTCGGTGATCTGAGAGCCCAAACTCTGCAGGGTTCGCGTGATCTCCTCCGTGGCGGAGGCGGTGCTTTCCACGTGCTCCTTGAGTTCGCCGATTCGCGTAGCGGCGGACTCCAGCCGTCGGGCCACGTCCCGGGAGGACGATCGTTGATTCTCCGCCTGGGAATTGAGCGAGGATGCGGCTTCCACATTGCGATTTGTATCGGTGCGCGTGGCTCCCAGGACTTCCGCAAGGGTATCCACAAAGGTGTTAATTCCTGCCAGGGTCAGGTCCACCTCGCTCACGCCGTTTACCGGAATCCGTTCGGTCAGATCGCCCTCGGTGAAGCGGTGGAGCTGCGAGAATGCGCGGGTGAGGGGGCCGGTAATTACCTGGGAAAGAAAGCGAGTGAGCAGAACCGTGAGCGCCAGAAAGGGAATCGCCACAAGCGAGATTCGAATCAAGGCAAAGATCAGGCTCTCTCCGGCGTAGATCGGATGAAGTACCACACTTACCGCGCCAAATAGAAAAGAGGCGATTGTGAGAACCACACTCGCCATGAAGCGCACGTCGGTTCGGGGTGGTTTCACCTCTCCGGCTAATGCCGGCCCAATCGATAGGCGCGCTTCCATGCGGGGAACCATCGCTGCGTAGAAGAATATTCCAAAGAACGTCCCCACGGCGCCGGCGTAGAGACCCACGATCCACAGGCCGGTTCCATCCGTAACGAAGGTCGATCCGGAATGGAGGACGATGGAGAATACAACGTTATGCAAGGCAGACCACAGGACAACGCTGAAGGGAATCCACGAAAGCATGCGATATGCGGAGACGGGGTGGTCTTCACATTGGCGGTAAAACGCCCTGAAAAGCGCGCCGAAGACTACCGCTCCCACCACGACGAGCGCAAGAAACGTCCCGATTACGACTGCGGACAGGGAGTCGAGAAGTTCAGCGGTCGTAGCGAGGTGGGTAAACCAGTCGACGGCGACAATACTCACGGGCCCGACTAAAGCCGGAAATAGGAAATACCCGATACCGGGAAGGGAGGACATTTTCATATAGGCGTAAAAATAGCCGGGAGATCCTGCAAAAGGCAAGCGTATACTATCGCCCGAATGGAAGCCAAAGCCCGCGGTCCGGAGGCTACGGTTCGAGGGAGACGCTCGGCACTCGGACCGGCGCGTCGCCACGATTTTCCACGTGGCGCGTCCAGAGCATGCCGCAGGCGGCGTTGATATCCTGCCCGCGGGAGTGGCGGACGGAGGTGCGAAACCCTTTCTCCCGCAGTTTTTCCGCGAAGGCGTCGATTTCTTCCGGTGGTGTCGGTCGCAGGTTCGTGCCATCCAGCTCGTGATATGGAATGAGGTTAATCCGAACGCTGAGTCCGTTGAGCAGTTTGGCGATGCCGTCCACATGGGCTGTTGTGTCATTGACGCCGGCGAACATTGTGTACTCGAAGGAGACGCGCCGATTACGATCCTCCCGACCGGTGCGGATCAGGCGCAGCGTCTCTTCTATCGGGTTGGCGTTCTCCACCGGCATGATCCGCCGCCGTTCCTCGGGGAAGGGGCTGTGGAGACTCACTGCCAGACTCACCCCCTCGGCGTTAGGATGTTCCAGGAAGTCGCGGAGTTCCGGGTGGATTCCCACCGTGGATAGGGTCAGCCTCCGGGGTGGCAGGGCGTACCCGTTGGGGTCGGTAAACAACCCGAGACTCGCCATCGCTCCGTCGAAGTTGTCCAGGGGTTCTCCCATGCCCATATAGACGATATTGGTAATCGCCTCCCATTCGGGAACGCTGTGGTACTGGTTGATGATCTCCCCGGCGGAGAGATTGCCCTGAAAGCCTTGGCGCGCGGTCTGACAGAAGGTACAGCTCCGGCGACATCCCACCTGGGTCGACAGGCACAGCGTTGTCCGGGAGCTTTCGGGAATCAGTGCCGCTTCTACGAATCCCCCGTGTTGCGTGGGGAAAAGATACTTCCTGGTGCCGTCCTCGCTCTCGTTCACGTGGACCGGGGGAATCGTGCCGATCGTATGGTGCTCGGTCAGGAGCGACCGGAGGCGAGCCGGCAGGTTTTGCATACCCTCGAAGGATTCCGCGTGTTTGCGATAGATCCAGTGGAAGACTTGCCGGCCACGATACTCCGGTTCTCCGTAGGAGTGTGCCAGCTCTTCGAGCTGCGATCGCGATAGTCCCAAGAGCGCTGCGGTGGATTCCATATGTTTTAGCTTGGCCACGGGGCCGGAGGGTGTCAAGCGCGTGGTATACACAATCGTGTTGCATGGCAGATGAGAATCCTCCGGTACCCACAGTTATCCCAGAAGCGCCAATCCGGCCCAGGCGGAGAGAATCGACACGATCACCACTACCGTCAGGTTGAATCCGCGCATGGTGAGTACAAAGGCCAGTACCGGAGCGCTGATCGCCACCACGGGGGTCGCCTGAAAGAGCACATCCGGGATGATGAGCGCGCCCAGAGCTGCGGCGGGCACCAGCTCGAGGAAACGGTGTACCGGTGCCGGTAACCGATCGATGCCGGAAAACCAGAACGGAATCGCCCGCACTACATACGTGCCGACCAGCAGCCCCACCACGACCAGTAGCCAGTCAGGATGTACCATCGGTGTCCTCCTGCGAGGGGGCCGTCTCCCCCGGGCCGGTGTCCTGCCGCGGGCCCGCTCCCGTGCCGGCGCGCTCCCCGGTAGACCCGTGGGCCGGCGGGTCGCCGCCTTTCTCCACGAAATCCGCCCCGGGCGGCCGCGCCTCGCCGGCGGAGACCATCGCGATCACCGCCCCCGCCACCATCGCCAGGGGAAAGGCGGCTCCCGCATCCCAGCCCAACCCCACCCGGAGGGCGGCGTTAATGAGAGCGGCGGAGCCCGCCGCCACCACCAGCGGTCCGATCCGCGCCCCCTCCTTGCGGCGGGCGGCGCGAATCTGTCCGGCAAGAAGCGCGGCAAAGAGGGCGTACAGCGCCAGCCCCATCGCCACCCGCAGGTGCTCCGGCAGTATCTCGCCGCTTAGGGCGCCTACCACGGTGCCGCCGACCCAGGCGCTGTACGCGCCTACCTCGAGCCCCAGGAGATAGCGCGGGCGCACGGTGCCTCCCTCGGCGATGCGCCAACCCGCAACGCCGAAGACCTCGTCGGTGACGCCGAAGGCGATGACGCTCCTGGTGAGAATCCCGGGGCCACCGCTGGTAGTATTCGGCGTGCCCAGTTCTTCCGACGACCCGGCGAGATTGTGGGCGATCACCGAACTCATTAAGAGATGGCGCAGGTTGAGCAGCCATCCGGCTATCACGATCTGCGCGATCATTACCAGCGATCCTACGGTCAACTGTCCCGCCACCGTCCCGGCGGCGACGTACATACCGATCGCGAGAAACTGCGCCGCCCCGGCAAACACCATTACCGATGCCAAGGCGGCGTCTAACGTAGAGAGGCCCGCGGAACGAACCACGAGGCCGAAGGTGATCGCCACCGGAAAATACCCGCTGGCTATGGGAATAGCGGCCATGAGTCCTCTGGAAAAGCTGTGCATATCGGGCCGTACTGTACTACAATCCAGCGGCAAACGTCCCGGAGTAAATGTAAAATGTCCAACGTCGGTGCAGATCAACATCATCTCGATTTTCTTTCCCGCCGGGCGTGGGAGCAGTCGTTTCGGGATCCGGAGGCGGCGGAGCAGTTTGCCTCGGAGGCGCTCGCTCTGGCGCAGGGGTTGACAAACCTGGAGTCGGAGATCTCCGCCCGGCTGAGCCGCGCCTGGGCGCGCACCGTTCAAGCGGATTACCAGGGTGCCCAGGACGATCTCGACGAAGCGCTTCGGTTGTGCCGCGACGGCAACGTGGACCCGGATCTCCTGGCTAAAATCCATAACGCCTATGGTGCCGTCCATTTCGGCCGGTCGGAGTTAGCCAGGGCGATCGCCTCCTACCAGGAGAGCCTCACCGTGGCGGAGCGCCATCGGATGCCCTCCGCACAGATCGCCGCTCATAACAATCTCGGCGAAGTAGAACTCGGTCTCGGTCACGTGAATAGCGCCCGGGGACTGTTTGTCCAGGCGCAGCGCCTCTTGCAGAAGCATCCTGATGCCGGAACGGAAGCGGTGGTCCTGAGCAATCTTGGGGAGGTTGCCCTCCGGGAAAACGACCTCCCCACCGCGCGATCTCGGTTCCTCCTGGCGAGGGAAGGTGCCCGGGAGGTACAGGACCGGTTTACCGAGGGAGAGATCGTCTCCCGCCTGGGGATTCTGGCTGCCCGGGAAGGTCGCCATGAGGAGGCGGAGCGGTACCACACCGAGAGTATCGAGATCGCCCGTGAACTCAAGTCTCCGGTGATGCGTGTCTCAGCGCTGATGAACTTGGGAGACTTTCACCGCCAACTGGGTCAGCCGGCCATGGCGGAGCAGATGTTCCGTCACGCCCGGGAACTGGCACAGCACATCAACGCCCGCCACTTTACCTATCGCCTCCACCAGAGATTGGCGGAGATCGCCGAGGAACAAGGTGATGTAACCACGGCATTGACCGAATACAAGCGCTATATGGAGCTCAAATCGGAGTTGCAGGAGGATTGGACGGAACACCGTCTGGAGGATCTGACCCGGACGATCGAGGCGGAACGACTTCGGGCGGTAAGCGAAATCGCCCAGGAGATAACCTCGAGCCTCGATCTGGAGGAGATTCTCGACCAGATCTACGCGCATGTGAACCGCGTCCTCGATGCGCAGGTATTCTCGATCGGGGTCTACGACGAAGAGGAACACTCGCTCGAGTCGCGCCTGGTAATCGAGAACGGGCGCCGGTTGGAGCCGTACCAGGTATCCCTGGAAGAGGGAAAAACGTTCAGTGGATGGGTGGTTCGGCACCGGAAACCGATCATGATCGAGGATCTCAACGTGCAATACCGGGATTACCTCAACGCCTATCCGGAACACGCCGACGCGGACGGTAACTACTCGGCACTCTACCTGCCACTGTTGGTGAAGGATCGCTTAGTGGGGGTGCTGAGTATTCAGACCCACCGGGCCCACGCGTATTCCGAGCTGGACATCCGAATCGTCCGAACGCTCGCCGCCTTCCTGGCGATCGCCATCGATAACGCCCTGATTATCGACCGGGTGACGGTACTCAATCGGTTGGTGGTTCAGGAGAAAGATGAACTCCGCCACGCCTACGATCACATCAGCGAACTGGCCAACCGCGACCACCTGACCGGTGTGAGTAATCGCCGGATGTTCCACCAGTTTGTGGCGGCGTGTCTCGACAGACGGAGGGAGAATCCTGAACCGTTGGGGATCGTGTTTATCGATCTGGACCATTTCAAACCGATTAACGACACCTATGGTCACCAGGCGGGAGATACGGTGTTGCAGGAAGTGGCGAACCGCCTTCAGAGTGCAACGCGCTCGGACGATTTGGTGGCGCGCGTCGGAGGCGACGAGTTTGTGGTGGTGCTTACCGTGGGACCCTCCGCGGCGGCGGTAGAGGCGATCGCCGCCAAGTTGAAGCAGGCGGTTTCAGCCCCGATCGATATCACCTCCGACGCCGGCACCTCCACCAGTTCGGTGACGGTGTCGGCAAGCACCGGCTACGCACTCTTCCCCGATCACGGCGCAACCTATGACGAACTGGTGCGCCACGCGGACTCGCAGATGTACGGAGCCAAGCGCACCCGGGGGTAGTGTTCCCCGGGCCTGCTCTTACCGCATCGATTCGCGGTGAAGTTCGGAATAGCGACCGCCGGCGGCGGCCAGCTCCTGGTGGGTCCCTGACTCGATCACCTGCCCCTGTTCCAGTACCAGGATACGATTCACGTGCCGTACCGTAGACAAACGGTGGGCGATAATGAAGCTGGTGCGCCCCTCCATCATGGAGCGAATGGCGTGTTGAATGCGAAGCTCCGTCTCCGTGTCGATACTGCTGGTGGCCTCGTCCAGGATGAAGATCCGGGGATCAGCGAGCACGGCCCGGGCGAAGGAAATGAGCTGCTTCTGCCCGGTGGAAATACCGGATCCACCCTCTCCCAGCTCATGATCGTACCCGGCCGAGAGCGCCATGATCATCTCGTAGGCGTCCACCATCCGCGCCGCGGCGATCACTTCTGCTTCGGTAGCATCGCTGCGGGCGAAGGCGATGTTGTCCCGGACGGTGCCCCGGAAGAGTTGCGGTGTCTGTAACACGTAGCCCAGCTGGCTGTGAATCCACGACTGACTGCACCCCCGCAGGTCGGCGCCGTCGATAAGGACTCGACCTTCCACCGGCTCATAGAAGCGCCCGATAAGATTTACGATTGTGCTTTTTCCGGAGCCGGTTTCTCCCACCAAAGCCACCGACTCTCCCGGCGCCACGGTGAGGTTGAAATCGTGCAGCACCGGTTGACCGTCGTGGTAGTGAAAGGAGACGTGGTCGAAGACGACCTCGCCCTGCGCGCGGGGCCACTCCTCTCGGCGAGGCTCGAGAACCGAACCGAAGCGCTCCACCACCTCCGGCGAATCCACAATCTCCGGTTCCGTCTCGAGGAGTCCGGCGATGCGCTCCGCCGCGCTCTGTGCCGACTGCAGCTCGGTGAGCACTCGCGCCACTTCCCGCACCGGCTCAAAAAACTGCACCGTGTAGCCGATAAACGCCACAATAACGCCCACCGTTACGGCCCCGCTCTCCAGCCGCGCGCCCCCGGCCATGAGGGCGATCGTAGTGCCCACGCTCCCCAGCAGGAGTACCACCGGCATGTAGAGTGCGGAGAACACCGCCGCCCGAATCGCCGCGGTGCGCATGCGCCCGGTGAGATCGGTAAACTCCTGGAGGTTCTCCGCCTCCCGCACTAGTGTTTTCGAGGTGACCGCGCCGGCGATTCCCTCGCTGAAGGAGGCGCTGATCTCGCTGTTGAGTCGGCGCACGGAGCGATGAGCCCCTAAAATACGCTTCTGAAAGTAGTAGGACGCCAGCGCCAGCGGTGGCACCACGGTAAGCACCAACAGCGCCAACCCTGGGTTCAGAATAACCATTGCCACCGCCACGGCCAGCATCATTGCCATGCCCCAGATAATGTCCACCAGTCCCCAGGCAACCGTCTCCCCGAGGCGTTGAATATCCGAGGTAAGCCGAGACATGAGCCAGCCCACCGGGGTACGATCGAAGTACCCGATGGAAAGGTGTTGCAGGTGCGT
This sequence comes from Alkalispirochaeta sp., assembly GCA_040904425.1. Taxonomy (GTDB): domain Bacteria; phylum Spirochaetota; class Spirochaetia; order DSM-27196; family Alkalispirochaetaceae; genus Alkalispirochaeta. The sequence continues at coordinate 36,111 of JBBDTM010000056.1, forward strand.
GAAGCCCTCCTGCCGAAAGAGATACATGAGACCTGTTTCCATACGACCGGCGTAGACGATAAGGAGCCACACCAGAAACGCCTGCGCCGCCGCCAACACCGCGTAGGCGATGATCAGATGCGTAAGTCCGTCGAGACTGCCGGTCTGGATATAGCGGTCCACGGCGATCCCGTTAAGCAGCGGGAACAGCGCATCTGTCGCGCCCACCACCAGCATTATGATCGCCAGGATGATCACCGTTCCGCGGAACTCCCGGGCGCGTTTCAGCAGTCGGATCCAGATGCAGTAGTCGAAGCGTTGAGTAAACTGCTGATCACGAAGCGTCGGCATTGGCCACTCCTTGCTGTAGATCCCAGATCCTGGCAAAGAAGCCGGTCCCCGGATCACCTCCCGGCAATCTGGTGAGGAGTACCTGCGGCGGTCCCGCTTCCACGATGCGTCCCTCCTCGATGACGATGAGGTAGTCGGTGCGCGCCAGGGTGGTGGCACGATGAGAAATGAGAAACGTGGTGGCACCGCGCTCCAGGAGCGCCGAGCGGATCTGCGCGTCGGTGCGGGTGTCCACGGCGCTGAGGCTGTCGTCGAACACCATAATCGGGCTGCCGGTAATCAGCGCCCGGGCTATTGCCACGCGCTGCTTCTGTCCGCCGGAGAGCGTGACGCCGCGCTCCCCCACCGCAGTCTCATAGCCGTGGGTAAAAGACTCGATCACATCGTGCACCGCGGCGGAGCGGGTGGCGGCGGTGACTTCCGCGTCGCGGGCGGCGCTTCGGGCGAGGGAGATGTTGTCGCGAATCGTCCGGGCAAAGAGAAACGGCTCCTGCAGGACGAACGCCACGTGCCGGCGCAGCCACCGCCGCTCGATCGTGGTGATATCATGGCCGTCGATGAGAATCCGGCCGCCGGTGGGATCGTAGAGCCGGGAGAGGAGCATCATCATTGTGGTCTTTCCCGATCCGGTGGCACCGAGAATGCCCACCGTGGTGCCGACCTCCACGGAGAAGCTGATTCCGTTGAGCGCCGCCGGACCGGTGCTATCGGGATAGGAAAACCACACGTCCTCAAAAGTGATACGGCCGGTGATCTCCGGGCGTTCCGTTCCCGCTCCCGCCAGGAGCGGATCATCGTCTTCCACGGGGGCGTTGAGCACCTCGGCGATACGCCGAAACGCCACCTTGGCTTTGCCCAGGTCCGCCAGGACCATTCCCATCTGACGAATCGGCCACAGCAGCATCTGTTCCAGCATCAGAAAGACCAGGAGCGCCCCAATCGAGAGCTCACCCCGCACGGCGAAGATCGTTCCCACCACCAGCACCGCTCCGAGCTGAACCACCACGATCAGCGTCGAAACCGACCAGTACCGAGCCAACAGACGAAGCAGCACCATCGTGACGCGGCGGTGCTTCTCGTTCTGCGCCGTGAACTGTTCCATCTGCTCCGGTTCCCGGGCAAAGGCGCGCACCACCCGGAGGCCGTTGAGATGCTCCTGCAGGACCGCCGAGAGCTCTCCTTCAGCTTCGTCGGAGGCGGTGAACGCCGTTTGCACATCCTGAAAGAAGCGCAGGGTGTACCAGAACGCCACCGGCAGAAGTACCAGCGCCACGGCGGTGAGCCGGGGGTGGAGGGTGAGCATCACCGGAATCGCCACGGCGGTCATCGCCAGGGCGCGGCCCACCTCCATCAGCTGAATCGCGAAGAACTTGCGGATCGTGTCCACGTCGGAGGTGCAGCGCTGCAGCAGGTCTCCGCTGGAGCTTCGCTGGTGAAACGCCACGCTCACCGCGTGAAGGTGGGCGTAGAGCTCGTCCCGCAGGCGGCGGGCGGCGCGTTCTGCTCCTTCGGCGCTCCAGCGCCCGGCAAAATAGGACGCGCCGCCGTTCACCGCGGTGGCGAGGATGATCGCCAGTGCCGGAAGCCACAGGTTGCGGCGCACCACCTCCGGGCCGCCCACGAGCGTCACGAGACCCGTCACCCAGCGGAAGGGTGGGGCAGCCTGGTCCATCAGAATCCAGTCCAGCACCGCCTGCACCAACAGCGGCACGGCAAACCCGGCGACGGCGGCGAGAATTGTGGCACCGGTGGCCCCGGCGAAGCGGGGCCATTCCCGGCCGAAGGGGCTGGTCTTCAGATTCATGTTACGCCTGAATCGTGCCCTTGATCCGTATCCGCTCGCGGGGCAGCGAATCGGGATAGTGTTCTTTGATCCACGTCACGAGCCCCTCCCGGATCTCGCACCGCAGATCCCACGCCCGCGGCGAGTTGGAAGCGCTCACCAGGGAGCGTACCACCATCGTCCGCTCGGTGGTATCCACCACCTGTACCACGTCCACGTCACCGTCCCAGTAGGGGCTGGCGGCGAGTAGTCGCGACTGTTCTATGCGCAGTTGCTGCACGTCCAGGGTATAGTCCACGTAGAGATAGATCGAGCCCATGATCGAGGAGCTATTGCGCGTCCAATTCTGAAACGGTTTCTGCAGCAGGTAGGAGATCGGCACCACCAGCCGCCGCCGATCCCAGACGCGGACCACCACGTAGGTAAGCGTGATCTCTTCAATCCAGCCCCATTCACCATCGATCACCACCGCGTCCTCGATGCGCAGCGGCTGCGTGATTGCGATCTGAATTCCCGCCAATACGTTGGCGATCGTCTGTTGCGCGGCGAAGCCCAGCACCAGCCCGGCGACACCGGCGGAGGCCAGCAATGACGCTCCGTACTGGCGTACCCCGGGAATACTCATAAGCCCCGCCGCGATTCCGATCACCACCACGATGAAGCCCACCACCCGTTCCAGAACGATAATCTGGGTAGTGGCGCGGCGCGCCTGAAGGTTGTCTTCGGTGGTGGTGTCGAAGCGCTTTCTGAGCTCCAGGAAGAAGGTGCTTACGAGTCGATACGCGAGTACGGCGATTCCGAAAATAATGATGATCGGCGCCGCACGGTTGACGGTGTGCACCAGCTCCGGCGAGTCCAGGGTTCGTACCAGCGTCTGCTGCAGGGTGGCGGTGAGGAGAATGATCTGCACCGGAAAGCGCGTCCGGCGGAACAGCAGGCGTACCGAGGCGCGTTTCTGTGAGGGTGTAAGGACCGGAACCAATCGCGAGAGGACGGCGTACGCCACGATAAGTGTAACCGGGAGCACGAGCGCTCCCGTCCAGTCGGGAAGCCACTCGGGGCGGGAGATCATAGCTGCGGCGCGGCTAATCCAGGAAGCGAACATGCCCATGATCCTACCGTGAGTCGCCCCCGGAAGGGTAGCGTACCCGCACGACGGTGGACCGTACCCACCGGCGTGTGCCGCCTACGGGGTGTGCAGGAAGCCGGCGGTAGCGCTGCGATGCAGTCGAACTCGGTGCTCCCGCCAGTCCGGCATCACCTCGTCCATGAGACGGTAGAAGCGGGGACTGTGGTTGTGTTCCCGCAAATGGCACAGCTCATGGATGATCACGTAATCGATGAGGGCAACCGGCTCTCCCAGAAGCTCCGTGTTCAAATTGATTCGGCCATCGAGAAAACAACTGCCCCACCTCCGCCGCATACGGCGGACCTTAAGCGTGCCGGGATCACCCAGCGCCGCGATGCGCGGGTCCCGCCGGACGACCCGTAGACGATGGGTAAAGACGGCCGGGGCGCGGCGATGATACCAGCGGGAGACGGCGCGGTGGAGCTGATGGGGCGCGGCCGAGGCGGTGAAATCGATTCTCCCCTCGGCGCTGGCGTCACGCTCGGTCAGACGCACCTCGAACCCTGCAGGTGTCAGCACCACCCCGGGACGACTTCCGAATACCACCCGCAACGGCCGCGGTCGTCCCAGGAGCGGTACCTCCATCCCGCCATGCCATTCCCGCCCGTTTCGGGGTTCCACCGGTGAGAGCTCTTGGATTTTGCGCAGCAGCCACGGCTCCTTCTTACGGAGTACATCCATAACCGCCCGGGGGTCCGCTCCCCGCGGCGCCCGAACCGAAACCACACCGCCGGGATACACCGAGATTCCGATCGTCTTGCGCCGGGAGCGGTGGAGCTGAAACTGAATCTCCACCGGACCGTTGCGGTACGTGGAGGTAACGGGTTCATGCCTGGTAGCCATGGACGGAAAAGGGTGCCCGGGTGACGGGAGGGTGTCAATATCTCTGCTTATGGGCAGACAATGATTGATTGTGAGGTCATCCGGTTGTAACGGAATCGCCGCGATTTCCTTCAAATGGTGAGACGATTCTCGGAGCCGCTTGTTGGAACCGCATTGGAATTGATCGATTCGTCGAAAGTGACGAGGCGACCCTCCTGAGACGTGGCCAACGCCAGAAGATATATGTCCGTCACCTGGCGGGGGCCGAGAATTTGCGCGAAATCGATCATCGCTTCATCCAGAAGCGATACACTGTCAGGCCAGAACCGGTGCTCTGTCCCCTGAGCGAAGGCGCGAAGGATCTTCACAACAGCCGCGGGAGTGAGTGGCCGTCGCGGATTATATGCCGGGTGCGACATGATTCTGACTACACCGTTCTCCGTGAGCGGACACGAGCCCCAGCCGTGGCCGCGGTGAGCCTCCCACCATTCGTGCGCCCGATGGTGGAAATCGTGATCGGAATCGAGGAGCGCGATTATGACGTTGATATCGAGCAGAGAACGCATCAAATGCCCTCGTCGTCCCGAATTTTCCGGATCGATGCTTCACTCACGAGTGAACCGGTCGGGGGTAGAACCGGAACCCCGTTCTTCTCCCCGTACGGTTCCGTTCCTGCCGATACGGACGATTCTTTGGCGTAGAACCCGTGTCGAGCGAGTTCAGAAATCACGGCCCCGGCTGATCTCTTCTCTTTCCGCGCGATCTCTTTGGCGGTTTCGAGGACATCCTGGTCGATATCGAGTGTAGTGCGCATACACATGATGATATCGCATCACTTGGTACGCTTCAATCGCCTGCGGCTGATCCACTCCCGCTTTCAAAACCCGCCGGGGATGCGGTACAACAGACGGGACGTATGAAGATCCTCCACACGGCAGATTGGCACATTGGAAAACGGTTGGAGCGCTTCCCGCGGCTCGAAGAGCAGCGGCAGGTCCTGCAGGAGATCGTGGCGATCACCGAGGAGGAAGACCCGGACCTGGTGATCGTCGCCGGTGATCTCTTTGATACGTTTAATCCCGGCAGTGACGCGCAGGAACTGCTCTACCACACGCTGCGGGACCTGGCCCGGGATGGAACACGGGGGGTGATCGCGATTGCGGGAAACCACGATTCGCCGGACCGGGTGGTTGCGCCGGAGGTGCTGGCGCGGACGCACGGTATCTTGCTCGCGGGGTACCCCGAAGAGACGGCCGATACGTTTACCGCCGGTGCCGTTTCGGTGGCCCGGAGTGAGCCGGGGTTCGTAGAACTGTCCATCGATCGTCCCGGCGTGGCCGGGGTGCCGATCCGCGTCCTCCTGGTGCCCTACGCCAACGAGGTGCGTTTGCGCCGCGCGCTGGATCCCGCCGGGGACCAGGAGCAGGCGCTGCAGGATGTGCTGGCGGAACGCTGGCGGGAACGGGCACAGCGTTCCCTGCAGGGGGAGGGAATCAATCTCCTGGTGGCGCATCTCATGTTTGCCGCCGATCCTGAGAACCCCCCGGAAGAGCCCGACGGGGAGCGGCCCATCGCGCATATTGGCGGCGCCCCGGCGCTCTCCACCGCGATCGTGCCGGCGGAGGTTCAGTACGCGGCGTGCGGCCATCTGCACCGCTCCCATCCGGTGACCGGCCCCGCGCCACTGTACTATAGCGGAAGCCCGCTGGCGTACAGCTTTGCCGAAGCGGGCCACGAGAAGAGCGTCACCATTGTGGAGGTGGAGCCCCGCGGCTCCCTGGGTTCGGAGGCTACGGTCCGCCGGCGCCCGCTCACCGCCGGGCGCGAGCTCCTGCGCTACCACGCCTCTTCGGTGGAGGACGCCCTCGCCTGGCTTGTGGAACACCCCGCCGCCCTGGTGGAGCTCTCGATCACGCTTCCGAACTATCTCTCCGGCGCGGACCGTCGCCGCCTGCACGAACTCCACGACGGCATCGTGACGATCGTTCCGTTGTCCGCCTCCTCCTCGACCAACGAGGAACGCGCCGGCGCTCAGATCGATCCCACGGGGGATATTCACGGCCTCTTCGCGCGGTTCTTCTTCGAGCGCCACGGGGTCGAGCCGGATGATGCGATGCGGGAGCTCTTTCGCGAGGTGCTCGCCGAGGTAGGTCGGGGCGAGGACGGCGCCCCGGATGACCCCGTCGACGACCCACTGGCCGCCTCCGCCCACCGGCAGACCAATTCCACACAGGAGCCCCACTCATGATTCCCCTGACGCTCACGATTCAGGGCCTCTACTCCTACCAGGAGACGGTGACCATAGATTTCCGGCGCCTCACCGCGGCGCAGCTCTTCGGAATCTTCGGACCGGTGGGAAGCGGCAAGTCCTCAATTCTGGAGGCGATGACGCTGGCGCTCTACGGGGAGTCGGCGCGCCTCAACAAAGGTGACAAGCGCAGCACCAACATGCTCAACCTTCGCAGCGACCGGCTCTTCGTGGATTTCACCTTTCTTGACCGCCAGTCCCGGAGGTTCCGATTCACCGCGGAGGCCAAGCGCAACGGGAAGCGCCCGGAGGAAGTGGGATCGATGTCGCGCCGGGCGTATCGCTCTGCGGCCGACGCTGATGCCGCCGATGCCGCTGCCGCCGCCTCCGGCGAATGGATCCCCCTGGACCACGTCGACGGCGAACGGGTGCTGGGGCTGAGCTACCAGAACTTCCGCCGCACCACGATTATTCCGCAGGGACGATTTCAAGAGTTCCTGCAGCTCGGCGCCACCGAACGTACCGACATGATGAAGGATCTCTTTCAGCTGGAGCGCTTCGATCTCCATTCACGGACGCGGACGCTCATGGGTACCACCTCCACTCGTTTGGAAGGGGTGGAGAGTGCGCTCCGCGAACTGCCGGAGGACCCGGAGGCGATCCGCCGGGAACTGGAAGCTGAGCGAACGCGCGTCACCGCGGAGCGCACCGCCGCCGGCACCCGACTGCGGGACGCGCGCGCCCGTGCGGAGGAGCTGGAGCGACTCCGGACCCTCCATCGGGAGCTTCAGGAGCTGCGCAAGCAGGATTCCGAACTCCGTCACGCGGAGCACTCTCTCAAGGAGCTCGAGAATCACATCGCCCGCCTTCACGATGTTCGGGATCACCTGCGCGCGCCGTTTGACCGGCTCCGGGAGGCGCGCCGCCGAGAGGAAGATGCGCAGGCGCGCGTGGCGGAGGTTGCCGCGCAGCAGGAACCGGCGCAGCAGCGGCTGCGGGAGATAGAGGAGCGCCGCCGGCGGTTGGAGGATGAGGCGACGCGTCGGCCGGTGCTGGAGGCGCTTCGGGATACGCTCTCCCGCGGGGCACAACGGGTCTCGGTGGAAGGTGAGCTGCATCAGACGCGGCAGGCGCGGGACGCGGCGGTTGCGCACCGGGACGATGCCAACAGGCAGATCGCGGAGTTCCGCGAAGCGATCGCCGAGCTCGAGCGGGATGTTCCCGAACGTAGTCGTCTGCGCGAACTCCACGCAGCGATCCAGGCCGAGCAGTACTATCGGTCCGCCGTCAGTTCCATTGCCGAGCGGCGACGGACGGCGTTGCGCGCGGCCGGCGTGGACGAAGAGCTCCAGGGTACGGCACCGCCGGACCGCGAGTCGGTCCCGGCCGACGAGGTGGCCCGCTTGCGGAATCAGGCGGAGAACGATCGCAGGCGATTGCAAACGCAGCTCCACCACGCCGCCGTGGACGATCAGCTGCGCAGCCTGGCGGAGTCCCTTGCCGAGGGTGAGCCGTGTCCCGTGTGCGGATCGGTGCACCACCCCGGCATGGAGCGTGAATCGGTCCCACCGGACCCGACCGCCCTTGAGGAGGAGCTCCGCGCCGTGGAGACGCGAATCTCACAGCTCGCGCAATTGCAAGGTACGCTCACCGGGCTCGCCGGCGAAGAGCAATCGCTTGAACGACCACCGGAGGTTGCCGGTCGCGATGCGCTTCCCGCCGATCCCGCGGCAGCGGTGGAATGGCTCGAAGAGGTGGAGGCGCGCTACACCAGGATCGACGCCCGCCGCTCTACCCTGGAGGAGCTGCAGACCACCCGGGGATACGCCGACACCGCAGTGGCCACGGAGGAGGCGCGGGTGGAGGAGCGCCTGCGGCGGCGGGAGGAACTTGCCCGGGAGGAGACCTCTTTCCTGGATCAACTGGATGAGGACGCTCGCGCGCACTACGAAACGGTTCTTGGGGCGGCTGCGCTGCCGGCGGGGTCCGCCCCCGCCGCGCATCGCTCAGACGGGGAAGCCGCCGTGCCCGACGCCGACACAGTCGTTGCGGCAGCTGAACAGATATCCCGCGAGCTGTCCCGGCTCCAGTCGGAACGGGAAGGCATCGCCGAGAAGCATTCTACGGCCGCGCAGGAGGTGCAGCGGCTCACCGCCCAGGCGGAGGAGCGCGGCCGGGTTTTCGCTGCCGCCGGTGAAGAGCGACGAGCAGCCGAGCACGCCCTCTCCAGCGCATTAGCCGCCGCTCCCCACATTCCCGACGGTACGGAAGAACACCAGATCGAGGATCTTCTCAATGATCTTCCGGACCTGGCCGGCCACGAGGAGCGTCTCGCCACCGCCCGGGAGCGCAAACGGCGCATCACCGAGCGCACCGCGGAGATTACCGAGGAACTGGATGCCGCTCCCGCCGATACCCCGTCGGATCCGGCCACCGTGGAGGCGGAACTGAGCCGTGTCCAGGGCGATGTCGAGCAACTGGAGCAGACGATCACCGCCCTCGGCGAGCGCCTCGGAGCCGTAAACTCCCAGATCGAGACCGCCTTCGCCCAGATCGACCGGCGCGTCCAGCTCACCGCCGAGCGGACCGCACTCCAGACGCGCCGGGACAATCTCACCACACTTATCAACCTCTTCCGGGGGGCCGGATTCGTAAGCTATGTGGCGCAAGTCTATCTGGAGCAGCTGGTGGCCGCCGCCAACCAGCGCTTTCGCTACCTAACCCGGAACCAGCTGGAGCTGGTTCTCAGCGGCGATCGCGACTTTGCGGTTATCGATCATCTCAACGGGGGGCGGCGGCGCAGCGTGAAGACGCTGTCCGGCGGGCAGACGTTCCAGGCCGCCCTGTGCCTCGCCCTGGCGCTGGTGGACAGTATCGACCACGGCGCCGGCGGCGACCAGCCGGCGTTCTTCTTCCTGGATGAAGGGTTTGGTGCGCTCGATGGAGATTCGCTGCACGATGTCTTTGAGACGCTCAAGAACCTTCGCCGGGAGAACCGCGTCATCGGCATTATCTCCCACGTGGAGGCGCTGCAGCAGGAAATCGATACCAGTCTCATGATCCACCTGGACGAGGACCGGGGCTCCGTGGTATCGGAGCGGTAACGCTGCACCGAGCGGCACTGCACCGGGCGGTACCACACCGAGCGGCACTGCACCGAGCGGCACGGCCCAACGGTAGACGCATTGGAACGTCTCAGGCACACTATGTCCATGCGCTCCTCAATTCGCACCCCTTTGTTTTTAGCTTCAGGCATCGTGATGCTGGTGCTCGCCGGTCTTACCGTGGCGCTTTCCGTTGTCAGTGTTCGCCGGGAAATACAGACGCTGGACCGCGGCGACTACTCAGAGCGAATACGCAACTTCGAATACGACTACCGTCAGGTGGACGCGGTGTCCGCCGCCACCGACGAGGCATACGAAATACAGCAGGAATTGCTGCAGGAACTGGAGCGGAAGTACCTCGATTTTGAGGACGCCCGGGCGTATCCGTTTATCGTCAACGGCGACGCGGAGGTAATTATGCATCTCCCGGAGAGCGGCGTACGTCGGGATATGCTGACCCAGGTCATCGCGCCTCGCCTGGCCGATGCTGAAATGGACGACCAGGAATCGCAGGAGTTCGCCGTAGACGCCTCGGAGTTCAACGGGTGGATGATTGCCTCCTACTACCAGTCCTGGGACTGGTACACCGGCTATGTCATGTCTGATGCCACTCGCTTCGCCGGAGTCCGGCAGCTGATCACCGGGCTGGCGATCGCAGTTGTGGCGGCGGCGATCGTGATGTTTCTGGGATTCGGATACCTCCTGAACCGACTTCTGCGACCGGTGCGCCCGATCGAACAGTCGTTGTCGCAGGCGCAGGCGGGCGATCTCACCCTGCGCCTTGGCACCACCGGTCGCGGAGAACTGGGACGCATCGCAATGGCAGTTGACGTCCTCATGGAACGCTTCTCCTCCGTAATTGGCGAGATTACCGACAGCTCCCAAGAAACTGCGCGTACCGGTCGCGAGCTGAAGGAGTTTGCCGACGGCGCGCTGGAGACGTTCCGAGGAATCGGTCGGAGCACGGCGACGATCGCCGAGGATATGGGCCCGCTCGGAAGCCAGGTTGAGAGTTCCACCGGGCGAGTCTCGGGAATCGCCGACCAGACGAGCCTCCTGGCGATGAACGCCGCCATTGAAGCGGCTCACGCCGGAGAGTCGGGAAAGGGATTTGCGGTTGTCGCCGACGAAATTCAGCGCCTCGCTTCCTCCGCTGAGGAAAGCTCTCAGAATATCGGCAGCGTACTGAAAGAATTGGTGGACGCCATCACTCAGGCTTCGCGGATCAGCCGGGAAAACAGCGAAACGTTCGGGCGCTTCGACTCCGAGGCGCAGGAAATTCGCGCCTCACTTCAAACGATGGAAGAGCTCGCCCGGGAGGTACGCAGCCGAATCGACGAGATTCGGGATCAGTCGGGGCAATCGGAGGGGGAAATCGACCGCGTTCAATCGATGATCGGGTCGGTAACTTCCGGAGCGGAGGAGCTGCAGCGTCAGGTTCAGGTGTTCACGGTGACCCGCGGCGGGGAGTAACGTGCGCCGGCCACTGCGGGAGACCGGCAGCCACGTACAACGCTTACAGCAATCGCACCGCCCCGCGAATAAACACCACGCCGATTCCGCCGCTCACCGCCAGCTTCACCACGATCGCCCCCAGGCTACCGCGGAATACCGCAACCGCAGCCCGCAACGGTTCCCGGTTCTCCCGGTGAAAGACGATCTCTCCCAGGAACGCTCCGGCAAACGCTCCGACAAACACCCCGAAGGGGGGAAACAAAAACGTCCCCGCCACCATTCCCACGACGCTTCCCCAGACTCCGGCCGTTCCCGCTCCGGCGCGACCGGCGGCCCGGGCGGGGAGAATGTTGTCCGATAGCTGGGCACCCACCGCGGCCACCGTCCACAGCGCCAGCACCGGCCAGGTATATATCGCCCACTCCCCCGCCAGAGACAAGAGATACAGCGCAGCCGCCGCCAGGAGGGGACCCGGCACCACGGGGACCACGCATCCCACCAGCGCCACTAAAATCAGCACCGAACCAGCTGCTATTGCGAGTATTTCTCCAATCATGACGTTCTCCGTTTTTTTAGTGGTATTCCGATAGACAAACAGTTTTATCGATAGTACGATTTACGTAGCATAGACATTTGGCCCCGTGCGGAGTTTTTTCGGGTAACCACCCAACCCGGCCTGCCTTCCCGTGCGGGGCTTTTCACTCCGCAACGTTCTCTATTCCGGAAAAACATACTCGAAGCGGGGCGCTTTAATCGTGGTCCACTCGAGCGCGGTCAGTTCCGGCATGTTCTCCATCGCCACCGATCCGGCACGGAATTCATCTCGAACCCCCAGGGTTCCGCTGAGCTCAACCCACTGTCCATCCGACGGCGCCGTGGCCGCCCGATCCGCCCTGGCCAGAAGCCCCACCACCGCCGCATCGGCGGCGCAACACCAGATCGAAAGCCGCGCCACGACAAACGTGTCGATCGGCCAGTCCGGTCGGCGATAGACAAATCCCGTGAGGCGCACCTCCTCGCCCGCAAAGCGCCCCGGGTCGTCCCAGATCAGATTCACCCGCCGCGAGAACGTGTCGGTATCGATCGTGATGGGCCCCGCGGTGCGCGCCAGTTCGGCGATCGCCTCCCTCCGCTCGGGAGACAGTGATTCCGGGCCCGACCCCCGACCGACGCCGGTAAGGCTCTCCGGCGGCACCGGCTGATCCGGTCCGAGGCGCTCCGCCGCGGCCACCGCGGCGAGGAGTTCCGGATTTGCTCCGTCCACCCAGCCTGACTCGAGCTCTTCCCGCTCACCGCTCGCGCGGGACATAGCCGCGCCGGACAGCGATATCCCGGCCGAGTCGGCGTCCTGAGCGGCGTGGGGCGACCCGGACGCGGGGGGCGCGATTCCTCCCAGAGTTCCGCTCCCCAGCGATACCGCTGCCGACTGACCGGCGCCGGAATAGACCGCTTCGGCGGCCGAACCCCCCGATCCCCCGGCGGTGAAGAGGCGAATCTGACTGTAGTCGCTGCTGGTACTCTGCGCCGCCGCCGGCAACAGGATTACCGGAACCAGCAACGGCCACGCCGCGGCCAGGGACAGTCCACTACCGGAGTGGGGACGTCGTATTCCATCCACCGCCCAAATCAGCGCCGCCGCGGCAAAGGCACCGGCTCCGATGAGCGTCCGCGGCAGAATCCGCGGGTTAAGAATCGCCCGCACGCTGCCGTCGATCGTAGTCACTACCAGTAATCCGAATATTCCCACCGCCAGAACGGCGGTCAGTATTCGAAGGTGCGTGTCTCTCATGCCCATACTCCTTGCAGCACCGCTGCCATAGCGACCACCAGGACGGTGAGCAACGCCGTGAGGCCCACCAACTGTTTCCCGGTGATCACGCCGCGCAGCATGGCGGCGTTTTTCAAGTCCATCATCGGTCCAAATACCAGAAAGGCGATCACCGCCGGTGCCGGCATCAACGGCAAGAACGCCTTTCCCAGGAACGCATCCGCCTCACTACACACGGAGAGGATAAACGCCAGGGTGATCATCGCCAGTACCGCCACCACCAGCGATGAGCTGAGGCGGGTAAACACCTCCGGAGGAACAGCAACTTGCAGGAGCGAGGAGAGTATCGCCCCTACCACGAAGTAGCGGGTTACTTCCAGGAACTCGTGCAGCGTTGCGTTCACGACGTCGCGGATCGGTTGCGCGGCGTGGGCCTCCAACGTGTCAAAGGGGTGCCGGTGGACATGGTGGTGATCGTGGCGGTGGTGTTCGCCGCCCGTACTCGTACTCGTACCCGTGTCCGTGTCCGGGGCCGGGCCCGGAGCGAGGCGGGGCCGCGGTACATCCTCGCGATTGCCGTACATCGCGAAGAACACAAAGCCGGTAATCACCGCCACCGCGGCACCTCCCAGGAAGCGTGCCGCCACGAGATCCGCCCTCCCCGGAAACGCCGCTATCGTCGAGGCGATTACCACAGGATTGATAATTGGCACACTCACGAGGATCGTAATCGCGTAGGGGAGCGGAAGCCCCCGCTCCCGTAATCCCCGCACCGTAGGAACGATGGCGCACTCGCACACCGGCGCCACGAGACCACTGAGCGCTGCCACCGGAATACCGGTCGGCCCCAGCCGCCGAGCAACCCGCGCCGGCAGTCCCGCCGGCAGGTAGGAGCGTACCAGTGCCGCCGCCAGCGATCCCAACAGGAGAAACGGAAGCGCCTCCAGGCACAGACTGACCACCGTCAACGCGAACGTGCGAAACGAGGCCAGATTCAGAAATGTCCGGTATAGTTGAACGCTGATCGCCAGGAGCGCTAGGCTCATGAGCAGGCGTGATATCGTTCGTGACACGGACCCTACTATGCGGGGGATCGCAGCGTGCAGCAAGGGCCGGCGGATCGCTTCCATAATGTGAACCCATTCACATCAAACAGGAATTTGGTAGATCAAATCCGGTGATTTTGCTACGCTTCCCGTATGGCACGGGTATATAATTTTTATGCCGGACCGGCCACGTTGCCGCTTCCGGTTCTGGAGCAGATCCAGAAGGATTTCGTCGATTATCAGGGAGCCGGGCTCTCACTGGTGGAAACCAGTCACCGCAGCAAGGAATATGACGCCGTTCATGCACGAGCGATGTCTCTGATTCGCCAACTCTTACAGGTGCCTGAGAACTACTCCATTCTGTTTCTCGGGGGCGGGGCGACGATGCAGTTTGGAATGATACCGATGAACCTGGTGTCGCAACCAGCCTCCGGCGGCACCGCCTCGATCGACATGACGCTATCCGGCAGCTGGGCCAAGAAGGCGCTCTCCGATGCGAAGAAATTCGCCACGGTGACTACCATCTTCGATGGAAGTGATGGCTCGTTTACTTCGCTGCCGGCGGCTTCCTCTCTTCGGTCCACGGCGGGGGCCGCATACTTTCATATCACTTCCAACGAAACGATCGAAGGACTTCAGTGGAAGGAGTTTCCCCGGGTGGAGGCGCCGCTGGTGGCGGATATGTCCAGCGATATTATGAGCCGCCCCCTGCCGATAGAAGATTTCGGCTTGATCTACGCCGGAGCCCAGAAGAACCTCGGACCCGCCGGGGTGACAGTCGTGATCATCCGTAACGATCTGCTCGACCGGACGCCTGCGGATGTTCCCGCGTATCTGAACTACCGGACCCATGCAGAGAAGGAATCGCTCTACAACACGCCTCCGGTGTTTTCCATCTGGGCGTTATCCCTCGTCCTGGAGTGGATTCTGGATCAGGGCGGTCTCGGTGCCGTGGCAGACCGGAACCGGCGCAAGGCGTCCGCTTTGTATGAGGCGATCGACGGGTCCTCGGGATACTATCGATGCCCGGTGGACACGGCGGTTCGCTCAGATATGAACGTCGTGTTCCGCCTGCCTGATGAAGAATCGGAGAAGCGGTTCATCGCGGGCGCCGCCGAAGCGGGCATGATCGGCCTCAAAGGACATCGCAGTGTCGGGGGAGTTCGTGCCTCAATCTACAACGCGATGCCGGAAGAAGGGGTGGAGAAGCTCGTCGCCTATATGCGCGATTTTCGCAGCTAACGTCCGCGGTATCGATAGTCGGCGCGCACTACGAGGTGCGGGATGTTCCCGCGACGCAACCCAATAAGGAACCGTTCACCGTCACAGACCGGTGGACGTAGTGTCTACCGGCTTTTTTTCGTTGCGACCAAGCGCCTCACCGGTTAAGATGCGCACCACAGGAGCAATTAATGTCATATATCCAATCCGTTTTCGAAGACCTGCGGTCACGCAACGCGCACCAGCCCGAGTTTCTGCAAGCTGTTGATGAGGTGCTCGGCACGTTAGGGCCGGTTCTGGAACAGCATCCCGAATACCGGGAGGCGGCTATTCTGGAACGCTTGGTTGAGCCGGAGCGGACGATTACGTTTCGCGTGCCGTGGGTCGACGACGACGGCACCATACAGATTAACCGCGGCTATCGCGTACAGTTTTCCAGCGCCCTCGGACCGTATAAGGGAGGCTTGCGCTTTCACCCGTCGGTAAACATGAGCATTATGAAGTTCCTCGCGTTTGAGCAGGTCCTGAAGAACAGTCTCACCGGTCTCCAAATGGGCGGTGGCAAAGGCGGGAGCGACTTCGATCCCAAGGGTAAATCAGACGGCGAGGTGATGCGCTTCTGCCAGTCCCTCATGACGGAGCTCTCCCGTCACATCGGTGCGGAAACGGATGTCCCCGCCGGTGACATCGGTGTGGGTGGGCGCGAGATCGGATACCTCTTTGGTCAGTACAAGCGGCTGCGCAACCAGTTCACCGGAACGATCACCGGCAAAGGACTCAATTGGGGGGGATCGCTGGTTCGGCCCGAGGCTACCGGATACGGTGCGGTCTACTTTGCGGAAGAGATGCTCCACGCTCAGGGAGATTCGATTGAGGGGAAAACGTGTCTTGTCTCCGGTAGCGGAAACGTGGCCCAGTACACGGTGCGCAAGCTCCTCGAGCTTGGGGCCAAGCCGGTGACCTTGTCCGATTCCTCCGGGTTCATTCATGATCCCCAGGGAATCACCGAAGAAAAATTGCAGTGGGTCATGGAGCTGAAGAACGTGAAGCGCGGTAGGATCAAGGAATACGCCGAGGAGTTTGGTGTTGAGTTCACCGCCGGTGCCCATCCCTGGAATATCCCCGCCCAAGCAGCGTTTCCGTCCGCTACCCAGAACGAAATCGATGAGGCTGAAGCGAAGACCTTGCTGGCCAACGGATGTAAAGTTATTTCGGAAGGGGCAAACATGCCTACTACACCGGGGGCGATAGACGTTCTACTGGCGGGGAACGTGCTCTTTGGTCCCGCCAAGGCGGCCAACGCCGGCGGTGTAGCCACCAGTGGTCTGGAGATGAGTCAGAACGCGATGCGCCTGGCGTGGGGCTTTGAAGAGGTGGACGACCGTCTGCGAGTTATCATGAAATCGATCTACCGCTCCGTGGCGGAAGCTGCCGAGCGCTACCACGAGCCGGGCAATTTTCTCGCCGGGGCAAATATCGCCGGCTTCGTAAAAGTTGCCGACGCCATGCTGGACCAGGGGATCGTTTGAGTCGGATCTCCCGGGAAGCAGCGGCTCGCTTCGCCCTGCGCTCCTTGACCGCGGGAATTTTCCTCCTGGCGGCGGGGCTGCTGCTATCCCAACACATTGAGACGCTTCAGTGGCCGTCTACGCTGGGCACCGTGGAGCGGGTGGTGCTGGCACCTGCGTCAGACCCGGACGACAGCCGTTCCCCGGGCGAGCGGTTCCGGCCGCAGGTTTCCTACACCTATGAAGTGGACGGTAAGACCTACACCGCTGAACACGTGGCGGTTTTTGATTGGATCTACCGCGATCGCCGGAGAGCGTCAGAATATCTTCAACAGTTTGATATAGCTGCGCGTAACCGAGTCCCTGTGTACTACGATCCCGAAAACCCGGAGGAGGCGATTCTCATTCGCCACATTCCGTGGCGCCGCCTGGAAGTCATGTTAGCGCTATTGGTGCTTGTCATACTTCCGGTAAGCGTCGTGGCGTTTTCGCTGGTAGATCTAATTCGCGGCGGACGCTCCCGGGAAGGTGACCACAGCCGGGGACGATTCTGGTAGACTAGTCACGTCCGGAGTGCGCCGTCGCAAAGCGCTCCATTACAAAAATGAAATACTCCTGAAACGTTCTCGCAACCGTGTGTTCGTAGCTTCCTTCACAAGGTAGGAGGCTGAATATGCAATCAATGAAACTACAAAGCTATCTTCGCTACGGCGTGGTTGGAATCGTCGTGATTATCCTGTCGGTCGCCGGCGGGATGGTCGGAGCACGGTTAGCCGGAAATTCATTATCAGGGGTACAAATGAACCGAACCCCCGCTGTTCAAGCGACACCGGCGGCCTATTCGCCGGAGTCCGGAGACGATGTTTCGCGAGCGTTTCAGGAGCAGTTTCATGCGGTCGCTGCGAACACGGTACCGGTAGTGGCGGAGATTAACACGGTAAACACCGTCACCCAGCGGATACCGGGAAATCCGTTTTCCTTCTTCTTCGGGCGCCCCGATCAGGGAAGCCGGGAGCGCGAATTCCAGCAGCAGGGGCTCGGTTCCGGCGTATTAGTTGCCAGAGATGGTGACACGGTGTATGTACTCACTAATCACCACGTTGCGGGAGAGGCGGATGAAATAGAAATCGTTCTGAGCGATGGACGTTCCTTTTCCGGTGAGATCGTCGGGTCCGATGAACGTCTTGACCTGGCGTTGCTTTCGTTCGAGACCGGCAAGGAGGTTCCCCTGGCGCGATTGGGCACATCGTCGTCCCTCCAACTGGGGGACTGGGTCTTCGCGGTGGGCAACCCCCTGGGGTTTTCCTCCAGTGTGACCGCCGGTATCGTCAGTGCTACGGAACGTACCGTACCGCCGGAGGCCGGTCTCAGCGGTGTCACCGATTACATTCAGACCGATGCTTCGATTAACCAGGGGAACTCCGGAGGAGCTCTGGTGAATTTGGACGGTGAGGTGGTGGGTATCAACACCTGGATCGCATCGCGCAGCGGCGGTAGCGACGGTATAGGCTTCGCGATTCCCATCGATATGGCTAAGCGGGCGATTACCGATTTCATCGAACGCGGTGAAGTGCGTTACTCCTGGCTCGGCGTGCTCACCGGTGATCCCTCCGAACAGCTATTGGCAGGTCTTAATGCCGAGGGTGCGAAGGGTGCCTTTGTCTACGGCGTGTACGAGGATTCTCCCGCCCAGCAGGGAGATCTGAGACCGGGGGACATCGTGACGGCGATCGACGGCAAACCGGTGCAGTCAGGAAACGACCTGGTCCGGAGAATTTCTACACTCGAGCCCGGGGCGGAGGCCGAGATCACTGTCGTGCGGGCTGGACGGGAGGAAACCGTTCGCGTAGCCACTTCCACCCGCGATCCGGATGTGGAGAACAACGCTGAGCGTCTGTGGCCGGGGATCGCCGTGGCACCGCTCACGGAGGAGATTCGGTCTCAGCTCGAACTCCCGCGCCGGACCGACGGCGTCTTGGTGGCTGCGGTAACCGAGGACACCCCGGCGGCGGAGAGTGGTCTGCGCCGAGGAGATGTAATCACCGCCGTGAATGGCACCGGGGTCGAGATGCTGCCGGAGTTCTACGAAGCGATCGCCACAGCAGACGGCCGCGACGTACAGTTCCGCGTGAACCGCAACGGCAACAACGTGATTCTCGGTTTTGAGCGGCCCTGACCGCCGTGGCGATCTGCGCTACGTCTGGAACCGGCTGACTTGAGCGTGAATCCTGTTCACGCTCTCGCTCAGCTCCTGAAGACTGTTGTTCAGATTGTGTACCGATTCGTTAATCTGGTCGGCGCCGGTGCGGATTTCGGTGATCGCCCCTTGCACCTCGGAGCCGATAGAGCTGTTCTGTTCATTCAGGGTAAGGATTTCTCCGGTAAGCCCGGTGACCGTCTTGGAGCGCTCGTCGATCGACATAATCGCGTCACGAATCGCCACCACGGCGCCGGTGACTTCATTCATGCCTGTGGACAGCTCAGAAACGGTGCTCTCAATCTCTGAGAACGCATCCCGGGTAAGGCGAGTGCTATCGGTAACTGTGTGAAACGTTCCCTGCATCGTCTCGAATGAGCCGTTGATCTCCTGGATCAACGTGACACTGCCCTTGAGACTGTTCTGGATTACCTTGGCGTTGTTGGAGGAGTTCTCCGCCAGTTTTCGTATCTCTTCGGCGACTACGGAGAATCCGCGGCCGGCGTCGCCGGCGTGGGCGGCCTCGATAGCAGCGTTCATGGAGAGGAGATTCGTCTGGGCGGCGACGCCGTTGATCACGTTCGCCGCCTCCAGCATCTGATCGGTGCGCCGTTCCAGTTCCTGCGCTTTCGTGCCAAGTTCCTCTAATCGGGATGAGCTCTTGGCCACGGCGTTCGTCAGGTCGTCCACCTCACCGGCTCGCTTCGCGGCGGTATTTCGGATGCTGTCGGATTGCGCGTTCATCTCTTCCACCGAAGCGGAGGTTTGCTCGATAGCGCTGACCTGCGCATTGATCTGTTCTTCCATGGCACCGATCGCTCCGGAAATCTCTTGTGCCTTCCCCGCCGTGGTGTGGATCGACTCGTGGAGTTTATCAACGGAAGACGATACGCCGGCGATATTCCCGGTGATTTCGTTCACGGAGGAGGCGGTCTCCGTGGCGTTGGCGACGATCTCTTCCTTCTCCGCTGCCAAGGCTTCCGACCCGGCTGCGACATCTCGCACCAACGTCCGGAGCGTTTCCACGAACGTATTGAACCGTTCCGCCAGCAGACCGATTTCATTCTTGCTGTCCACGGTGAGCTGCTTGGATAGATCGGCATCACCGGAGGAGATCTCCTGCAATTGATCTGAGACTTGCAGGATGGCGCGTACCGCCTTGCGGATCATGAAGAGCAGCACCAGGAACGCCGCCACCACAACGATTACGCCGGTGAGGATCGTCACGTAACGGATCTGAGCCAGGGTGGCATCTATTAGTGTCGTGGGAACGGTGGCCACCAGATAGTATTCACTGTCGAGAATCTGCCGGGAGGCAACAAATACGTCTCCGCCGATGGATCGGCTGTCCAGTTCCTCCGCATTCCGGTTCAGCTCGAGTGCTTCCGTCTCTTCAATGACGGAACGGTCTACGCCGGGCAGGTAGTCTGCGATGTCATTCCCGATGTGCCTCGGGTTTCCCGCCGCCAATACCTGCCCCTCCGTGCCTACCACGAAGAGTTCGCCCCCATCCCGGGCTGCGCTGGGAGGAACCACGGCGGACAGGTTCAATCCAAGCCCCGCCACGCCGGCGCGACTGCCGGCGACGCTCACGGGAACGTTCACGAACAGGAGCGATGTGCCCAATTCCTGGTTATAGTCCAGATTGAGAATGAACTCTTCGTCCATCTCCATCGCGTCAAAGAACCACGAATCGTCCGGGTCATCGCGAGTCATGACGTCGAGAACTCGAAACCCGTCCGCGTAGTAGTTGCGGCTCCGATCGCTGACGTAGAACGCGTGGTAATACCCGTAGTTCTTCACCAGGTCGTCCAGGCGCTGGTAGAGGATGTTACGGAATACACCCTCTTCAGGCTCTCCCTCCTCCAACCAGTAGCGGGCGCCGGGGTCATCGGCAAGAAGTTGAGCCGTCTCCAGGGCCGCCGCCATACGCGCTTCCACGATCGATTTCGCATCACCGGCGCGGGCGATGACCAGATCGGGAACGATTTCCTCCTCGAGACTCGCCTGCGTCCGGAAGAAGCTGAACGCCCCCAGGGCGGCGATTCCCACGACGATGACGATGACCACGGGAACCAGAATTGCAATTTCGAGTCGACGGTTCATATCTCCCAGTATTCAGATAACGACCAGTTTTTCCAGGGGAAGTGCAGATACATCTGTTAATCGGTGGTGAGAATTGCCGTTTGCCGGCCGCTTACCGCCGTGAGCGTCCACGGGTGAAGGGACAGGTCGGCCACATGTACCACCGTCCGCCACTCCGTGCTAATCTGCGGGATTTCCGTGAGCGCGTTGGGATGCGTCTCGATCAGCTCCGGGGCGAAACGATCCTGGCCGGCAGCTTGCCGATACGCCACATACAGAAGGTCGTCCTCCACCATCTCGTTGAAGAAATGGGTTCCCAAAGACAGGTCGGTAACCAGAGAGCTGTGAATTCGATCCAGCTCTACCAGTACCGCCGCCCCCCCTATGTCCTGGACTTCCACGGGAATACCCAAGGCCGGTGTACTCGTACCCCATCGACCGGGTCCGATCAGAACGGTTACTCCGGCGGAGCCACCCTCGGAACGCGCCGATTTCGGTTCCGGATGAGTCGTGATCGAACGGATGACTCGGGCCAGCTCCCACCGGCGCGTCTGCGGGAGTTCGGCAAACGCCTCCGGTCGAACGTACACAACTCGGGATACGGTGATCTTGCGGCTATGACCCACCACCGTACTGCAGCGAAGCACGATCGTATTCTCCGGCGGCTCCGGAACGGTGAAGGTTGTCTCCTGTTCTCCTCGCATTTGGAGGGGACGACACTGGACGACGTTAATCTGGTATGGTCGTCGGCTGTGGACCTCGCGGTCAACGTTCACAGTGAACTCCACGTCCACCTCGCTGTGGTAGGCGTCGCGGAGCCGGCTCAGCATATGGCGAAGATCTTCCGCCAGGGAGGTTCTCGTCAGGAGTCGATCCAGCGTCAGCGTCCAGGCGACTCGGGAATCCACGCCGGGGCGAGCGGCAAGCTCCCGGTCGCGGTCCGCCGCCAGGTGCAGGGGCAGCTCGAGCTTCTCTTTCAGCAGATCGGCAAAGTAGACGCTCTTTAGTGTTTCCTCCTGCAGATCCAGCACGTCTACCCTGCGTTGGCTGTGACGCCTGACCTCGTCCGGGGTGGCGTCGGGGCGCCGATCCGGTGCGTTCAATGCCACCACCCGGGTATAGTCATCGTCGGAGCGGTCCACTGCGCGCGTTCCCAGGCCGAACACCAGTCGCACCAGGCCCGAGCTAGGGTCGATGGAGCGGTGCCACGCCCAGGGGTTGTACGAGAACGCTACCCCCGCGAAGTGCGGAAAGAACCACCGGTTTCGATGTCGATCTCCGGATACGCGTTGCACCAGGAGTGCCATCTGTTCGTCCTGATCCAGGATGCCCCGTTTCTTTCGGTACGCCAGCGCCTCATCGCTGATGGTACCGGCGTAGATGAGTCTGACCGCAGATAACAACTCGGAGAGTCGTTCTTCCCGGGAGCCCTGCATCGTGCAGAAGACACTTTCATACTTTCCGGCGAAGGCGTTTCCGAAATTGTCTTCCAACAAGCTGGAAGAGCGGACGATCACCGGTGACGTGCCGAAGTAGTCCAACATGTCGGCGAACCGTTCAATAATGTATTGCGGAAACGCCCCCGTCATTAGACGTTCCCGGGCAGCTTCGTTGTTAGAAAGTCCATGAGTCGGGTCCTTCTGTCGCTGACGATCCCACCAGCAGTTGTTGATGACCAGATAGGTGTAGAACACGTCGGAGCCGACAAAAAACGAATCGTGCTGCTCCAAAATCGCCGACGTCTCCGGTTCATCCCGACGAAGGATCGCGTTGGCCAGCAGCATTCCCACCGCCTTGCCCCCGACGTGCCCAGTTCCGACCATCCGCTTCCAGATCGCCACGATGTCCGACAGGGTCAAATGTTCACGGGCCAGCTGCAGAATGCGCTCCTCCCGGGAGATGATCAGTTCCAGAAGATGATTCTTCTTGCGCTCCGCCGCCACCGGCGGGGCGTCACCGGTTTCTACGGCTGCCAGGAGACGATCCGCCTCGAGGAACGCCCGGTCCCAGACGCCCACCATCCGATAGCTGGCGCTCCGCAGGCCCGGCCAGGGACGGGCGTTCAGAATAGGGACGAGATCTCCGCTGGCGGTTACCGGTTCGAAAAGACCCACGGGATCGTACTCGAATACGGTGAACGCCGGAGACGGATCGCGGCCGTCAAGCTTGGCGGGCTGCACGTACAGCCGGCCTTGGTGGCGGTACACGTCGATCAGTATTTGAGTGGTTTCGGTGATGGGCCCCACCGTGTGGTGTGAATGAAAAAAACGGTCCAGCGAGAAGTACGCGACGCTGCCGGTGCGCAGGATGAGCGGGCATGTGAGTTGGAAGAAATTCCCAATCATCCGATCGGAATAGTAGGGCTGACTCAGATCCGAAAGAGAGTCGAAGAAAAGCACTGCGTCGGAGCCGTATCCGACGACGCGGTGGTGGACCATGGTAATGAAATGCTCGAACCCCCGGTTCAGCGGCAGGAGAACCTCTTCTATCTCGAGCTTTATGGCTTCATCCTTCGAGAAGAGCGGCTCGTGCTGGGCGAAACGAAAATACACCAGCTTGGGAGTCGCTCCGCGGAACTCACCGGGCGGCGCGGCTGCCGGCTGGGTTGCCGCGTGCGCCACGGCGCGACAGAACACGCGGTAGTCGCCGAGGTCGGATATGCGCCACACCACGTTGTCCCCGGGGTGGAGGCCATCGGTGATGTGGTCCAGGCCAATGAGACCGGTGCTATCTACGGAAGCCATGCCTCCAGTCTAAATCAGATC
Organism: Alkalispirochaeta sp.; assembly: GCA_040904425.1. Lineage (GTDB taxonomy): Bacteria > Spirochaetota > Spirochaetia > DSM-27196 > Alkalispirochaetaceae > Alkalispirochaeta. Next base: position 59,572 of record JBBDTM010000056.1, read on the forward strand.
GACCGCTGTTGACAGGTGGTGTTACGTAGTATTACTGTAGCATACATGGTAATACGACGACGATACACTACGGTGTTGGCTCTATTGGTGTTGGCTCTATTGGGACCCTCAGTTGCGATGGCTGGGGGCCAGGGCGAGTCTCCTGCAGCGGAACTTCCGGCGCCAGAGGGGGTCTCTGAAGTTGAAGAGGACGCCGTTGATGAAAACGGCCACGCCGTCCTCCCCCACGTGGAAGCGGTGTCTTTGGAATCGGGTGAGCGAGTACGGGTCGTGGCAACTACCAACATCATCGGCGATGTGGCACAAAACATCATCGGTGATCGGGCGGATATTACGGTGCTCATTCCGCATGGTCAAAATCCCCATGGGTACAGCCCGGCACCGCGGGCGGTGGCGGCCATTGAGCGGGCGCATGTCGTGTTCGTGAACGGGTTTGATCTGGAGGAGGGCCTCCTGGATACGGTGGAAACTGCAGCGACGGGGTATATCGTGCCCGTTTCTGCCGGAATTGAAGCCGACGCCGACGATCACGCCGACGATCACGCCGCCGGCGATCATGCCGACGATCACGCCGACGATCACGCCGACGATCATGCCGCCGGCGATCCCCACGTCTGGTTTGATCCCACCAACGTGATGGTATGGGTTGAGAACATCGAACGCGTCATGAGCGACCTGGTTCCCTCCGAGAGCGGCTCGTTTGCCCAAGCTGCGGCGCAGTACACGGAGCAGCTCCGTGACCTCGACGCCGATATCCGACGCCGGGTGGAGATGATCCCGCAGGACCAACGCAAACTCGTTCTCGACCACGCTTCAATGGACCATTTTGCAGATCGCTACGGATTCGAGGTGATCGGGGCGGTGATTCCTTCCACCAGTGACCAAGCAGAACCCTCGGCGCAGGCGGTGGCTCGATTGGTCGAGGTGATCCGCCGAGAACGGGTTCCGGCAGTATTTGTTGGCGCGACGGCCAGTCAGGGGCTCGAGCGTTTGGTGAATGCTGTGGCCGACGAAGTTGGACGAGAGATCCGCATCGGGACTCTGCTCACCGGCTCACTGGCGCTAAAGGGGGAGACGGGTGACACGTACCTTACCTACATGGAACACAACGTTACCCAAATCGTGGAAAACCTGACAGACTGAGACGCGATGATACTGAACAGACTGAAGTACGGCGGAACGTGTCACATTCCTGCAATACCTCATTCGGCGGCCCTTGCGGTGCAGGGGCTGTCGTTCCGATATCCCGGCACGGTGGCTGATACCCTGGAAGCTGTTAATCTGACGGTCACGCCCGGTGAGCGGGTGGCGCTGGTTGGCCCCAACGGAGCGGGAAAGTCCACGTTACTGAAACTCATTCTGGGATTGGAACAGCACACGCGGGGGACGATAAGTGTCTACGGAAATCCCGCGCACACGTGTCTTCATCGCGTATCGATCGTTCCGCAACGCAGTTCAGTGGACTGGCGATTTCCCGTCACCGTGCGGCAGGTGGTGACGATGGGGCGCTACGTCCACCTGGGTTGGTTCAAGCGGCCCTCCAGCGAGGATCGCGACCGCGTACAGCATTCAATGGAGATGATGGAGATCACCGATCTGGCGGATCGCCAAGTGGGTGAGCTCTCCGGAGGGCAGCAGCAGCGGGTAATGCTGGCACGCACCTTGGCCCACAACGCGGATCTCATGCTCATGGACGAACCGCTGAACCACGTGGACATCTCTACGCAGGAGCTGATCTTCCACACGCTGGAACGCCTCACCGGTGAGGGCAAGGCGGCGGTCGTCAGCACCCACGATCTGGGCATACTCACGATGCACTTTAGTCGGGCGGTGTTCCTGGACCACCGGGTCATCGCCGACGGTCCGGTGCAAGAGGTGCTCACCCCGGAGACGATCGCGGCGGCGTACGGTTTTAAGTTCCACCGCGACTATCCCAGCGCAGCGGTGGAGCACGACGCGTCACGCTATCCTGGAGCGGCACATGATTGAGTGGCTGCTGGAGCCGTTGAGCTTCGCCTTTGTTGTCCGGGGCCTCATTGCCGGACTCCTGGCCGCGTTGGCGTGCGCCACTCTGAGTGCGTTCGTCGTATGGCGGGGAATGGCGTTTGTGGGGGATGCAATGGCTCACGCGATACTTCCGGGAATCGTCGTGGCGTACGCTCTGGGAATCAGTCTTTTCGTGGGGGCGCTGGGGGCGGCGATACTGGCGGTGGCGGGAATCGGCCTCTTCTCTCGACGGGGGCAACTGCGGGAGGATACCGCCATCGGGGTCATCTTCGCCGGTTTCTTCGCCTTAGGAATTTTTCTCATGAGCAGAATGGTGAGTTATCAGGACCTGAGCCACATCCTCTTCGGAAACATCCTCGGTGTGGCACAGGGGGATCTTACCGCGATGTCAATCGTGGTGGCGATCGTGCTGTTCGGCGTGGCGACAGGCTTCAAGGAGCTACTGGTAACCTCCTTTGATCCCGCCCACGCGGTGGCGATCGGGCTCTCTCCCGATCTGCTGCGCTACGGACTGCTCATGCTCCTGGCGCTGACCACCGTGGTTGCGATCCAGACCGTGGGGGTGGTGCTGGTGCTGGCGCTTCTTGTGACCCCGGGAGCCGCGGCCTCACTTCTGTCCCGTCACATGGGGCGAATTATGGCGATTTCCGTGGCATTCTCGGTGGCGGCGACCCTGGTGGGGTTCTACGCCTCCTACTACTGGAACGTAGCCTCGGGCTCGGCGATTGTACTCACGTTGACGGTGTTCTTTCTCATGGCATGGATCGTAAACCATCTGAGCGGTCGCGCGTCATACGTGAGTTGAGGCTTTCCCGCGGCCGACAAAGAGCCGTCCCAACAGACCAATAATGGGTGGTCAATCGGTGTGATCCGCCACCACCGCTTCCTCCGGATGATCGTCGCAGGCGATATGGCTCTCGCCGCAGACGTCGCACGTCACCAGGTGGTGGTGAGCGGTGAACTCCTGCCAGTGCTTCATCTGGTTGGGTGTGAGCGTTCCACTGCCGTGACACAGGGGACACTCAAACTTCAGTGCCTGCAGCACCGCCTGCCGGATGAACTCAGAGCGGTTAGGCATCATCCGCAGCTCCTCCGCGAGCGCGCCGTCTACCTTGAACGTAATCACCTCGTCTTTATGCGTCATATCGGGTGACAGTGTGATACGAGGTAATACACACGGTCAAGGGCGACGGTAAGGGTGGCCACGGACTTCATGGGAGGTATACACAATCCTGTTGCAAAACGGCGGCTATCTCTCGGTCTGCGAATGACATAGCTCCGTCAGACGACCCGTGCATTGCTAATCAGTTGTGGAGTCAGGTTTTACCCGGGGTTTTGCAACAGGATTCTCGACACTACCGACTTCATGGCGCCTGTTGCAGTTCTATCAGCGCATCGAACAGCTGGTTCCGGTAGCCGATCCACGCTTCGTATTGATCGTTATACTCCAGTGGTCCATCGCCCGGGTCGAAACCGATAAAGACGCGATCCCCGATGACGGTCCGGGGCCATCCGCGCGTGTTCGACTCGTACGCGTCCATTACGGCGGCGAAATACTCCTGGTTCTCCGCGTTCTCGGTGACCTGGATTTCGAACGTCTCGAAGGGGATATTCGGAAACTCCTCTTTCACCCGCTCCATCCAGCGGAGCTGATTGTGGCAGTGCGGGCAGGCGTCACTGTAGAACAGGATCAGGGTCTCCGTGGGATCCAGAGTTTGCCCCGAGGGGGCGGCGATCTCCGCCGTCTCCGCCGGTCCATCGGCCCAGACCGGATAGGACGCTCCTGCGGCAACCAGTACTACTGTGATCAGAACGATCGATTTCGGAACAACACGCTTCATTGCTGCAGGCTACGCAGAAATCGCGTTGTCGTGCAAGGGAACTCCCGGCATACTGCCGGCATGTCACACGTCCAGCCATTGGCCGCCACCTATTCGATCGTTGCCACAGATCCCGTAGCCCGTGTAATGGGGGTGGCGGTGCAATCCCACGCGTATTCCGTGGGGTCCCTGGTTCCCTGGGGCCGCGCAGGTATAGGAGTAGTGGCGACGCAGTCGGTGGTCAACGTCGACTTCGGTCCACGGGGGCTCGACCTGCTGGAAGCGGGAAGAACTCCGGCGGAGACGGTGGATCGACTGCTCGCCGATGACGACAGCGCTCCGTTGCGCCAGGTGGCGATCCTGGCCCCGGGCGGCGGGAGCGCCACCCACACCGGTCATCGCTGTATTGCTGCCGCCGGCCACGTTCGTGGGGAGGGGTTTTCCGTCCAGGCCAACATGATGGATCGTTCCGGTGTTCCCGAGGCGATGGCTCGAGCATGGCGGAATAGCGACGGCGAGTTGGCGCAGCGCCTCGTGACCGCGCTCCGGGCGGCTGAGGCCGCCGGCGGTGATATCCGCGGAATGCAGTCGGCGGCGCTGCTGATCGTCTCCATGGATTCCGCAGAATCGGTGCTCCAGGGGCGTCCCGTCGATCTGCGCGTGGAGGATCATCCGGCGCCGCTGGAGGAGTTGGAGCGCCTGGTGATTCTGCAGTCCGCCTACCGCTGGAGTGATGTCGCTGACGAGCTCGCCGCGAAGGGGGATCAGGACGGGGCGCACCGCGCCTACGCCACGGCCCGGGAACTGGCTCCTGATCGGGAGGAACTGCGCTTTTGGCAGGCGATTTCATCGGTGGCGGAGGCTCTCCCGGAGGCGCTCTCACGGTCTCGCGCGATCCTTGAAGAGCTGGGCCCCGTCCCCGGCGGGCGATGGTGGCGTTTGGCTGTCCGTCTTCCGGCAACCGGTCTTTTCCCCCTGGACAGTGAGGTGTGGAATCGGTTCCTGGCGCCGGAACCGGCGTTGATATACCACATCGTCACGAACTCCAACAGTGATCCCCACCGGCCGCCGTCCCTGAAGACGGAGGGGTTCGTGCATTGCAGCTTTGCCCACCAGCTCCCGGGAGTCCTGGCACGGCACTATCCGGACCTCGCCGATCCGGTGGTGATGGCGGTGAATACAACACGCCTCACCGGCGAGCTTGTTATAGAGGACAGCTACGCGATCGGCGAGCGCTATCCGCACATCTACGGACCGATCACGCCGGACTCGGTGGAAATTACCGCCCCCGTGTCCGAGCTTCTGCCGGGAATTCTGTTGTAGGAGGAGCGTATCTTACCTACAATACGGTTCATTCGAAACAGTAAGGTGGACACAAGCATGGCTGATTTACTGCGAGGGCGCGGTTTTCGCGGGCGGCTCATTCACTCCACGGCGCACGCCGTGGGGGGCGGCGTGTTGTCGTTGGTTCTCGCTTCGGTAGTGAGTATTCCGATCACACTCACAATCGTTCTTGCCGTGGCGGTGGTAGCCGCGCTTCTTGGTGCGCTGCGAGGCGCTCGCGGTGCCGGATTCGCTCCGACAGTGGCCGATCCGCGATCCCCTGCCGGAATCGGTGATGTCATGAATGAGCTCTATGACCTTATTCTTCAGACGGAAGGATCCGCCCGAAAACTGGGTGCCCAGGTTGCGGAGACGTTGAGCTCTACCGCCCGCATCGCCTCGCAGACCGCCATCGGATCCCGTCGGGCGGATACTCTCTCCGCTGAGGTCGCAGAGGGGGCCGCGGCGATGGAAGAGATCGTGGCGGCGATCGGAAGCCTGGTGAGTCGTATCGGGTACCAGCGGGAACTGGTGCAGCAGAGCGCCTCGGCGACTGAACAGATGTCCGCGTCAATTCGCCGCGTTGCGGAAGTGTCTTCTTCACGCCACGGTGACGCCGAAACGCTGCGCGCCACCACCAGTGAGGGCAGCCGCGCCGTGGCCACCACGGAGCGGGCGATCGAAGATGTGGAATCCAGTGTGGAAGCGGTTCACGCGATGATCGAAGTGATTAACGACGTCGCCGCGCGGACCAATCTGCTGGCGATGAACGCCGCTATTGAGGCGGCCCACGCCGGTGCCGCAGGCCGCGGATTCGCCGTGGTCGCCGGAGAAATTCGCAAACTCGCGGAGAATACGGCGGAAAACGGGTCCCACATTTCGCAACGCCTCACAGCTCTGGTAGATCGTATTGGGGAAGCACGGGTCGCGGGAAACCAGACGAAGGCGGCGTTTCGCGAGATCGAAGCCGGTGTCGTGACGGTGGCGGATTCGTTCTCCGAAATCACCGGCAGCACCGCCGAACTATCCACCGGCGCCCAAGAGGTGGTTACCGCCACGGAGGCGCTGCGCGATGTCTCCTCTGAGATCACCGGGAGCGCGGAAGAGATGCAGGTAGCCGCGCGGGAGGTGAACGATCTCATCGCCCGTACGCGAGAAACCGCCCAGCAGACGTGGGAGTCAATGGATGTGATAGCCCGGGCGGCCCGGAACGTGACGGTGGTAAACAATCGCGTCTCTGAGCTGACGATCGAAAACAACGACCGGATCAGTGCGGTGCTACAGCGGCTCGGAGAGCAGGAAGTGGTCGCGGCTCCTCAGGAAGCGGCCGATGCTCGGGACCGCCTCTCCGTGGCGCGGGTGATTCTGGGCCACCTCTCATGGGTAGGACAGGCGCGACTTGCGATCGATGACCTCCACCTCGCTGATGACAAGCTCGAGGCGCTGCTGGATCCGGGACAGTCCACCCTCGGTTCCTGGTTGGCGTTGGAAGGCAAGACGGTTGTTCGAGAGCCGCAGACGTACCGTTCACTCAGCGAACTGAACCGGAATGCGCACACACTGCTCAAGAGGATTACGGAGAACCCTGCGGCGGAGGGTGGGGAGGAACGATTCGGCGAGCTCCTGAGCACGTCGCGACGGATCGTCGAAATTCTTACCACATACCAGACGGGATCCTTCGTCCAGTGGTCACAGGACTACTCAGTGGAAGTTCCAATCTTCGATCACCACCACAAGAAGTTGTTCTCCCTCGTGGACGACCTGTACCAGGCGATGCGGCGCGGCGTAACGGGAGAGGACCTATCGGGGGTTTTCGACGCCTTGGTGGCGTATACCAGCTACCATTTTGACGCGGAGGAATCCGCCTTTGAACGCTACGACTACCCGGGGTGTGCCGAACAGAAACGGCAGCACCAGGAGCTGGTGACCGGTGTCACCCGACTCCGAGCGGATCTAGATGCAGGAAAACCGATGGTGGCGGTGGAAGTGATGGAGTTCTTACGAGACTGGCTTACCAAGCACATTAAGGGATGCGACAAACACTACGCGGAGTTCTTCCGTGGGAAAGAGCTCGCCGCTACGCCACCACGCCGGTAGCGGGCTGCGGCCGGAACGGTCCGCGAATGAGGCGAACTCCCAGGTACACAAAGGGCGTATCCAGAAGTGCCATGCCCACCTTGAGCGCCCAGTAGGGAGGAACCATACTTCCCAATACGAAGGCCAACGTAAACTGATCGCCCATGCCCCAGAACGCGATCAGCATGAACACCGTAGTATCGATAAGCTGACTCACCATCGTGGACAAATTGTTACGCAGCCACAGGAAGCGCCCCTTGGTGACCCGTTTCCACAGTTCGAACGCCCAAACATCATGAAGCTGCGAGATACCGAAAGCCACGATGCTGGCGGCGGTAATCCGAAGAGAACTACGAAACACCGCGTTGTATGCCACATTGGAATCGGCGAACCGGGCCGCCGGGGGCAAGAGCGTGGCGATTCCCGTGACCGCCAGGACGATGAACAACACCGTGATCGTGGATCCGATCAACGAGCGGATCGCCTTACCGCCCCAGATTTCCGCCATGATATCGGTAACGAGAAAAGAGAGCGGAAACAGAAAGATCCCCACCGATCCGGTGAATTCGAAACCACCGATCGTAAAGAACGGGATCACTTTGGTTCCCATGAGGTTGGCGGCCACGATCGAGCCGACGAAAAGCGTTGAAAGGTACGTATACGCGGCCGGTCGGGGGCTGTTGGAGCGTTCTATCGAAATCATGACCCGCCGATACTACGTGATTTCGGCACCACGGGGCAAGCGAAGGGACCTTGACCGGAACCTCGTAAGGGGGTGACCATAGGCATCCATGCTGGCTGTAATTATCACTCTGGCACAGATATTGGGAGTCCTCTCCTCAATTTCCGCCCTGCTCACCACGCGAACCTCACAGGGGGCGATCGCATGGATCGTCTCTTTGAATACCTTTCCCTATGTGGCGGTCCCGGCGTACTGGATCTTCGGCCGGACGCGGTTCAACGGATATGTACAGTCCCGCAAAGAAGTGGATGCGCGCCTCAGGACCCGGGTGGGAGAACTCCGGCAGTCCCTGGCACCGTGGCGCCGTACGTTCCCCGATACCGGCGGGGGACTGGCTTCGGCGGAGCGGCTCGCCAAACTGCCCTTTACCGTTGGAAATCGGGTGGATCTACTGATTAACGGCCCGGCAGCATTTGAACAGATGTTTGATGCGATCGCCCGCGCCGAGAAATACGTCCTAATACAGTTTTATATCCTCCGGTCGGACCGGCTGGGAGAGGAGCTCAAGGAGTTGCTCCTGCAAGTGGCCGCTCGGGGCGTCAAGATCTATTTCCTGTTCGATGAAATCGGCAGCTACGCCGTTTCGCCGAGGTTCTTGCGGGAGCTCCGGTCCGGGGGGGTGAGGGTTCAGCCGTTTTCCTCCACGCGGGGACCCCGTAATCGCTTTCAGTTGAACTTCCGGAACCATCGCAAAGTTCTGGTGGTGGATGGAGTCGATGGGTATCTGGGGGGACTGAATATCGGCGAAGAGTATCTCGGGCTGAGCGAGAGATTCGGCATGTGGCGCGACACGCACGTGAGACTTCGCGGACCCGCGCTGGTGGGTCTGCAGCTACCCTTTCTGGAAGACTGGCACTGGGCCACCGGCGAGTACCCGGATCTGGATTGGACTACCTGCGAAACGTGTGGATTCGATCCAGACGCGCACGACTCCTCCACGGTACTGGTTCTGCCCTCGGGCCCTGCTGATGAATACCCTACGGCCAGCATGATGATTCAGCACGCCATTCACTCCGCCACCCACCGCTTCTGGGTTGCCAGCCCGTACTTCGTTCCCGACGACGCCGTGCAGGATGCTCTCATTCTCGCCGTGCTTCGGGGGGTGGATGTACGCGTCCTTATACCCGATCGGCCGGACCATCTCCTGGTGTATCTTTCGGCGTTTGCGTTTCTCGGACGCATGATCGATTCCGGGGTGCGCGTGTTCCGATATCGCCCGGCGTTTCTTCACGAAAAGGTGTTTCTGGTGGACGGGCAAGTTGCAGGAGTGGGCACGGTGAACCTGGACAATCGGTCGTTTCGGCTGAACTTCGAGATTACGGCGATCGTCTTGGGAACCTCCTTTGCTCATGATGTTCACGAAATGTTTGTGCGAGATTTTGAGCGATCTCACGAAGTTACGCATTCAGAAGTACAACAGATGCCGATCTGGCTTCGTATCGCCTCCCGACTGGCCCATTTGCTTGCGCCGATCCAATAATTCGTTCCGAAACCTGAACCGCTACCGAATGTCGTGGTAATCTGTACCTCAGTACAAGGGGCGTGCGAACATGAAAAATCGAGGAAAAAGTTACCTATTGTCGCTATCGGTCGCTGGGCTCATGCTTACCGTTGTGGCGTGTGGCACCGAAGATCCCCCCCAGGAGCAGCCGCCGGAAGAACCCGCAGCGCAGGCGGTGGTGGAAGAGGAGGAGCTCGACGCGATTGAGGTACCGGAGATTGACCACGCCCTCATCACCTTCGTCACCGGTGACGCCTGGATTGATCGGGCGGGAGATGAGCTTCTGGCCGATATCGGAGACTATCTCCAGCCCGGTGAAGCGCTCCGCGTGGACACCGGGTATGTGGAGTTGCAGGCCGGTGACCTGGGTTCCGTTCGCGTCACGGAGAACACCTCGATTCAGCTAGACGATATCGTCCTCGATCCGCAGGGGGCGTCCTTTGATCTTCGCGTCGTTTCCGGATCCGTACTGAACAAGGTCAATCGCCTGGCCGGCACCGATAGCTATGAAGTGAGAACGGAGACTGCCGTAATGGGAGTGCGCGGTACTGAATTCGGCATCGATGTCGATGAGACCACCGGTACTCGGGTGGCCGTCCGGGAAGGTCGGGTTGCCATGGTGCCGCCGGCGGCGGACCCACAGCGCCTTCGTGACCGTGCCGCCCGCACCGGCGAGTCCGCGGACGCGGTGGAAGCGGCGATCCGCCGCTTCGAGGAGCAGGCTCCGGTGCTTGAGCCGAACCAGGAGGCGTCGCTCACCGAGGAGGACAGCGCGGCGGCGGAGGAGTCGGTTCGGGAAATCGAGGCCGTGATAACCGAAGTTGAGGAGCAGACAGGACGGGGGGAGACGGTTGACTCCGAGACCCTGTCCCAGCTCTTGGATACCGCCGTAACACAGTCCGTCCAGCGGATAAACGATGTTGCGCAGCAACGGCGACGGGAGATATCTCAGGAAGCCCTGGCGGAGTTGCAGCAGATCGACGAGATCCGGATTATTCCCGTCTCCGCACGACGTCCGGAAGGGCAGGATGAGGATACTCCCACCGAGCCGGCTCCCACGCTGGTACCGGTTCGACTTAATGTGGAGCCCGCCGATGCGGAGATCCGTCTGGATGGACGGCGCGTGGGGTCCGGGAGGTTTTCCGGGGTGTTTTTGCCGGGAGAGGAGCTCTCCTTTCGGATGATACGGGAGGGGTATAACGAAGAGACCCTGACGCTTACGGTAGACGATAGCCGGGGCCGCGCCTACCGGGTTGCCCTGGCCCAGCGCGCGCCGGATTCCGAACCTGAGCCTGAACCTGAACCTGAACCTGAACCTGAGCCTGAGCCCGAGCCCGAGCCTGAACCTGAGCCTGAACCTGAGCCTGAGCCCGAGCCGATCAGCCTGAACGTCGTCGCGGAGCCGGCGGAAGCCAAGATACTCGTAGACGGAAGATCCGCCGGTACGGGGAATATCTCCGAGGAGTTTGCTCCTGGTACCGAGGTGACCGTCCGGGCCGAGCTGGACGGCTACGACTCGATGGAAGAGACCGTCACGGTGAGTGAGGGAATCGAACCGGTGCGCTTCGATCTTGAACAGATTCTGGGAACACTGGAAATCGATGTGACGCCCGATGATGCGGAAATCCTCCTGGATGGAGCGGTAGCGGGGCGAGGATCGGTGGAAGAAACGTTTCCCGCCGGGACCGAGGTGAACGTAACGATTCGCCGGGCCAACTTCGCTTCCATACAGGTTCCGGTCACGATCCAGGAAGGAGTGAACCCCCTCCGGTACGAGCTCTCCCGCGATCTTGGCACGCTCCGGGTAACTGTTACGCCGCCGCAGGCATCGATCCTGGTTAACGGGAGTGTTGCCGGAACGGGATCGGTCGAGCAGGAGCTACCCGTTGGGCAGGAGATTACCGTCCGGGCGCAGCGGGACGGCTACGTGAGTCAGGAGCGCACGGTCACCGTCGCCTCCGGCACACCTCCTTTGCGATTCTCGCTGGAGCGTCAGCAGGCGCAGCTTACGATTACCGCGGAGCCCTCCGACGCGCACATTAGGATATCCGGCGCATCGGTGGGAACCGGTCGCGTCCAGCGGCAGTACCCGGTGGCGGAACGGGTAACCGTGCAGGCGTCCCGGCCGGGCTTCGCTGATATCCAGCGAAGCGTGGTTATCGAGGAGGGGGGCTCCTCGCTGCAGTTGCGCCTCGATCCCCGGCCGGTGGAGGCTGAGATCGATGTGGCCGGCGGTAGTTTTGTCCGCGGTCTCACCGGTGACGGGCGCCGCGTGTTCGGGGCCGACCGGCAAGGTACCGTGTACGCCGCGGATCCGGCGGGAGCTCGTCTATGGAGTGTAGAAACCGCCAACACCGGCAATGAGAACTCGGTGCCGGTTGTAGCCGGTGGTGTGGTGGCGTTCTCCGGTGCCACGGAGATGGTATTCATCGAGGCCGCCTCGGGAAACGTCCTCAACCGGAGCGAGTTGAGCGGTTCCGAGTCGCACCTGTTTGGCCGTCGACCGGTGGCGTGGAACGAGCAGTGGCTTGTTCCCTCAGATGATGAACTTCTGGTTCGAGGTAGTCGCGGCACCGCCACCGGTACCTCCATCGCGATACCGGGCGGGTCAAAGATGACCCCCGCGATCATCGCCGGTTCCGTGGTGATTGCAAATCAGCAGGGCCAGGTTATGGTGATCGACCCCTCCGCCGGCAATGTCCTACGGACGATCACCACCGGCATGTCGCAACCGGTGGCTCTCTCCCCGGCCGCTTCCGGATCGGTGGCGTATCTGGTGGGAAGGCGTGGAACGGCCGTGGCGGTCGATGTTTTCGCCGGATCGGTTGTATGGGAGACTGAACTTCCCGGCGGACGGGGCTCGTTCGTGGATCCCGTGGTGGGAGGAGAGACGGTCTTCTTTTACACCGAGGGAGAGATCGTGGCCCTGAACACCACGGACGGAACGCGGCGCTATGTGCTGAGCGATGCGACGGGAGCACCGGCGCTGGTAGGTAATCGGGTGTATTACGGTACATCCTCGGGAGAGCTCCGCCAGGTCAATCCCGCCTCCGGTGCGGTCACCGCCCGGCTCAGCCTTGATGCTGCCGTGGCGGGGACGCCGGTGGGGATCGGCGAGCGAGTGCTGGTACCCCTGAGCGACGGAACGGTGGTGGTAGTGCATCCGGCCGGTCTCTAGTAGGCTTGGCCTCATGAGTACAACCACCGTTCCTCGCCAATTTGCCGCCCTCCGTGCCCGTGAGACCGAATCCGGCGTCGCCGCCGCCGTTGAGCAGTGTAGGCCGGAGGAGCTCCCGCCGGGGGAGGTCGTGGTTCGAGTGAGCTACTCCTCTCTCAACTATAAAGACGCCTTGTCCCTCCGGGGAAACCGCGGGGTCACCCGGAACTATCCGCACACCCCGGGAATAGATGCGGCCGGAACCGTTGTTGAGTCCGCCACAAAAGACCTCCCCCCGGGGAGCTCCGTCGTGGTTCACGGCTACGACCTGGGCATGAACACGTGGGGGGGATTCAGTGAGTACATCCGGGTCCCTGCGGAATGGGTAGTGCCGCTTCCGGATGCGCTGGACCCGCGGACCGCCATGATCTACGGAACCGCCGGGTATACGGCCGCCCTGGCCGTGGAGCGTCTTGACCGCATACTCAGGTCTCGTCCCGAAGGCGCATCGCGGGGACCGGTGGTCGTGTCCGGTGCCGGCGGCGGAGTGGGATCGATCGCGGTGGCGATGTTGAGCGGTCTGGGATACACCGTTACCGCCTCCACCGGCCAGGCCGACGATCCCGTGGCCAGAGAGTGGCTCACCACCCTCGGGGCGGAGGAGGTTATTGACCGGGACACGGTGGCACGAGCTGCGGAGAAACCGATCAGCAAGGGACGCTGGATCGCCGGCGTCGATACCACCGGAGGTACGATCCTCGCGGGAATGGTAAAGGCAGCCGCCTACGGCGCGCCGGTTGCCGCCTGCGGCCTCACGCGTGACGCCGAGCTTCCCCTGACGGTGTTCCCCTTTATTCTCCGCGCCGTGCAGCTGATCGGAATCGACTCGGTGCATACTCCGATCGATGAGCGGCGGAGGGTCTGGAAGCGCATCGCCGACGACCTACGCCGACCGGCGGTGGAGGCGGGAGCGGACCAAATCTCCGAGACGGACCTCGCCGGGATTCCGCAGGTCGCCGACTCTCTGCTCGAGGGTACTCACAGAGGGCGTACCGTGGTCCACATCGCCGCCGCTACACCGTGAACCGCGTTCCCTCTCAGTTGTGGCCGTTGGTTCAATCTCACCGTCCCGGTCAGATCATTTCCCGCAATACGCTTCGGATCGCGCTGGGCCGCGGCATAGCCGGCCGCCCCACGGAGGATCTCCTCGCGCTCTTCTCCGATCAGCAGGCGCTCTGCGAGGCGCTTGCCCGGGACCGGGCCATGCGGGAACTGGCGTATCGCCGGGAGGACGGTCGGTGGGCGCGGCGGCGGTGGAGCATCGATGAGCGACTACGGGGAGTTCTTGACCTGAACAATTTGGTCTGGACGTTTCGCTACGGCGCCTCCACGGAGGTGCCGTGCGTCGCTCCGCTCTTCGATCTGGTGAGCTACTTTCGCTCACTGGCGGTGGAGCGACTCATCGGCATCGCCGATGCCAACATTGCGCATACCGTGGCCGATCCTGAGCTTCTGTCGCAGCTCGCGCCACTGTTGGACCGGATGCGCATCGCCCCGGCGGGGGTTCCCGCGGATGAGTTGATCCTCACCGCGGCGGAAGATGCGGCACCCCAGGGGGGCACGCTCATCTTCAGCAACGACCTCTTCCGGCAGTGGCGGAAGAGCTCCGCCTGGCGAAGACGTAACATCTGGCGCATCCTCGTGCCGGTGCGCCCGCCCGGCACCTATGAGGGGAACTCCGCAGAACGTCAGTTCGACCTGGGAGATCCGGGATCTGAATTATGCGATCCGCCGCCGGGCGAGCTCGATCGCCTGGACGGGTGACCGCCACTATCCTCGAGGTCGGAACGGTGGAACGTCGGATTCAGCGCTCCGTCGGAGCATCTCGGGCGATTCCGGTGAAGAGCGGAAAGAAATCGGACATATCGCGGTGGGGCGGCGCTTCGTCGCTTACCATTCCCTGTTGAAAGCCGCGGCGCCGGAACCGAGTCACGATTTCCGGGTCACGGCTTGCCACGTGGATCGGCACCGATAGGTGGGCGTCGGGTTCCCTGATCGGTCGCTGCGCTTGGTGGTCGCCAAAGATGATTATGATCGGCTCCCGGTGGTGGTGCAGTTTTTCGTCGACGTACTTGGTGATGGAGCGCAGGGAGTAGGCGATCGCCGCGCTGTATCCCTCGATCAGTTCGGTACCCCCCGACCAGGAGTTGTCGAAGGTCAGGATCTTATCGGCGCGTTCTTCGTAGACTGAGCCGTCTCCGAGTTCCTCCCAATCCTCGATAATCGGCGGAATCCGGTTGAACGGCGTGTGACTGCTCACCAGCTGGTAGTACGCCGCCAGCGGCCGCTCGGCGGCGGGACCGTCCGGGGCGATCGCTTCGGTAATATAGCGATGTGCCTGCCACAGGGCGTACTGGTCCGTGATCGCTACATAGGAGAACCACGGACCGCTGTAATCGAAATCCCCGTCGTGGGCAACCAGCGACTCTTCAAACCGGAATAGGTCCCACCCCTCGGGCCACGAGCCGTGAACGGTGCCGGGACGGACGCTGAACGTGTGGTATCCCCCTTCATACAGAAATGAGGTAAGACTCGGAATCTCGGCGTCGTAGAGCTCTTCAAAAGCTGTCTGCAAGGCGATCCACTGACCGGTAAGAAAGGTTGCTTCCGCCAGCCAACTGAACCCGCCCGCCACCGGGGAACGGAGATAGCTCGATACCACCTGATACCCGTTTTCCCGGAACACCTCCCGCAGGTGCTCCCTGTCAGGATCCAAAACCCGGGAGATTTCTTTTTGCGATACGGTGGCGTAGCCATACGCCTCGATCGCGAAGAAGTAGATGTCCCGATCTCGGATTCCCGGAAAGGTGTAGACCGGCCCGCCGGATTCCGTCTGGGCGTGGGAGCGCGGTGAAAGGCCGGTGGGGGAATCGTCGCCGTTTTCGACGGAGGTTGAGCGGCTAAAAGCGGTGCCCGGGGAGGTTGACTCTCCCCCCTGTGTCACGTCCCGTAGGTGGAGACCTCCATCGTCAAACCAGGCGGTTATGGCGCGGCGGGAGATGGGAGGCGAGTTTGAGGTCGCTCCGGGGCTCGGCACGATCACGGCCAGGAGCACAATTCCCGCGATGAGCCCCAACCCGCCGCCGGGGCTCGGCACGCGCGCCGCCACCCGTTGCGTGATCCAGACCCAGAGCACGCCCATGGCTCCCAACATCGCCGCCAGTACCAGCACAACCACCGGTGCCAAAAGATCGGCCAATAGGCCAATTGGGCCCAGCGCCAGCTGAATCAGACTGCGTACCATGGGGATATCCCCGCGCGGAGTGAACGGTCGCGCGTAGACGTACTGGATGCCCGCTTCGGTTGCGGAGAAGCCGATGAGGTAGCCCACGACCGCCGCCGTCACGAAGAGCGTCACCCGGCGGAAACGCCGAACGTAGATCGCGGTGAGCACCAACAGTATTACCACCACCAGCGCTCCGTGCGCGACAAAGGCGGAGAGGCGCGCGTTTCCTTGCACCAGCTCGGGAATGGTGAGAATGATCGATAGGACCGCCATCGGAAGCGCCAGGGCAGCGGCGGAGATAAAGGTGGATCGGATAGCAACTGGTGATAGGCCCGTGGATTTCATACGTGCAGCGCTAACGATACTACCGTAATGTCCCGGGAGACAATCTAAAAAGTTGACCGATGCCCCGGAAGGGTCTAGCCTAAAGCTATGAAACAGAAGAGCCCGCAACCCCAGCGGCGGTGGATTCGGTGGGTGGTATTGACTCCGGTGATTCTCCTGATCGTGGTGGGAATCTGGGGATTTCTTGACGCCGGCGGCGGTGTTGGCGCTGAGGCGATGTGGAATCACCGCTGGAACAGCTCGGACGGCCGGCAGCTTGGGGGGTATCTCATCCGTCCGGAGCAGGCTCGCCGATTTGTAGCGCGGCCGGCCACCGGAACTCCTGTCACCGTGGAACAGTCCTCCGACGGACGACGCCCGGCGGTACTCATGTTACACGAGTGGTGGGGTTTGACGCTGGAGACCTCCGCCATGGCGGAGCAACTTTCCGCGGACGGCTTTATCGTTTTGGCTCCCGATCTTCTTCGGGGACGCCGTTCCGTGAGCGTCCCCGGCGCGCTGGTTCAAATGGTGCTTACGCCGGATTCCCAGGTTCGCAGTGATGTGGACCGGGCGCTGCAGGAATTGCGGGATCTCCCTCAGGTCGATCCGGACCGGGTGGCGGTGGTGGGATTCTGTTTCGGAGGAACTCAGGCGATGCACCTGGGTAGTCGGAGTGCGCAACTGGCGGCTACCGTATTTCTGTACGGAAATGGTCCCATCACAGAAGCGGATGACCTGGGGTTCCTGGGAGAATCCGGCCCGGTGCTGGGGATATACGGGGCGCAGGATCGGACGATTCCACTGGAAGACGTGCGCCGGTTTGAGTCGCTCCTGGACGAGGCGGAGCGGCGTGCGACGATCTCGGTGTATGAGGGCGTGGGCCACGCCTTCGTCAATTCCGAAACGATTCGCAGCCGCAGGGCTGCCGCCGAGGCGTGGGACGAGGTGCGCCGCTTCCTGGCGCGTGAGCTGTAATTCTTACCGGACAGCTCAAGGAGATTCGGGAGATGCAGCGGGCAGTCAAGGATCGCGGTGGATTGCGCGGTACGGAATCGCTGTGAATGCGCGTTATCGGAAAGCCCTCGCTCATCCCGTGACGTACTCCACCGCTCTGCCCAGATCGGCGTCGGAAACGGGTTTGGAGACGAATCGTATCAAGCTCGGCACGTCGCGGCGGATCTCCGCCTCGTCCTCCTGATAGGCGCTCATTATCACGATCGGCGTAGACTGATCTCGCGAGATTCGTGTGGCGGCCTCGATACCGCTCATGGCGTCTTTCAACCGAATATCCATGAGGATTACGTCAAACACGCTTCCTCCGGCGAGCGCAATCGATTCGGCAGCGAAGGGGGTCTCTTCTACCGTATCAAATCCGAGGCGTTTCAGTCGCATGGAAAGGTCCATTCGGAATATTGGTTCATCTTCAACAATCAGTGCGCGCATTACGTTATGGTGGGAGTCTATCGCACGCCGGCATCTTTTACAGGGCGGATGGTGAGCCGGACGTCTCGTGGTCAATATACCGACGCATCGCCTCCCGGAGAGAAGGGAACGCGATCGATTCGAGATCGACCTCCTCCGGTTTTATGAGGCGGTAGCCGGAGATTTCGCTCTCCTGTACGTGGCGCGGCCGCTCGAGCGTCCGCCCCACGAAGACCAGGTCGCAGGTGTTGTATGTCACTCCCCGGTATTCGTATCGATTGGGAGCAGACCAGAAGTAGGTGAGGGAAGCAACCTCTACTCCGATTTCCTCGCGAATCTCGCGGGAGAGCGCGTTCTCAGCGGATTCTCCCGGATCGATGAAGCCCCCGGGGAAGTCCAGCTTGCCCCGCGCCGGGTCTTTGCCGCGAACCAACAGAAGAATCCGGTCTTCCCCGTCCGTTTCGTCGCGGAGGAGGAGAATCGCGCCGCAGGCGGCGGCGGTATTGTGAAAAAACACGAATCCGCAGTGCCCGCAGGCGAAGCGATTTACGCCGTTCGAGGTCAAATCCGGGGTCCCGCAGGCGGGACAATGCTGAAAGGGATGGTGGCCCTGGGAGTGGCCTTTCATCGCTACGCCTCCGGCGGAACGGTTTCCGCCACTTCCGGCAGATCTGCCGAGCCGTGTCCGCCGCTGGATATCCGCACCGAAATCAGGACCATGATTCCCCCGATCCACTGCAGAAGCGCCAAGCGTTCACCGAGAATGAGCCATCCCGTGAGCGCGGTAATTACCGGAATCGCGTTAATGTACAGCGATGCGCGGCCCGCTTCCTCGTGGCGTAGAGCCCAGTTGTACAGCAAGAACGCTCCCACCGTAGCGCCGACGACCAGAAACGTCAGGGCGCCCCAGCCGGTGGTCGTGAGCGGTGTCAGGGATCGCGCCGCCGAGGTTTGGGCGCTCCAAAGGACCACAAAGACGCCCGCTCCCCACCACGTCTGTACTACCGTGAGATTCACCGGGTCGTGGCGTTGGGTGAGGTTACGGGCGAGGGTAATATAGAACGCTGCGGAGAAGACCGCTCCCACTACCAGGAGAATTCCCAGAACGTGATCAGCCCCAGCGCCGGAGGAGGCGGGATCCCCCACGACCAGGAGAATGATTCCAGCAATGGACACTACCACTGCCACCAGGCCGCGACGTCTGATTGGCTCTCCCAGAAAGATCGCGGCCAGTACCATCACCGCCAGTGGGATCGTGGCGATTATCAGGGAGGCGGTGGTGGCGGTGATCAGTCGTAGTCCGAAGCTCTCGAACAGGAAGTACGCCACCGGTTCCGCCAGGGCGGTCAACGCGATGAGCCCGTGGGTGCCCCGAGTGAAACGCGGTCGCCCCCGGAATCCCATGACGATCGCCAGAAGCAGCGACGCCGCGGCGAAGCGCACTCCCATGTAGGTGAGGGGAGTGATCTGCGTGAGAACCAGCTTTGAGGCAACGAAAGAGATGCCCCAGAAGAACATCGTCAGGAGCATCGCCCCTTGTACGAGCAGAGGATGAGGTTTCATCGGTGTCGCCGAGTGTAGCCCGACGGTCCATTGCCTCACAAGCCGCGGCGGGCCACAATGGGACCATGAACCAATACCAATGGCCGATACACGGGCACATCACCAGTCGAATGATCTACGGTTGTATGAACCTCGGAAGAGAGCCGATGGATTCGGATTCCGCGTTGGCGGCACTGGACGTCGCGGTGGAGGCGGGTTTCACCGCCTTTGATCACGCCGATGTCTATGGGGCTGGGACCTCGGAAACGTACTTCGGCCAATGGCTCGCCCACCATCGGGACCTGCGCGAGGATATCCTGATCCAGTCAAAGTGCGGCATTCGTCTTGGAGATCCGGTGATGTACGATTTCTCGCGAAATCACATCGTCACCTCGGTGGAAGGAATCCTTTCCCGCTTGGGAATCGAGTATCTCGACGTTCTCCTACTCCACCGTCCTGATCCGTTGGTGGAACCGGAAGAGGTGGCGGACGCCTTCGACTATCTCTTTCGCAGTGGAAAGGTTCGTTCCTTCGGTGTCAGTAATCATTCCGCGGCTCAGATTGAGCACCTGCGAGCGGTTCTCGACCACGAGTTGGTAGCAAATCAGCTGGAGATAAGCCTTGCCCACCCCGATATCATCACCGCCGGAACCGCCGTGAATCAGCGAGAGCCGGAGATAGATATGCGCGCCGGAGATGTGATCGAATATTGCCGGATCAACGGGATCACCGTCCAGGCGTGGGGGCCGTTGGCGAAGGGGAAATACTCGGGGCGAGAAGACAACGAGGCGTCTCGAATGGTAGCTGAGACGGCGGACCGTTACGGAGTGAGTCGGGAGGCGATTGTGCTGGCGTGGATTATGCGGCACCCGGCGCCGATCCTGCCGGTGATCGGCACGACCAATCCCTCGCGTATCGCCGCCTGTGCCGAGGCGGACACGGTGATCCTGGATCGGGTGGACTGGTTTCGTCTATTGAAGGCGGCGCGTGGGATAGGGATGCCGTAGCGCGCGCTTAGAGGAGGTTGTCCACTTCGTATTGCATCACACGCCGCAGGAACGTATAGAGCTTGCTCCGGACGCGACTATCGTCGATGGGGTCGAACATGATTACCGACACGATACCCTCCGGGGATGACCTCGTTCCCCGAATCGAGCCTCCCACGGAGACGATGCCGCCCCACAGCCGGAGCTGGATATCAGGAAGCACGATCCCTGGACCGAAGTCGGTTTTCAGTACGCATGCCATGCCCGCCTCGCTAATATCCAGGATCTCCCCGGTTATGGTGCTATTGCCTGCGGTGGCGTGGAGTGTGCCCTTGCCCTTCGGAACCTTCACCCGAACAAAACGGCGGTCGCCACGGGCCTCCACCGCTTCCAATGCTTTCATGACGATTCGGGCGCTTTTCTGAAACCCCAATTCCAGAATGACGTAGCCGCAGGTGGCTCCCAAATCCATTAAGTAGTGTTTTGCCAGGTCCGGGTTGGCGTTGTAGGAGAGAATTCCCACTTCAGCTCCGTGCTGCTCCTTACCGTTAATAACCGCCCGAACGATCTGCTCCAGCGCCGCCGGCGGAAGGTGTGAATCGATATTGAAGTACACCACCGACTCAGGAAAGACGCGGAGGACGGCGTGGATCTTGCGGTGATCCTTCACGATGGCCGCCTCGTACTGGGCGGTCACCAGAAAGTGGATCATCTGTTCCTGCACGACACTGGGGGGATTAACAAATAGCACCCGGCGACCGCCGGGACGTCCCGCCCGGCGCGGGGGAGTAGGGGTAATCTCCGGGCCGGCGTTGTTACTCACACGAAACTCCTTACAGAGTAGTGTGACGCATCGCCGCAGTTTTTTCTACGACGGCGAATCAGCTTGGCGCGTCGGATCCCCACAGCTGTCGGAGGCGGGCGTCACGTCCACACCCACTGCGGTAGGTGCGATACCGAAGCGGATTCTTGCGGTAATAGTTCTGGTGGTACTCTTCCGCCACATAGAACTCCTCCGCGCGCAGCACCTCGGTCACTACATCCCCCCGGAGTCGACCCGATTCCTGGAGTTCGGCCTTGCTCGCCTCAGCCGCATCCCGCTGCTCTCCGGTGCGGTAGAAGATCGCGCTGCGATAGCTGGAGCCGCGGTCACAAAACTGACCTCCCGCGTCGAGAGGATCGATGTTCACCCAGAATACCTTCAGCAGTTCCTCGTAGGAGACTTCCTCCGGGCGGTAGACGACGATCACCGCCTCGTAATGCCCGGTGTTGGTACGCACGACTTGTTGATAGGTGGGGTTTTCCACCCTACCTCCGGTGTATCCGGAGATCGTCTCCACCACGCCGTCGAGTTTGTCGTAGGGCGGTTCCATACACCAGAAGCATCCCCCGGCCAACACCGCCGCAGCTTCATCGTCCTCCAGCGAGGAGAAGTCGAAGGCGGGTTGCTGGGCGAAAACCGGTAACGCCAGCGCAAGAAAGATCGCAGTGACGGTTATTAATCTGATATTCTTTCTCATAAACTATAAGATAATACGCGGATGACTGATCGGGGAGGCGATATGCGAATGAATGGGGTGCAGGTCCGCGCCGGCGAAACGCACCCCATATCGGGAGTGAACGGTTCTCCGTTACCGACGGAACGTCCAATACCGATCGTCGGAGAGATCCGACCGAAACCGATAACCGTCGTCCTCGTACGTTTTGAGATCTTCCGGGTCAGTGATGCGCTTCCGCACGATGTATCGCGCCATGCGGCCCCGCTGCTGTTTGGCGTATACCCCGTATAGGCCCGAAAGGATGCGGAGGTGATCCTGAGCAAAGGCGATGTCGTCCACTTCCAGGCTGTCCGCATCCAGACCGCGGTATACCTCACCCCGAAAGGCGAGGAGTGCCTGACGCGCTTCCCCGAGGAAGTGTGGCTGGGTGAACGCGTCGATCGCCGCGGTGGATTCGAAATTCAGAGTTTTTGCCGGGGAGAGGACCGCAATCATCAGCGGTCTGCCCTCTCGTAGTCGTCCAGTATCTGAAACAGCTCGCTTATCGAGACATCCTCATCGGTTGTGGCCAACGGCGTGCCATCCCGGGCGATGAGCACCACGGCGAATTCCCGGGAACCGAGCCCCAGTTGCTCCGCAGCACGGTCCACATCGTGGGTAACCGGATCGATATCAACGACCTGAATATCACGGGCAGTGACGCCGCTCCAGACGGTGGACAGACCAAGGTTCACCACAAACGGACGGTCGTCGTCTCGATTCCGGGCAAAGACCACGATCACCGGGTGCTCGTCCCGAAATCGCGAGAGATCTATCTCCTGCGCCGAGAGTACCGAGGCTGCCAAGAGCAGAGCCAGACCGGGCACGAAGATACGGTGCTGTATATGTTTCACCGAGCCAGACTATCGAGTTGCCCGAGAGGCTGCAAGCGGTGCGATCCTTCAGTGGGCGGGGTCGGGTCCGGTCGGGTCGGGTCCGGTCGGGTCGGGTTGGGTCGACGGAGACGGTCCCTTCTTCACCGCCGGGTTACCGCCGAAGAAGCTCCCGCATAAGGTCGAGCCGTTCCTCCTCCAGTCCCCACAGTTCGTCGAGTCTGGCGTCCCGACCGCACACGCGCCGGTAGGTAACCCGGAGCGGATCAAATACGACCGACACGCTCTCATAATGTCCCGTCTCCGTGTAAGACACGATTCGGTAGGTGGGATTGTCGTAATCGCCCCCGGTATATCCGATGATCCGATGCTCCTTGAGGGCGTGGACTACTGGAAGCGGCTTATTGAAGATACGTTTCCCCCGGAGGCCGCCAACTGGAACTTCCTCGAGCATCTGGATTTCTTTGCCCAGGGACGTCTAGCGTCGGCCGAGCTGTGGCCTGAAGGGGTGCTGACCGTTGAAGACGGTGAGTCCGCGGGCAACGTGGGATACTCCGTACTCCCCCGCTGGGAAGGGAACTACGCGGATCTTGACGTAGGACGCTCCTTTATCGGCGGCGGCGGTGTGCTGGTCTTTGATACGCCTCGGAAAGAAGCGGCCTTTGACTTCCTGCATTGGATGCTGGTTGAAAACTCCGCCGAATTCAATGCGCGCACCGCGATGTCAGCAATTCGAAATGTGAGAAAAATCGAAAGAATTTGGATTGAAACGAAGGAAGGACCGGGCAGACGATGCGACAATGGGGTCACAGCCGATGCGCGTACCGACTACTTGAACAGTGTGTATTGTGAGAATTCGCG
Organism: Alkalispirochaeta sp.; assembly: GCA_040904425.1. GTDB lineage: Bacteria > Spirochaetota > Spirochaetia > DSM-27196 > Alkalispirochaetaceae > Alkalispirochaeta. The sequence goes on from JBBDTM010000056.1 coordinate 82,993, forward strand.
GTGCGGGACACCGGGTTTTGTGCCATGCCCGGTGGTTACCGGGGTCAGGATCGCCGGCGAATTATGGGTACGACAGACGTAGACCTGAGGGGTAACTGAGGGCATTCGCGGATTGAGCAGAACAGGCGTAAACCGGCTCAGGCTACCCACCGGGGTCCTCCAGCTCCAAACCATGAATCATGGCTATCAGCAGATGGTCCCAACTCTCATAGAAGAAATACTTGGTCAATGCCTGGATATCCTGAAAGAACGTCTTGCGACTCGGAAGGGTTTTGCGAATCAGAATATATCGGCGGTCAAACAGCTGCACAACGGTGTGAAACAGAAACGACAGTAGGTTGAGCGTCATCAGAGAATTGGACAGGTGCTGGGAGCCATGACCGAAGTTGTGCTCCAGATGGTAGCCTTTGGTTTTCAGGACGTTGTTGTTCTCGTTCTCAATTTTCCACCTGCTTCTCCCGTAGCGGATCATGTCCCTGATGTTCGCGTCGGTAATGGGCAGATCGGTGATGAAGGAGAAGTGTTTGATGAGCGTGCCATCGGTCTCCATGATGGTCAACTCCATCCAGTTGACCCGAAGGGCGTGCTCGTCGTCCTTTATCGGCACCCCATTGCGATAGCGGTAGCGATAGATGCGACGCTTCTTTCCATCCCAGACTCTGTCGCTGCTCTCGTGCAATTCCGCCGGGGAAAACTCATTGATCCATTCATATAAATATCTGTGGGAATTAGTCTTACAGACGTAGATGAAACTGTAGCCGGAATCGGTGGTGTGCTCACACACCGGTTGTTTGGCGTACAGATCGTCGCCCAGGAGAACCACGGTGTAGTTCTCGCTGAGATATCGCTGACCGACCGTACTCATCCATCGCTTCGCCGCTTTGTTTTCGCAATCCTGCTTGGTTGATCCATCGTCGACGGTGATAAACTCAGGCGGAAGCGATACTGCTTGGTTGACTTCAGGTTTAACGATGACTGGAGTGATGGCGCTATGGTAATAGGTCGTCGTTCCGTTTCGGTGATGTTTCGTTTGGCATGATGAGCACGTAATCTGCTCGGAAGAAAAGAACCAGGTGCCGTCGAGAGCGATCAGTAACAGATTCTCAGCGGTGAGCAAATCACGGATGACATTCTCGGCAACCAGAAACTCAAAGATCCGATCGAATATCGGAAACAACAGCGTGGGGGCGATCGGATCGAGCAGGGTACGGATATGGGTATCGGTCGGAATCTTATGCACGCCGAAGATACTCTCGGCGTTGTTCTTGCCCTTTCGCCCTCCCATCGTTTTTTGATGGGCCAGAAATGACGGGCACTGCATGAAAAATACCGAAAAGGCCGACAGCAGCGCGTCGCGAACTTCATATACCGTGTTCTTTCCCGTCCTCACATCGGGAAGGTCTTTCACCGAGTCTTCTATAAACTGTAACAGCACAGCAAAGCTGTACCCGCCGCCTCCCATCGGAAATGGTATAGCATATAACTATCTGAATGTCTAGTTAGAGATATTAGAGTTTTGACATCACCGGTAATCCTTCACATTTCGAATTGCTGCCGCGATGTTTGCGCTCAACGAGCAGTTCGAAAGCCCGGAAATCCTTGAACAGCATGAGTTTTACGATGAGTTCCTTCCGGTATTTCAGGAGCAGATGACCTATGGTTTTCCGCGGCAGCCGATCGCCGAATGGGGCGCGGTTATGTACACGCCGGTTGGTGAGTTTGCCGGCGACGTAGTGTATGACGTGATGTCTCCGGAAGACGCTCAGGAACGCCTGGTCGAGAACATGATCCGGACCTTCGAAGAGGTCGGATACATCGAACAATAGGCATCGTTCGAATACAAGAATGACGGGGGCCATTCCTTATGGGATGGTCCACGCTCTATCAGGGGAGAAACTGTGCCCGCGCAAAGACATTTGAAGCCGTGGCGATTCATAATTCCCGGGATTGTGCTGGGGCTGTTCATTTCGTCGATTCTCAGCAGTCGCGGAATCAGCGGCACCGGGACGGCGCGCTTTCTCATGGCGTTCTATCTCATTCCCTCCGTCATGACTCAGGTGGTGACCGGTGTTATGGGACGGCTCTATGTATGGCAGAGTGAGTACGGGCTGGTCAATTTTCTCCTGAAAGTGATCGGAATCGAGGGAACGGGATGGTTGATCAATCAGGACACCGCCCTCGCGGTTACGACTCTGACTAACGCCTGGCGGATTACGCCGCTGGGTCTGCTCATCTTCTATGCGACGCTGGCCACGATCCCGGGAGAGTTGGTGGAGTCCGCGGAGGTCGACGGTGCTTCCCCGTGGACGGTGTGGCTCCGCATTAAGCTCCCGATGATCAAGTACCACATCGGATTCGTCTCGCTGGTGATTCTCACTTCGGCATTCCGCGAGTTCGACCTGGTATACGGTCTGACGCGGGGAGGTCCCGGTCGCGCCACCAGCGTCATGAGTATCATGGTATACAACGTGTCTCTTCCGGGAATATGGGCATGGCCAACGCGATTTCCTTCTCGATGTTTGTAGTTGTCGCGATTTTGGCGGTGGTGTACGTGAAGGTCGCAAAACTTGGAGAGATGCGTGAGTAACGGAAAGATCGGAAGGAGCATCACCAATGGACCGAAGTAGATACTTTCGTCTCAAAAGACGGCTGAACCTGACCGGACGATACGCCATTCTCGCGTTCTGGTTTCTTGTATGCGTGCTGCCACCGCTGACGCTGGTGTTGGCGTCAATGAAGTCCACGGCGCTCTTTCAGACGATTCCCGACATCTTCTCTCTGAGAGGATTCACCAGCCGCAATTATGTAGCCGCCCTGAATCAGGGTAACTTTCTATTTCACTTGCGCAACAGTCTGGTGATCTCGTTTTCTTCGCTGGCGGTTGTTCTGATCGTGACCACGCCGATGGCGTACAGAATTACGCTGCTTACCTCGCGAAAAGCCAAGAGTACCTTGGTGTTTGCGATTCTCAGCACGAGGTTCCTGCCGTACGTGGTCATCGCCATGCCGATGATGGTTTGGCTGCTTCTGGGATTTTTCTCGGGGATTCCCTATGAAGTTCAGGAAGGGCGGTGATCGATGGGTGCCGTCCATTTCAGGTGTTTTGGCGCGTTTCCCTGCCCATGGTACTACCGGGACTCAACGCAGCCGCGATCCTGGCGTTCATCATTTCGTACAATGATTTCATCTTCGCCTTCTTCCTGGGTGGAAGGAACGTCCAACCCCTGACGGTAGGGATTACCCGTTTCGTGGGCGGTGTCGACGTCGGGGCGCAGTACGGAGTAGTGGCGGCGTACGGGGCTATGATCGTCGTGCCGATACATCGTGACCGGCCTGACTCAGGGCGCGGTGAAAGGCTGAGCGGGAGCTGTCGGTGGGAAGGGTGGTCCCGCGCGGTATCGGGGTTACTGGACAGATGCACTCGTTCGTCCTTGTGGGAGCCAACGGAGAACCTGTGAGACCGGCTATAACCTGGCTGGACACCCGCGCCGGTGACCTGGTGGAAGAAATCGACACCAGGCTGGGGGCTGCCGGTCTGCTCCAGCGGGTTGGAAATCGTCCCGCTGCGGGACTAACCGTACCACCGCTTCTGTGGTTGTCCCGGAACGAGCCGGAGGTTTTGGAACAGACGCAGGCGATACTTACCGCTAAAGACTACCTGCGCTTTAGACTGACCGGCCACCTCCACGCAGATCCGTCGGATGCTTCCGCCATGTTGCTATTGGACGTGCGCCGGCGGACGTGGCTCCCGGAGGTTTTCCAGGAGTTCGGGATTCCGATATCGATCGTTCCGCCGCTGCTTGACTCCTGGGAGTCTTCCGGGGTGGTGGCAAGTAACCAATTCGAGCGATGTCGCGGTGTGCCGGTCGCCGCGGGTTGCGGTGACCAGCAGGCGGCTACCGTCGCCACCGGTGTGCTTAGCCCCGGCTCCGTACAGTTGATGTTGGGAACCGGGGCCCAGGTGGCCGCACCCGTGGATAGTCCGGTGAACCCTTCGCTGGATACGCTCAACCTGTTCTGCCACCATCGTAAGTGGCTACTCCAAGGGAGCGTTCAGAACTCCGGTTCCGCGTTGTCCTGGATTCGCACTGTGTTTGGCGTTGAGTGGGAGGACGTCGTACACGCCGCCGCCGTAACCGATCGGACTCACGTGCCGTACTTCCTGCCGTACCTCACCGGTGAGCGCACGCCGATCATGAGTGCCCGCGCCGGCGGAGGTTGGCTGGAGTTGCGTCAGGGAACCACCCGAAAGGACTTGATCGTCTCGGCGGTGGAGGGGATTGCCTTTGGCGCGGCGGATGCGGTTGATGCAGTGATTAGCGGTTTGGGAGTGGACGGTGATCCGGTGCTTCGCGTCGGCGGTGGCGGGAGTCGGGGACGCGAATACCTCATGCTGATAGCGGATGCCATCGGTCGACCGCTCTCGGTCCTGCCGGATCTCAACGCCACAGCCGTGGGTGCGGCCATTCTTGGGGGCGTTGCCGCCGGGGTATTCGAAACGCTGGAGGACGCGGCGAGAACGTTGTCCGCGGATCCGAAAGTGACGGTAGAACCTCAGCCGTCGCGCGCCTCCCAACTGGCCGAACGCCGGCATCGAATGCATGAACTGCGGGATGCCTATCTGAGTACGCTCTGACAACCTTCTCCGCCGACGCGTTGGAATGGGCCAAACCGTTGATTTGTCAAGAAGAAATTTGCACTTCTCCGCGGAATTTGTTATGTTAAACCCACGGAGGAAAAGAACACATGAACAATACACAGACGACATACACAACGGCACCAGCTCCCGTAGCCGACGACCGGACGGTGCAGACTCTCAAAGATATGCTTCGCACCACCGGCTTCAGCCTGCGCGACGAGCGGGAATGGCAGGAGCTGGCGGATCACATCGAGGTGCACAAGTACTTCATCAACCAAACAATCGGCTGGACGGTATCCTGGGATAATGCGGTCTTTTCCTGGTTCGAGAATGTCTACACGCCGCTGAATCGGATCATCGACAGCTGGGAGGTGCGCGAAGCGTTTCCGGAGAAGACTGAGGGACAACTCTACCTGGCGATCTCCACCCACTGGCACTTTCTGAAAGAGCGCTATCCGGAAATTACGCCGGAAGAAGCTGCGCACGACTTCGCCTCCCACTACGGGCAGGGACTGGCCCGCTGGTTCTCCCGCTTTCTGCAGCCCTTGCTGCAGTAGCTGAAACACGGGTGGACTGCGGTCCGTCCGGTCCTCGACGTACCGAGTCATTCGGCACCGAGGTAGCGAACGGAAACCGTTCCGCTTCCGCCGTGGAGTTCGACATAATGCAGACCGCTGCGCTCAGCAGTGAAGATAGAGCCCGCTTCGGAAATATTTTCCGGGGCGGGCTCTAATTCTTTCTCCGAGAGGAGCCGCACACCGGTGGTTTCGGCAGGAGATGTCTCCGCCTGCACTTGGTATCTCCATCCCTGTTGCGCCAGAAACGTAAACCACACTTTGCTATCGGCCGTGGCGTGAGCGGCGGCAGTGTTGTAGACGTACTCGCTCCGTCCGAGGCTGCTGCCCAGCTGTATATCCCCGGCGGTAATGGCGTAGCCGGTGTCGGGGCGAGACACACCCTGCGTCTCGTCGGAGAAGACTGCTCGCACACGATACTCGTACAGGATTCCTTGGTTGAGCTGGAGTCCTTGGTCAACGTATTCGGTCGTTCCGGCGTCTATATCGTAAACGAGGTGTGTCTGACCGATGAGAGGACCGGTCATCGTTTGTCGTTCTAGTTCGTATCGCAGCAATTGCCGATCCGAGGATCCTTCCTTCTCATCCTCCTCCGACGACAGGTCAGGCGCTGTCCAGGTTATTTCCACCTGGGTTTCATATTCGCCGTCGGTGGCGGACACGTCGGTGGGACGAGCGCTGTCGGTGAGGGCGGCCAGAGCGGTATCACAGCCCGCCAGGGCCAGGCTTAGGACGATGAGGATGACAAGTGTTCCAATCCCGCGGTTGCAGGCGTTCCGCCGCTGCGCATTTCGGCTCATCATCCTCGACCTCCCCCTCCCGCTTGAATCGACACTCCGATAACGACGAGGCTGTTGCGTTGGAAATAGGATGGCGTTGCGGCGTCGGCGATCCGATCAAAGTTGACCATCCACGAGAGCGTCCCCGCGAAGGATCCCCGTGCCGGATAGACCAGACCCGCTCGGACTGTCGTCGTGGTCAAGGTGCGGCCGCCGGCGATGCTCGATTCTTCCGCCGCCTCAGTGAACTCGGGGTAATAGTCCTCGGCGTCGGACAGGCTCACCACGTTGAGCATCAATCCGCCGGTGCCGAAAACACCCACCGGCCCCACTCGCCCCGAGAGCCCGGCGGACATGCCCACCACGTGCCGTTGACGGTAGAAGATCCAATCGCCTCGACGGCTGCCCCCGCTGGGAACCTCGGACCACGATGGAGCTTGCTGCCAGCCGGAATCCGCCTCGAAATAGTAGAAATCGGTCCCGGCGAAGAGATACGAACCAACCAGGAGGAGTCCTCCGGGAAACCGGTATCCCAGTGATCCTCCCAGGGCGGATCCGTCCACGAGATCATCCGTCTCAATGCCAATTCCCACCTCACCGGCGAGGAACAGGCCGCCTGCGGTCTGGGCCGCGGCGCCCAGAGCCGTCACTACCGTCAGTGCTCCTATGAGTACCAGCCTCCGATCCATTGTCCCTCCAAACACCAAGGTTCCTGTCGAACGGTAACGGGGTGGCACAAATTCCGTGCGGCCGCTCGCAGTCGCTCGCGCCATTTGAGGATGTACCACGCCCACGGACACATATCAACCGAAGACGCGCCGCCGAAACATGAGAACTATCTCCTGAAATCGAGCGTCAATCGTCGGATCATCTTCGAAATGGAACATGTGAGACTGGCGGCCACTGTCACTGCTGCCGAAACCGGGAATCGCCGCGTCGCTGATGGCGTGCACGGCGGAGGCGACCTCTTCTTCCCTCCGGTACGGATCACGTATCGCATAGGTAGCCACGTAATTCGCAGCGTCCCGAAAATAGTCGATGTGCCAGTGTTTGCGCTTTCGCCTGCGAAGTCGATGGCGAGTTATCCGGTGCGTCAGGTGACGCATGGCGCTGCCCACGTACACGTAATATCCTGCGGGGAAGGTTCGTGAGCCCAACGCTCCCACCGCAATCGTGCACTTAGTCGGCAGGTACAGTACGATCAGATAGCTCCCCCGATCCTCGAGTCCCGGAGCGATACGCTCCCATGGGACGGATAGGACTCTCGGTGGCGCCTGGATCGTCATATCGCGACCCCAGTCCAGCGCAACAGGTACTATCTGGACGGCATCCCGGTAAGTCCAGAGTGTGTGCGAAAACGCCGGATCCACGTGAACATCCGGGGAGAAGAACTCCACCTCTGCCGAATGCACGAGGAACAGGATGACCGAACCGGGATGTTGCGCCAACTCTTTCACATGGCGCCGGCCCCGATCGGTGACGGCGTCGGGGAATAGCGCCCAGAGACCATTAAACAACGTACACGATTTCACTTCGAGGTAGCTGGGCTGCCCCGCCTCCGCCTCGGACCCGCGGCTCGCTGCCAGTTCAAAGTCAAAACGGCTCTTGCCTTCCGGAGGCGTCACTTCCGCCGCCGGCACCGGTCGGTCTTCCAGTCCGGAGATGAGTCTGTGGTCGAGCAGGAATCGGGCGATTCTGTTGGCGGCACCGGTATCGAGTGGAATCGCGGTTCCGTTCCGGTGCAGCGTGTGGACACGCCAGGGGTGGCGGCCGCCTTGCGGCCCGGGATTGATGCCGAGGAGCGTCCCGGGGAGGAGAATCTCCTGCATTCGGCCGGGGTTGGGCATGGAGGCGGTAGTGATGTTTCCATCGGGGAGGAGTTCGATTTCCGCCACGAAGCGGTTCGGGCGCCGACAAAAGTGGGCGAAACGGGATGGGGGGGAGACTCCGGGTATGGTCAGGGGATAATTCATCTACTTCATTCACAAATTCGACTTGACGTGTGGATATACCGTTTCATAATAGAGGGACGCCCTAGGCGACAGTATACCGACACTTGTAACTTCGAAAAGGTACGTATTGGCTATGCCGGAGAAGATCCACGAGCTGGACGCACGAGACTGGGCAATTATTGAACTTCTCAGATCTGGAACGATTTCGAACAGCGCTGTAGCCAAAGAGCTAGGAGTCTCAGAGGGCATGATCCGGCAACGGATTAAGCGCCTTCGTGAAGATGGAATTCTCTCCCTGCGGGGCCTCATAAATCCCGACATACTGGCCAATCGGCAGGTGGTATGGCTGGGGGCCAACGTCGCCGAGACGCGTCTCCTGGATAAGAAGGCGGAGGAGATAGCCGGATTAGACAACGTGCTATCGGTATCGATTACGTCCGGCCGGTTCGATCTCATCGTAGAGCTCCTTCTGGATTCCCACCGGGGACTCGTAGATTTCCTGATCAACGATCTGTCCCGGGTGGACGGCATAGTGCGAACGGAGAGTTTCGTCACTCTGAAGACATATTCCAAGTATGTGTGATTTAATCGTTATAAAATTATCTAAATCACCATATGAATTACGAATATCGCCAAAAAAGTTTGACGGAGAACGAAAATCGTGGGACGCTTAAGTATTACTAACAGAACCACGGAGGTTTCCTATGCAAATCGGATCCGTTAAAGAAATCAAGCGTCATGAGTATCGTGTGGGGCTCACGCCCAGTTGTGTCCGCGCCTATGTAAGCGCGGGACACACGGTGCGCGTTCAGAAAGCCAGTGGCATCGACGCCGGTTATGAGGACGAAGAGTTCGTCCAGTCCGGTGCGATTATGTGCGACACGGCGGAAGAGATCTGGAAGAAGAGCGAGATGGTCATCAAGGTGAAAGAGCCGCAGCCGGAAGAGTATCCTCTGATGCGGGAGGGGCAGGTGCTTTATACCTATCTGCACCTGGCCGCGGAAGAAGAGCTCACCAAGGCGATGATCGATCGCAAGATCAAGGGTGTGGCCTATGAGACGGTCGAGCTCGAGGACCATACCCTTCCTTTGTTGCGACCCATGAGCGAGATCGCCGGTCGTATGAGCATTCAGGAAGGAGCCCGCTTTCTGGAACGCCCGCAGGGTGGCCGGGGCGTCTTGCTTGGCGGAATCCCCAGTGTTGAGAAAGGAAAAGTGGCGATTCTTGGGGGCGGTATCGTAGGAACGCACGCAGCCAAGATGGCGGTGGGACTCGGTGCTGAAGTCACGGTGCTGGACATAAACATCGATCGGCTCAACTATCTGGACGATGTGTTCGCCGGGCGCATTTCCTTATTGTATTCCAACAGCGCCCACCTGGACCACGTACTCGAGGAGAGCGATCTCATTGTCGGCGCGGTGCTGATTCCCGGTGCCAAAGCCCCCCATCTCATCAAACGCGACGACCTGAAGCGCATGAAAAAGGGCTCGGTCATTGTCGACGTTGCAGTAGATCAGGGTGGATGTATCGAGACCACTCATCCCACAACGCACGACGACCCGATCTTTGTGGTGGACGATGTCGTTCACTACTGCGTGGCCAACATGCCCGGTGGAGTGTCCCGAACCTCTACCCAAGCCCTGACCACCGCAACGCTCCCGTACGGCCTGCAGATCGCGAATCGCGGACTGGAAGAGGCCGCCCGAGCAAACAACGCTATCGCTCGTGGGATTAACACCTACGACGGTAAGCTTACGTATCGTGGAGTCGCCGATGCATTCGGCATGACATATACGCATACCGGCGATGTTATCGACGGCGTGAGAATCTGAGGCAGAGGAGGATTGTATGGAAGCAATCAACAATGTTATTGGTGTGATCGGCGGGTTTGCCTGGGGGCCCGTAATGATCGTGCTGCTCTTTGCGACGGGGCTGATCCTGTCCATCGGCACGCGTATCATCCAGTATCGGAAGCTTGGATTTGCATTCAAGTTACTGTTTACCAAATCGGAAGGTGACGGCGACATCAGCCCGTTCGCGGCCCTGATGACGTCCCTCTCCGCGACGATCGGCACCGGTAATATCGCCGGTGTGGCCACCGCCATCGCCCTCGGTGGTCCCGGAGCCGTCTTCTGGATGTGGATTACTGCTATTCTCGGTGGTGCCACCAAGTTCAGCGAGGCGGTTCTGGCGGTGAAGTACCGCGTCACCGATGAGGCCGGTGAGAAGTCCGGTGGACCGATGTACTACGCCAGTGTCGGTATGGAAGAGAAGTACGGCGGAAACTGGAAATGGCTGGGCTGGCTGTTTGCATTTTTTGCCTTCATCGCTTCCGTGGGAATCGGTAACATGGTGCAGTCCAACTCCGTGGCAGCTGCGGTTAACAATCAGCTCGGCGTTCCGATGTGGATCACCGGTGCTGTCCTGGCCATAGCTGTTGCGCTGGTGATTATCGGCGGAATTAAGAGCATCGCCCGCGTGGCGGAGACGATCGTACCGATCATGGCGATCATCTACGTCATCGGTTCTCTGATCATCATCTTCATCAACTATGACGTGGTCGGTCAGGCTTTCGGCTGGATCTTCGGAAACGCCTTTAGCGGCAAAGCCGTTGGTGGTGGACTATTGGGATCGGTCATCCGTTATGGTGTGGCCCGGGGTATCTTCTCCAACGAAGCTGGTCTGGGTAGTGCCCCGATTGCGCACGCCGCCAGCCGCACCAATGACCCGGTGCGCCAGGGAATTATCGCCAGTCTCGGGTCGTTCCTGGACACGATAGTCGTGTGTACCATGACCGCTCTCGTTATCCTGACCAGCGCGGTTCTCACGATGCCCGAAGGTGTGATGGAAATCGCCAGCGGCCTCAACGGTGCCGAGCTTACCACCGCCGCCTACCGTGCACAGCTGCCGGGATTCGGCGGATTTATCGTCAGCTTCGGTCTGGTGTTCTTCGCCTTCTCCACGATGCTGACGTGGTACTTCTACGGCTTCAAGTCGCTGGAGTACATTACCAACCGCAGCGTTGCTGAGTACTACAAGTGGGTGTGGGTTGCGCTGGCGTTTGTCGGTGCCGTTGCCTCTCTGGATTTCGTCTGGAATATCTCCGACGCGTTCAACGGCCTCATGGCAATTCCGAACCTCGTGGCGCTGATCGCCTTGAGCCCGGTTGTATTTGCCGCGCTGAAGGAATACGAAAAGAAGGGCAAACTCAACACCTAAGCAGAGCATCTGAGATCTGAAGGAGGTTCCGCGTGTCGAGAGACCAATCCGATTGTCCGTTACGCCGTACGCGGGCGTACATCGATCTCGACGCGGTGGAACACAACCTGTCCCTTCTGGCGGCGCGAGTCCCCGAGAGCGGGCTCGTTCCCGCCGTGAAGGCCGATGCCTACGGTCATGGGGTAGAGGCGATCGCCTCCGTATGTGAGGCGTGGGGCGCCACCATGTTGGCGGTAGCCAACCTCGAGGAGTATCTGCTACTCCGTGACCAGGGCATTACCGTTCCAGTTCTGATCCTGGAGGATCTCTTCCCCGAAGAAGTCGAGCCCGCCCTGCGAGCCGGTGCCCGACTCAGCGTAGGATCGGTAGACTATGCGCGCATGCTTAGCGAAACCGCCGTGCAGGTGGGAACGACCGCTATGATGCATGTGAACGTGGAAACCGGCATGGGCCGAATGGGGCTGTTTGAGCCGGACCCGGTTTCCGCCATGCTCACGATCGCGAGTTTGGCAAGCTCTACGCTGGAGGGAATCTTCAGCCATTTTCCCGCATCCGATGAAGCGGACAAGGAGTTCGCCCATACGCAGATCGACGATCTGCAATCGTTGCTTGCAGTCCTAAAAGAGAACGGAGTTACGCCACGTTTCCGCCACATCGCCAACAGTGGAGCGTTAATTGACTTTCCGGGCGATGTCGCCTGGGACCTGGTCCGTCCGGGAATCGCAATGTATGGGATGTATCCCAGTCGCGAGGTGGACCAGACGCTTGGCTTGCGTCCGGTAATGCAACTCGAGAGTGCGGTCGTCAAGATTACCTGTTATGACCGGGACTGGACGGTTGGCTACGGACGAACGTATCCGGTGCGCTCCGGCTCGGTTATTGGAATCGTTCCAATCGGCTACGGTGATGGGTATCCCAGGTCCCTCTCCAATCGAGGCGAGGTGCTCGTACACGGTGTGCGCGTCCCGATCGCGGGGCGCGTTTCCATGGATATGATCGCTATCGACCTCACACGTCTCACGGGGCGAGTTGCCATTGGTGATACGGTGGTACTCATGGGATCGCAGGGAGACGAGGCGATAGATGCCGCGGAGCTGGCCGATCTCACCGGCACGATCACGTATGAGATTACCTGCGGATTCACTTCCCGGGTGCCGCGTATCTACCTCCGAAACGACGAGGTCGTGGCGACCAAGACGTTTCGGTCCGGCTATCAGCAGCTATAACCGTTTCCGTTGCGTTCCCTAGTCGGAGGCTCACAATGACAGATAGCGTTGAAACTCATCCTCTGGAAGGAGGCTTCCGCCGGTGGCCCAGAGGAGATGAAATCCTCCGTGCTCCGGACCTTCCCTAGTCGTGGCTATCGCGCTCCACCCTGCCACTGCAGCCGCAGCAGACGGTTCCAGACGGATCTCAGTGAGTTCATAGATACGACGGACCCAGTAGAGCATAGCGTCGTCGGACACTGTGACACATTGGTCCACGACCCGCCGCAGAACTTTACCCACGAATCGGGATGGCCGGCCTACGGCGAGTCCATCGGCCACCGTTCGATTATCAAGACCGATGTCGGCAACACTTACTCCGTCGTGGAGGCCGGTGGCCAACCCTAACAGCATGCACGGAGAGTGGGTTGGTTCCACGAAGACACACTTCACTGCGTTGCCAAAGGCAAGTTTCAGTCCGAAGCATACCCCACCGGGGCCTCCGCCCACGCCACAGGGCAGGTATACCGTGAGCGGCTCCGTAGGAGAAGGAATCACCCCGAGATCGCTCAGTTGCCGTTGGACCTCGACTCCCGCCGCGGCGTAACCGAGAAACAGCGCGGTCGAGTTCTCGTCGTCCACGAAATGAACGGTTGGGTCTTCGGCAGCTGCGGCTCTTCCGCGAGCCACCGCCACGCTATAGTCCTCCTCATATTCGATCACCGTGGCTCCCACCGATCGCAGGCGTTCCTTCTTCCAGGTCCGGGCATCGGCCGACATGTGAACCGTTGCTGAGAACCCCAGGGCCCGCGCCATGATCCCTATGCTAAGCCCCAGGTTTCCAGTGGAGCCCACAGCGATCGAGTGTTTTGCGAAGACCGTTCGCGCTTCCGCCGCATCTATGGCGACTGTAGGGTCGACGTGATGGCGCTCAAGCAGCGTCTCCGCGTGGCACAGCACCTCGTGAATGCCGCCGCGGGCCTTGATCGACCCGGCGATCGGGAGATTACAATCCAGTTTCATGAACACTTGCGGCCCAAGCTCGTCCGGAAGCCGGCGTAGCGGGCTTTCGATCGCTGCGTCGGTGGTGAAGAGCCGGGACAGCGCAGGTCGGTGACGCCGGAACCGCAGTTCTGCAGCGGTAACCTGTTCTTGGGTGAGAGGTATGTCGTTGATCGCCTCATTCCAGGAAACACGGTGCGGGTTTTCCCAGATGACCGGAGACATGCGTCGAAGTTCCGGCAGGGGAGTGACGTCAGGAATCAAAGCGGGCCGCCAGAGAAGTGAGTTCTTCTGCACGGGTGAACGCCATGCAGGCCGCGGCCTCGGCAATGGCCCGTACCGTTTTCCCGGGAAGCTTCTCCAGGAACGTATCTGAAGATTCATCTCCGGAAAACATGTTCCGGGCGGAGTCGATCCCCGCGTTGAGTTCTTCATCGGTGAGGTATCGATACACAAACAGGGAAAGCGGAGAGTGCTGTAGGTCAAAGCCTGCTGCTCCCGCACGACCGTGTGCCAGAAGGCGGAACAGATCGTCACCCTCGTTGTCGCTGCGGCGACAGTTGACCGGCTGCTCAGGAAGATGTGTGGAAAGGTGGCCGCCTTCGTCCTGGGGATCCAAATCCCCCATGAACAGCGCGACCGGCGCGTCCCCTCCGGTCAGCTGCGCCAGAGCGTGGAGTATCCCGGCGGTAAGCAGTTTTATGCCCAGATATCGGTGCCCCACGGTGAGGTTCCGGCGGGCCAGACCAACAATTCGGGTGTACTCTTCCTGGTGCGGAAACCCATCGTACTGGTGAAAAACCGCTTCCGGCTGCAACACGCCAAGAAATCCGTACATCTTGAGCAGTGCCAGGGAGTAGTTCTTGATCGTGTACACCCCCTTGAAACGCAGTACGGGGTTCGTCTCCGGCAGCAATTTCCAGGTATTGTCGAGAAACCTGGCCACATCCTGCTCGGCGAAGTTCTGAACGTCGGAGTTGGCAAAACGAACCGCCGAGGTTACGACCCGGTTAACACCCTGGTCGGTCAAGCCCAGACGGAACTGATCGTTGGTGGTGCGTAGGCGCTGTGCCAACAGCTCCGGAGGGTGCAGACCCTCGGCAGATACGGGGCGGAAGGGAATCGTTGCCTCAATGCAGGCGGTGGCGATTAGTAGATCCACATCGGACACCGTGCCTTCCAGCAAGACGTCCATCAGGAGTGCGCTGAGAAACTCGTTGAGCCCGCCGAAGGGTGAGAGCGTGTCCCCCGGGGAAAACCCGAAGACAGCGGCGCATCCGAAGAAGGCTCGGTCACCGGGAGCAATATCGGAGCTGATCCGTAGCGTGTCTCCCGCTATATCGATATACGGGCCGAGCACCTCGCCGATCTCCTCGGAGAACCCCATATCTACATGGTAATACACCACATCGTGAAACAACGCCGCTAACGTAACATGAGGATCATCGGGGTCGGCCAGGTCGAATATATGCTCGGGAGTATGGAAACTGCGGTGCTGGGCGCTCATGGCGCGATTTACCATCACGCCGATTCGCTCTGTCGTGAGCAGATCGGTTTGAACGCCAAGCTGGTGCAAGGCGCCTTCCAGTAGTGCGATCGTACGGTGCACCGTACCGGAAGGGGTCGGGCGGGACACGTGCCGCGAAACTGCCATGGCGTACTCCTCCAATCTTACTCATATACAGTAACCCGTTATTGCCGAGTGTTCCAGTTTGCATTTTTCAGGAAATCGGGCCTGTGACCACTGGACGGACTTTTCGCGACGCCGGCGCCCTTACGGAACGGGCACGCGGACCCCGCAAATGATCGGCGGTATCCACCGTACGCCGGCCAACTGCCAAGGAAAACCCCGCGGAAGAAATCAGTCTTCACCGCGCAGGAGCTGTTCAGGAATCTCCAAATCGCTCTCGGCGAAAATCAGATTCGGATTGGAAATCTCATTGGCTTCGGCCAACTCCGGAAAGAGCCACGGTGTGCCGTAGAACGTCTCCGAGATATCCCACAGGGTGTCGCCCCGGCGAATACGGTACTCCACGGAGTCGCTATCCGCCGGCGTATTTGACGCGGTCCCGCTTTCTGCCGCCGGCTCGGCAGAGTCGTGATCGGAGGACAACGGTTGATCATCGGCGACCGCCACGGGAGGATTCGAGGTCTCCTGTGGAGGAGATTCCTCTTCGTTGCTTTGAGTATCCTGCGTGGCGGGAACCGGCTCGGACGGTTCATCAGCTGGACTGCGCAGCAGCAACCACCACGTCCCCGCGGCGAGCATCGCGAGAATGAGGAGCATTATTATGAGCAGAAGCCAACCACTGCGCCGGGATCGCGGTCCCTCTTCCTCCTCTGCTGCGAGTTCCGGTTCAAAGCCATCCGTCAGTGATTCCGGAACGGAGAACTCCGCCTCGGCCGTTGCCTGGTCCACGTCAATCGAGACGCTTTGTTCGGTGCCGGTGGTGCGGTTTGTAGCGGACACGTCGAGCCGGCCATCCGGAGTCAGGCGGAGCATCACGTCGATCTCAGGTTCGCCGCCGCGTCCCGGTTGGAGGTCGTCCAGGATGACGCGGCCGATCGTGAGGGGTCGGCCGCGATCCATGTCGTAGTTGTCGGACTGAACCAGGTCGATCTCGACTCGCTCCTGATCGTCGCGAGCGGTGGTAAGCACCACGCGTTTTCCGCCGGGTGCATCGGAGGTGAACACAGGAAAGACACTGTGGTCGGCGAGCCGAATACCGATCATCGATATACTCCTTGCCTACATGATAGGCGTGGAACGTTCCGGGCACAAGGGTCGGATGCCGGCCTCCTGAGCGTGCGTGGCGCGGCGGGGACTCGCTCGCGTCCGGCGCTCGGGACGTCCACCTACGGCTCCACGCCCAAGGTTACAACGGTCATGCCCTTTTTCGCGGAGAAGCGGTACCTCTCCAGTTCGTCCGGTCGGGCGCTCACGTGGTCGATCGTCCAGGGCTCGCCGGGGGCGGACTCGAACACGTAGGGTGTCACCAAGACCTCCTCGTTGCCCGAGATCCGGAACGTTTCATCGGGACCGAGCACGACGACGTAGGATCCTTCCGGGTCCTCTCGGGCCGCGCGATAGTCCAGCCCCGCGGCAGTCCACCGCTCGAGAAATGGGTCATCGCGGTAGCGCCGCCACACCCGCCCCGGGCGTGTGCGGGATACCGCGCGTCCGATGACCGCCGTACTCAGAAATACGCCTCCCCCGGCAGCGGCGTACATCGGTACGGTTTCCAATCGATTGAGTCGGTCGATATCACTGTCGATCTGTGAACGAAGCGAGTTGATTTCGTCCAGATCGGAGGACGCCTCGTACAGCACAATGTTGTCTTCGATCTCCTGCTCCAGTTCTGAGGTATCGGCGATAAACTCGCCGTACGCCGCGTACCCCAACCCGCCGACGCCGATAGTGCCGGCGATCCAGTGCCAGAACGGCCGGCGGCGCTGATCCGCCCGCTGATACTCCCGATACGCACCACCCGCCCTGGAGGCCTCGGCGGACCACGTGTAGGAGCGGAGACCGGGGCGATCAAAGGGAAGTATCGCACGCCGCAATGAGGTGTACCCTTCTATAAGCTGGTAGTCCTCTTCCTCTACCACCAGAGCGCGCTCCATCGTGACCAGGGCGTTCAGGACATCCAGATTTCTACCGATATCTGCTTGAATCGCCCGCTCCTGCGTAGCATAATCGTAGGATGTGGCGAACCCGGCGCCGGTCTCCGCCGCCTCTATGTAGCGATCCAGAACCTGAACCCACGGCTCGAGCAGTTCCCGGCCAGCCGATTGCTGCGCGTTCCCGGACAGCGTGGCAAGCGCTTCGATGTCAATCTCCGGGATTTGCTGCATCGCCTCCGCCAGATCTCGGCGGTCCCGGTAAAACACCAGATCGTCTTGAGACCCTGTCAGGGCGTCCGGCAGGCGGGTATACAGCGCCGATAGCTCAGCGATGGACCGGTCGATCTCTTCCAGGTCGGTCCCGACCGCCAGCGCGTCCATGAGCCGCGAACGCAGGCGCGCTTCGCCGGCGAGTTCATCCTCGGTAATCTCCGGGAAGGTGAACGCCACCGTGGAGGTCTCGTTCTCCCGGATCGTAACGATTTCCCGGTGAATCGGTGTTTCCCGATCACCCCGAATTTGACGAATCTCGATGCTTCGCTCGCCTATGAGAAGCCGATCGACGGCGGCGGTGTTCTCTCCTACAAGGCTTCCGTCCACATACAAGAGAAACGCGCCGGTGCCATCGCCCGAGACGCGTAGTGACCCGAAGCCGATGCGAACACCGCTGAATCCCGACACCGCCTCCGCCACAAGCTCATCGGAAGCGTCGAAAACGCCGAAGAGACTGGCCGATCGCGACTCGGATCGGAGGGAGATGTCGTCCCGAGCCCGATCGTAAACCGAAAGCTGAAACAGAAATCCGCCTCCCTCGGGGGAACTCACCGATCCAAAGATCACGTTATCCACGTTTTCCTCCGCTGCGATCCGGCGGAGCTCCGAGACGGGAGCACCCATCAGTGAATCGGAGCTGTGCCGTGTATCGGCGAAGACCTGGTACTGGTCGAGGAGGCGTAGGGTGAGTTCGATCGTGTCGGTACTGGTGTCGGCCACCACATCGTTCTGTGTCTGGCCGGTGAGGTTGGCGAAGGGCACGACCAGTACCCGCGGGCGGTCGACGGAGACCTGCGCGGACACAGTGATCAGTGATTCAACCAGCAATACCAGAAAAACCAACCGATTCCGCATCTGTCGCCTACCCATAACATTACTATGAGACTAGACATCAGAAAAGTCAAAAATTCATTTCGAAATTTGGGGCCCGCCGGGAAGTCCTGGACAAGTGTTGTCCGTGCCATATAATGTAATAATCTACCCTGAATCGCCGGAGGGTGCTGCGACACTCCCGCTGGATCTTTCTGACGGATTGAGTCATGATTCGACGGGAGGAACCGATGTACACCCAGTTGGACCTCGTCAGAGATCCAGTTCCGCAGCTCGTTCGGCGTATCGCGGCGCCGGCCAGTATCGGCATGATCTTCAACACGATGTACAACATCGTGGATACCTATTTCGGTCAGTACCTGGCTACCGAAGGGCTTGCCGCACTTTCTTTGAGTTTTCCCCTTTTCTTCGTCATTATCGCCGCCGGTAGTGGCATCGGTACCGGCGTGACCGCGCTCATTTCCAATGCTCTCGGAGCTCGCGACCACGACACTGCGGTCCGGTATCAGGCGCAGGCGATTTCTTTCGGGGTAATCGCGTCGGTCGTGCTTACCGGCGTGGGATTGGCGGTGGCGGAACGGGCGTATCGCTTCATGGGGGCCGACGGTGAAGTGTTGACGTTGGCCTTGGACTATATGCAGGTCATCCTTTTCGGTACCGGGTTCTTTCTTCTGAACCAGATCATCAATGCTGGGCTTAACTCTCGTGGAGACACGCGCAGTTTTCGAAACGTCCTGTTCATCGGAATGGTCCTCAACGTGGGCCTGGACCCCCTCTTTCTCTTTGGGTTTGAGCCGCTGGGGATTCCTCCCATGGGGGCCGCCGGTATCGCGCTGGCAACCGTGGTAATCCAGGGGTTGAGTCTGATTTATATGATTACTCGGGCCCGCCACCACGGATCATTGGCGGGTATGCGGGTGACGGATTTTGTGCCCCGGCGGGCGTATTTCCGGGAAATCGCGGTGCAGGGCATTCCCGCCAGCATCAATATGATGACGGTGGCGTTGGGAATGTTTGTCATCAACTTCTTCATTTCGCGCAACGGAAGTACCGAGGGCCTGGCAGCGTACGGCGTGGCCTTACGCATCGAACAAATCGCTCTGCTCCCCGCTATGGGACTCAATACCGCGATTCTCGCGCTTGTGGGCAACAACTTCGGATCCGGTTCGTTCGACCGCATTCGAGAGACGTTTCGCACCGCGCTCCTGTACGGTATCGTGGTGATGGGGGTGACGCTCGGAATAATCCTACCCTTGGCGGGCTTCCTGATGCGGCAGTTTACGCAGGACGCCACGGTGATCGGCATCGGCCGTACCTACCTGTATGTCGAAGGGCTCGTGTACTACGCCTACGTGATGCTTTTCGGTTCGGTGTCTTTCCTTCAGGGCATGAAGCGGCCCATGCCGGCGATCTGGATCGGTATCTACCGCCAGCTTCTGGCGCCGGCGGCGGTGTTTTATCTCTTGGCCGAAGTGTTCGCCTGGGGGTTGCTTGGAATCTGGTGGGGAATATTTGCCGTAACCTGGTCCGCCGCGTTGGTGATGTACGTCTGGGCGATGACCGTCTTTCGCAGAGAAGAAACCGCGTCGCCCCCTGTAACAACGGTGTTGGTGAAGTCTTGATGCGAACTTAACTGGAACTTGACAAGAGGGGGAATGGGGGTGTTGACCAAAAACGCCATGCATGTTGCCCTAGGACCATGAGACATAGAAATCAATATACATACCATTTTGGAGTTTTATCGCGCCTTGCGATCGTGCTCGTGGCGATTGTCGTCATGTCGGCGCCGGTCTTCGGGCAGATGCAATCGCAGGGAACGGACGTTTCCGATCAGGAGCTTGAGAGCTTCGTTGCCGCCCTGCAAGAGGTCCAGGAAGTGCAGCAGGAGATGGCCACTGAGTCGCAGGAGTCGGTGCAGAGCTCCGACATGGGCGAGGAACGCTTCCAGGAGCTATACCAGGCTCGCCAGTCCGGTTCCGAACCGGCCAACGCCGCCACCGATGCTGAGAATGAGGAGTTTGAGCAGCTTATGGCCGATATTCAGGCGATTCAGCAGGAGTCCAACGAGGCCATGGTCGAGGCGGTAGAGGATGAAGGACTTGGAGTTCAGCGCTTTAACGAGATCGCTCAGGCTATTCAGCAGGATCAGAGCTTGATGCAGCGCATGCAGGAGATGGCCGGCGGCGGCTCCTGACGCGTTCGTTCATGTAACGAGTCCAACGGGTTGCTCCATGCGGGGCAGCCCGATTTTTTTGTCTTCTTGACCATGACACTTTTATTCAAGAGCGGCATTTATGTGCAATAGTAGTAGAAACGTGCTGAATGGATTTGTGAGCATGGTGTGAGCAGATCCGTATCGGCCGGAGAAGACCTCACAAAAAAAGGAGACGTGAGTATGAGAACGGGATTACGAACTGTCGGCTGCGATTCAGCCGGCGATAGATTCGCTTACGGTCCGCGGTGGTGACAAGATCGTACTCCTCTCGCACATGCAGCAGATTTCGATCGATCAGGAACTGGCGGGACTGCTTCGCGGCGTAGATATTATCGCCGGCGGAGATCAGCTCAC
Organism: Alkalispirochaeta sp.; assembly: GCA_040904425.1. Taxonomy (GTDB): domain Bacteria; phylum Spirochaetota; class Spirochaetia; order DSM-27196; family Alkalispirochaetaceae; genus Alkalispirochaeta. Next base: position 103,661 of record JBBDTM010000056.1, read on the forward strand.
CAGAACCTGAAACGCTGTCATGCCCGCGATAGCAACCGTAACCACGGTGGCCACGTGCTCCTTTTTAGCGTCCGCCAGCGCATCGGGGATCAATTCCGAAGTGAGCATCCAGATCATCGCGCCGGCAGCGAGCCCGAGTCCTACCGGTAGAAACGGCTCGAACGCCTGCACAAAGAGAAACGCCGGCACTGCCACCAGGGGTTGCGGCAGACTGGAGAAGATCGACCACAGGCCCGCTTTCCATACCTTGACGCCTCGCGGTACAAGTACCAGCGAGATCGCGAGTCCCTCCGGTATGTTGTGTACCGCGATCGCCAGGGAGATAAACGCTCCAAACTGTTGCCCTCCGCCGAACGACACCCCCACGCCAACCCCTTCCGCGAAGGAGTGGAGCGTCATCACGCCGACGATCATCAGCGCCTTCTTGGCGTCAGCCCCTTCCAAAGCGCCCACAGAGAGAGCTTCATCGTGATCGAGCCGGGTTTGCGTCACATAGATGAGTACCAGACCGACGAGAATTCCGGCTATCGTGCGCCACAGGCTGTAGTTGAGACCCTCGTAGATCAGGTTAAAGCTGGCCGCCGCCATAATCCCCGCGGCGAACGCTCCCGCAAGTGCCAGAACCCGCCGGGATAGGTCCTTCTTGATCAGAAACGGGATCGCTCCGAGACCTGTAGCCAGGGCGGTGATCATGGCATACATGAAGACGGTCAGTACTGGTGGTAGATTCAAGGGTTCCATCTCGGTCTTTACTCCTTTTCTTTATTAATAATAGTAACGATTATTAATAACGAACAGCAACCCCGTGATCAGGTCCGACGAAGCCCAATAATACGGGGTGCGGCGCGGTGTAAGCTGCTCATGAGCTTCCTATTGTAGCGCGTACGGTGCGTGACAGCGAGGAAGAAATCACCGAAATTCCGGTGAATCCCGCGGAACTCAGCATCTGCTTCAGCTCATCCCCGCTCAATACCAACAGGTTATTCGACATCGGGTGGTCCACGCCCTTCTCTGGAATACGAAGATGCGTGTCGAAGCGAAGTGTCGTCGAGGTTTCTCTCAGGTAGCGGCGATCCATCGAGACTTGTTGGCCGTGGCGTGAACTGGTGAGTTGCGGAAGCTTAATGCCGCCTCCTACGGGGAGCGGTGAGGCATCCATGAATTGGATGACAAGTTGCCCTCCGGCGGTAACGATTGAAGCGGCGTGGTGTATCCACCGGGATACCTCAGTGAGGGAAGACAGGTGCGCGCCCGTGCCACAGCCGGCATCGAGCACCCGCGGTGTGGAACTCGCGGATGCGTGGCTTGCCGAAGCTCCGTGGCGCGCCGAACGCTCCAGCAGGTCGACCGTCTGGGGATCGGCGGGAAGGATCTCCTCATAGCTCTCTGCCAGATTCCGGTAGAATTCTTCGTTAGTAGTACTCACGGCAGGCGCTCGTCGTCGGCGAACCGACCCAGCGCTTCACCACCGCGAATCGCCGCGCGTAGGTCCGCCTGGAGTTCATCCAGTTGCGTTAAGCGAGCTGCCAGTCTCTCCTCTGCTGTGGTTCTCTGTCGCACGTCTGAAATCCCTCCGTTGGTCAGAACCAGGCGTCGCGGTGCGGTGAGCGCCAAAGAGGGATCGTGGGTTGCCACCAGAACGATCTTCTCCGCGCCCTGGAGCAATCGGATCGCCTGGTGACGATCTATTCCGGCGTTCTCGATCTCGTCGATAAGAATAATAGGAGAGGAGGAGAGTAGGGCAGTGTCGGCGATCATTAGCGCCCGCGACTGGCCCCCACTGAGCTCGGTGAGCTGCCGGTATTCCGACAACGGCTCGCCGGTGAGGCGGTTGGCGCCCTCGACGATCTCGGAGAGATCCTCCGACGAAAGCTCCACTCCGCGGCTCTCCGCGTGGAGATGGAGAAACTCCCCTACCGTGGCATCCATAACAAAGTTCATGTTCTGTGATAGCTGAGCAACCATCCGGCCGCCTCCGGAATATCGACCGGAGAGGTCCGGGGCCACACCGTTGACCAGCACCGAGCGCCCGGTGGGCGTATCCGCCTGCGCCAGCCACTCGATGTCGGCCAGCAGGCGGCTCTTTCCGCTACCGGTGGCGCCTACGACACACACGACGTCGCCGGCGGTGAAGGTGAGACGCGAAAACTGCTCCGATGCCCCGCGCTTGTCGTGGCCGGGAAGAATGGTCAGGGAGTGAACGCTGGACGGAGTCAGTGTAGAATCCGCGCGGCCGGCCGCTGCACCCCCGGCGCCTGCCGCAGGGGCGTCGCCCATGAGCGCCGCCAGGGCCTCTTCGGTTGTGGGCGTGTACGTGGGTGTGGTCATGCTCTGATCTCCGGTGTCGTAAGGTTGAGTGTAGTAACGTTGCCGATCTGGTGGGCGGCTCCGATGCGCTGTTCGCCGAGACAGTAGCTGCAGACGGCACTGGGCATGGGGTATCGTAGGCGTGATCCGGTGACCGTGGCCTGTTCCGGCGCCTCGTCCCGCAGGAGTCGTGCCAACTCAAACGCTCCCTGGCCGTTGAGACCGTTCACCGGCAATATGCGCGCTCGAGGATTGGCCTCATGCACACGGGATGAGAAGACCTCACGCTCCGCCTGACTCACCACATCTCCCTTGGTCACCACCACCACGTCGGCGGTGCGCAGCATCGGTCCCACCTTCCGGGGGGCGTTAATACCACTGAGCACATCGATCACCGCTACCGCCATGACGTCCCGAATGTGGGGGGAGCAGCGGTTGCAGAGCCCGGCGGATTCCGTGAACAGCACCGACACCGTTTGCTGCTGTCCCCAGGCCACCGTCTCTTCGATATTGCCGGCAAAGTAGTGGTCGGGACAGATCGACCCGGAGAGGCCTTTCTGGACGGGAATGCCCACTCGGGCATAGCGCTCATCGTCGTCGGTGCTGAGGCAGTCGAACTTTACCACGCCTGCGGAAACGTCCATCCGCCGGAGTTCGAGGACGGTTTTTAGAATAACGGCAGTCTTGCCGCACGCCGGCGGCCCCGCCACGGTGATAAGTTTCATGCCACCACCGCCCGGCGCCGTTCGGCGATTATCCGTTCAAACGCTTCGGTTGTACGGTGCAACGTATCCGGGAGATCATCGGAGAGCAGCTGATCCCATCCGGGCCACTGCAACGGATGCTCCTCCGGTGAGAAGTCGTAGTTCTCCGGGTGGGTGCTCGGAAAGAGTCCGAGCCTGCTCAGGACGCGACTCATCGATTCTCCGGCGATCGTGTCGATCAGAGGCTGGATTTCCGGGCGGTCGCGACGGGTTACCAGCAGAATCGGGGCCGCCAGTGCACCGTCTTCAGGCCACACCGGAATAAGTGGGCTCGACTCGGTAATGGTCCGCGTGAAGAAATAGGGCATGATCGTGATCAGCGGCTGTCCGCCGGTGGGATCGGTCGCCGGGGTTGCGGTGCCGGCGCCGGCAACCATCTGTGCGGGATGCATCTGCTGAAACATGTTTCGCGCCAGCTGCTCTACTCCGGCCAATCCGAAGGAGCGGTGCACGCCGAGCAGAAGTGCATCGAACAGGTCGAAGTCTCCCACCGGTAAGGCCAGACTGTTTTCGAACTCCGGAGTGAGCACCTCGGCCCAGCTCCGTGGGACGGGACGATCGCCCAGTAGCGTCCGGTTCACCATGAAGACCGCCGGCACCACCCCTACCACGGAAAAGCGATGCTCCGGATCCTGGAGTTTGTTGGCGGCGGCAAAGGTGTTCATCGAATCCCAACCGGTCCGGTCGACGAAGGCCCCTTCGCGGCGAAGGCGACGGAAACGATCATCGGTAAAGAACAGACGAAAGCCGGCGGACAGAAATACTTCCGGCAGATCCTGCGCCGTGGGGTGGTTCCCGAGGTTCTGCTCCATCCACTCCGTCCCGGTGTACGCAGCCTGCAGGTCGAACTCTACGTCGATGCCGGTTTCCTCGGTGAACTTCCGGGAGGCGGACTCCATCACCTGCGTCATGGGAATCCGTATGGGGCAGGGCACGAGCCCCATAATGCGCACCGGCGCCGAGGGCTCCTTAGCGGATGCGTCCCACGGAACGGGGCCCTTGCCGGCGACGCTGTCCTGGTCTATGCCGATACCGGAGCGAATCCGGGTGAGGAACTCCTGCGGATCGTATCCCCGCGCCTGCGCGGCGGCTTGGACCGTGATCGATGATCCAAACTGTTTACGCAGCGCGGGATCGTCCATGCGGGGAAACCCTGCCGCTACCAGTATGGAAACCGCCTCCGGATACGCCTCGGTTAGGTCCAAGAGGGTGGTGCTCTCGTCTATCTTCATAGGAGTACGATACACTGCTGCTGAAATGCAGGAATTGATCGAGGTCAAGTATGCCTGATTTTTTCGGAGATCTGGCCCCGCGCTCGTTGGAGTTGCTCCAGGAGGTGGAGGGGCGGCGCACGGTAGCCGCCGGGGCGATGCTCTTTCTGGAAGGGGAAGAGGGGACTACCGTCTATCGCCTCCTTTCCGGTTCGATCAGGCTCTTTCGGAGCACTCCCGATGGCCGGGAGGTGACGATTCACATGGTGGAGACGGGGGATCTGTTTGCGGAGATCGTTCTCTTTGAACGGGACACCTACCCCGTGAGTGCCGTCGCGATGGAGAACTCTCTGGTGGCGGTGATCCACCGCGATCGTATTCGCCGTCTCATGGCGGACGAGGGGTTCCGAGAGGATTTCCTGAAGAATCTGGTGGGAAAAATGCGGTTTCTCTCGCAACAGCTATACGTACTGACCACCATGGATGTGCGGGAGCGGCTTATCCGCTTTCTGGACGTGCGTTACGGCCGCCGCCCCCGTATCACCAGCGAGTTGTCGAAGAAGGACACCGCCGCGGTGATATCGGTTCGTCCCGAGACGCTCTCCCGAACGCTGGCTCAGCTGGAAGGTGAGAATCTGGTTGTCTGGAAGGGTTCGCAGATCACGGTTGACCCCACCGTCTGGGATGTGGAGCCGTAACCGCCCCACGGGATCAACCGCTTGCGGAGTCACTGGCCGCGCTGGGATCCGCGAGTCATGCGGCCGGTAGATGCGCCCCCGGTGGGTTTGCCTGTGCTTCCCGATGCGCCGCCCTTCACGGAATCACGCATAAACCGGGAACCGCCGCGGTCCCGCTTTTGCGGATTTCCGGTGTCCCCGTCCGGGGAGGAATCTTCTACGCCGTCGGTTGCCTCCGCGTCGGCGGCGGCTTTCCGTGCGTCCGCTGCTTCCGCCAGGGCGTGCGCCTCGGCACGGCGATCCTCTTCGTAGTGGCAGTGCTTGTATTTCTTTCCGCTGCCGCAGTGGCAGGGCTCGTTGCGTCCAAGTTTCATGAGGGCTCCTCTCTCCGGTAACAATACACCTATCACGGGGGTTATGTCTCTTGCCGCGCCGCAGGCGGTCGGCGCCGCCCGCTCTTCGGAACGGGCGGGCCGGAACCTTCGGTTCGACCTTGAGTGCTCCGAAAGATCTACCGATTCTCCTGCAGCTCCGTGACGAAGTCGTAGGGGTAGGCGGGGCCCGGCTCGCTGGCGCGGGTGAGTAGCTCCATGTCCGCCGCCGACAGGGACCAGCCCACGGAGCCCAGGTTGGCGGTGAGCTGTTCTAGGGTTCTGGCACCGACGATGGGTGCGGTCACGCCGGGGCGCTGGGTGAGCCAGTTAATCGCAACCTGGGAGGGTTCCTTTTCCACTCGTTCCGCCACTTCGATCAGGGCGTCGATCAGGTGCCAGGTGGCATCGGTGTTGTAGCGGCTCCACTTCTCGTGCCAGCCTTCTTGCTCTGCCTGATGGATGCGCGTTCCCTGCGGGGCGCCATCCATCTCGCGGCGGAACTTTCCGGTGAGCCACCCTCCGCGGAGCGGACTCCACGGAATTACTCCCAGGCCGTGGTCACGGCACACCGGGAGCACTTCCCATTCAGTGGTGCGTTCCAGCAAGTTGTACTGCGGTTGGTGGCATACGAAAGGTTCCAGGCCGCGTTGCTGCTGCACGTTACGTGCCCGTTCGAGCTGATACCCGGTGTAGTTGCTGCTCCCCAGGTAGCGAACTTTTCCGTCCTGCACCAGGCGGTCCAGTGTGGTGAGTGTTTCCTCCAACGGCGTGTAGGGGTCCCAGCAGTGGACTTGGTACAGGTCAACGTAATCCGTCTTGAGTCGGCGCAGGCTATCCTCCACGCTTTCGATGATATGCTTGCGGCTGACCCCCGCCTCATTGGGGCCGGGTCCCATGGGAAAGCGCACCTTCGTGGCCACCACGAAATCGCGGCGATTCTTGCCTGCGAGCCACTCCCCGACGATCTCTTCCGATGTACCCGTGGAATAGACGTTGGCGGTGTCCAGGAAGATGCCGCCCTGGGCGGCGTATTCATCCATGATGCGAAAGGAGTCTTCCTTGGTTGTCTCCCGACCGAAGGTCATCGTGCCCAGGGCGAGCTCGCTCACGCGGAGTCCACTCTTTCCTAAGAAGGTATACTGCATCGTTATTTCCCCCTGATGTGGGTGTCGATGGCGGTGGTAATCGTCTCGATTTCCGCCTTGGTGAGAAGCCATGTGCCGGCGGCGGCGTTGGCTTCCGCCTGGCTGGGGCGCTTGGCGCCGACCAGGGTGGTGGCGATTCCCGGCTGCTGAAACGTCCAGTTGATCGCCACCTGCGCCGGGGTGACACCCCGCTTTGTGGCGATCATCCGAATCTCGTTGAGAAGTTTCTGAATTCTGCTCCAGATCGGTTCCGTGAAGAAGTCGTAGAATGCGGCGCGGTTGTCGCCCTCTTCGAACTCGGGGATCTCCCGGTACTTGCCCGTGAGAATGCCGCCGGCCAGCGTTCCGTAACTCAAGACGCCCAGGTTGTGTGCCCGCGCGTACGGAAGCACATCGCCTTCGATGCGACGGTCCAGCATGGAGTACTGCGGCTGGGTGCTGATGATTCCGCTCATTCCGCGGATGTGCTCCAGGAGCTTGGGAGGGAAGTTGGACACGCCCAGGTAGCGGAATTTTCCCGCCTGCTGGTGTTTCAGGAGCTCCGCCACGGAGTCTTCCAGCGGCGTATCGGGATCGGGCCAGTGAATCTGGTACAGGTCGATCGTGTCCGTTCCAAGTCTCCGTAGGGAGTCGTCGATTTCCTGCCGGATCGATTCCGGTTTGAGGTTACGGACGAAATCATCTTTGGTCCGGACGATTCCGCATTTGGTGGCGACCGTGACGTTCTCCCGACGACCTTTCAGCGCCTTTCCCACCACTTCTTCCGCGTGGCCGGCGCCGTATGCCGGGGCGGTGTCGATGAGCGTGATGCCGTGGTCGATCGCGGAGTGGATCGCCGCGATCGAATCGTTGTCGTCGACGGGTCCGAAAAAATCATCACCCATAGCCCACGTTCCAAGACCTACGGCGGAAACGGTTAGATCCGAGGTTCCAAGTGTTCGTTGTTCCATATACATATAAGCTTATTCCCAGGAGCGGAGATCGTCAAATTGTTTGGCGGGTGCGTTGGGTGGCGGATGGCCGTTTGCGCGCGGGGTGGTGGTGCATTATTCTATGGTATGGGCAGTACACCATTTTGAAATCGAAGATCCGTTTCCTCCTGACGGCGGCTCTGATCCCGCTGGTGGCGTCCGTCCTCGCCAGCTGTAGTCCGCGGTCGATCGTTCTCGGTTTTCAAGGGCCTCTCACCGGAAGCGCCGCCGACCTCGGTGTGCAGGGGCGGAACGGTGCGCTCCTGGCGGTGGAAACGATTAACGCCGCCGGTGGTGTTCGGGGACGGTCTCTGCGCCTGGAACCGCGAGACGACTGCAATGATCAGCAGGTGGCACACGATTTGGTGGAAGCGTTTCGGGAGGACGGCGTAGAGGTGGTGATCGGCCCTATGACATCCGTGGCGGGGGTGGCCGTGGCGGAGCGCGTGGCGGAGACCGGGCCGCTGTATATCAGTCCCACCGTTTCTACGGCGCGGGTCTCCGGGCGGGATGACTACTTCTTTCGTCTGGAAGGAGCAACGGACCGTCAGGCCGAGGCCTTGGGCGACTTTGTCGCGGTCTCGGCGCTTGCGGAGCGGGTAGCCATCGTGTTGGATACGGGCAATTCCGAGTATTCGATTCCGTACATGGCGGCGTTCACTGAGGGGCTTACAGATAGCGGGGGCACGGTGGTTCAATCGCTGGAACTCGCGCTGGACGGCGGGCATCGCTGGAACCGGGCGATCGCGACCATCGCCGACGAGCAACCGGATGCGGTGCTGGTGATCGCCTCTGCAGCCGATACCGCCCGATTTGCCCAGGCGGTGCGATCGGAGAATCTTAATTGGGATCTCCTGGCCAGTGGCTGGGCGGCAACAGAGACGCTCTTCACACTGGGAGGGGCTGCGGTTGAGGGAATGGTCCTGGCGCGTACGTCGTATTCCTCTCTCAGCGATACGGAGCAAGGAATGGATTTTCGAAACCGGTTTGCAATCCGATTCGGGAAGACTCCTTCCTTTGCCGCAAGTCAGGCGTACGACGCGGTTCTTCTGGTGGCAGGAGCCTTAGAACGGTCCGCACCGGTTGCCTCCGAGCTCCGGGAGGAAGTGTCGACGGTTACGCTGCTCGATACCCTGCTTGGCCCGGTAACATTTGATCAGTTCGGCGATATTGAGCCTTCGGCGACGATCGTTCGCGTGGAGCAGAGCGACTTTGTGGAAGTGGTTGTGTACGGCGATAATGCGGGGTCGCAATAATGCACAACTGGTCGTTAGATCGCATCATTCGGGCCACTCTGCTGCGGTGGTTCCTCCTGCCGGTGGTGGTAATTCTTCTGTTGCAATTTGTCTTTACGCTCGGTATTCAGCGGGACCATGTGGAGGAGCGCCACCTCCGGGATGCGATGTGGCTGCAGGGTGTGGTCGGGGTGTATCTGGAAGGGGTCCACCAGATGCTGAATCTGGCGATCATCGATCGTGCCGGTCGTGTCGACGAGCGCGTTGACACGATGATTGGCCTCGGCCGTGACGGGTCATCATCGGTCTTTCATCGCGTCGTGGCGCTGGACTCGGAGTTCCGCATCGTGGATTCCGCGCCGGATACCCTGGGTGTCGGCACGGATCTGTCCGGCCTAATTTCCGGGGTGTCCGTGCTGGGCACGATGACGCTTACCGTGCCCCACTACAGTACGGTGGCCGAAGCGATCGTGATCACCGTGGCACAGAAACCGCGAGGCTATACGCACGTCATCGCGGCGGAACTGAATCTGGAGCTTCTGCAGAAACAACTTTCGGAGAGCGTCCCCGGCGGTGGGGATCAGACGGTGTTTCTCACGGACCGGTATGGCAATGTTATTGCTCACCCCGATTTTTCGCTGGTCCAGCGCCAGGCGAATCTGGGTGGTCTGGAGATAATGCAGCAGGTTGGAGCCGGTCGGCCGGCGACGACGATCGCCCGAGAAGACGGTCGGACATCGCTGTACTCCGCGGTCTGTCATGGTGCCAGTGGCTGGACCGTTGTGGCGTATGAACCGCTGAGCTCGGCGTTTGCCTCGGTAATCGGGGTTTTTGTGGGGACGATGGCGGCGTTGGCCGGAATTTCGGTGTTCACGTTGCTGTTATTCCGACACCACCTGCGACGGAGCGTGGTCAACCCGCTGATGCGTTTTGCCGCTGCCATCGACCAAGAGGCGGGCTCGTCGGAGACGGCGATGCCGCCCAGCGGGGGCTCCTTCGCGGAATTGGAAGTACTGCTCTATCGCTTCGAAGAGATGACTACCCGTGTTCACCGTCGCGAACAGCAGTTGATCGCCGCCGCTGAGGAAAAGGAGGCGCTGGTTCGCGAAATCCACCACCGGGTGAAGAACAACCTCAATGTGATCGCAAGCCTCCTCTCATTGCAGGCGGAGAACGTGGATTCGGTAGAAGGCGCCATGGTGGCCTTCGAAGAGAGCAAGAGCCGAATCTACTCGATCGCTCGGGTCCATGAGAGCCTCTACGGTACGGATAACCTCTCCGAGGTTGATATGTCTGCATATATCCGGGAGCTGGTGTACGATCTGCGTACCGCCTACGGTCGAAATGGCACGGTGGATATCCACTTGCAGGTAGACGAGATCGAGCTGGGAATAGAGCACGCGATCCCCTGCGGAATTATTCTCAATGAACTTCTGACCAACTCCTATCGGCACGCCTTTCCCGATGGGCGCCGCGGTGAGATCTCGGTGGCGTTTACCGTGCGGGAGACCGGCCGGTACCGGTTGACCGTCGCCGATGACGGTGTGGGCCTGACCGCCGCTGCCGCCGAGGGATCATCCCGGTCGCTGGGAATGCGATTGGTACGAATCCTAGTGGAGCAATTGGGAGGGGTGATCGAGTTCTCCGGGGAAAACGGCGCCGAATTCGTCGTGGAGTGGCCGCGCGCGGAGTCCGGAGCCTAACCGCCGAAATCGTGGCGGCTGCGATAATGGCGGCGTTTGTCCTCATACATCCGGGTGTCCGCGATGTGAATGAGCTGTTGCACACGTGACTCGGAATCACTCCCTCCGTCCGGGGTGGCGTCTCTCGGGGCTATTTCGGTGAGATCCGCGATACCATAACTGAGCCAAGGGCCCGGACCGATGTTCCTCAAGGTGGTGGAACGAGCTGCGGCATCGGTGAGCCGTTGCATCATGTGCTGTGCCTCATGGAACTCCGTGTCCGGGAGGATCATCATGAACTCGTCCCCTCCCATACGGCACACCTCATCGGCCGAGCGCGTTATCGTCTGCATAAGTCGCACGTTTTCCAGTATATAGCGATCTCCCTGGCCGTGGCCCTCGGTGTCGTTGACTCGTTTCAGACCGTCCAGGTCAATGAAACACACCGTCAGGTGACGGTTGGAACGAAGCGCCGCAGCGATCTGCTGTTGCAGGAGACGGAGGCCGGTATTCCGGTTGAATAGACCCGTGAGGCCGTCCTCCGCCGCTAAACGCTGCAGTTGCTCTTCAGTTCGCTTGATCGTCACCAGGTGTCCCGCCATTCGCGCGACAAGTGCAATGAGCTGGCACTCCTCATCGTTGATGGGTTTCCCGGTGAGGAGGTTATCCGCCGAGAGTGCCCCGATCGATTCGGTACCGTTCCACATGGGAGCAACCACAAGGTCTCCCGTTCCCACCACCTCCTGGCGGGCGTTGTAATTTGACGAATTAACAAGGCGCCGATACTGAACCCGGCGCTGGAAGAACTGTTTGTCATAGATATCCGGGTTCAGAGGAATCCGCTCCGCCCGCTCGTCCCGAAGATTGCCGGATTCATCGATACCGAAACTTCCCCGGAACCACCCGGGATCGTTCGCATTTAGGAACCAGAGTCCGATGCGGTCGATGCCGACGTAACGGCGGCCGTGGTCCACCAGCGTCCGACACATTTCGTCAACGGTGGGGGCGGAGGCCAGCTCGAAGTGAAGCTCGTGAAGCTGCTGGAGACGGTGGACCAGTGTGTGCGTTTGCTCTTTCTTCGGCACGTTCGATCGCTCCCCTATCATTCTAATCGAGTTGGAATGGTCCGACAAACCGGTAGCTTGACAAGCAACCTGTAAATCTTTATATATAATCTATTATACATAACAGGAGAACGATATGAAAGAGATACTCATAATTGGCGGAGTTGCCGCCGGAGCAACCGCTGCGGCCCGGGCACGCCGACTTGATAACGATGCGCACATTACGATCCTCGAAGCGGGGGCGGACGTCTCCTTCGCCAACTGCGGCCTCCCGTACTATGTGGGTGGGGACATTGAATACCGATCTTCGCTGATTCTTGCCAGCCCCGAGACGTTCCGCGATCAATACCAGATTGACGTTCATACCAACACCGAAGCGCTGTCTCTCGACCGCGATGCCAAACAGGTACGTACGCGGAATGCTCGCACCGGAGAGGAACTGATCTTCTCCTACGACTCACTAATTCTGGCGCAGGGGGGGAAGCCGCTCGTGCCACCGATTCCCGGTGTGGAGAAGGACCACGTGCACCAGTTGTGGACTCTCAATGATATGGATCGTATCGATTCAGCTCTGAGTGAGCACGAGCCAAAATCCGCAGTGGTTGTGGGCGGCGGCTTCATCGGACTGGAGATGGTGGAGGCGCTGGCAAAACGTGGCCTCGTCGTGAGCCTGGTGGAAATGGCGCCGCAGGTGATGCCCAACCTTGAAGCGGAGTTCTCCGGATTCCTTACTCAGGAATTGCAGGATTATGGCGTCGATCTGCACCTGGGGGTGTCCCTCTCGGCGGTCGAGGATGGCCGGGTCCAGCTCAGCGATGGAGCTACCCTCGACGCCGATTTTGTCCTGCTGTCCGTCGGTGTGCGTCCTACGCTGGCCCTGGCCAAAGAGGCAGGGCTGGAAATGGGAAGCGCCGGAGGACTGAAAGTGGATACCTCGCTGCGAACCAGTGACCCCAGCATCTTCGCCGCCGGGGACATGGTGGAGATCGAACACGTGACGATGGGGAGAACGGTCCGCATGCCATTGGCTGGTCCCGCGAACCGACAGGGTCGCCTGGCGGGAGAAAACGCTGTCGGTGGGAACCGCGTGTACAACGGGGCCCTGGGTACCTCCATCGTAAAACTTTTCGGTGTCACCGCCGGCTCTACCGGGCTGAACCTGAAGACAGCGGCAGACGCCGGAATCGATGCCGATGCAGTGGTGGTTCACAAAGCCAGTCACACCGCCTACTACCCCGGTTCGGAGAAGGTGAGCCTCATGGTGATCTACGAGCGGGGCTCCGGCCGCGTTATCGGCGCGCAGGCAGCGGGTCGCGTCGGCATCGACAAGCGCCTGGACGTGATGGCCACCGCCATCGCCGGAAACCTCACCTTGAGTGACCTGGAAGAACTGGATCTGGCGTATGCACCGCCCTTCAACAGCCCCAATGGTCCGGTGAATATGGCTGCCTTTACGGCGATTAACCACCGCAGCGGCTTCAGTCCTGCGATCCTTGCCAAGGATGTGGAAACGTTTGTCCTGGAGCGGGAGCCGATCGTAATTGATCTTCGCGACCCGATCAGTTACGGCACGGCGAACCTTGTGGGCAGTAACAACCTCAGTCAAAACATCCTTCGGGACAATCTCGACCAGATACCGCGGGACCAGACGATCCTCCTAATTAGTGAGGACGGACAGAAGGGTCACGTAGTCCTGCGCATGCTCAAGGGAGCCGGCTTCGAGTCGGTGTATAATCTCAGCGGAGGGTATATCTCGCTCGAACGATACGCCCGGTCGATCGGATTCTCCCGTATTCAGGTAGGCCTATTCCCGGTGCAGCGGAAGTCGGTGGAAGACTTGGAACGAGGGGAGACGTCCGGCGAGACCCAGACTGATGATCGCAGTGGCGAGGACGCTGCCGCCGGTGACGGCCCGCTGGTGATCGATGTGCGGACGCCTATGGAGTTTGCCATGGGTGCCTATCCGGGAGCGGTGAATATTTCCCTCGATGAGATCGATTCCAGGGTACAGGAGCTCGCGGACACCGACCGGGAGATTATCCTCTACTGTGCTTCCGGAGCACGTTCCGCCTACGGCCAACGGCTTCTCGAGCAGTTGGGTTATACTAACGTGCGTAATGGCGGCAGCCTGCACGATATTATGGCCGCCAAGGTGTAAGATCGAGATGCGGCGGCGGATTGTCGCTTCCGTGCAATTTTTTGTTACCCGTTTTCTCTTTTTTTGCACTTAACGCAGTGAAATAAATTCGGTGAAATCACAACATATTTCCGGCGTTAAAGAGTCTATATGAAACGCACACGAAATATTGCATTTATCACTGTGGCGGTCCTCGTCGCAGTATTTCTGATCGGACGTGGTGGTGATGAAGAAGAAGCCGCTCAGTCCACGGCCCCCGAGAGTTCTGAAACCGCGAGCTCCGAAGCGGATGCCACCAGTCGTCCCACGCAGTCGAGCGCCATGGAAGGAGACCTGCAGGAAGCGCTTGGCCCGGACGGCGCGTGGATCGTCATCTGGACCGGTGACACTACGCGTGGCGAGGAAGTCACCGTTTCCGGTGAGGTCTACGAAGAAGAGGGCGCCGAAGCTCCCCGACGGAAGCCGGCACTCTACGCCCAGGACGCCGACCGGAACGTGACCGATCGTTACACCCTGCCGGTACCCCGCCTGGTCGTGGAGCACGCGAACACGCGCATCCAGGCCGGTGAAGTGGCCGGCGAGGTCTTCGTGAACGCCGAGGGCTTTGAGCTGACCAGTGGCGCCACCATCGACGGTAACCTGTACTTTGCCACCGAGGCACTTCAGGAAAGTGCATCGATCAGCGACGATTCCACGATTCCGGACCGCATTTGACCTCCGTGTCTAATGGGATTAGATTTAAAACTACGGAGGATACCGAAATGAGCATTGACTATTTGGATCCCTTCCGACCGACGAACCCTGTAGAGCAGCCGCGGGAGCGGCGGGAAACCGAGCGCCCCCGTGAGGTTGACCGTGACCACGAGCCGGTCCGGGAGGAACCGTCCCGGGACGATGAGGTCCGCAACGAAGACGCACAGCGGGGAAACTCAGTAGATCAGTACGCCTGACGTCGGTAGGTAGTAGCAAAACCTGACCCTACCGCGTAGAATTAGCATCGTGCAATCGTTAACAAGTCGATTCCTGTTCGTCGTGCTCACGCTCTTCGTAGTGTTTACCGCCGTTTCTGCAGTGTGGCTCTTCGTTGAGGTAGGTGAGATTACCGAAGAGATCGGGACGCGGTACGCCCGGGAGCGTGTTGCAGCTTCCCAGGCGCAACTATCTCGGCTCCTGGAACGTGAGGCGGCACTCGCGCTCAACATGGCAGGCTCTCCGACCGTTTTGCGGTGGATCCGGAATGAAGATGATCCGGAACTTCGTGAGCGCGCGTGGATGGAAATAGAGAACTATCTGCATTCATTCGCTGATTCCAACGTCTTCGTCGCGGTCCGTGATTCTCGTCGGTATTATAGTTGGAGTTCGGACGGCGTCGTTACTGAGTCGGTGATGTCTCCAGACGAACCTCGCGATGCGTGGTTCTTCGATACGGTAACGGCGGGACGGGGT
This sequence comes from Alkalispirochaeta sp., assembly GCA_040904425.1. GTDB lineage: Bacteria > Spirochaetota > Spirochaetia > DSM-27196 > Alkalispirochaetaceae > Alkalispirochaeta. The sequence goes on from JBBDTM010000056.1 coordinate 118,674, forward strand.
ATCAGCTTCAACCTTGATTACAACCCCACGATCGATAGTAGCCGGGTATGGGTGAATAAGACCGCCGGTGAAGGGCAACCCCAGGGGGTGGTGGGAACCGGATTCGAGATCACCGACATGGTTTCGCGATTGGTTTCTCTCGAAGGCGATGGAACCAGCGCCACCCTGGTGGATTCTGCCGGAATCGTACTGGCCCACCGTGACGCCGATATCATGGAGCACAACGCCCGCGCGCAGGACGACTCCGACAAGATCACCGTTTTCGATCTGGTCTCCAATTCGGAGGATCGGAGCACGCTTCGGGAACTGCTGGCGCGGACGGAGGCTGAGACGTCGAGTTCCGCCATCGCCTCGGTGCACATCGGGGACACAACCGGATTGACCGCGGCGGCACCGGTATTCGGACTGGACGCGATCGTCCTGGCTACGGTGGACACCTCGGAGTTTCTCTCGTTTCAGGATTTCACTCCACTGTTTCTGTTGGTATTCACCACTCTGGTGATCGTATTGGCTGCGACGACGTTCTTCATGGAGCGAACCGTGCTCCGTCCGCTCGTCTCGCTTACCTCGTCCACCGAGCGTATCGCCGCCGGTGAGTATGACCTGGACGTCTCCGCCACCGGGTCCGGGGAAATTGGCGTTTTGGCCGCCTCGTTTCAAACGATGGTGGAGGAGATCCGGCGGTACACTCGGAATCTGGAACGAATCGTGGATGAGCGCACGGAGGAGTTGACCGCCGCCAACAGGAAATTGACCGAGAGCATCAGCTATGCCCGCGTCATTCAGTCGGGCATTATGCCGTCTGTTTCGGCTGTACAGCAGCGCCTGCCGGGGAGCTCGCTCTTCGTTCGTCAGCGCGATACGGTGGGAGGAGACATGCTCTACCTTCGGGACGTTACCTCCGATGCCGGCGAACTCGGATTCGTCATGGCGGTCGTCGATTGTGAAGGACACGGCGTTTCCGGAGCGCTGATGACGATGGCGGTACACTCCATTCTGGACCATGCAGTGGGTTCGTGCGACGCCGCGAGACCGGAAGCGATTCTCCAGGAAGCGGAGACGATACTCGGTACCACGCTGACCTCACAGAGTGGATTCGATATTGGTCTGTGCTCCTGCTTTCCCGATTCGCAGTCGATGGCTTTCGCCGGAGCCGGTATGCCGTTGTACGTTCGGGAATCCACGGGCGATGTAGTCACAATGCCGGGAAGGGCCAAAGCGATTCGAAGTGAGCATCGTAAAGCGCCATCTCCGTTTTCTGCGGATACGGTGAAGACTACGGGGCGACGGTTCTTCCTGGTGACCGACGGATTCGTGGATCAGGCCGGTGGAGAGGGAGGGCGCTCGTACGGAACAAGCAGGCTCTATTCCTTCTTTCGTGACTACGCCACTGCGGCCCACCGCAGTTGGGAGACGGAGTTTGATCATTATCGTGGCCAAACGCCGCAACGAGACGATATCCTGGCGATTACCTGGAATTTCGAGGAGGTTACCACCGCATGAAGACGTTCGATCTGTACTCCCTACGTACAACGTTTGAAGAGCAGGGCGTGATGATATGTTTCAACGGTCCGTTTTCCCACAGCGTTATCGAGCAACTGGGCGAGGCGGTGAAGAAGCATCTACAGAGCAGCGAAGCTCCCCGGGATCGAGTCACCGATGTGTTCTCCGTGTTCGTAGAACAGGCGCAGAATCTGAAAAACTACACTGCGGCCCGGCTCGAAGGGATCGGTACCCTGGCGATCGCCCGCGAAGGAGAGCGGTATGTTGTGAGTTCCGGGAACATGATCCTGCCGGAGGACGGGGCGGATCTTCGCGCCCGTTTGGACGAGATTATCGCCGCCGACGCGGCGACTCTAAAGTCGATGTACAAGACGCGTCTGCGGCAGCCCATGGAAACGGGTACCGGTGCAGGGCTTGGTTTTATTACGATGGCTCGGAAGGCGACCGAGCCGATCGTATACTCGATTACGGATACCGTCGGTACCAACGATTTCTTTACAATCACGGTAACGATCTGAGGTGCACATGCAACCGTTGCGAATAGAAAAAAGTAAATCAACTCCTTCGGTAGATCTCGACGCCGAAACCGGGGTGCTGGCGATCGGCGGAGAATCGTACCCGGAAGACTCCCACCAGTTTTTCGCTCCGCTGGTAGAGTGGCTGGACACATTCCTCACCGATCGTTCCGTGGACGTAACGTTTCGGGTCGACCTGGCATATATGAATACCAGCAGTACCAAGTACATGATCGATATTCTTGATCGTCTTGAGGCGGCGCACGACGCCGGACGGAACGTGGCTGTGGAATGGTTCTATGACGAGGACAACGATCGGGAGATCGACACGATTGAAGAGCTGAAGGAGGATTTTGAAATGTCCTTTACGTTAACAGCCCGGGAGTGGTGAGACTATGCGCGAGGCCCGTACTACCGATTCCGTTGTGCGTTGGAGCGAGGACATTCTCCAGGATAGTCGCTTTCAGAAAAACGAGCTCCGCGAGCATTTCGTAGCGCTCCAGAAAGAGTACAAGCATCTCCTCCGACAACTCGACCGCGTTGCCCGGGTCAGTGATGGGTACCAGCAAAAGCTTATTGAACGGAGCGAGCTCCTGAATCAGGCGGCTCACCACGACGCACTCACCGGGCTCTCCAACCGCCGCGATATGGTTGACCGCCTGAACAGAGAGGTCCACGCCGCCGCTCGCCACGGCTATACCTTTGCCGTCATTCTGTGCGACGTCGACCGTTTCAAGCAAGTCAACGACACCTTTGGACACAAGGCCGGAGATAGCGTTCTGAAGGAGGTGGCCCGGTCGGTGGTGAACACGATCAGGTCGGAAGATGTCTGCGGTCGATGGGGTGGCGAGGAGTTTCTGATTCTCCTGCCGCATACCGATGAATCGGCTGCGCTCCACGTGGCGGAGAAGATTAGAGCCACGGTAGAGGAGATTCTAACTGTCTGTGACGGTCGTTCTATCCGCTGCACTTTAAGTGCAGGTGTGGCCGGATACCACCACGGCGACGATATCGACGCGGTCATTCGAACCGCGGACACTCGCATGTATGAGGCAAAACAGCTGGGCCGAAATCGGGTAGGTCCCCCGCCGGACCAGTGAGCGCGCGCGGACCCGGTTAGGTGGCAACTTCGCCGAGAGAAGAAATCACCGCCTGTAATCGCCCCCGTACTTCATTGGCGATCGGCAGGAGGGCTTCGTTGCCTACCACCTGCATTGACTCTGCGGGGTCCACGGCGGCAATCTCCACCGTGTGATCGGTGGCTTCCCTGACAACCACGTTGCACGGAAGCAGCGTCCCGATCTTGTCTTCTTCCTGCAGTGCCTGGTGAGCAAACGCAGGGTTGCACGCGCCGAGAATCCGGTACCGCGGGAACTCTACGTTCAGCTTCCGCTTCAGTGTTGCCGATACATCGATATCCGACAGGACCCCGAATCCTTGTTCCTGGAGGGCGCCCGTGGCCGCCGCGAGTGCTTCGTCGAACGTTCCCGCGAAGGTGGTGGTCATGTAGTAGCTCATATTCGATCCCTCCTAGATTGCGTCGTTCTCCAAGGTACTATGATTATGCCATGACGCCAAATTCACCGAGTATTAGCGCGCAAGTCCCACCAGGACCAGTCCCGCCAGTATGAGCGCCGTTCCCGTGATCCGGGCGGTAGTGACTTGCTCCTTAAGCAGGAGCACCGCCAGCGCCGTGCCGATCGGGAGGCTCACCTGGCGAAACGCCACGACGTACCCTACGTTGTCCACCAATCCGTAGGCGAGAAGCACGAGGCCGTAGGCGATGATAATCGCCACGCCGGTGGCTGCTGCCGATCGCACCGGGATTTCGCGCAGTGATGCGACGAATTTCCGTGGACCCTGCTGCATACTTCCGAAGAGGGACAAAAAGACCACCGTGGCCAGCGCTTGAAAGCCGGAATAGATTAACGGCATCTCCACGGCCAAAGCCCCCGCCCGCGGCGTCGATCCACTCATAGCCGTGCGAAACGCCGCAAGGGCCGCGTCGTCAACCACGGAGTATCCCGTCGTCCCAAGACCCGCGAGGACCGCGTACAGAATCCATTGAGACGTGGTGTGGACTGTGCCCCGGGGGGTGCGCGAACCGGCAGGGTTGCTCGCCTCACCGCGGGTCTTCAATCCCACGGTGAGCAGGCCCGCCGCCACAACCACCATACCGGCGATCGCCGACGGTGAGGGAATCTCGCCGGTTCCCGCCAGGATCGCCACTACCGGTACGAGCAGAACCGGAACCGCCCGAGCCACCGGATAGGCCACGGACATATCTCCGGTACGGTACGCTCCTGCCAGTCCCACAAAGTAGATTCCCTGAAAAAGCCCGGTGGGAACCAGATACAGCCACACCACCGGCGGCATGCCGAGAAACGTGTCCCGCCACAGCACGACCAGCGGCACCATCGCCAGGAACCCGGCGATCGCGGCGATACTGTAGAACGCCCCGTTCGCGGAGCTTCGCTTGCTGAGCAGATTCCACCCGGCGTGGACGAAGGAAGAGAGCAGAACGAGTAGGATTGCGGCGAGAGTCATAGAGCACGAAGCGTACCGCCATCGTGGCGACCCCGCAAGCGGGTGCCCCTGACGGTGGAGGGTTCGGGCTCCGCGGAACCGTCAGTTCAACTAAACCTCGTCCCCGCCGCCGCCGTATTCTCCATGAGCGCGGCGAACGGTATGGAGAAGAACGTCACGTTGGTATACTCTTTGACCACATTCTATGAAACGACACGTGCTTCTCATCGTTGCATTTCTCTCATTTATCGCGCTGGGTCTGCCCGACGGTATGCTGGGCGTGGCGTGGCCCTCGATCAGTGCTACGTTCCACATCCCCCTGGGAAGTCTCGGTATTCTGATGGCGGGGTTCACCGGCGGATACGTTGTGACGACCGCTCTGATCGGCTCGCTCATCAACCGCATGGGATACGCTGTAGTTATGATCGGGTCGGCGGCGAGCCTCGCCGTGGGCGGCCTGCTGCTCGCCGTGGCTCCGTGGTTGGCTCTGGTAATCGTGGCCACGGTCTTTCTGGGAAGCGGGTCGGGGTTGCTCGATGCCGGATTGAACGCGTATGGCGCTGCGTATTTCCGGCCGCGCGATTTGAACTGGCTGCACGCCTTTTACGGAATGGGAGCTGCGCTTGGACCGGCAATCATGACACCGATGATCATTTCCGGGCCGGGGTGGCGCGGGGGATATGTGGTGCTGGTAGCGGCATCCGTAGCGGTTCTTGCGCTGTTTGTAATGACCCGGCGGTCCTGGAATCGGGAGGTGCCGGAAGAAGCTGCCGGGGGCGACGGTGAGTGTGCCCGCGCGTCGGTCGGCCCCGAGTCACTTTCAACGGCGCGCGTCCGGGTCATCGGCGGTGGATCGGTGGCGATTTTTTTTCTCTACACGGGGCTTGAAGTTGTCGCCGGCCAATGGGCGTTTAGCCTTTTCACGATCGAACGGGGCATTAGCGCCGCGCAGGCGGGAACGTGGGTTGGCCTCTATTGGGCGGCACTTACCGTGGGGCGTATCGTGTTCGGCTGGGTGTCGGAGCGAGTAGCGGTACCAATCATCCTGCGCGGTGCCCTGGCGGGGGTTGCCGTCGGTATTGCGCTTCTCTTTCCCACGCAGGTGCCCGCCTTGGCTCCGGTGGGACTTGCCGTGCTGGGCTTCTCGCTGGCTCCCGTTTTCCCGCTCCTGATAGGGGAGACTCCCCGGCGGATCGGGGCTCACCGGGCGAATCATCTCATCGGTCTACAGATCGCCGCCGCAAACATTGGAGCCGTTTCTCTTGTAGCCGCAGTAGGCGTTGCGGTGGAGGCGATCAGTCTGGAAGTTGTGCCGTGGGCCCTGCTCATTACTCTCGTGCTGTTCGTTGCAATCCATGAGTTGCTGGTGCTACTCAGTGCTCCCCGAGGCGAGAGCCGTTGACGCGGGGCGACCGCTGTGTCGTACGTAGGTGGCGAAACACAACACTACCGGAATTGCGGGAGAACTTTGCTACCGTGTGTACTCCCGCCACATTGCGATGCTATCTTAGCGGGATATGCCAACAAATCACCGCGTTGTGTTCGAGTCGGCAACTCGACTAACTGCAGTAGAAGATCACTCCGTCGACCTGATCGTCACTTCGCCTCCATATCCGATGGTCGCCATGTGGGACTCCGTTTTTGGAGAGCAGAATTCGGCGATCCAGGCCAGCTTGAACGATGAGAACGGCGCAGATGCGTTCGGCCTGATGCACGAGATTCTGGATGACGCCTGGCGTGAGAGCGTTCGCGTTCTTCGTCCGGGAGGTTTTGCGTGTATTAACATCGGTGATGCCACCCGCACGATCGGGGGAAGTTTTCGATTGTATTCCAACCATTCCCGAATTATCCGCACCTTTGAATCGATCGGCATGCAATCTCTCCCGGTGATTCTGTGGAGGAAGCAAACCAATGCTCCCAACAAGTTTATGGGATCGGGAATGCTGCCCGCCGGCGCATACGTGACGCTTGAGCACGAGTATATTCTCGTGTTCCGCAAGGGTGGCAAGCGCACGTTCGGTCCGGACGATCGGAATCTCCGACGAAGAAGCGCGTTTTTCTGGGAGGAGCGGAACCAGTGGTTTTCCGACGTATGGGATTTTAAGGGCGTGCGGCAAAAGCTGGGGGACACATCTACTCGGGGGCGGAGCGCCGCGTTTCCGTTTGAGCTTGCCTTTCGCCTGATCAATATGTATAGCCTGCAGGGCGAAACGGTTCTGGATCCCTTCGTGGGTACCGGAACAACGATCGCAGCGGCGCTGTCCTCCGCTCGTAACTCCATGGGCGTCGAAATTGATGGACGGTTTTCAGATGCGATCGATTCGACCATCCGCACATTCATCCCGTCTGCAAACGATCGACAGATTCGTCGGTACGAAGATCACCTCGAGTTTGTTCGTACGTATGCGGCCGACAAAGGCACCCAGCTCAGCCACACTAATAGCCCCCACGGGTTCCCGGTTATGACCAAACAGGAGACTGATCTCGAGTTGCGTGTGGTGGACCGGGTTGAGCGTGTTTCCGCCTGCGAGTACCGCGCTGAACACCGAGCATTGGACGATACCCGTGACGTGCGTTCCGACCATTCGTCCCAACTTACCCTGCCGTTGACCGACTAGCTGAAAAGACCGTGCGTGGAGGGTGCGTTCCGCATTATGACGCTCGCGCTTCGACCGATGTAGAATCCGTGAGCGGCGGCGCTATCCCATCGCGTGTGTGTCGGGATCCCCGCCGATCGCCAAAACGACCCCGCCAACCGCAAAGAGCAGGAGCACGCTCAAAATCCCGAAGCGTTCCTGGCCGGTGATCTGGGTAAAGAACGCCACGAGAAACGGTCCCATTATGGCGGCGAATTTCCCGAAGATGTTGTAGAAGCCAAAGAACTCGGCGCTGTTCTTCTTGGGGATGAGCTTTCCGTAGATCGACCTGCTGAGCGCCTGGATTCCACCCTGGCTGGAGGCGACCATCATGCTCAATACCCAGAACAAGACCGTCCGCCTTCCCAGGTCTTCGATGGTGGGTAGAAAGAACGCCACGAGGACGACGCCGACGTACACGCCAATACCGACGAAGAGCATGCGCCACGCGCCGAACCGTCCCGCCAGATGGCCGTACAGCAGGGCGAACGGAAAGGCGACGATTTGAATCGCGAGCAGAACGATGAGCAGCATGTTGGACTCGATCCCCATGGCCAGCGCAATCGGTGTTGCCATGCGAATGATCGTGTCGACCCCGTCGATATAGAAGAAGTAGGCGATCAAGAATATGAAGACCGGCCTATAGCTACGGATATGCTTGAGGGTACGGCCCAGCCTGAGAAAACTGTCGCGTATCGGATGCTCCTGGGGTTCGATTCCGTAAGCCTGTTTGACGTTTTTGATGAGAGGTATGCTGAAGACAAACCACCACGCGCCGGTGAGTAGGAAGGTGATCCGTGTGGCGGCGATCGTTGTCAGGCCGAGCTGCTCGGCGAAGAGGATTAGCAAAATCCCGGTTATGAAGGGGATGGTACTCCCCACGTACCCGAAGCCAAATCCCGCGGCGCTGACCCAGTCCATTCGGTCCTCCGTCGTTACATCGACGAGGAAGCTGTCGTAGAAGAGATTGGCCCCGGAGAATCCGATGACCGAGCCCACGTACAGCACGAGCCCAAGCATCCACTGTCCTTCACCGACCAGGATGAGGCTTACGGTGGTGATAACACCGATCAAAAAGAAGAACGAAAAGAACTTCTTCTTTCGTCCCCAGTAGTCGGCAATCGTTCCCAACACGGGGGCAAGGATCGCGACCAAGAGACTGGCAATGCTGTTCGCGTATCCCCACGTACTCACGTAGATCTCGGCAGGAGTGATCGTCTCGTAGAACAGGGGAAAAATCGCGGTGGTAATAACGATCGAGTATGCCGAGTTGGCCCAGTCGTAGGTCACCCAGCTCCGCTCTTCGCGGGTCATTTTCCTCATCATGAGACCATCATCTACTCTGCCGGCGGTTTTATCCAGTGTTCCGTCACGGCGGCGAGCGGGAGCTCCGGGCGGATGAGATAGATCCCGACTTCAACCTTTCGGACCCCGCCTCGATATCCTGCTGATTCTGCTGTGTGGACGTATTGCCTCACGTAAAAATCTTACCCAGGGCTCGCAATAGGAGTCCCTCTGTTGATACATTTCGAGGAATGGCTGAATCGACCACCGGCGAAGTCGCCGTCGCGTCACCGGCAGACTCGCGGGGCTCCCGAACCACAATTGTTGCAATATTGATCTCCGTGTTCCTCATGGGGGCGGGAATGGGAGTGCAGGGATCAGCCGTTTCCCTACGGGCCGGTCTCGAGGGCTTTTCGAACTCACTGGTGGGGCTGATCATGTCTGCGAACTACGTGGGGTTGATCATCGGCTCCATGATCGCCCCGACTCTTATCCGTAACGTCGGTTACGTACGTGCGTTTGCCGCGTCCGCCTCGCTCGGGTCGGCGTCGGCGATCTCTCATCTTCTCCTGATCGACCCGATCGCGTGGATCGTTTTCCGTACTGCGACGGGATTCGCACTATCGATTATGTTCGTCGTGGCCGAGAGCTGGCTAAACTCCTCGAGCACACGCGCCAACCGCGGACGACTCCTCAGTGCGTACAGTGTCGTCTACCTTGTTTCCATGGGCGCCGGTCAGCCTCTATTGGCTATCTTTCCACCGGCCGGTTTCGAAATCTTCGGCGCGACGACGGTGCTCATTTCGTTCTGCCTGATCCCGGTGGCAATCATGCGGGTCACCGGAGAGCCGAGCCCCGACCGCGAACCACCGCGGCTTATACGGACGTTCATGAAGTCTCCCCTCGCTGGAAGTGGCGTGATCGTGGCGGGCATTATGGCGGGTGCCACCTGGAGCCTGACCCCCCTGTATGGACAACAAGTTGGTCTGGAAGGTGGCGCGATCGGTATGCTCATGCTCCTAGTCTCCGTCGGCACGATGGCGCTCCAATGGCCGTTGGGTTGGATATCAGATAAGAAGAGCCGGCGCCTCGCGATTCTATGGAGCGTTGCCGTTGCCGCCGGTGCGGCGGCACTTCTTGCGATGTTCCGTCCGAGCGGTGGGGTGCTCTATGTGCTCATCTTCTTGTACGGAGGATTCGGGATGCCGCTGTACTCGCTGGCGGTGGCACTCGCAAATGACCAGTTTGAACCGCATGAGATGGTTCAGGCTGCCGGCGCGATCGTCATATACTATGGAATCGGAAACGTCTTCGGACCGGTTTTGGGCAGTCAGTTCATGCGATGGATCGGACCCGCCGGCCTGTTCCTGTCTATGACGCTCGTCTTGGCGCTTTTTCTTGCCTTCGTGCTCGTTCGTATATCACTCATCCCGGCTCTGCCGAAACGAGCAACCCGGTTTAGACTCTATCCTCGGACCAGTGCCTCAGCGTTTCAGATGCTTCGCAAGGTGCGGGTTCGACGCAAGCCGCCGGTTTCTTGAGCGGCAGGCAGGGCGGAGGGGTACGCTGCTCGTCTCGTCTCGTCTCGTCTCGTCTCGTCTTGCCTCGCCCGTCTCACCGGTTTCGAGTCGTTTCGATAGATGGGTCCATTTCACATCGGGGTTATGGTATGCTTCAGAAACATGCAGATAAAACAGAACATTGATATTGGTGGGCTCCTCGGCTTTACTCTCTCCGGCGCAATGTTTGTAGTTTCGGCTCTCCGTACGGGTGACCTGTTTGCTCTCGCCGGAAGCGTAATCTGGATTCTCTCGTGCGTGGGATGGATCCTTGCTCTCCTCCGAGGAGAGCGTGCTACAGCTACTTCACACGAAGACGACCAGCGGCTCCGGTGATTCGCCCATGTATGCGTTCATCGCCTGACATGAGGAACACTTTCCTCCGACTCCGGTGTTACATCCGGCGTGAGGAAAGTAATGTTCAAGTACCAAAAGAGAACCAGAGGGGATCTGCGCGCGCACGTGATCGTGGCGCTGCTTGACGCCGGAAAGCTGCGGGAGGCGGCGTTCGCAATCACTCCGATCTCCGGCGTGGTGCTCTCCTGGGAAATCGAGCTTAAGTAGGAGGTCGACGCCGGTGATCCTACGTTCCGTATCGGCGATCTGAGCCGGATTTGTATCAGCGTCGGAATACCCGAGGCTGATATCGCCAGGGCCGACCTGTGGGGACACACGGCGCCCGGTGGAACGGCGGGTTCGGGACCCATCCAAGACGGCACATCGCCGTGTTGTGGATGGCACATTCAGGGCTCTGCACGACGACGACCCCGGGAATCCGGTCGTTGCCACCCAGGTACAGGAATGAACTATCGTCGCATCAGGCGCATTCCATTCAGGATTACGATCATGACCGGTGCTTCGTGAACGAGCATTCCTCCGGCCATGTGTACTTCCCCGCAGAAAACTCCCGCCAGGAGGGCCTAACCTCTGGAAAGACTTTCCTCGCCTCCAACAGGGCGATACCGGTTCCCGTGCAGAGCCTATGACGTTCCCGGATGGATTTGAATCCCCATTATTCGCACACCGTTCTGTGAATAGAGTGAGAGGCGAGCCGGTTCGGTAATCATTACGTCGCCCTCTCTGATCGGTTTCGTCTCGTCGTT
>JBBDTM010000057.1:0-6691 GCA_040904425.1 Alkalispirochaeta sp.
ACTCGTTACGGATCCCTCCGGCCATCTCGTAGCCGGCCGTGATAAACACCCAATCCGACGCCGAGCCTACCTGTACGGGGGACGTCCGGTCGGTGGTGTCTCCCAACCCGAGTTGGCTCTCGTGGTTCCGGCCCCAGGCGTATAGCGTTCCGTCGGATTTTCGGGCAAAACTGAAATGATATCCGGTTGCTACGTCCATCCAGTCGGTATCGGTACCGACCTGAGTGGGGATCGTTCGGTCCGTATTGTTCCCGGTACCGAGCTGGCCATAGTTGTTCCAGCCCCAGGCCCACAGTGTTCCATCGGAGCGCAGCGCCAGGTTGTGGACTTTGCCCACGGCGACCGCCGTCCAATCGGTAAATTTCTGCGCTTCCTGAACCGGTGTTGTGGAGTCCGTATTCGACCCGTCCCCCAGCCGGCCGCTTCCGTTGAGGCCCCAGGTCCACAACGTGCCGTCTGACTTGACGGCCGCCATGTGGAAGTCCCCTACGCCGACATCGATCCACGTCTCGCTGCCCAGTCGTACCGGCGCGACGCGATGATCCGTGTCCCCGAGACCGAGCTCACCGTTTCCGTTGTAGCCCCAGACCCAGAGTCCGCCGTCGTCTTTAATCAAAGCGCTCATGTCGGCATCCCAGGAGGCCACCTCGACCATCGCACCACCTGACAGATCGTATTCCAAGGTGATTTCCGGCGAATCGACCAACCCCGAGGCAGAACCGATGGCGCGGACGGTTGTGGTCGACGTGATTGGAACTACCGCGGGCGCGGCTCCGGTTGAAGCGGTTCCGCTGGACGACGGATCTGTGCCGTCGGTGGTGTAGGTGATGGTGGTGGACGGGGTGGCCGTGTCGATCGTCACATCAAAGCTGGTGGCATACTGTACGGCGGGATCGGCGGTGGCTGTCAGGGGCGTCACCCGGGTCTGCGGGACAGAGATTGCCGCGGTGGTCACTACGCCGTTGGAGATCGACACGGCGTTGTCGTCCGACCGGTACGTTTCCACACCATCGGTATAGCCCACCACATCCACGGTCCAATCGCCCACTGCAAGGTCCAGCGAGTAGACGCTCGCGGAATCGGCGCCACGCGGCACGGAAACGGAGGATGCCACGTCTGCAAAGTTGTCTCGGCGCGCGATCACCTCAAGGGTGTCGATCGCCCCGGCCAACGACCAGGTAGCATCCACCCGGGCCATACCGATTTCTTCCTTCATCTCGATCGTGAGCTCATTGGTTGAACCGGATTCAACCGTGAACGTGTTGGAGCCGCTGAAAAGAATCACCGGCGTGGCCGAGTCGTCCAGCGCCCGCACCGTGAATAACCACTCTCCATCGATCAGCTCTTCGGCCGTACCGCTCCATGCGCCGCTATCCGAGTCAAATGCAAGGGTGGAGACAACGTCGTCGTACCCGTCACGTGATGCCGTGAGCTCCACTGTTACCACGGTGAACCCTGAGGAGGTAATGCCGGCGGCCCCAATCTTTTCAATCGGAGACACTTCCGCCGGCGGGATCGCGGTGATCACCATGCTTCCGGAAGTCCCGGATGTCGGCCCGTCGGTCGGCGTGGCACCGGTTTCACCCGAGCCGGGTTCGGCGTCGTAGGGTTGGACGCAGCCTGTCATGGCGATCGCGGCCGCCGCCGCGAGGAGTACCAAGTGCCATCGTAGGCGATTCGACGGAATTTTTCTTGCATTCATTACGTTTCTCCTATTGAGCCAGCCGGACGCGGACCGTGCCGGTCACCTGAGAGCTGTACGAGTCGTGCTCCACCTGCAGGTAGTAGTCGCCGGCCTGCAAATCCAGGATCACCGGTGAGTAGTACGCATAATCGAGATTCTGTGCGTCGGCAAGCACCGTGGTCTGGTCGCTCTGGTACATGGTCACGCGCACGTCCAGGTCGTCCTCGGTCTCACCCTCGTCAAGATCAGCGAAATTGAGGTAGTAAGCGTCGGTGTTAGGTACCGTCAAAATCAGCCGGCGCTCGTGCTGATTGTCAAACTCGACCGCCGTGTACCCACCTCCTACCGTGAGACGGTCAATGAGCGAGACGTCCACGCCGGTGGTGGTGATCGTGTACGATTGCGCCGTCGAATCGGAGGCGTACCAACCGGGTACGTATGCGATCGCCCGTACCTCCGCGTCGGAGGATAGCTCCGGGGGAGAGTTGAAATCGTAGAGCGTTCCCGAATAGATCGTTCCTGAATACAGGTACGGTGTGGACCCGGAGGTGTTGTACCAGATCTCCGCTCCCGGTGTTGTGGTGCTCATCATCAGGGTTTGTGAGGAAGCGTAGCTGCCGCCGGCGGGAGTTATCGTGGGCGGCGCCGGTTCAAGGTAGTAATTCCTGGAAAACGTTGAGCTTGGGCTTTGGTCGGCCAGCGTGTCGCTGTAAGCAACCGCCTGGAGCGTCGCGTTTTCCGAAATCGCCACACCGCTCTGGTCGTCATAGACGGGGCTGTTCTGGTCGGGCGTGCCCGCAAGCGAGTAGTGGATCGTCGCGTCGGTAGTTTGCGATGAGAGATGAACCGTGAGCTCTGTGGTATCCGTGAGCTCGTGGGTCCCGGCCTCCAGGTCAGCGGTAGGCGTGTCGACGGATAACGTGTAGTCGAAGTAGTCCGAACTCGAAGGGCTCCACCCCGGACGGAACGCCCGGGCGTATACATACCCGCTTTGGGAGATGTCGATCCCGCTTCCGGGATCATAGAGCGGTGAGCTCTCGGTGGGCGTGGTATAGGACATCTCATAGCGGATCTCCGCGCCGGTGGTCTCCGTCGTCAACTCCAGATTTATCGGATTGTATTGGGCGCCTCCCTCTACGCTGAATTGCGGTGTCGGGATATAGAAGTAGTAATTGTCCTGTACCTTGCTCGAGAGCTCGTCGTCCAGATCCGTCGCCGCGTGAACATACACGGTGCTTTCCCCGTTCTGCGGTTCCACTTGGATTGGACCGGAATACACAGGAGACGATGTAGAAACGGTGGTGTAATAGTAATCCGAAATCTCATATCGAATCGTTGCACCGTTGGTTTCCGTTGCTAACGTTACGGTTACGGGGTTCACGTAGTCGCCGTCGTAGCTGTCGCCGCTCCGATCCGGGATGATCGTTGGTGTCACCAGCTCGTCCGTTCCGCCGGAATCGCCGGTGTCGTCGCCAGTGTCATCGCCGGTGTCATCGCCGCCGCCGTCGCCATCATCGCCGGTGTCATCGTCGCCGTTTCCACCATCGGGCATCACTGTCACCTGTATACTCGCTTCTTCTTCCTCCTGACCATCAGATACGCGCACGGTGACGGTATATATGGTCTCGGCAGAAGGCGATCGTTGAAACGTAAACGATACCTCCGTTTCACCGGTATCGGTGTTATCAACGTACCAGCGGTAGGTGATCTCATCCCCGTCGTCGTCTGACGCGTCTGCGGTGATGGTCTCAGTATCCCCAGCGTAGACAGTGCGGTTTCCGCCGATGATAGTCACGCTCGGAGCGGTGTTGTCACCACCGAGAACACCATTTCCCACCAGTTCAGGGCACCCCACCAGCGTAACGAGCGCTACTGCGATTACCGCGTGTCCAACGATTCTCAACCCACCGTGTTTCATCAGGCCCCCCGGATATGCACAACTAACCTACGACAGTGCGGTAGAATCCAAAATCGCCAGAGTTGGGTATATATTGGTGACTTGATTGGTAAAGTTGGGTGAGGGCGGATGATACGTATCGGCGCCACATTATTCGATACCAGGGTGGGAGTGCGCCGGAGTTCTTGGTGTTGTACGGTCCAACGAGCCATCCGGCGAGATCCGATCGTGCTCGGAGCCGTTAGTTTTAGATAATGTGTTTCCGCCGTGCCTGGAGGAGAGCCTCTTGGCGCCCGGAGGCGTGTAGCTTCTGGTAGATCTTTTTCACGTGAGTGTGAACGGTATGGCTGCTCAGGTTGTGTTCTTCCGCGATCTCATTGTACGTTTTGCCTGACTCGAGACCAAGAAGAATCTGCCGCTCACGAGGTGTCAGCAGGTAACGTTCATCACTTTCACGATCCTGAAGCTCGGCGATAACACTCCGAGCGATCTTGGGGCTCATTGGGGCGCCGCCTTCCATCAGCTCGTATAGGTTCTCGATTAGCTCGCTGGGGCGCGTGCCTTTGAGGACGTACCCCGACGCGCCGGCCTTAATCGCCGAAAAGACCGTCTCCCGATGATCAAATATCGTGTGGGCCATCAATTCGATCTCAGGAACAGCCGCCTTTACGCGCCGGATAAGGTCTATGCCGGACTGGCCAGGAAGACCGATGTCTATGAGGGCCATGTCCGGCGGATCCTCCAACAGTGGGGTGATCGCGGCCTCGGCGCTGGAATACAGACCCACCACTTCAAAGTCTGACTCTCCACTAACCAACAGCTTGAGGCTGTTGCGCAGAAGCTCGTCATCCTCTACGACGGCTAATCGAATCGTGCCCAATCTTCCGGTCATGTTTTGAGTGTGTCTTTGCATCTGCTCCGCCTGCCATCACCCGACCTGGGTATTCTGTGGCTTAATCCAGTTCAAGGGTAGCACCACTATCACCTTGGTGCCTCCGTCCCGGACGATATCAAACGTCCCGCCAAACGCCGCCACTCTCCGGGATATCGCGGGAATCCCGTATCCACCACCATCTGACGGTGGAGCGTTCCCGTAACCCACACCGTCGTCTACGACTTGCAGACGAACGGTTGTTGTCGTAACGGAGAGCATTGCGTCAACTGATGATGCACCTGCGTGTTTAGCCACGTTCGTAAGAATCTCCCGGTAGACTCTGTTCAACGTGAGATACTGCGAAGCTGCCAACGAGAGCAGCGCCTCGTATGTGTCGAAATGAACGTCCAAATGGAACTTCACTCCCAAGGATCCGAGGGTCGACTGCGCATGCCGCCGAAATTCGGCGGCTATAGCCGTCCAGTCCCGTTCCTCGTCGTCCAGACTACGCATGAACATCCGAATCTCTCCGAGACCCTGTCGCGCCAACTCAGACACCTTCGGTAGGACCGGCCCGCACGGCTCCTCTCGACGTTCTGCAACATCACACATGAGTCCGATGTTGGTCATCAGCCCGCCCACCCCGTCGTGGAGTTCGTCCATGAGTCGAACGCGTTCTTCCGACAGCGCTTCCACCTGGCGAGCGTACTTTTCCGTCCGATCAAAGGCATCGGCTATACGTTTGCCTACTATATATGCCAACACGGTGACAAAAGCTAACATTCCCAAATGGGCCTGAGGCCGCCCATTTCGGATGAACCCGAACGCGAGGCTGAGATCGTACAAAGCTGCGGCGATCAGCGCGACCAATCCCAACGAGAGTATGCGTGCATCCCGATTCCCCAACGCCGCACCGTAAAACACCACAATACCGAGGGCTCCCGTTGAGGCAACGATCAGAATGCGTACTGCGAGGAGTACCAGTGGACCGAGGCCGTATGGGAAGAAGTAGAACAGCGCGATCGCCGGCAGGACAGCCGCCAGATGGATCCAAAACAAGACTTTGAGCAACTGGTCGAATCGAGAAGGGATCACCGCCCGCACGAACGCTATCGATCCCACGGGGATCATCACCAAAGACGCGATCCACAGGTAGTTCCAGACTGCGGTTGGTCCGGTCACGAGCTGTTTGACCTGGGTGTACCTGAGCGCATAGACGGCCATTGCTAACGCGAACAGCGCAAACGCTCCGTGTTCGGGCTGCCGTCGCCGCCAAAGATATAGCCCTAGCCCAATACCGCCTACGATTGCGCTCAGACCCGCCACAGCCAGGCGGCCGAGATCCTCCCGGATCATCCAACGTATCAGGTCGAACAGCGTTCCCAGGCGAGGCGGACCGTTGAGCCCGATCAGGAAATACGGAGAGGTGGACCTCACCGTCAAGTTCTGTCCGGCGGAGTCCGGCGGCAAATCGACAATGTGCCATGGAGTAGCAGGTGCACCCTGCCGTTGCGCCTCCTCCGATTGGGAGTACCGATAGATCAGATCGGAGCCGACGTACAGGTCGAAGTACATAAACGGCCCCTTTAAATACAATGCCGGGCGCGGTGGCAACTCTGCCGGCAAACGGATCCGCTGTTCGAGGACCTGACGGCTGTTCTTGCGCAGCGCCTGCGGCGGTGCGTTCATGATGGACCACCGGCCCATGGTATTCCATCGATACTCCCAACCGGAGTCAAGAATTTCGAGTTTCGGTTTGTCGCTGCCGGGTGGCGCGTTCGTATTGGTACCTGGTGCGGTCTTCTCAAGAACAGACTGTGCCGCAATCTCACCGGTTCCGAGCCCCACGGAGACAGCGAGCACACACAGACCCCGCAGGATCGCACGAAGCCATAAATCTTGCTCTTTTGAGGTCCACGTCCGGAGCCGTATCGTCTTCATTGTACTGCAAAATGGTTGCGAAACCCGCTAATTCTAAGAAGATTTGTCATGCTATGAGTGAGGCAATATCCACCAAAGATCTATACATGATCATCGATTACACGACGTCCACTTCATTCCGTTGAGCATCTTGTGACCGGCCCGATCCCGCTGTCCCGATGCAATTCCAAGAAACAGTTGTATCTTTGTTGCAACTCGCCGATCGAAAGCGGAAAGAAAAGGCCCTTCTCATTGTGAGAAAGTAAGCATTCGGATCTTCCACGGGATTTCCCGCTGATCAACAGAGTAGCTGCTT
>JBBDTM010000058.1:0-14363 GCA_040904425.1 Alkalispirochaeta sp.
GGACGATGCGGAGGGCCTCGTCGTCGCTTTGCAGCCCTCCCCCCACGATGTGCAGGGATGCGTCGATGACGAGCACCCCGGCGGCGAGGTGGATGTCGGGGAGGACGAGTTCGGCGGACTCCCCGGAGATGGTGGCTGCGGACGGGCCTGCTGGCGTCCCTGCCCGCGGGCCTGTGCGCCCAGGAACTGGTTGTGCGTCTCCAGGGAGGCCAGTTGGCAGTCTCGGCGCCGGGGCTTCATTTCTTAATCGGAAAGCATCTGGATCGGCTGAAGAAGGCTGCGATGCCCCAGCCCCGGCCCCAGCGCTGACGGGCCGGCCGACAGTACCGCCGCAGCGGGTGGCGATACCGGCACCTCGGCTGGCCCCGCACCCGCCGGCCCCGCACCCGCGGGATCGGTTCCCAGCGCCGCCGGCCCGGCGGTGGGCAGCGGCACGCTCCTCACCGACGACCCGGCGCGGCTGGCGCTGCACACCGGCGAATACGGCGGACTCCACCGCGTCTCCGTGGGTTCGGCGGTACTGCTCTCTTTTCGCACATTGGTCTTCTTCGCCACCGGCCACAGCAAACGAGAGATTCTCTATGAACTGAGCCGCCGGCCGGAACACTACCCCGCCGGCAGGATCCTGCTGCAACATCCCAACGCAACAATATGGACAGACGAGGCGCCCCGTGTCAGATAACGATACCAAAGCCGCTCAGGCGGACCACTGGAAAGAGATCGCCGTCGAGTGGCACCGCCACTTCGGCGGGAAAATGGAAACCACCCCACGCTGTGTGGTGCGCGGCATGGACGACTTCTCCGTCTGGTACTCGCCGGGCGTGGCGGAGGCGTGCATGGCGATCTACGACGACCCGGCGCTGGTGGACGAACTCACCAACCGCTCCAACACGGTGGCGGTGGTCTCCGACGGCAGCCGCGTCCTGGGGCTCGGCGATATCGGACCCAAGGCGGGCTACCCGGTGATGGAGGGCAAAGCGCTCCTCTACAAGTATCTCGGCGGCGTGGACAGCGTGCCGATTATGCTCCAGGACCCGGACCCGGATCAGATCATTCGCACCGTCCTTAACCTGCAACCCAGTTTCGGCGGGATCAACCTGGAGGACATTTCGCAACCCAAATGTTTCCGCATACTGGATACGCTCCGGCGCGAGGCGGAGATTCCCGTCTGGCACGACGACCAGCAGGGCACCGCCACCGTCACCCTGGCGGGCCTCATTAACGCCCTGGATATCGTGGGGAAACGGATCGAGGACGTACGCATCGCCTTCATCGGCTCCGGCGCCGCCAACGTTGCCTGCGCCCGCCTCATCTTCGCCCGCGGGGCGAACCCCGCCAAATGCACCGTCAACGACAGTCGCGGCATCCTCACCACAAACCGGCAAGACCTGCGGCGCAACCGCAACGAATATCCGGAGAAGTGGGAGCTGGCGGAGCGCACCAACGCCGACGGCCGCACCGGCGGCATTCCCGAGGCGCTGGAAGGGGCCGACGTGGTAATCTCCCTCTCCCGCCCCGGACCGGGCACGATCAAGCCGGAGTGGATTTCCCGCATGGGGGACAAGCCGATCGTCTTCCCCGAGGCCAATCCCACCCCGGAAATCTGGCCCTGGGAGGCGCAGGAAGCGGGCGCCGCCGTGGTGGCCACCGGCCGCAGCGACTTTCCCAACCAGGTAAACAATTCGCTCTGCTTTCCCGGCATCTTTCGCGGCGCCCTGGACGTGCGCGCCCGCACCATCAGCGACGAGATGTGCTTTGCCGCCGCCGAGGCGATCGCCGAGCGCGCCCGCCGCCACCCAGACTACGGGCCGCAGCGGATCATGCCCACCATGGAAGAGTGGGAGCTCTTTGGAGATATCGCCGCCGCCGTGGGAGTCAAGGCGCAGGAGCAGGGTCTCACCCAGCAGATCCTCACCGCCGACACGATTCGCACCGGAGCGCTTAAGCGGATCGAGCGCAGTCGCCGCATGACGCAGCTGCTTATGGACCACGGGGTGATTCCCCCGGCACCGGAGGAAACCTAATGTACGACGCACTGATTATCGGCGGCGGCCCCGCCGGTCTGGCAGCCACCATGTACTGCATCCGCAAGGGCATGGACGTCCTGATGGTAACCTCAAACCTCGGCGGCAAGTCCACCCTGGGCCTCAACTTGCCCGACGTCTCCGAATACCACGTCCTCAAAGCGCGCGAGCAAGTTCAGGTATACCGGGCACGTATCGAGTACCTCAACCACGTCTGGCGCCGCGCTCACGTGGATGCCATTACCGAAAATCCGGAGGGATTTCAGGTAACCCTTTCGGGTACTCAGGTTGAACCCAGGGCTACCGGGAGCGATCCCGCTACGGCCGCCGGCGCCACCGCGGTTGAGGGGGAGGCCAAGCGCACCACCCTCGCCGCGGAGCAGCTGATTATCGCCACCGGCACGATTCCCCGCCCCCTGGGCGTCCCCGGCGAGCGGGAGTTCTTCGGCAAAGGGCTGGGTTCCAGCGCCATCAGCTACTCCCACCTGCTTCGCGAGCGGCCGGCGGTGATCATCGGCGATTCAGACCGCGCCATAGAGGCTGCCCTGGAATGCTCGCTTCAAGCCGAAAAGGTGACGCTGGTGCTCGAACCGCACGCGGAGTATTCCCACACCCATCTGCACCTGGTGGAACAGCACGACAACATCGAGATCTACAACGGCTACCGGGTGGTACGTTTCGAGGGCGATACCTTCGCCCGCTCAATGCACATCTGTCGCGGTGACGCTAAGTGCCCCGAGGGCCGCCCCCACAAGCAGATCACCGCCGACGCGTTCTTTGTGGAGCGCGAGCCGCGGCCCAACAGCGCCCTCGTGAAAGACCTGCTGGAGCGCACGCCCTCCGGCGCGATAGCGATCGACGCCACCAACGCCACCAGCAACCCGCGGATCTTCGCCGCCGGGGATGTCACTACGGTGGGGGTGGAGCAGATTCTGGTAGCGCTGGGCGAGGGTGCCCGGGCAGGCCTGAGCGCGTACCGCCGGCGCGTGATGCAGCGGTAAGGTTTCGCAACACGCTCGTAGATACCGTAGTTGACATCCCGTAGGTGCGTCCTATACTTTGAGTACTCAAAGTATATATTACGGCCTTACAACTTAGGAGTTTCGTATAATGAAAATAATATCTATACCAGCGGTTCTGCTGGTATTCGCGCTTCTCATACCCGTCCCGGTTGCGGCCGGAGGTAGTGCCGAGGAGCGTCCGGAGTACCCCCGTATGATAGTTGCCACCACCGGGATGATCGGAGACATCGTCTCCTATGTGGCAGGCGACCTCGGCACCGTCCAGGTGCTGATGGGTTCGGAAGTTGACCCGCACCTCTATCGTCCTACCCGAGCAGACATCGGGCGCATGCAGAACGCGGATATCATCCTGTACAACGGGCTCATGCTGGAGGGGCGCATGGGCGATACCCTCGTCCAGCTCGCGCGGCAGCGTCCGGTCTACGCGGTGAGCGAGCTGGTAGACGAGAGCCTGTTCCGTGAGCACGACGACTACGAAGAGGCCTACGACCCGCATCTGTGGATGGATGTCTCCTTGTGGATGGATGCGGTCCAGGTGGTAGTCACGGCATTGTCGGAGACGGACCCCCCCAACGCCGATGCCTACCAATCCCGGGGTAACGAGTACGCCGAGCGCCTGGCAGAACTGCACGAATACATCCGGGAAATCATGTCCTCGATACCCATCGGAAATCGCTATCTGGTCACCGCTCACGACGCCTTCGGATACTTCGGCGACGCCTACGATATTGAGGTAATCGGGGTACAGGGAATGAACACCGAATCCGAGGCCGGTCTGGAAGACATCAATAGTCTGGTTCGCTTCATCGTGGAACGCGAAATATCCGCGGTATTTGCGGAAACGACCGTTCCCGATCGTGCGTTGGGCGCGGTCATCGAAGGCGCCGCGTCCAACGGACATGAGGTGGTGGTGGGAGGAGAACTGTACTCCGACGCCATGGGACCGACCGGCACCTACGAAGGCACCTACCTCGGCATGCTCGACCACAACGCCACCACTATCGTGCGCGCCCTCGGTGGTGAGGCCCCCGCCGGTGGATTGCACGGCCGGCTTTCGGAGGACTGAGCAATGGAACCAACCTCTCCATCCCCCGCCGACGCGGCACTCCACGTACGAGATCTCACCGTCGCCTACGATCGGAAACCGGTCCTGTGGGACATCGATCTGGACGTACCACCATCGGTAGTGGCGGGTATCGTTGGTCCCAACGGTGCCGGCAAGAGCACCCTTATTAAGGCGATCATGGACCTGATTCCTCACGCCTCCGGAGCGGTACGCATCTTCGGCAAACCGTATAAGACCCAGCGGCAGATCGTCGGATACGTCCCCCAACGGGAAAGCGTGGACTGGGACTATCCGATCACCGCCGTCGAGCTGGTTGCCATGGGACTCTACCGCTCCATCGGCTGGTTTCGTCCCGTCACCGCCCGCTATCGCACCCGCGCCATGGAGGCGCTGGCCGAGGTAGGAATGGCGGATCTGGCGCACCGGCAGATCAACCGTCTCTCGGGAGGGCAGCAACAGCGGATCTTTCTCGCCCGCGCGCTGGTGCAGCAGGCCCACGTGTACTTCATGGATGAACCCTTTGCCGGGGTGGATGCCGCCACGGAGAGCGCGATAATCGCGATCCTGCAGCGCCTGCGGGAGCAGGGAAAGACGGTGTTCGTCGTACACCACGACCTCGAAAGTGTGCGTGAGTACTTCGACTACTTAATCATGTTAAATATGAGAGTCGTCGCGGCCGGTCCCGTTCGCGAGGTCTTCACTCAGGAAAATCTAAAACGCACCTACGGCGGGCGGCTTACACTCTTAGACCGCGCCGTGGATGCGGTGGGGCAGCTCAACCCATGATCACCGAACGCCTGATCCGGGTCCTTACCCTGGCTGACTACAACACGCGCATCGTCATGTTCGGCACGATCACTCTGGGTATCGCCGGTGGTATCGTGGGCGTGTTCCTCCTCTTGCGGCGACGGGCGCTCCTGGCGGACGCCGTGAGCCACGCCGCGCTTCCCGGCGTGGCAGGGGCGTTTCTCCTGACGGTGGCGTTGGGAGGCGATCCTCGCAGCTTGCCGCTCCTGATGACCGGAGCGCTCGTCTCGGGCCTCCTGGGAATGGGCTGCGTCCTGATGATCAGCCGCTTCACGCGCCTGTCGCAGGATGCGGCGCTGGGAATCGTCTTAAGCGTCTTTTTCGGCCTGGGTATCGCCCTGCTGGGCATTATTCAGAAGATGTCCGGCGCCCCCGCGGCAGGGCTCGACTCGTTCATATATGGAAAGGCGGCCACGATCATCCGCGAAGATGCGCTGCTTATCGGAAGCGTGGCGCTGGCGATTATCCTCATAACCGGGCTCCTCTTTAAGGAGTTCCGCCTGCTCACGTTTGATCCGGAGTTCGCCGTGGGCGATGGCTGGCCGGTGCAGCGACTCGATCTCATTCTTATGGCCCTGGTTGTGGCGGTAACGGTTATCGGCCTGCAGGCGGTGGGAATTATCCTCATCGTGGCAATCCTCATCCTCCCCCCCGTAGCGGCACGGTTCTGGACGGACCGACTCCTGCCCATGGTATTCCTTTCCGCCATCTTCGGGGCGCTGGGGGGGTGGATCGGAACCTCTATAAGTGCCCTGGCCCCACGACTTCCCGCCGGAGCGGTGATCGTCGTGTCTCTCGGATCGCTTTTCCTCGTAAGCTTCCTCTTCGGCGCCGACCGGGGGGTAATCCGAGTCATCCATCGCACTCGAGCTACCGCGCGTCGTACGCTGCGCCAACACCTCTTGCGGGCGTTCTTCGAATACGAGGAGTCCGGCGGGTCCGCCGACGCGGAAGAGCAGCACCACTATGTAGCCCGCCTGCGCGGGTGGGGAACCAGCCGATACCATCGCGCGGTGCGCATGCTCGCCCGGGACCGGGCGATCTACCGCATCGCCCACGGCCCGTGGCAGTTTACCGCCGGCGGCCGAGCCGAGGCGGCCCGGATTACCCGGAACCACCGGCTCTGGGAGGTTTACCTACTGGAGCACGCCGATATCGCCCCGGCCCACGTGGACTACGGCGCGGACTTTATTGAGCACGTCCTCGGGGACGAACTGGTAGCTGAGCTGGAGCGCGCGTTACCGCGATTCGGGAAAACGGTCCCGCAGAGCATCCATCGAATCGACCGGACGGAGCAGCGCCCATGATATGGACCTCGCTCGATACGTGGATCGTCGTGGCCGCGGTACTCGCCGGCATGACCTGTGCCCTGGTTGGCTCGTTTCTGGTTCTCAAGAAGATGAGCATGCTCGGCGATGCGATTAGCCATGCCGTCCTGCCGGGTATCGCCGTGGCGTTTATGATCTCCGGCACTCACGGGGGAAGCGGAATGTTTGTGGGCGCGGCGATCGTGGGTATCCTCACGGCGATGCTGGTAGAGCTCATCCACCGCCACGGCAAGGTCGAGCACGGGGCCGCCATGGGAGTCGTCTTTAGCATCCTGTTTGCGATCGGCCTCATTCTTATTGAACACGTCGCCCGCGACATCGACATCCATCCGGATCACGTGCTCATGGGAGCCGTGGAACTGGTACCGCTCCACGTAGTTTCCGTCATGGGGCTGGAGCTGCCACGGGGCGTGGTGGTCCTGATCACGATGCTTTTGATCGACGTTACCGCGGTGGCCGTCCTGTTCAAAGAACTGCGCATTGCGATCTTCGATCCGGATCTGGCCACAACGCTGGGCATCAACGCCACGTTTATGCATTACCTCCTGATGACGCTGGTGGCGATGACCACGGTGGCCGCCTTCGAGGTGGTCGGAAGCATACTGGTAATCGCCATGCTCATCGTACCCGGTGCAACGGCGTGGCTCCTCACCCGACGACTGTTGCCGTTTATCGTGACCAGCGTCTTGGTGGCGGCGGCGGCAGCGGCGTTAGGCCACGTGGCGGCGATCACCGTACCGCCGCTGGTCGGCTTCGAGGACACCAGCACCGCCGGCTCCATGGCGGTTGTGCTGGGCACCCTGTTTTTCGTCGCATTTCTCTTCGCTCCGGAGCGTGGGGTCGTTGCCCAGGGGTGGAACCAGTTGCGCTTGCGAATGTCGATCAACGCCCAGGACGTCCTGGGACTCCTGGCACGCGCCGCCGAACGGCACGGAGTACAAGAAGGCGCCTTGAGTGTCCAGGAGTTTCAGGCGGCGGAGCGCTCTCCCTTTTCCGGCCGACGATCACAGCTCATCACCACCCTGCTCCTGCTACGGGTGCGGGGGTTGGCTCGTCGTCGCCAGGGCCGATACTGCGCGAGCGCGCGCGGTGGTGCGGTAGGCCGGGATCTGCTCCGCACCCATCGCCTCCTGGAGCGCTACTTCTACGACGATGCCCACGTAGAGATGAACGAACTCCACACCGCCGCGGACTACCTCGAGCATTACACCGATCGGACCCTCCAGGCAGAGCTGGCCAAACGCTCGCGCGACACGGAGACCGACCCCCGAGGCAATTTGATTCCCGGTGGTGACGCCGCTGGAGATACCAAAGGAGAGTGATGCGGTGCCTACCAGTACAGTGGAACAGTACATAAAGACGATCTACCAGCAGGAGGAACGAGCTCCTCGCGAAACGGTGCCGATGAAGCGCCTATCGGAGGCGATGGCCGTCACCCCAGGCACCGCCACCGCGATGGTCAAACACCTCGCCTCCTGTGGACTGGTACGCTATACCCCGCGCAAAGGAGTGGTGCTCACCACCGAGGGACAGAAACTGGCGCTGACGATGGTCCGCCGACACAGATTGATTGAGACGTTTCTCGAGAGGGTTCTGCAGTACGACTGGAGCGAGGTCCACGATGATGCCGAGCGGCTGGAGCACGCCGTCTCGGACAAGTTCATTCAGCGTATCGACGCCTATTTGGGTTTTCCCGCGACGGATCCCCATGGCGATCCGATCCCGTCGGCGGATGGAAGCATAACGCGCAGGAACGTGGTTGCGCTCAACAAGTGCGCTCCGGGCGACACGGTCCGCATCTCACGGGTAACGAACGAAGATCCCGCCTTCCTTCTGCTTATGAAGGAGCAGCACCTGGTACCGGGAACAGCCGTCGTCGTGGTCGATATAAGTGAAACCGCCGGCACCGTTACCGTACGCTACGAGGACGGCGCGGCCCCATTTACTCTCAGCATCGCTACGTCCACCACCATCATGGTCGAGCGCGGCTCACCCGAAACGGAAAAACTATAGCGCCTCCACGTCCAGGAGCATCGCGGGGGTGCCGTCGATTCCGCCGACTCCACGCGAACACCATCCATCGTCAGAACGTCGCCGTGCCGGTAACCCGCTTAATGACCTTGAGAAGTTTTTCTTTATCGAAGGGCTTCGCGAGCCACGCCGTAGCCCCCGCCTCGCGGCCGGCTTCCATCTTGCTCTGATCCGACTCCGTGGTGAGCATGACGATCGGCACAGAGGCCGCCACCGCTCCCGCCCGGACGCGGCGGATAAACTCCACACCGTTCATGCCGGGCATATGGTAATCGGTGACAATCGCGCGCACATCATCATCCAGTTTGGAAATCCCCTCGGGCCCCTCGGCGGCGGCCTCCACCGTGTAGCCCGCCCCCTTCAGTACGATCGTGAGCATCTGCCGCATGGAAACGGAATCATCAACGATGAGAATCTTCTCAGGCATATTCTATCCTTCCTCCGACATGGGGAGCCGCACCGTGAAGCGAGCGCCCTTCCCGGCGGTGGACTGCACGTCCACCGACCCCTGGTGAGCCTGGACGATCGCCCGCACCAGGCTGAGACCGAGCCCGAGGCCGCGCTGGTCCGGCTGGATCGGTCCGCGGTACATTCGCTCCCAGACCCGTTCCCGCTCCGTCTCCGACAAACCGGGACCGGTATCGCTTACGGCAAGCTCAACCGCGGCCGGTCCGGCCACAGCGTGATCACTCAGCCTATGGGCGGAAAGAGTCACCAGACCGTCCTGGCGGCAGTACTTTACGGCGTTATCCACCAGGTTAGCCACCACCTGCCTCAAGCGGAGGCGGTCCGCCTCTACCGACACCGGCTCCGGTACGTCCAGGCGTACGGTAATGCCCCGCTCCTCAGCAACCATCTCATACAAATCACGAACTTCCGTGAGGAGCTGCGAGAGCTCTACCGACTCCGGCGAGAGGTGCATCACGCCACTTTCCGCCTCGGTGATGTCCAGTAAGGTGTTAACCATGCGCAGAATCTCATCGCTCTGCTCTACCGTCTCCACCAGCGCCGTCTCACTGTCTGCGGCGTCGCCGCTGCGCAGGGCCAACTCCGCCCGCGCTCGCAGGCGAGTAATCGGTGTGCGCAGATCGTGGGCAACCATATCCACGGTGTTACGCATACCGTCCACCAGCCGTTCGATCTTGCCCAGCATCGCGTTAATCACGTCCACCAGCTGCGTCAACTCGCGGCCTCCGGTCCCCTGCTCCACCCGCGCGTCCAGGCGGCCGGTATCTACAATGCGTCGCGCCACCGCCGTAACCCGGGAGATCGGCCGCAGCGCCCGGGTGGCGGTGACTAGGCCCACCACAAAGGCCGCCACCGCCACAACCGCGGCAATGAGCAGGAAGTTGCGCTGAAAGAGCCCCATCAGGCGCTGCCGGTTCTGATCGGAGAGGCCCAGCTGCAGGAAGTACCGTTCCGAGAGCCAGATCCCGGAGACCTCCACGGTGTAGTCGTATTCATCGGAACGCAGCACGCGGATCTGGTTGGGCTCCAACTGCATCCGCTCCAGCCGGTCGAAGTTGAAGCTCTGCCAGACGCGGGGATAGCTAAAGAACACCGTCTCGTTGTCCTGGTCCGCCACGCGCACGAAGAAGGGGCGCTCCCCCACCAGCAGATTGTCCACGCCGATCTCATCCCGTAGGAGGTCCACGCCGCCGGTCTGAAATTGGGCCCAGTAGCTCAGGAGGCGGTTCTGCATCTCCCGCATGTCGTCCTGTTGGAGTGTGCGGTACAGCGAAAAGAATGTCAGCGCGAAGATCGCCACGACACTGAGAATCGATATGCCGGTGTAGAGAAGAGTGAGGCGGAGGCGGGTGGTGAGGCCGAAACCGGTGCGCGGGTCGCGGGTCTCGTTCATCGGTGGCCTCCCGCCTCGCCCTCAGGCCGAAACGCGTACCCCACTCCCCGGACGGTGTGGATTACCTTGGGATCGAACTCCCGATCCACCTTGGAGCGCAGGCGCGAGACCAGCACATCCACCACGTTAGTCTGCGGATCAAAATCATAGCTCCAGACGTGCTCAAGAATCATCGTTTTGGTGAGCACCTGTCCCGGGTGGCGGAGAAAGAGCTCCAGCAGCGCGAACTCCCGGGGCTGCAAGTCGAGGGGAGTGCCCTGTCGAGAGACCTCCCGGGCGAGGAGATCCATCTCGATATCTCCCACGGAAAGCCGCGTCACCTGTTGGCCGGCGGTACCGCCGCCGGTGGCGGTACCCACCCCGGCCGCGCCACCCGACCCGCCGACACCGGCCGACAGGCGGCTCCGGCGAATCAACGCCTCGATCCGCACCTGCAGTTCCGAAAACGAAAACGGCTTGGTCAGGTAGTCGTCCCCACCGGCACGAAGCCCGGTAACACGGTCATCCACCGACTGCCGGGCACTGAGAATCAAAATCGGTCCGGTCATACCGCGCCCTCGGAGTTCTTCGATGAGCCACAACCCGTCTTTGCCGGGAAGCATGATATCCACCACCAGCGCATCGTAGCGCTTGAGACTCGCCGCCCCCAGCGCCTCCTCAGCGGATTCCAGGTGGTCCACATGGTACCCGGCTTCGCTGAGCCCCTTCTTCAAATACTGGGCGATCTTGGCGTCATCCTCTACAATCAGCACCTGCACGAATGATAAGATACCACACTCTCCGGTTGAGGGATCAACGTGATTCCCTGAGGTTTTTCAGTATCTTAGGTGTGCGATGGTCGCCGGAGGTGTTCGGTCTCCCTCCGACCTGGAGGCGGTACCGCCGGCCACCCTGCGGGAAGCGTTTCCGGCATAGGAATGAAATATGCTAATGAAAGATCATCACCGTCGCCGCCAGAACTCCGCACACCAGCAACTCAAATGTGATTACTATATAAAATCCAGCAGATTTGTACTTTTTACACATCCTCGAGAGCATATTACAAAAATAGCACGCCGGGCGCACCGCTGCAACTCCAGGACGTATTATCACGCACGGACCGAGGCCGTTCTATTAACTGTTCGCACCTGTTATTGGCATCGGCTATAATTGTCGCTACAATGGCGGCGCCGACGATGATTGGAGTAATCAAATAGTTATGGCAGACGAATTACAACGAGACCAAAGCCCGGCACATAGCACAGCGACGACCGAGGTGGTGCCACAGCCGGACGAGGTATATCGACCCGCGGACGAAGATACGATTTCGCTTCTCGATCTCATCGCGGTCCTCTTCCGCCACAAATGGCTGATTATTGGGGCCACGGGGCTCGCCGCGATCGGCGTCTTAACCTACTCCATCATCTCCCTTGTGTTGCCACCAGAAAAATCGCCGATGCCGAACTACTTCAAAGCCGAGGCGTTGGTGTTAATCAATGAGGAGAGCGGCACGTCTCTGCGATCCGTCTTGGGCAACTCTAATCTTTCCGGCCTTGCGGGACTCGCCGGCGTCGGCGGGGCCGGCGGTACGAGTAACGGAGAACTGGCGCTGTCACTCGTCAAAAGCCGGACGATACTGGACCAAATGGCTGACGAGTTCAACATCGTAGAGCGGTACGAGATCGAAGAATCACCTAAGGCCAAGAGCCGGCAAGTTCTTCGCGACATGCTCACCACGGAGCTAACACCGGAAACAGGCATCCTCAGCGTGGCGGTGCAGCATATGGATCCCGAGTTTGCCCGGGATGTGGCCAACCGGTTCGTAGAGATTCTCGATTCACGCTTTCGCGCGTTAGGGGTCGACCAGAATCGGAGCCGTGCAAATCTGCTGGAACAGAAGATCGAGGAAGTGAATCGCGAGATCACGCAATTGGAAGGTGAGATCGCGAATTTTCAGCGGGAATACGGAGCGTTCAGCGTCGAGAGTCTGGTGGAAGAGCAGGTCACGATGCGGGGCAGAATCCGAAGCGATCTTCTGCTTAAAGAGATCGAGATCAGCACCTACGAGGAATTTTCCAACGTGAACGACCCCGCCCTGCAGCGCCTCCGGGCGGAACGGGACAACCTGAGGGACCTTCTGAGAGAGATGAACGAGGGATACAGCGAGTTTGAAGGCCGCCTTCCCTCGCAGCAGGAGCTTCCCGAATTGGCCGCACGCTTCGCACGACTGGAGCGCGAGGCACAAGCTCAAGAGCAGATCTACTCAACGCTTCGTCAGCAGTACGAACTCGCGCAGCTGTCGCTTGAGGGTGAAGAACGGACGTTCCAGATACTGGAACGCGCCGAAGCACCGGACCAGAAGGCCGGGCCGAGCCGCGCCATGCTATCGATTATCACCACGATTACCGCCTTCTTTTTGAGCGTCTTTCTGGCGTTCGTTCTCGAGTATTTCTCCCGCGTCAGTGAAGATGAGGAAGAGTCGCAGAAGCTCGACGAGATCAAGAGCCACTTGCCGCGCTTTCTCCGCGGTCGGTCAAGAACTCGAAGATAGACCGCCTGCCTGTTCCGACGCTCACCTGAGCTGAGATCTCAATGCTCAGTTAGCGATCGACATGAATATTGCGATCGTCGAGAGTATCGTTGAGGCCACGCCGAGAATCGGACTGAGATGGTATATCGGGTTGTTCGA
The DNA here is from genome assembly GCA_040904425.1 of Alkalispirochaeta sp. Taxonomy (GTDB): domain Bacteria; phylum Spirochaetota; class Spirochaetia; order DSM-27196; family Alkalispirochaetaceae; genus Alkalispirochaeta. The sequence continues at coordinate 12,808 of JBBDTM010000058.1, forward strand.
CCTAAAGAAGATATCATCCTCGGGATTGATCGTGGCGCTGTCCGGCCGTCTGTCACCCTGCACGTCCCGGATTCGCGGGTTCTCCCCGATGTGACGCTGGGGATTGGTACCTCCCGCCAATCCTAAGTAATACTGGTAACCGCGATCAGGAATATACGGATACTGCCCCGGACTATTCACCGCTCCGCTCACCGTGACGAAGTACTGGCGGAACGGGATCACGATACGGTCATTCCGCTGGAGCTCCGGAGTTCGCGGGATTCGATCAGAGAACAGCATCTCCGCGATATCGATCGGAATCTGCTGATCTTCCCGCTCGAGAAATGCTGCACTCAAATCTGCCGTCGTGAGAAATCGACCTCGAATCGCCCGCACCGCATCGGCCACGGTCTCTCCGGGGCGAAACTGGTGTCGGTACTGATCAGATTGGGTTGCGTTCGTCGTAGCCACCGTTTCGTCTTCGGTGAGTGTTCCGCGGACCGCCCCCTCAAAGAACACAGCCGGCAGAAACTCTTCTCGCGACGGAACATTAATTCGATCCCGGTCGTTTAATTCTACCGAACCGGCCGGCTGAGTGGTCAGGTTGTAGTCACGATTGTAGAACCCGCTGGCATCGTCTCCTTCCTCTTCGGACGGCTCTGCAACCGAAACGATACTGACGTTGGTAGGATCCGCTATTGAAGTGAGCCCGCCGGCGTACTCTTCAATGAGGGTCTGCAGCTGTTCGTCGGGAAGCAGCTGGTAGGTGCCGGGGCGTTCAACTTCTCCGGTGATTTGAACCTGGCGGTCTCGCCGGCTCACGATAACCGTGTCCCCCGGCTGCAGATACGGGTTCTGGTCGCGCTCGCCGTACCGCAGTGCGCGAAACAGGTCGTAGGTCTGCTCCGCTCCCGTGGCTGAGCGCACCGTAACATCGCGCCGCGACGAGTAGTCGGTCATGTACGGCCCCACCACCCGCGACAGGCGATCCAAGGATCGCACATCTTCAAATCCCGCCTGCGTTACCTCACCGGATATGAACACCTCGAAGATTCCGAAGGGGATGATAATCCGATCGTTTGTCTCCAGCTCGATGTCCAGTTCCGTTCGCCGCTCGTACAGCAGCGCTTCCATGTCAACGGGGCGGTCTTCCCCGCTGGATCGCCGTCGTACCAATCCCTCACGGAGGTTGGCATCGCTGTGCAATCTTCCCTCGATCGAGCGCAACACATCGAGCAACGTCTCGCCCTGGTAGAGCGTCCGCCGGATTACGCGACTGCGCGTCTCCGGCGGCTGCCCGGCTTCCGCGCCATCCGCGTTCTCCGCCTCACTGGGCGGGGGCTCCAGCGCTCCCTCCACATACACGATCGGAAACGTCTCCACCCGACTTCGCACAACCACCCGATCGCCATCCGCCAGTTCAAACCGCCGTTCCGATCGATTCGTGTAATCAATTCGCCGCGCCGCTCCATCATCCGTTGACCGCCGCACCTCGATCCGGTCTTGTAAGCCGAGCTCCGTCAGCCCGCCGGCGTACTCTTCAATGAGGGTCTGCAGCTGTTCGTCGGGAAGCAGCT
>JBBDTM010000058.1:14463-36557 GCA_040904425.1 Alkalispirochaeta sp.
CCTCCACATACACGATCGGAAACGTCTCCACCCGACTTCGCACAACCACCCGATCTCCATCGGCCAGTTCAAACCGCCGTTCCGATCGATTCGTATAATCAATCCGCCGGGCCGAACCTTCATCCGTTGACCTCCGTACCTCAATCCGTTCTCGTAAACTGAGTTCCGTGAGCCCTCCGGCGTATTCTTCAAGAAGGGTCGCCAACTGTTCACCGGGAAGCAGCTGGTAGGTGCCGGGGCGTTCAACTTCTCCGGTGACTCGCACCTGCCGGTCTCGCCGGCTCACGATAACCGTGTCCCCCGGCTGCAGATATGGGTTCTGGTCGCGCTCGCCGTACCGCAGTGCGCGAAACAGGTCGTAGGTCTGCTCCGCTCCCGTGGCTGAGCGCACCGTAACATCGCGCCGCGACGAGTAGTCGGTCATGTACGGCCCCACCACCCGCGACAGGCGATCCAAGGAGCGCACATCCTCGAATCCCGCCTGCGTCACCTCGCCGGATATAAACACTTCGAAAATTCCGAAGGGGATGATAATCCGATCGTTTGTCTCCAGCTCGATATCCAGTTCGGTTCGCCGCTCGTATAGAAGTGCTTCCATATCTACAGGGCGGTCTTCTCCTGTAGCTCGCCTCCGGACCAATCCCTCACGAAGGTTCGCATCGCTGTGCAATCTCCCTTCGATCGAACGCAACACATCGAGCAACGTCTCGCCCTGGTACAGCGTCCGCCGGATTACGCGACTGCGCGTCTCCGGCGGCTGCCCGGCTTCCGCGCCATCCGCGTTCTCCGCCTCACTGGGCGGGGGCTCCAGCGCTCCCTCCACATACACGATCGGAAACGTCTCCACCCGACTTCGCACAACCACCCGATCTCCATCGGCCAGTTCAAACCGCCGTTCCGATCGATTCGTATAATCAATCCGCCGGGCCGCTCCATCATCCGCTACTCTCCGGACCTCAATCCGTTCTCGTAAACTGAGTTCCGTGAGCCCTCCGGCGTACTGTTCGATGACATCTTGCAGATTATCCGATGCGGTCAGTTCATAGGTACCGGGAAACCGCACCTCACCTCGAACCGAGATCTCTCTTGAGCGCGGATTGAACACGATCCGATCCCCCGGCCTCACCAGCGGGTTCTCGTCGTCTTCGCCTCGCTGCGCACGAAAAAGGTCATACGTGCGGCGCTGATTATTCCGGGAGACTACGGTCACGCGGCGGAGAGACGCTTCCGACATATCTACGTCGGAGGTGAGTTCCTCCAGGGTAGTCAGTCCCCACGCTTCTTCGGTACGGGACTCAGGTATGGAACCGGTCAAACGCACGCGGAATATTCCGACACCAAGAAGCTCCAGCCGTGGAAAACTACTGGGATACGCATCAGTTACCGCGTCTTCCACCAACAGTTTGAGCTCTTCCTGGGTTAGTCCTTGCACGGAAAAAGAACCCACCGGTCCAAGGTTTATCTCGTACGTTCCAGGCACGGAAAAATTGATCTGAGAGGTGCTGTTGCCGCGTTGCAAGTAGATCCGATACTGGTCACCCACAGTGACCGGGTATTCACTCAATCCGCGGGCAAGCACCAGTCGCTGGTCCGTATCTCCGGTGGATGACCTCGTATCGGAGCCGCTTCCCGCTGCGTCCGTGTCTGAACGCTGCGCGAACACTGAAGAAACCATTACGAGCAAACCGAGAGCCAGTACAACCGAGCGTCGAACGTGATCCTGCATCATGACAGCATAACAGTAGCACACCTCTAGACGATAGAAACAGACGATTTCCTCCCAAAACTCCTGGTACGGGAAAACTCACGCGAATCACCGTGTTTCCCGAAGCGTCGTGTCCCGGGAGTCTGTATTCATCGACGACGGACGCAGAAATGCGGATCACAGGTTTTGTGCATAGGAGGTAACCATGCACAAGTTGTTTTCGATGGTTGCGGTCATGGGATTGATCGCGGGGGTGTCAGTGAGTATGGCGGAGGAGTCCGGCGGTGCCCCAGCGCCCGACGGATTTGCAGGGATAGACGCACCGGCGATGACCGCCGGGGAAATGGATGAGACTGAGGGGGCGTTGTTTGCACGCTTTAGTCGGCGGAGCAGACGAACGCGGCGGTATTCGTGGCGCAATCGGGCGAGTCGGACGGACCGCGTCCATTGCGATATCATCGCGCGGAACCGGGCGGAGAGCATGGGGTACAACACCTCCACCCCGAGCGGTGCGTTTCGCAATTATAACAATGTCACGGTGAGTCAGATCTACAGCCGGCATCGCAGCAATCGCTCTTCCACGCCCCCAAGGGGTACGGCGGGATACATCTTTACCGGTGGATCCAGCGGCAAGACCCACTTGCAGTTCTATGATGCTCGGTCAGGGGGAAGTCGCTATACGCGGTACTCCAACCGAAGCTATCCGGGCACCGAGTCGAGCTCGCGGGTCCGGTCAACCTACCGCCCTAGCAACACGGCGCGTCAGACGTTTGTGCCGCTTCCCCGGCGGGATCATCGAACGGTGTGGTACCGGTGATGCGGTATCACCATTACTCAGGGTCGTCGCGTATGCGGCGGCCCCCGGCCGGCTCCCTGGTACCGATGTTACTCGTTATCGCGATGGTATGGGTGGCGGTTGCGCGGCTGCCGGCGGATGAAGCAGCCATAACCGTAACCACCGCGAATCGCGAAACGGGGGAGATCCCGGTAGTGGAAAAGGATCGTGGCGCGGCGACGATCTCCGTGTGGAACATGTACGAGGCGGGGCTCCCCTCGCGGGCTCGGATCGCTGAGATCGAACGGACCGCAGTGACCGAAGGGATTGAAGAGCTTAATCTGTGGAACCTAACGGAACCGATGGAGTGGTCGATTCTGGAGAGCTTTCCCAATCTGAAAAAGTTGTCCATAACGGGAATGACGTTTGAACGGGGACTTCTATTTGACCAAGGCGCTCCGGTAGAACAGCTATTCATCGCGGAATCGCACGGACTTGGAACGGCACCGACGTTTTCCCTGGCACACTTTCCGGAGCTCCGCGAGTTCGCGTATTTCGTATTTGACACCGAAGAGATTCCACTTTTCGAAGACATACCCGATTCCCTGGAAGTCGTGACGTTTCTGTTCAACTACGAGATCGAACTGCGGAGCGTCCCGGCGGCGCTGGAGGTGTTGCATGACGCGGAGTCGGTGCGAGAGATCAACATCTCCCCTCTGCGCGCACTACCCCCGGTATTCCGGCGCATTCCTGAACTCCGCGAAGATCTGGGGCCGTTCCAGTGAGTGGGGCACTGAGCGGAGTGGTGGGCGGGGCGTTGGCGACGATGGTTGGCTCCGTGGTCTCGATGGAAGCGCTCCTGTTTGCGGCGATCGATGAGCAACAGTCAAACACGGACTGTGCCCAAGCGGTGGTAGAGTCTATCGCGGACCAGTTCTGGGATCAGGAGGTGCCGGCACCACGCGACGCCGAGGATGGCGACTTTAGTATGTCGGTGGCGGAGATCGCGGATCTGTTAACCAGTCATGACGTGGTGAACGGCGGGTTCTGGATGTCGTGGGACGATCTCCCGTCGGTGCTGGGACGGTACGGCCCGGCGATCGTGCACTTTGACCACCCCACGGGACATTACGCGGTGGCGGTGGGTGCGGTGGCGCCGCGGCACCGTTTTATGCTGGTGGCCGACCCCGCCCGGGGCACGGTGATCGTTTCCGACCGGTGGTGGCAACGCCACGCCTCGGGGGCGACGATCGTCGTCGACACCGACTGGGATCGAGATGAGCGGGATCGGCTAATTGGGGATGCGCGCCGGCGCCTGCGACGACTGGAGGTGGCCCGTGATGACTTGTGACGTACGGCGGAAGGTCGCGGCGGGGATTCTTGTCGCCATGGCGATGGGGCTGTCCCCGGCCGTGGGTGCCGCGAAGTCCGATGACTACCAGCGGCTCGCTTCCCACCGGAGTACACCGGTGGAGGCGTCGGTGGATCTGACGGTTCTGGCGCAACCGGCGGGATCACCACAGGTGGCGGTGGGCGGCGTCGAGCTTCAGCTGGGGCTTCGTCTGTGGGACCGGTGGGATCTGAGCACCACCGGTCGGCTCCCGGTGGATCTGGTGGCCCGGTCGGGAACGCCGTACCAGCTGACCCGTCGTCCGGACTACACGGTGAGAGCCGCTACCGCCTACAGCTTTGGCCCGCCCCACCGGCGCCACCGCGTGGGGCTGGGAGCGGAGACACCGCAATCCTACGAGGCATCGTACGTGGTGGCCACGATCCGTGATCCTCTGGTGCACGGCGCCGGGATGTCGTGGGAGGTCGCCCGGGAGAACGGAAGTGAGGCGGATTGGACGATCGGCGTGCGCCTGCCGCTTTCGGCGGCGCTGGTGGTAAACGATGTGGCGTCGTTGCACGTTGAACTCACGCCGGGGATAGCTCACGTGTTACGTCGACCCCGAGGAACGCTGTCGGCGGTGGTATCGGTGCGTTGGGCGTGGGAGCGGGCTCACGTGGGGTCGGCGGCCCTCTTCGGCGAGCACGGAGCTCCCGGCGGCATGGCACTAACAGGAGGTTTGAAGTGGAAACGAGACGAGTAGGTATACGGGGGTTGCTGCCGGCGATGGTTGTTGCCGCGGCAGTAACCCTGGGGTGCGAGGTGGAACCGGAACAGACGCCGGCCGGCACGGTGAGCTTGAAAGACACTGCGGTTAGTACGCTGGGTACGTGTCAGGTGGTGCTGGAGGTTCACAATACCGGGGATGTGGCGATAGAAGAGACGGATGTCGTGTTTTCCATCACTACTGATTCCCGCCGCTACTACCGCCGGGTCGTGGACGGTGCGGAGATACCGCCCGGTGAAAGGGTGGGCATCGTGGAGGAGATCACCTTGGATTCCCCCGATGAGATCGTTGATACGGAATCCACTACGGTGGAATGGGAGTGCTTTTCATGAAGAATAGATCTGTCTTGAAGCGGGCGTTGTGGTGCGCCGTCGTCGTCTTGGTGGTAGGCGCTCTCGGCGCGCTCGCCGGGTGCGGTCGCCCGGGCGACGGCGGCGCCCCGGCGGAGTCGCCCTCCGGAGGCGACCCGGCTCATCCCTCGCGTGAAACCGGGATGATTTACCTGAGCATACCGCCGGAGATCTTCAGCGGTGCCGGTAACCTCGGCGCCCTGGCGGTGGACACCCCATCGGCCCAGGCCGACGCCGAGGTGGTGGAAGTGCTTGTCCTGGAGGAGCTTCCGGGAGGCGACGCCGGTGCACTGGAAGTGGGAGACGCACCGACACTGACGACTTCCGTCACCGTTTCCGCACCTTCGGAAGAACCGGTTGAGATGGCGGTACCGCCGGGAACCTACCGCGTGCTGGTGCTGGTGGGGAGCGCCTCCGGTGACACCAGCTGCCTCTTGGCCTCCGGATACACCGATACGGCGGTGGAGGTAGTCGAGGACCAGCACACCGAGGTCACGATCGACCTGACGACGATCTCCCACTCGGTAACGGTCCCGGATTCGGTAGTGGCGGGAAGTCCGTACGAGATCTCCGCCATGGGAGATACCAACTCGCCGGTGCTCACGACCGATTCGGAGGGAAGCACCAATACTTACCGCTTTCAGGCGAAGTTTGATACCGAGAGCTCTGCAAAAGCGGTGCAGGACGTGAGTTTTGTCGGGTCGCAATGGAATCTAACATACCCCGCCGAGGCGCCGGCCTCGGAAAACGACGCAAACTGGTATTCGGCGTGGCAACTGGCCGGTCCCTATCTTACGTACAAGGACGCCAACACCGGAGCGTGGATCGCATTGGACGGCGACATCAGTCGGAAGTGGCGCTGGCTGAGCTACACCGTGTTGAGCACGAGCTCCCAGCTGTGGCCGGAGGTGTCCGTCCCGGTGGTGATCGAGACCTCCACCACCGGCATGGCCATAGATATCACGTGGAGTTAGTCGGTGGGTGGGGTGGTGGCGCCGGGCGCTGTGGCCGCATCGGTTGCAGGCGCATCCGCGGTACGGTTGAGTAGTCGGGATCGCGTGGATAGGAGGTGAAGACGATGGTATATTGTGAGGGTGAGAACTCGCCGCGGTAGCCCCGCCAACGACATCTCCCGTCTCTTGAGCAACCGATCCCGGACCGTGGGGGCGGTGACGATCTCCCTGGCGTTGGTTCTATCGCTTGCGGGCTGTCCCACCCCGATTGATTGGGACGAATACGACGGAGTCAATTTCATTGCCGGTCGAGGATTCGGATCGGGGAGTGTGTGGCAGGAAAGTGATGACGGCAATGGAGGTGACTATCTCACCTTCGAGCAGGCAACGGATGACAACCACTATCCTTCCGACGCTCCCGGGACGCCGTTTCGACTTGAGCTGATCAACCTGATTCCGGACGGGGATTTTGAAACTGCCACAGCCGGGTCCCTTCCGGATGCATGGCAGGCAACCACAAACGCGAACGCGCGTGTGGTTACGGCAGAGGACTACAAGACCTCCGGTGATTATGAAGGCGTGGAACTGGCTGCTTTTCATGGGAACAAGGTCTTGAAGGTAGACTTCGTGGGAAATACCGAACGGCTCTACCTGAATATGGCCACGGAGGGCAACCTCACTGTTCGGGAGGCGTTCGAGAAGGACGCAAGTTTCGCCTTTTTCCTGGATTTTCGTACACCATATGAAAGGATTCCGGTCTCTCTCAACTCCGACGGCGCCCTCGAAACCGATGCACCCAATCAATACCTCGTGCAACGCGGTCAGTCGAACAAGTCCACCGTATCCTACCGTTTTCCAGGGATCGCGCAAAACAACCCCGCGCAATACGAGCCGGAGGCGAACACATTCACGGTATTCGATCCCGCATTCAATCGATTCAGTCTGGGAGGCGATACTGAAGCGACAGAACAGCGCGTCGAAGGCGTGATCGACAACGTGCGATTGGTACGGGCAGATCTTACCCACGAGATCACGCTCGATGTACCGCTTCAGGATAGCCTGCAACCGGACCGGCCCCGTCTCCTCTCCCGCGGGACCTACGAGTTCAGCTTCTGGGTAGCACGAGATCTCTCCCAGCAGTCCAACCGCTTTGACGCGCGCTACGTGACGGTCAGTATTACGGATGCTGCGAATGAAACCGGAAGCTCCCTTCTCTCGGAGTTCGTGAGTCTGGAAGAGTTGAATGGGTGGGGAGACGGCGTGGCAGATGTCGGCTGGACGAAGCTATCCTATCAGTTCAGCGGGCCGTCCATCCCTTTCGGGACGGGCGGGAGCGATGCGGTAATGACGGTGCACATTGCGTTCGGGAATGGGGCGAAATCAGACCATCTATACCCCGGATCGCTCATGGTGGCCGCACCCCGACTACAGCTCATCACGCCGTAACAGATTACTTGGCGATGATCACCTTGCGGTACTCATCTACGCCAGGAGCCACCACGCGCACGAAGTAGATCCCACGGGCAACGATCGAGCCGCTGTTGTTGGTACCATCCCACGCAACACGGTAATCGCCCGTCCCCTGGCGCCCGCGCTGCAACGTACGCACCACGTTACCGTCAAGCGTAAACACATTGATCGTCACCAATCCGGGACGGTCGACTTCGTACACGAGCACGGTGTTCTCACCACGTTCGGGATAGATCACATTGTTGAGGATCGTTACGTTGGCTCGCTGCGGGATCATGCCCACTCCAACGTCGAGCTTCCATGGCGCTACCGTGCGAGGATCATCGGCTTCCAGAAGCCGTGCGGCGCTGATGTTGCCGATCGAGAACTGAAACTCCAACATTCCGCCCTCTTCGATCTCGGGATCACTGCCGGGAATCATGAACGTTCGCAGGTCTCCATCCACTTCGAAGGGATTGACCGCTCGCGCATCGTCGTTCGTCTCTTCAATAAAGCCAAAGAGCCGGTTTGGACTCCAGTAGTCGCCGACTTTGACGCTATCCGGCACATTCAGGTCATAGATCAGACCTACCGGCAACCCGGAGGGGATGCCACTGGTAAGGCGTCCCTGGAGTGTGATATCGGAGCTACTCAGTTGACTCGCAGTCCCGTCGAACGTGCGAATGGTTCGGAAGTTTCCGGCGCCCAGATCACCGGTGTTACTCAGCCCGTAAGAGTCCGTGGCCCAGATCGGATTGATCGCATTCAGGGCGATATCGCTTACCCGACGACGGTCGTTTCCCGGCATGGCATTGGAAGCTCCGTCGAACACCGTGTCGGAGCCGGTGGGCCGAATGAACCCTGCAAACAAGTCCTCCGCTGCAAGTTCATTATTGAGGGTGACAAAGAACTCTTCCGCACTAACACCATCCGATCGCAGATCCAACGGTTCAACATCGTCGATCGTGTACGTGTTAGGCCCACCGGTGATCTCTAATGCACCGGTACCAAGTTGGGAGGTGTTGTCCGCATCCCCGTAGACCGGTTCAGTGAACTTGAGGTACACGCGATTGTTTCCGATCTCCGCAAGAGCGACCTCGATCCGCGGGGGTGTACGCTCGATCGCCTTCATGGGACCAAAGCTGGGGAGCAGATTACCGGCAAGATCCGTTAAGTAGGCCTCGTCCTGGTTGTACGATACCCAGATATCCGTAAGCAGCCCCCAGAAATGCCCAGAATCCTGGATCTGAAGGGTGAGATACGAGTCATTCGGCACGTTGATCGGTTGATCGATCGTGTAGAGTGAGTTGTTCACCTCAGTGTCGATTCCCAGGTTATAGGTGTTAACAAGTTCCAGATCCGGGTCGCCGGAAGTACCGGCAACCTGCTCGATCCGGAAAGCCAGATATTCATCGAGAGGCGTCGGCTCCCAGGCGTCCGGGAAGTCCGCCGATGTATCTCGAATGCCCTCTTGGATGCGGGCGTCAGCAAAGACGCGGCGATTGGGATGTGTATAGTCGGAGGCTTCCGGATCGCTTGCGTCGGCGAGGTTTTCCGGGTCCCAGTACTCCGGTTCCGTCCCATCCACCGGATTGCCAGGATCGGGCGCCTGAGAAAGATCGATCGACTGGTTGTCAAGGACGTGGAACTCCAACCGGTTCACCAGATTGGTCAGGGTAGTAGCGCGGGTAACGATTTCATACCGCCGATTCTCAGGATCATCGTCATCCTGAAACGTCGAGAACGTGGGTGGATCTACGTCCCAGCCGGATAGCCATTCTCCCGAATACCCCGTGTCGTCCTCGCGTACCGTTTCAACCGAACCGGCTATGGTCAATTCGTTCCCATCGTGGCCATACCGCCTGAGGAAGCCCTCTCCTCGAGCCGGCTCTGCGGTATCCCATGGACCACCACTGTACTCGACTTCGTTGCCTTCTCGGTCGCGGACCTGCGAGTTCTCTGGGACGTTTGTAATCGGTCTGCCAAGGGGATCCGCTGCATTAGCCATGTATCCCGGCCAGTACCGTTGGCTTCCCTGGACGCGGCTGAAGCCCTGGATGAACAGCGTCATGCCGTGGGCCTCGTTGGGGTTTTCCCCGTTGGAGTTGTCCCGCAAGATCGCCGTGCCGCTCGGCTCTCCATCTCGCGTGCCCACTGTCATCTCGCCGTCGCCGGGGTAATGCAGCAGTCCGCTCAAAGAGACGGTAGATCCGGATTCGGAGAAGTGTCCAAGCGTCGTGGTTCCGCGGACGATGGATGCCTCATCGTGACCGGCGGCGGTCCCGCCGGAGAGGTCTGAGAACTCGAGCCCCGCCGCCCCGACTATTTCTACCGGCTCCGAGTAACGAAGATGGAAGAAGTTGTGCGAGTCGTAGGGCCGCAATACGGTGGTGTCGTTGCGGAGCGTAGCCAGGTCGGCGCCATCCTGGTTGTACGGCGCGCGACCGGCGGTGACCTGGACCAGGACTGGGGAGGTCTGGTCTCCGGTTGCGATATAACTACCGTCGGCATTGTACTCTCCGTAAATCCTGTTCCCGTCTGAGTCTTCGTCTACTAGTGGGCTCACGTTATTGTCGGAGAGCTCAAACAGCTGATCGGTACCTAATACGCGGTTGCCATGATGATCACGCCAGAGCGACCAGACCAACGCAGTGGCACGAGGAAAGGTAATGTTGGGAGTCACTCCGCTATACGCGGGTGGCTCGCCCGTGCGACCACGGTCGGTGCTGTTATCATCACCGGGAGAAGCACCCGTGGCGTCGGTGTTCCAACGATCTGCTGGATCGACCGAGATATAGAAGACTGATAGATCGCCTTCCCCATCGGTAGGATCGGTGGCTTCCGCGTCGATCCATGTGCCGGTTACGGTGCGTGTATCGTCATCGATCTGGATGAATCCAGTGCCGATCGCTCGGGAGATCTCGTTTTTGCTATTCTCGATTGGCTTGGTGAACTCGAGCTGAATCACGTTGTCATACACAGTGTAGGTACCGGATCGGACCAGCACTGCCCGGGTGAAGTCGACACCGGAAGTGCCGGCCGCCCCGGAAGCTGTTTCATTGGAGCTAACGTTGTTTCCGTTGCCGTCCGGTGCGTCGTGGTCGGCATCTGTATCCGTCGTGCGGAAGACATCGTAGTCCGGCTCCGCCGCGGCGACCCAATGAGAACCCGTGTTTCCGGAGCCATCGGTTACCGACACATTGTCGATCTCGCCATAGTAGAACTCGGCAAACGCCGCCGACGCGTCGCCGGGGTCAGTCTGGAGCTTCAGGTCCCACGAACCGGCACCCATTAGGTCGAGGCCGTTGGCGTAGAAGTTCTTGCCCACGGTGATGGTATTGCCGTTGAGGCTGGTGGAGGTAACCGCACCGGTGTAGTCGGAGCCATCATCCGGTGTACTCCAGCTCTGCCATCCAGCGGCGCCGTCTTCCACCGCTCCCGGAAGCGTCACAATGAGCTCGATCGACGGGTCCGCCCAGTTGTTTTCGGTGTCCTCACTTCTCCTCGCAGGAGCGTCGTAGCGGAAATAGCCCACTCCGTCGGGGGTGAGGTTAGAATCATCCGGTGTGTAGCCCCCGCCGAGGAGAACAAGATCACCGGTGAGGTTCATGTCAACCGCATCCACTCCGTCGGAGAGCTCAAGGCTACCGTTGTAAAGAACGAAGCTATCAAACGTCGCGTTGCTCCTGATAGCAACTGCCGGGGATGAGCCTGGAGCAACGATCATCGCGTCACGAGTTCCACCGGCTCCTGTATCGAAGGGGCCGATCGCAGCAGTGCCGGCGTCGATAGTCACCGAGTTGCTTCCCGGCGCGCCGGGATAACCGGGGGCTACATAGAGCGTTCCGTCCAGGCGGATCGTACCGTCCGCCGCTGATGTATCGAGATCGGCACCGAGGATCACAATGCCCTCGCCGGATCCACTGCTATCAATCTGTGTAAATGGTCCGCTCACCGTGATAGGCGCCGTGCCCTCCACCACGAGACGCGAAACGTTCGTTATCGAAAGGGAAGTTGGCGGTTGTGAAGAACCCACGGCGCCGCGGAAGCGGGTCGCCCCGTCAGTGACCAACGTAAGATCTTGTGCACCGTCTATCGCCCCATTCGCAGTAAGGGTACCGCCTGCGGTCCAGGTCACGGGGCCGGAGAGCGATACGTCACGATTGAATAGGACAGAGCCGCCTGCCGATATGTCCGCGGCGGTGGTCAGGGCACCTGATCCGGAACTTCCAAAGAGAACATCGGCTGATCCGCCGGTGGTTTGGATATCGCTCACAGCGCTCAGTGTCGTTCCAGAAGAGGAGTCTACGCTGACCTGGCCTGCGGTTGTCTCGATTGGGGCGTCGATCGAAACAGCCGCACCGGTAGAGGTGATGGCCACACTTCCGTCAGCCGAGGTGACAGCGGCCTGTACAGTCACGGTTCCTGAATGGTTAATCGAAATCGGACCGGTTCCATCCGCCGTACGTAATGTCGCGGCTGGGGAAGTGGAAAAGTTATTACCTGTACTGGAAATTCCTCCGGCTACGGTGACCTGGGCGTCGACCACAACGTCTCCGCTGCCCGCTTCCATCTCCAGCGACTCGGCAGCCGCAGAAGCAACGCTGTTTTTGATCGTGATCGTCCCCAATGCACTGGTTCCGGTGGAGAGGCGTAGATTCCCGGTGAGCGTCATCGGCCCATTAAACGTGATTGCTGCACCATCGGTTCGGATATCTCCGGCGATACTCACCGAACCGGCACCGTTCTGAGCGAAATAGCCCTCGAGATCGAGGTCGAAGTCGTCCCGATCGGTTTCACCATCCGTATCGGATATGGTGAGGGTGCCGGTATGAATAATATCGAGGTCCGCACCTTGGCCACTGGTACCAGCAGCGGTGGTCATTCCCGCATCGATAAGGACGTCCGTGGCACTGGAAACGGTGATGGATCCCATTGCGGGGTTGGCAAAGCCGGCGACGCCGTCGGCGTCAAACCCACTTCCGTCTCTACCAACCGCGCCACGCAAGAAGACATCACCGTTGCCGGCTACTAGCGTAAGGTCGTTGCCCTCGCCGTCCTCACTGTCCAGAGTTTCGGTGAAGTCGATATCTCCTGCACCAGTACCTGTACTAACGGTCAGCCCAGCCACATCGACCCGGACCGGTCGCTGGAAGACAATATCTGAGCCGCTGGTAGTGATGTTCTGAGTAAGGCGAATGAAGCGAATGCCATCAAAAATCGTCAAAGTCACCGAGCCTGTATTGGCGCCTATCTCTCCCATCACGAGCTCTCCGCCGACACCCTCGAGCCAGACGCCCCCCGGCGCCTGGAGGACGTCCACTTCAGCATGCCCCGTGCGGATCTGCATAGGTCCATCGGATGGATCCGGATCGTCGGCAGCTGACTCCGTGGGACCGCCGATCCTATCCGCCGCAGAGAGCGTGATGACTCCCGCCGTGTTCACTTCAGACACCGGTTCGCTTCGAACCGGTGTGCCGGGCGGCGTGCTTTGCGCGATGAGATCACCAGAGGAAGCCGTAAGAGCAACATCACCGTTGCTGCTTACTATTTCACCGACGGTGAGGTCGTTTTCGGCGGTGTAGGTGATGCTCCCGTCGCCGCTCTGGGTTACCGCGCCATCGATCATTGTGATAGATGCGACATCAGCGGTGACCGAGATCGTGCCCGCGCCGCCGGTGGTTATGTCACCGTCCTCATTCTGGGTGATGCTGTCACCGTCCAGAGCTATGGTGCCAGAGCCCGACTGCAGAGCTGCAGATAGTGTCATCGTTCCGGCGGTGGCCGTGAGTTCAATCGTTCCCGAACCATCAGCACTCACAGCGGTCTGGTCATTCGGGGCGGTGCCGTCGTTGAGCGAAATCGCGCCGGCGGCGACTAGTTCGATCGATCCGTTGCCTGTGGTAGTCCGAAGGTCACTCTGCGTCGCGTCTGTTACTCCGCTGGTGGTGGCGTCCGCCGCAACCCGCTGCACCGTTGCCGACGTGTCACCTACCGTGATCCCATCAGCCTCGGCGATGTAGATGCCTCCCGAGGTCGCTCGGCCGCTCACCGTGGTCACATTGGTGTCGATGGCGTCTACGGTGGTTCCGTCGTTGCCAAATCCCGTCCCTGCCTCAAAGCGCAAGCCTACCGCAGCGATGTCCGTATCTGTGTCGCCGCCGTCGAGGATGTCGCCGCTCGTCGCCGTCACCGAAACCGAGCCGTTGGTCGTTGCAACACCACCAAGCGTGACGTCCACTTCTGCCAGGAGCCGGATGTCGCCGTCCGCCGCGGTCACCCGGCTGTCGTCGGCCATCGTTATGCTTCCCGCCGTCGCTTCCAGGTCCAACGTGCCGGTGATTCCGGTCGTAACATCAACGGTCGCTCCAAGGTCAAGGTTGTCCGCCGCAATCACGCTTACGTTACCGCTTCCGCTCAAGAGGTCGGCGTTTGCCGTGATGTCCTGCCCCGTTCCCTGCGCCTGGACCAGAATGTTCCCACTTCCGTTCGCCGAAACCGCCGTGTTGTCCGTACCCGCCGACCCGTCGGCTAGTACCGTTCCATCGTTCAGGGTAATCGTGCCGTCTGTGGTCCTGACCACGATCGAACCGCTCCCTGCGGTGGTTCTCAGGTCCGCCCGGGTCGCATCTGTCACCGCGCTGGTAGTAGCGTCCGAGGCGACCCGCTGCACCGTCGCTGAGGCATCATCTACCGTGATCCCGTCAGCCTCGACAATGTAGATGCCTCCCGAGGTTGCCCGGCCGCTCACCGTGGTCACACTGGTATCGATGGCGTCTACGGTGGTTCCGTCGTTGCCGAATCCCGTCCCGGCCTCAAAACGAAGACCTTCAGCGGCGATGTCCGTGTCCGTGTCGCCTCCGTCGAGGATGTTCCCGCTCGTCGCCGTGATGGAGACAGAGCCGTTGCTGGTCGCCACGCCGCCCAGGCTAACATCGGTTCCCGCCAGGATTCGGATATCGCCGTCTACGGCAGTCAGCCTGCTGTCGTCGGCCATCGTGACGCTACCCGATGTCGCCTCCAGGTCCAGCGTGCCGGTGATTCCAGTCGTAACGTCAACCGTCGCGGCGAGGCTCACGCCGGCCGCAGCGATCACGCTTATGTTGCCGCTCCCGCTCAGGACGTCCGCGTTAGCGGTGATGTCCTGCCCCGTCCCACCGGCTTCGATGAGGAGGTTCCCGCTTCCGTTCGCCGACACTGCCGTGTTGTCCGAGCCCGCCGTTCCGTCGTTCAGGATGATCGTGCCGTTCGTCGTGCGCAGCACGATCGAGCCGTCGCCCCCGCTGGTCCGAAGGTCGCTCTGCGTGGTATCGGGCACCCCACTGCTCGTGCCGTCCGAGGCGACCCGCTGCACCGTCGCTGAGGCATCATCTACCGTGATCCCGTCAGCCTCGACAATGTAGATGCCTCCCGAGGTTGCCCGGCCGCTCACCGTGGTCACACTGGTATCGATGGCGTCTACGGTGGTTCCGTCGTTGCCGAATCCCGTCCCGGCCTCAAAACGAAGACCTTCAGCGGCGATGTCCGTGTCCGTGTCGCCTCCGTCGAGGATGTTCCCGCTCGTAGCCGTGAGAGAGACCGTACCGTTGGTCGTGGCGACACGACCGAGGGTGATGTCCACGTCCGCCAGGAGGCGTATGTCGCCGTCCACCGCCGTCACCCGACTGTCGTCGGCCATCGTAATGCTTCCCGCCGTCGCCTCCAGGTCCAGCGTGCCGGTGGTTCCAGTCGTAACATCAACCGTCGCTGCAAGGTCAACGCCGGCCGCAGCGATCACGCTTACGTTTCCGCTCCCGCTGAGGATATTCGCGTTAGCGATGACGCCCTGCCCCGTCCCACCAGCTTCGATGAGGAGGTTCCCACTTCCGTTCGCCGACACTGCCGTGTTGTCCGTACCAGCCGACCCATTGGCCAAGACCGTCCCGTCGTTCAGGGTAATCGCGCCGTCTGTGGTCCTAACAACGATCGAACCGTCCCCTGCGGTCGTTCTCAGGTCCGCCCGGGTCGCGTCTGTTACTCCGCTGGTCGTCGCGTCCGCCGCAACCCGCTGCACCGTCGCGGTTGTGTCACCTACCGCGATCCCGTCCGCCTCGGCGATGTAGATGCCCCCGCCGGTCGCCCGACCGCTCACCGTGGTCACGCTGGTATCGATCGCATTCACGGTGGTTCCATCGTTGCCGAATCCCGTCCCCGCCTCGAAACGAAGACCTTCGGCGGCGATGTCCGTATCTGTGTCGCCACCATCGAGGATGTTGCCGTTCGTCGCCGTGGCCGAGACCGATCCGGTTGTCGTGGCAATACCACCGAGGGTGATGTCCACATCCGCCAGGAAGCGGATGTCGCCGTCCACCGCCGTCACCCGGCTGTCGTCGGCCATCGTAATGCTTCCCGCCGTCGCCTCCAGGTCCAGGGTGCCGGTTGTTCCAGTCATAACAGTGACCCCGCCGACAAGATCGATCGAGTCGCCTGCTATCACGCTGATACTTCCACTTCCACTTCTGACGTCGGCGTTGCCGGTAATGCCCCCGCCGCTATCCAGCGCAGCGAGACGGATCCGGCCCCCCGTCGAGGCCACCACCGCGTTGCCGTCAGCCTCACGGCCGTCACCACCGGTCTGGTCAACCGCGCCATCACCATCATTCAGTAGAAGGTCGCCGGTTGTGGTCTCTAGGACTATGTTCCCGGCGGTCTCGGTCCGCAGGTCGGACTGAGCTGCCACTGACTGAAGCTGGGTCGTTCCGTTACTGTTGAACTCGTTTGCTTCTACCCGGACGGTGTTCACTTCAATACCATCCGCTTCTTCCAGATAAATACTTCCACCCGCTGACAGTGCCGTCACCCGACTTACAGTCGTGGAAATAGGTCGACTCCCGGCGCCTATGTCTCCAGAGGCTTCGAGCCGGAGGTTCGTCGCGTCAACGTTCATGGAGCTATCGGCAGCGTTCACGATTCCGGCGCCAGTGGATCTAATCGAGACATCTGTCGCCGCAACATCTCCGATCGTCGCCGTTCCCGTGGACTGCAGCAGGGCAGAGGAGCCGGTAGCGTCGATAGATGAAGTGCCATCCATCCCGATGGTTCCACCACCCGCCTCGACGTAGACGGTGCCAGGAGTCCCTGTGGCGACATCAACACCAGCTTCCAGAGCCACGTTGGTTCCTGCGGATATCGTGACGTGACCTGTTGAAGAGACCACGGATGCGGCCGCACTCACCGTACCGGCGACCGCTTCCAATCGAACTCCACCGGCACCGTCAGCGGAAACCGCCGTGTTGTCCGTGCCTACTGCGCCGTCGGCAAGAACCGTTCCGTCGTCCAACGTTACGGTGCCCGTCGCGCTGACCAGGACGATGTCTCCGTCGCCGCCCGTCGTCCTCAAGTCCGCGCGAGTCGCATCTGTTACAACGCTGGTGGTGGCATCACTTGCAACGCGTTGTACCGTCGCCGACGTGTCACCCACGGTGATCCCGTTAGCCTCCGCGATGTAAATGCCGCCCGAAGTCGCCCGGCCGCTCACAGTCCCGACACTCGTATCGATAGCGTTGACCGTGGTCCCATCGGTACCAAGCCCGGTCCCCGCCTCGAACCGTAAGCCTACCGCCGCAACATCGGTGTCCATATCGCCACCATCGAGGATGTTTCCACTCGTCGCCGTGATAGAAACCGACCCGTTGGTGGTCGCCACGCCGCCCAGGGTAACATCGGTTCCCGATAGGATGCGGATGTCGCCGTCTACGGCAATCAGCCTGCTGTCGTCGGCCATCGTGACGCTGCCCGATGTCGCTTCCAGGTCCAGCGTGCCGGATGTCGACGTGCTTACATCCACCGTAGCAGCCAGATCAATGTTCCTGTCGGCAATAACGGACATGTGTTCCGACCCACCGCCGATATCCGCGTTGACAGTGACGTCACCGTCCGTCCCTTCAGCAGATACTCTAAGGTTCCCGGTCGCTCCGGAGGCGTCGATAGGACCGTCCACGAGAACCCCATTTCCGGCACCCGTGGACCTGATTACCAGGTCCTCTCCAAAGGTTATCGTCGAGTCCTGGTCTATCGTTATCGTACCTTGGGTGACTACGTCCCCGTCGGTCGCCAGATCGCCATTCCGGAAGAACGTGGTTGGACCGGTGCCCGCGGTCTGAACGAGATTGGTGACGAAGAGCTCACCGTTAAAGGTCACCGTACCCGCGTCCACGATCTCCAGGTCGCCAATCCGATTGACGCCACCGTCGCCGCCGATTCTCCCGCTGGCCGCTGCATCTGTGGCACCGTGGCGAATGAGGCTGCCCGGCGCGTCGAGCCTGAGGTCCCAGGGCCCCCCGGCCCCGTCGGCGATGGTCGCGCTGTCGCCGAAGGTGATGTTCGCTCCCGCCGACGTGTCTATGCTAACGCTACCCGTGAGTGTGAGCGGTCCAGCGAAGCTGACGGCTCCCGCGGCGGTGCGAATATCCCCGGCGATGCTAACGCCCCCGGAACCGTCCTGGGAGAAACTTCCGTCAAGGTCGAGGTCGAAGTCACCCTGGTCTCCGAGAGCCTCAGCATCTCCGATGCCGTCGTTACTCGGATCCCAGGTATCCACAATGGTAAGTGTCCCCGCGTTGGTCACAGTCATCGTCCCGCCCGCGCTGGTGGTAAGCCCGGCGTTCACCGTAAACGCTTCTCCATTGAGATCAACCGGCCCCGCTACATCCACCGGCTGGTTAAAGGTGGTCAGCGTCGATCCAGCGGTCTGCGTCAGACTGGTCGCAAAGAGTTCTCCATTGAACGTCACCGTATCCGCATCGGTAATCGTCACCGCATCGAGCCGATTGGCCCCGCCAGCTCCACCGATCCGTCCGTTGGTCGCGCCACTGGTGGCGCCAAAGCTCACGGTATTTCCCGGGGCATCCACCGTCAGGTCCCAGGCTCCGTCGATGGTCGCACTGTTCCCAAAGGCGATGTTTGCACCCGTGCCGGTATCGATTAGCACATCACCCGTGAGCGTCACCGGCCCCGCAAATTCGACGCTGTCACCGGTCGTGGCGATATCTCCGGCCAGGGATACGCCTCCGCCGCCATCCTGATCGAAGGCTCCGTCGAGGTTCAGATCCACCGTTCCGATATCGCCGGTTCCGGTAGTGTCGGTGATCGTTAGCGTCCCGGCGTTGGTCACCGTCATCGTGCCACCGCTGGTCGTGGTGAGCCCCGCGTCTACCGCAAACGCTTCACCATTCAGATCGACCGGCCCCGCTACATCCACCGGCTGGTGAAAGGTGGTCAGCGTCGATCCAGCGGTCTGCGTCAGACTGGTCGCAAAGAGTTCTCCATTGAACGTCACCGTATCCGCATCGGTAATCGTCACCGCATCGAGCCGATTGGCCCCGCCAGCTCCACCGATCCGTCCGTTGGTCGCGCCACTGGTGGCGCCAAAGCTCACGGTATTTCCCGGGGCATCCACCGTCAGGTCCCAGGCTCCGTCGATGGTCGCGCTGTTCCCAAAGGCGATGTTTGCACCCGTACCGGTATCGATTAGCACATCCCCCGTGAGCGTCACCGGCCCCGCAAAGTCGACGCTGTCGGGGGTCGTGGCGATATCCCCGGCCAGGGATACGCCTCCGCCGCCGTCCTGATCGAAGGCGCCGTCGAGGTTGAGGTCAACCGTTCCGATATCGCCGGTTCCGGTGGTGTCGGCGATCGTTAGCGTCCCGGCGTTGGTGACGGTCATCGTCCCGCCGCCGGCCGTGGTAAGCCCGGCGTTCACCGTGAAGTCCTGCCCGTTGAGATCGACCGGGCCCGCTACATCCACCGGCTGGTTAAAGGTGGTCAGTGTTCCTCCTGCCGTCTGGGTCAGGCTCGTGGCAAACACCTCCCCGTCAAAGGTAACCGTGGCCGCGTCCACAATCTCCAGGTTACCGATTCGTGCCGTCCCACTGCCTCCGCCAATCCGGCCATTGGCAGCACCATTAGTTGCACCGTGGCGCACAAGGCTGCCCGGGGCATCAACTCGGAGGTCCCAGGGACCTCCAGCCCCGTCGTCGATGGTCGCGTCGTCGCCGAAAGTGATATCCGCTCCTGCCGATGTGTCGACTGCGACGTTCCCGGTAAGAGTCAGCGGACCGGCAAAGCTCACGGCCCCCGCTGCCGTGCGAATATCCCCGGCGATGCTCGTCCCGCCGGTGCCGCTCTGGGTGAACACTCCTTCCAGGTCAAGGTCAAAGTCCGCCTGATCTGCATCGCTGGTAGTATCAGAAATGGTGAACGTGCCGGTGTGCGTGACCAGAAGATCCGCACCCTGAGCACTGGTTCCCACTGCGGTGGTCACACCGGCGTCAACAAGCACGTCCGCGGCGCTGGAGATGGTTATCGTTCCCATGGCGGGGTCGTCGAAGCCGCTACCCGCGCCAAAACCACTGCCGTTCCGGCCGACGGCGCCGCGGAAAAAGACATTTCCGTTCCCCGCAATCAGAGTCAGGTCGTTGCCTTCGCCGATACCGGCACCATCGTCCTGGCTATCCAGAGTCTCGGTGAAATCAATGTCGCCACCACCAACACCTGTCGAAACGGTGATGCCCGGCTCGTCAACGCGTACCGGCCGACTAAACACGATGTTCTGTGCGTTGGTCGATACGTCGTCGGTTAGCCGGATAAACCCATCGGCCTCAAACACGTTCAACCAGATCGGGCCCACTGTCGCCGCCACGGTTCCCAGATTGATCTCTCCGCCGATCCCCTCGAGCCAGACGCCACCGGGGGCGTCGTCGATATCGACAACCGTGTTAGTCAGCGCTGCTATCTGGAGCGCGCCGGGGTCAGTGTCAGCCGTAAAGCCTGTCGCTTCGGGATCATCCCCGATCTCTCCGGGTCCCGCGGAGCTCTCCAGTATGATCGTTCCGTTGGTGGAGATGTCCGCAACAGCAGCGTCCGGGTCCAGCTGGTATCTGTAGTGCCGCCCTTCGATCTTGCCTGCCGCGCGGATCGTCAGGTTGGCATCCCCGCTGTTCAGACCGATAGTTTCATTCGCGTCATCGCTGTCCACTATTGAGATCGTCGCCCCGCTGCCGGCAGCGTTGGCGAGGAAAGTGAGTGAGGTAAGCCCGGTCACCCCGCTGAAGTCGGCGGTGGTAACGGTGGTCTGTACTGGACCGTCTCCCTGCACCGTGGCCTCCCCGATGGTGATTGAGTCCGCCGCGCCAAGGCGGCCGATCTCCGCATCATCGAGATCCCAGCTTCCGGCTCCGGCGTCGGATCCCACGTTCATGGCAACCGTGCCGGACTCGGTATAGAAGGAGAGAGCCCCGGCTATCGCGATTGATCCGGTGCCGGTTATCGCCAGGTCGTCTGCCCGGACGAGCAGATCTCGGATGAGCGTCTCGTCACCGACAGCGCCGTCCAGAGTCACCGTACCCGTGCCTGCCCGGAGAGTGATGTCCTTGTCGGCACCCATGGCCGCCACACCCGTGACCGCATCGAGAACGATGTTGCCGGCCCCGGAGCCGGTGTCGATCGTCAGGTCGTCATCGTCGGCAATGGAGAGCGATCCGGTTGTGGTCACCGTGATGTCCGTTCCGGAAGTCTGCAGGGTGAGCCGGGGATCGGCCCCGGTCTGGGCATCCACGTTCACATTGGCGGCGGTCCAGCTCTGGGCACCGGATGTAACCACCGAGTCAAGATTCAGGTTGATATCCCCGGTCCCAGCCCCGACGGTCAGCGTAGATGCGGCGCTCTCGCTGACGTTTCCGTTGAAGGTAATCGGTCCCGAGGACGAGGTTAGCTGCCCGTCCGCCGCGAGAACTACCGGCCGCTGAAGGGAAATCGCGCTGGAGTCCGTGGTGATGACATCGCCGGAGGCGGAGGCGTCGTAGTCGAGAACGATGTCCGCAGCAGGATTTAGGGTCACCGCACCGCTCCCGGCAGTAACGAGCCCCGCCAGTGAGAGATTACCGGCGGCGGTTGTGACGTTGACGACGCCACCGGCGCCTGTTCCCGTCGTGACCGCGGTATTTGCGGCGGCCCCCGTTCCGAGGGTTAGCGCCCCGAGACCGTGGAGAAAGACGTTCGACCCGTTGGCGCTCGTGTCCACGGAGAGTTTATCCTGGCCCACCACAAAAGAGAGCCGGTTCGACGCGCTACCGACGGCACCGGCGCTCGTGATCGAGATCGTTCCGGTAGTTCCCAGCTCGGCGTTCCCGTCGTTGGCGTTCGCGGTGACTCCACCGGTTCCGGTGAGAATCGTAATCGGGGCGGAACCTCCGGTCGCCAGGGCGGTGGCGGAGCCTTCATCGTCAAAGTAGACTGCTCCGGTCGTATCGTCCGAAGCGATTTGAAGCGGAATGTCAGCGAGGCCCGCCGGAAGCGTGACGCTCCGGAATCGGATCTGTCCGCTCTGCGGTGTCGTTCCGCCGGATGCTTCTCCCACCTCCCATGATGTCCCCGCCGAAAGTCGATCTATCTCCGCGTCGGTGAGCTCCCAATTCCCTGCTGCGCTGGTGCCGAGGTTCATTGGGGTAGTGCCGTCTATGGTATAAAGAAGAAGGGTGTCCGCCTGCGTTGTACCGCCGGAAACGTTGAGATCCCCGGAGCGGAAGGTGGCGGTGTTGGTGGCTGTGAAATCGGCAGCGATCGTCACGGCGGCAGTGGCGCGAACCGTGGCGTTCGTGCCAACGTCAACAACACCATCAAAATCGACCGCTCCCGTCCCGCCTCCGTCACCGACCGCACTCGTGTTCCCGATCGTCAGCTGGTCCACGTCCACCGTCGCATCACCAC
>JBBDTM010000059.1:0-6237 GCA_040904425.1 Alkalispirochaeta sp.
CTCAGCCTCAGCCCCCAACGTAGCCCCGAATCACACCGTTTCCTTTCCAATATTCCTGACAGAACGTGTAGGAATTAAACTATTTGACATTTCTCGATTACTGTTTAATGCTTGTTAAAGTAACAGACAATCTATATCGATAAACCTTTCGCAAGTCACTGAGGAGGATGTATGAATCCGAACCGGTATCGGTATGTCCTCGGCACGGTTCTGTTCGTGTTGTGGATCGCTCTCGCCTGGCTTCCGAGTTGGCAAGAGCTGGTAGTGGGAGCCGTTGTGGCGGCGGGGATCGCCCTCATGCCGCTTCCCGGACGCCACGTCTATGGTGAGCTTCCGCTCACTGCAAAAAGGATGTCTACTACCTGCGGTTGATCGGGTACGCCGTCACCGTGTACGATGCGAATGAGGCCGCCGGTGGCATGCTTCGCTATGGCATTCCCGAATACCGACTTCCCTACGATCAGGTAGACAAGGACATCGAGTACATCCGTAGTCTCGGCGTAACGATTCATCAGAACGTGCGAATCGGCGTGGACGTGCCCTTTTCCGAGATCTACGGAGACAATGATGCCGTCTTTTTTTTCACGGGCCTTTCTGACCCGTACGCCCTGGAGATCCCCGGAGAACACCTGAACGGGGTCATCCCGGGACTCACGGTGCTCGACGAGGTAACCAACGGCAAGACGCCGGACATCGGATCCTCGGTAGTCGTCGTGGGCGGTGGCAACGTGGCAATGGACGCTGCCCGCACCAGCCGGCGCTACGGCGCCGAGGTGACGATTCTCTATCGCCGACGGGAAGAAGACATGCCCGCCGACTCAGAAGAGATCGAGGAAAGCAAGGGTGAGAACATCCAGATCATCACCCAGGCGATCCCCCTGCGGATCGAGAAGGGCCAAGAACGGCGTCTACGCCTGGTATGGGGTCGCGCGGAAATGGTCCCGGATGAGCGCGGAGACCGCCCTCGACCGAAGCTCATCGAGGGACGCGAAGAGACGATTGAATGTGATACGGTGATACCGGCGATCGGGCAGCAGGCGGACTACCAGTTCCTTCCGCCCAAAATCGCTGAGCGGCTTGAGTTTGAACGTGGTATGGTAACGGTGAATGAGTTCAGGCAGACCGGCGACACGAAGATCTTCGCCGGCGGTGACATCACTAACCGCACGCGCGACGCCATTTCGGCGATCGCCAACGGCCACTCCGCCGCTAAGGGGATCGACATCTATCTCACTAATTTTTCAGCGGGAGAAACTACATGAACCGGATTGTGGACAAGCAGCAGCTGTCGGACGACGTCTTTCGGATAACGTTTGAAGCACCGTACATCGCCGAAGCGCGCCAGGCGGGACAGTTTATTATTCTGCAGCTGGATGAAAACTTCGGCGAACGCATTCCGCTGACGATCGCCGACGCCGATCCCGAAGCTGGAACGGTGACGATTATCTTTCAGACGGTGGGAAAGACGACGATCAGGCTCTCCGGATACGAGGTGGGACAGTCAATTACCAACGTCCTCGGCCCTCTGGGCATGCCCACCCACATCGAGAAATTCGGCACTGTGGTCTGCGTGGGCGGAGGCATCGGAGTGGCTCCGATGCACCCGATCGTGCAAGCCGCCAAAAAAGCCGGCAACCGAGTTATTACTATTATGGGAGCGCGCACCAAGGAGTTACTGATCCTCGAAGACGAAATGAAACACTGGAGCGACGAGACGATCATCTGTACCGATGACGGGAGCTACGGTCGCAAGGATCTGGTCACCGCGCCGCTGAAAGAACTATGTGAGGCGGGGGTTCCGGACATCGTCTTCGGAATCGGACCGCCGATCATGATGAAGTTCGTCGCTGCAACCACGCGCCCATATGAGGTCAAGACGATGGTCAGCCTGAACACGATCATGGTAGACGGCACCGGCATGTGCGGCGGCTGCCGCGTTTCGGTTGGCGACGAAACCAAATTTGTCTGCGTGGACGGGCCGGAATTCGACGGCCATCTGGTGGATTTTGACAATATGATGTCACGGCAAAAAGCGTACAAGAAGCAGGAATCGATTGCCCTCGACAGCTGTCGCGTGGGGGGTATCGAAACGGCGGCGGGAACCGCACAGAAGGAACAGTCATGACCGAAGAGCACCAACAGAACCGTACCCCGGAAGAGTTAGCGACGGAGGCGCGCCGCCTGTGGGAAGAATGGGGTCCTCGCGCCGCGGCGGGCGAGATAAAGAATAAGGATCGCCGGGCGATTCCGCAGCAGGATATGCCGGCGCAGGATCCTACTCTGCGTTGCACCAACCAGCAGGAAGTGGCCCTCGGGTACACTGAGGAACAGGCTCGGGTGGAGGCGCTGCGCTGCCTGAATTGCCCCACGGCCCCCTGCATAAACGGCTGTCCCGTGGCGATCGATATCCCGCGCTTCGTGCTGCAAGCCGCCCGGGGAGAGTTCCAGGACTCCATCAATACGATCAAGGAATCAAGTTTGCTCCCGGCGATCTGTGGCCGCGTATGTCCGCAAGAAGCGCAGTGCATGTTGGAGTGCACCGTGGGCAAGGCCGCCCGGGATCCGATGCAATCGGTGGCGATCGGCAGAATCGAACGGTTCGTGGCGGACCGCGAACGAGAATCCGGCACCGTGCGATCTCCGGAGACTGCGCCGGATACCGGCTTCAAGGTGGGTGTGATCGGCTCCGGCCCGGCCGGGCTCACTGCCGCCGCCGATCTCCGCAAAGCCGGACACCAGGTCGAGATTTTCGAGGCGTTTCACAAGCCCGGCGGCGTCATGATTTACGGCATTCCCGAATTTCGCCTGCCCAAGCAGATCGTCCAGGACGAGATCGCCGGGCTCGAGGCGATGGGTGTGACGTTTCACTTTAACTTCCTCATCGGCCGCACCCGCACCATCGACGATCTGTTTACCAAGGATGGTTTTGATGCGCTCTTCATCGGGAGCGGCGCAGGTCTGCCCAAATTTATGAACATCCCGGGAGAAAACCTGGTAGGCGTGTTTAGCGCTAACGAGTACCTGACCCGATGCAATCTGATGAAAGCGTACGACCAGGATCACGTGGATACCCCGATCTATGAATCGAAGGAAGTCGCCGTCCTGGGTGGCGGCAACGTCGCGATGGATGCGGCTCGTATGGCGCTGCGGATCGGCGCCGAGAAGGTACACGTAATCTACCGCCGCACCCGCACGGAGATGCCCGCGCGGGCGGAAGAGGTGGATCACGCCGATGAAGAAGGCATCGAGTTTCACTTTCTCAGCAATCCCGTGGAGATTCTTGGAGATGAAGAAAGTCGCGTCCGGGCGCTTCGCTGCCAGCGATACGAGCTGGGAGAACCGGATGACTCCGGCCGGCGTCGGCCGATGCCGATTGAAAACGACTACTTTGAGATGGAGGTGGACACCGTGATTCCCGCCTTAGGGAACGTCTCCAACCCGCTCCTGCGAAAGACCACCGACGATCTGGATACCAACCAATGGGGCAATATAACCGTGGATGACAGCAACCGCACCAGTATTCCCCGGGTCTACGCCGGGGGTGACATCGTGCTCGGGGCGGCAACCGTGATACTCGCCATGGGCGAAGGTCGACGAGCCGCCGCAGCGATCTCCGAGGATCTTAGTGCTGGGCGCTGGAACTGAAGGCGACATGGACGCGGTGATGGCGACCAACAACGACCGGTCCCATATGGTCGAAGAGATCAGGAGCCAGTACTCCGAGCGGCGCTGCACCGATGTGCAGCAGTTGCTCAGCACGCTTTCCAACCCGATCCGCTTTCGGATGCTCTGCGCGCTCCGGGCACACTCCTTCACCGTAGGAGAGCTGGTGGACATCACCGGCTCTCAACTCTCTAACATCAGCCAGCCCCGCCGCTGCTACTTGATCGCGCCGCTAACCAACCCGCTAGTCACTTTCTTCTGGAAAATGAGGTAAAATGTAAGAACCGGAATGATAGTGAGCACGGTAAACGCAAGAACCACCGGCCAGTCTTCGATCCCCATCGCATCACGCAACATGAACAACCGATACGGCAGGGTCCGTTTCTCCGTAGAGGTTGTGAGAGCCAGGACAAAAGGGAATTCATTCCATGCCTCGCGCAATGACATCACCGAAACGGTAACCAACGCAGGAATCGACATGGGAAGCACTACGTACCAAATGCGCTGCCAAAGTTTGGCCCCATCCACCTCCGCTGCATCCTCCAGCGCCCGGGGAATAGCCCGGAAAAATCCGGTTAGAACCATCGTATTGAGCGGGATAGCAGTGGCGACATAGGTGATAATCAACCCCCCATAGGTATTGAGCAATCCGAATGTCGCCATCATCTGGAACAGCGGGATGATCAAGCTGGCGCGCGGGATAATCCGCGGAATCAGAATCAACAGGATCAAGAATCCGGAAAACCTGAACTTGTATCTTGCAAAGCCGTAGGCAGCCAGGATACTCACGGACACCGCAATTACCGAAGAGGCGATAGCGAGGTAGGTGCTGTTGAGTACATAGACGAAAAAGTCACGGGATTGAATAACGACTTCATACGCCCGCAGATTAAGACTCCCCGGGAAAATTTTCGGTGGTACTTGGTATACCTCAGCATATTCTTTAAATGATGCGGAAAGGCCCCAGAAAAGCGGAAACAACGTCCATACGACGAGGATGACCAGCGGGAACCAGTAGATTCGATTCTTGATTTTCTCAGTGAGAACCCCAATGGATGAACCAGGTCTGGGTTTGATGCTCATATTATCAATCCTCTCCTCGGAAGACGCGCAGAAAGAATGTGCTAACTGCAATGTTTAGTACCAGAATTACTGTCATTACCACCGCTCCCTGAGAATAGCGGAGAAACTCGAATCCTACGCGATACATATATACCGCCAGTACTTCCGTCGCGCGTCCCGGACCGCCTCCCGTAAGCGGAAGGATAACATCGAACATGTTAAAACTTGCAAAACTCATCCACACCAGGCTGATTCCCAACATCGGCTTGATTAGGGGAATAACAATCTTAAAGAGAACAACCCATTTCGGTGCACCTTCTACCTTTGCAACCTCAAACAGGTCAGGATCCAAGCCCTGAAGGCCGGCAAGAATGATCAGTGTAGAGAACGGTATGATAAACCACGTATTAGCAAGGATCGCGATTGTCATCGCCCAGTCTGGCTCACCGAGAAACTGAATGCGTTCCATGCCGAGACCCATAAGCAGCTGGTTGATGAATCCTACGGACCCACTGAATAAGAACCGAAACATGATCGCAGTAGCGATGCCGGAAACCAGATACGGAACCAACGTGAGTCCCTTAAACGCCGACGATAGTTTCTTAACCCGGTAGAGTGCTTGCGCAAATCCAAAAGACAGAAGCAACCCACCAGACACGCTGAAGAACACGAAGATCAGAGATCGCTGGAACGAATTGATAAACCTGTCTTCAGCAAAAACGGTCCGGTAATTGTCCAGACCTACAAACGGTTTTCCAGGAATAGCGAGATCGATACGGAAGAACGACATCCCGATACCGTACAGAACTGAATAGGCTAAGACTCCAACAACGAAAATTAGTGCCGGTGTAACCAGCAAGTACGGTACAATCTTCTTCATGCGCCTTTGTTGCGCGATACTTGTGGCGATTTTCACGACTCCTCCTCACTGCAGGCGTGAAGTCACATCGAGAATGCCGACATCGCATCGTCGGTCCCCCGTCACCCGCACAGTGGATAAGCGTATGCCGACATTCTCTACATGTCAACGCGACATTTTGATACATGTTACCATTATTTTACCATGTCATGTCACACATTTGGATAAGTTGATGATAGAGTTGAGCAATGCATACAATCGGTGAGGATCGATTATGAGGGGATCACGGCTACATGCCATTCAGGACTTTGTGTTTAACAAGCGTCATGCAACCCTGAAAGAACTTGCCGACCGCTTCGGCGTTTCAATGAATACGGTGCGCCGTGACGTCGACGTTCTGCTCAAATGGCGGGCTGTCGAGAAGGTGTACGGTGGTGTGGTAGCAAATCCTCACTACCGATCCTATCTTCATTTTGGCGAGCGCTCATCCACCAGTACTGATGAGAAATCTCGAATCGGGCGCGCGGCGGCCCGGCTCATTAATCGGGACGATCTGCTGATGATGGATGCGGGATCGACCGTCGCCGGATTCGCGGAGTCGATCGATCAGTCTATTCCGCTCACCGTGATCACTAATAACATGGCGGTAGTCG
>JBBDTM010000060.1:0-34258 GCA_040904425.1 Alkalispirochaeta sp.
CCTTCGGAATCTCACCGCCGGTGTAGGTATAATTTCGGCGGGAAATTAGGTTGTATTTGATCTCGAACCGACGCGCTTCCTCGACAAACGCGCTCTCTTCTTGCTGTTTGTCAAGCAATGGATGGCAGAACTGCCTATTTGTGTTCGCCCCGCTCCAACCAGCCCGGCGAACCCGAGGATCTCCCCCCGGCGCAGGTCAAAGGAGACGTCATCCGCTCAGCCGGGAACGGTCAACCCGCGAACGGACAGCACCGGGGGCGAGGCGGGAGACAACGTCTTCGGTGGATACATATCTTCGATCTTCCGCCCCACCATGAGGTTTGCCATCATCAGTTCTGAGGTGTCTTTCGTGGGTCTGATTTCGATTACGTGGCCATCCCGAAGTACCGTTACTCGGTCGGAGATCTGTTTAACTTCATCGAGTTGTGAGAAATATAGATCACGGTAACGCCGGACGCACGGAGATTCTGTATCTGCTCAAAGAGGATCTCGATTTCGTTGGGAGTCAGCACAGCGGTTGGTTCGTCCATAATGAGGATGTGGGCTTCCCGAGACAAAGCCTTGGCGATTTCAACCAGTTGCCACTGAGCCATGGAGAGTGTGTAAAGCAAACGGTCTGGAGCAATATCGGTATGAAGGCGGCTGAGAACCTCGCGACTCTTCCGGTTCATCAGCTTCTTAATCAGAAACGGCCCCGTTCTTTCCTCTCTACCGAGGAAGATGTTTTCCGCTACCGTGAGGTGGGGTGCCAGGTTGAATTCCTGGTGAATCAGAACGACTTTCAGGTCCTCTCCGTCGTTGCCGCTCCTGAAATGAACCGGTTTCCCGTCTTCGAGGCGGACTTTCAAGAGTGCAGTTACGGATTTCGGCCCAAGCGCCGACTTCTGCGAGCAATACGATGAAAAGTACGCGGCCACCTACGGCATGTACCGCCTGGAGCGTATCCAGCAGCTCGGCGAGCGGTTTTCCACGTGTGGAGACTATCTCCAGGGTGTCGTGCGGATCCGCTGTACGAATCCCGAATGCGGCCTGGTCAGCGGCTATCGCCGCTTCCCGGGTCATGACTACTTTCGACCCTTTTCCTGCAAGGGCTTCTACCTTTGTCCCAGGATGCATGGGCGAGCAATACCACGACGGCAGGCTGCGAAGTCGGCGCAAAGCGGTGCGTTGCGAGTATTTCCGCCTCCCGGAGAACGGTTTCTTTGCCGGTGTTCGGGTCAGCGTTGTCGTTCGGCGTTGGTGCCGGCGTTTGCACCGGCCTGGTTGTTGTTGGTCATAAAACCCTCACTTTAGGTTATTGAAGATCCAGGGAACGAGTTCCGCCACGGTGGGGTGCGGAATCACGGTTTCCTGCAGTTTGCTGTACGGCAGACCCGCCTGCATCGCCAGGGCGATCATGCCGATGATCTCGTCTCCACCGACGCCGAAAACCGCCGCCCCCAGAATTTTCCCGGTTGTCTTCTCCACGACTACCTTCATGAGACCCTCAGTTTCCGCCTTTTCCCGGGCGCGGCTGACGGCGCTCATTTCCATCCGCCCCGTGAGATAATCGAGTCCCTGGCGTTCCGCTTCGGTGGCGGTGATCCCGACCCGGGCGAGGGGCGGATCAATATACATCGCGTAGGTGGGGATGCGGTCGGAGATGCGTCGTTCTTTGCGCTGAAAGTAATGGCTGAGAAAGACCTGCCCGTCGTGCACCGAGGTATGGGTGAACGCGCCTTTGCCGTTTACGTCACCCACCGCGTATATGTGCGGTTGCGACGTACGGCAGTGGTCGTCCACCCCGATGAAGCCGCGCTCGTCTGTTTTTACGCCGGCTGCTTCCAGGTTGAGGTCGTCGCTGTTCGCAAGCCGCCCCACGGCAAAGAGAATATGGCTACCGGAAGTCTTTTTAGTCTCACCTTCCTGCTTGTACGACACCGTTATTCCGTCGGGCCCGTGTTCAACGCCGGTAATACCGCTGTTGAGGTTGAACGCAACCCCTTCTTTCTCCAGGACCTTCTGTGCGGTGGTACTGAATTCCGGATCCTCCCGGAAAATGATTCGGTCTCCCTTTTCAAGGATCGTGACCTCGCTGCCCAGACGCCGGAACGCCTGTCCAAACTCCATGCCGATGTACGACCCTCCCACGATCAGCAGGTGCCGGGGTAGTTCCTGCAAATCCAGTAGCCCCCGGTTATCGAGCCAGGGGACCACGTCGACGCCCGGCACGTCCGGTTTTCGTGCGCGCGCGCCGGTGTGGACGATGATCGTGTCTCCCGTGATGCGCGTTTCACCGATCGCCACCGTATTTTCGTCGATAAACCGTCCCGTGCCATGATAGAAGTCCGTCTCCTTTTCAAGCCACGACTGGAATCCGGAGGTGGCGGAATGGCGAATCCCGTTCACCCGCTCCATGACCCTGGAGAAGTTGACTCTTTTCTCCGAGATTTCGATGCCGAATTCCGCTCCCCGGTTGACGATGTGCGCCGCCCGGGCACTCGCAACCAACGTCTTGGTTGGCGTACACCCCCAGTTGACGCAGGTTCCACCGACCCGGTCTGCTTCTACGGTCGCCACGGAAAGATTCTCTTTCAGCAGGTCCGGAAGGATCGTTCCGGTAGCCTGACCCGTTCCGACTATAATCACGTCGTAATGCTTCATCTTCGGAACGTACTACCGAATGCGAGCAGTGGCAAGATGTAGTTACAAACTAAGTCGTGTTCTTTTAGACCCGACCGGTTGTCGCGGCGATTCGACGTGACGGTGGAGCATAACGACACAGGCTGGGATCACTACGCAGATGCGTGGCAGGTTCTGGATGCGCGCACCGGGGACGTCCTGGGAGAGCGCACGCTCAAAAAGGCGACTTGTTCGAGACGTTACTCCAACTGGAGGACCCGCTGTCCCAGCACCTCGATCAATCTAAGGCCGACTTGTGGCTTCGCACACCAGGGATTTTTTTGGGTCTCCGCAAAACTATCCCGTATCGTTAAACCTGCGAAGCGCGATCGTCGCTGCCTTTTCGCGAAATCTCTTCACGGATGGCAATTTTACGGTTGCGCCCCGAGATTGGTTTTCCTATCATTGATGCTGGAGGTACCGATGAACCACGCGGTACGCAATGGCGCATTGGTGTCCTTTCGCGTTGGAAACTGGTAGAGTCCCATGAGAGATTTTGACGCCCTTGCCGAAGAATGGGATACGCCGGAACACGCGGAACGAGCCCGGCGCGTAGTTACGGCCATACAGGATCGGATTTCGATCTCTCCTCGAGCCCGGCTTCTCGACGTTGGGGCTGGAACCGGCGTGATGGGCCTATTGTTTCATGATCTCGTGGATACGGTTCTTTGTGTCGATACATCTCCGGGCATGCTGCGCGTTCTAAAAAACAAAATACACGAATCGTCGATTATGGGAGTCGAGGTTCGCGAGCACGATATTGGTGCCGGACCGCTTCTCGACGTCGACCCGTTTGATATAGCGGTATCAATGATGGTGTTTCACCATATACCTGACCATCGCAATGCACTGGTGGCGTTGGCGAAGATGCTGAAACCCGGGGCGTATCTTTGTATCGTCGACCTCGACCGTGAAGACGGCAGCTTCCATGACGAGGCCGAGGGTATTCCGCACTTTGGATTTGATCGTGATGCGTTGGCACGGGACGCTACCGATGCAGGGTTTGGACGGATCGAGTTTCATACGCCGGTGTCGATAACCAAAGACACGGAGGGCGTTCCTCGCGATTATCCGCTTTTTCTCATGATTGCGACGCGTTGATTACCATCGAGTAACCGACGCGACGTCTCCTGGATATTCCGCCGTTCCGTGCGTACTCGGCCTGCAGGTCCTCCAGGAGTTCTGCCCGCCCCTCACACCGTATCCCATTCCCGGTAGATCGAATCGTCTTCCAATACTGAATATTGCGGATAGCGAAATCCGTGACAGTAGCCACGACAACTGGAGCTATGTGTTATCCAGCGTCCGATTCGCCAGGGGATTGGTCCCATCTTTCAATAGGACGAGACGGAACACGATTACTGCAGTGACCGGACATCGGACCGTGTCAGAACTCGAAGAACACGCCTCGTTGACGAGGTAGTTCGACGTTCTTCTGAAAGTTCTCCTGTTCCAGTCGATCGGTCCTGCGGGTGAGGTGCTCCACTTCCTGCTGTAGCCGGACGATTCGCTCTCGCATCCTAAGGATGACATCAATTCCCTCTTTGTTGACGCCGAGGTCCCGGTAGAGAGAAACTGCATGGCACAGGGTAGGAACGTCCTCCGGGTGCACGTAGAGCGTATTGTTCTCAGCTATCGTGGCGACAATTCCGAAGTCGGCAAACTGGCGGCATACTTCAAAGTCGATGCGTAATCGTTCGGAGACGTTCCGGAGTTCAATGAATCGGTGCGTGTCCATAATTCCTCCTTCACCCCCCGCTTCCGGCGGGCTGGGTGCGCAGCGCCGCGAGTCGCTTCACCAATTCCTTTTCCTCGTTACTCAAGTTGGTTGGAACGCGGATCACCACCCGTACGTAGAGATCGCCAAACCGGTCCTTCTTTTCATATGTGGGAAATCCCCGTTTCTTCAGCCGGAACGTTGTTCCGCTCTGTGTTTCCGGAGGAATCTTGAGCTTGAACGTTCCAGACAGAGCGTGCACATCCAGATCTCCGCCGAGGATCGCGGTGTAGAGGTCTACGGGTACGTCCGTAAACAGATCGCTACCCTGTCGCCGGTACTCGGGATGTATCGCCACTTTCACGGTTAGGTATACGTCCCCTGCGGGCGCTCCCTGTGATCCGACACCGCCTTTGCCGGTAAGCTTTATGGTCTGCCCGTCTTTTATTCCCGGGTCCAGATTGATGCGCATCTTCTTCCCATCGACACCGATAATTCGTGTGCAACCGGAATATGCCTCATCCAGGGAGATCGTGATATCCGCCGACAAGTCCTGACCCTTGAACGCGAACCCTGCACCGGAAAATCCGCGAGGTCCCTGCCGTTCACCACGGGGGGACCCATCGTGCCCCCGGCCGAACATGTTCTTGAAGAAATCCGAGAACATGGCGTCGTCGCCCCCGAACATGTCCTGCCAGTCCCCGCCGGTTCCACTGTAGTGGTGCGCTTGGCCGTTCCCACGAGACGCTCCGCCGGCGGCGTACTTTGACCAGTCGAACCCCTGTGGGCCACCGGTACTCTGGTACTGCCGCCAGTCGGCTCCGAGCTCATCGTATTTCTTTCGATTCTCATCGTCGGACAACACCTCGTGAGCTTCGCCGATCTCTGCAAATTTTAGAGCACTCTCTTTGTCGTTGGGATTCACGTCGGGATGGCAGGTGCGCGCCAGTTTCCGGTACGCCTTCTTAATCTCGTCCTTCGATGCGCTTTTATGGACTCCGAGTGTCTTGTAGTAATCTTTGTATTCCATAGTACGCAAGAATCCTTATCAACAGATAGCGCAGTGATACGCTCCATAAAGATACTCACAACGCAGGCTATCTGGTAGTGGGGCCCGCGTGCTCAGACCGGCATACTCAGACCGGCGGTGCTTAATCCGGCGCCGGTTCGCGGAGCTGATGGAGTAGGCGGTTCTAAAGGGATGTGCCTGCGGCGTCGCGGTACCGGACACGCAAAGCCTCTCCGAGCGCGACTACGCACGGCGCATGATCGGTTCGGAAAACGATACCGAGAACACCATGGTACGGGAGATCATGTCAACGGAGGTCACCGCGGCCACGGAAAAACGCACGGTCGAAGAGTGCATG
This sequence comes from Alkalispirochaeta sp., assembly GCA_040904425.1. Taxonomy (GTDB): domain Bacteria; phylum Spirochaetota; class Spirochaetia; order DSM-27196; family Alkalispirochaetaceae; genus Alkalispirochaeta. Next base: position 5,746 of record JBBDTM010000060.1, read on the forward strand.
ACGCTCATGACACGGCGCCGCGTCCGTCATCTTCCAGTCTTTGAGGGTGACGAACTTGCGGGCATGGTCTCGATCGGCGACATCGTGAACGCCGTGATCCACGACCAGGCGATCGTTATCGATCAGCTCCAGCCCTACATCTCTGGTAGCTACTAATGATCCGTGGCCTTCTGTACGAGAAGAGCATGCTGCACGCCTCTTCTACCATCCTGCGCTGGACTGCCCATGACGGAAGGGAGTGCGCATTCACACCGGTAGTCTGATCGGCGGCTTTGTGTTTCCACCGGTGTGGCCGGTGGGTACGGCGATCGGTTCGCTGCAGTCCGTATCCGCCGCCGCAAGGTATCGCCACCGTATCATGACGGTATCAGACGGAGATCCTCTCCCGGAACACGACCATGCGGTTTCACCTGTCTCTGGAGGGTAAACCGGTAGGTCGTGTCCGACCTGTGTGACGACGCCATCCGGTTTTCTGTTATATCCGCACCTGGTATCCTTGGCGCCATGGCACAACCAAACGTTCTCATTTTTATGGTCGATCAGCTCACCGGCACGCTCTTTCCCGATGGTCCGGCGGAGTGGCTTCACACGCCGAACCTTCGCGCTCTTGCCGAACGGTCGGTGCGATTCTCCAACTGTTATACGCCGACTCCCTTGTGCGCTCCGGCGCGGGCGAGTTTCATGGCGGGGCAGTTGCCGAGCCGGACCGGGGTGTACGATAACGGTGCGGAGATGCGCTCAGATACGCCCACCTACGCGCACCACCTGCGCCGTGCCGGGTATCAGACGTGCCTGTCGGGCAAGATGCACTTTGTGGGACCCGACCAGTTGCACGGGTTTGAGCAGCGTCTCACCACCGACGTGTATCCCGCCGATTTCGGCTGGACCCCAGACTACCGGAAACCGGGAGAGCGCGCTGATTGGTGGTACCACAACATGGGTTCGGTCACGGGATCGGGGATCGCCGAAATCAGCAATCAGCTGGAGTTTGACGACGAAGCCGCCCACTACGGCAGGGCAAAGATCTACGAACTTGCCCGTGGCGCGGACAAACGTCCGTGGATGCTCACAGTTAGTTTCAGCCACCCTCACGATCCGTACGTGGCGCGTCGGTGCTACTGGGATCTTTACGAGGAATGCGAACACCTCATGCCGGAGGTAGGGGCTTTTCCCTACGAGGAACAGGATCCCCATTCCCAACGCATACTCGATGCCAACGACCGACAGAACTTCAACATTGATGAAGAGGACATCCGCCGGTCCCGCCGGGCGTACTTTGCCAACGTGTCCTACCTCGATGCACAGATCGGCTCGATCCTCGAGGCGTTGCGGGGGACACGCCAGGAGGAGAACACCATCGTCATGTTTCTCTCGGATCACGGCGATATGCTCGGTGAGCGCGGATTGTGGTTCAAGATGTCCCCGTTTGAAGGTTCTTCCCGTGTCCCCCTGCTGATCTCAGCTCCCGGCGTGACGCCGCAGACCGTTTCTACGCCGGTGTCCCTGATCGATGTGAATCCCACACTCGCCGACCTGATCGGCATGGACATGTCGGAGGTGATCCCTTGGACGGACGGGCAGAGTCTGCTTCCGTTAACCAGGGGAGAGACGCGGGAGGACCCGGTGTTGATGGAGTACGCCGCGGAGGCAAGCTATGCACCGGTAGTCTCCATTCGGCAGGGAAGATGGAAGTTTAACCGATGTCGGCTCGACACCGATCAGTTGTTCGATCTCGAAGCGGACCCGCACGAACTGCACAATCTCGTCGGCAACGAGGAGTATGCCGACATTTACCACCAACTTGCCCGACAGGCCGACGCCCGCTGGGACCTAAAGCAGTTCGACGCCGATGTCCGCGCCGGCCAGCAGCGCCGGCTCACCGCGTACGAAGCGCTCCGGCAGGGTACCTACACGCCGTGGGACTTCCAGCCGATCCGCGACTCGAGTGATCGGTATATGCGTAACCACATGGACCTGAACGTTGTGGAAGAACGCAACCGCTTTCCGCGGGGGTAGGTAGGCGCGCCGCACAGGTCTCGGCGCGCCAGGCTTTCACATCGTCTCGTGCTCGCGGACTATCGTTCCTCGAGTACGAATTCGACCCGACGACTCTTCCAGCGATTTGCCTCGTCTCCATGCGGAACCACCGGCCGGGAACCACCGGATCCGTAGGCGGTGATACGCGCAGGTTCGATTCCGCGTTGGATCAGGGCGTTGCGGATCGCTTCCGCCCGGGAGCGGGAAAGCGGCATGAGTACCTCATCCTGTTCGCGCCGAGCTCGGACAGGATCTGCCCACAGCAGACTCACCGCGTGGCCTTCGATGCGGATATCGGAGGTCGGATACCGTGCAAGTACTTCGGTCACCCGGTCGAGCGTAGCAAGGTTGTTGCGGACGATCTGCGGCGCAAGGTTTCGGTATTCCGCGGTGAACGGCGCGAAGTTAATGCTGGATAGCACAATCCGGAGGGAATCCCCCTGCTGCAGCACAAGAATATCGGTATTGACGGCGGAGGATGCGGAGCCGACGTTGCCATAGACGTCGGTTGCCGAAATCTCGATCGGATACCGTGTAGTCGACTGAACCCGTTCGCCCGTGGCGGAGCGTCCATCCCACGCGATTTGGCGGGGAATTGAACGGTCACCGGTGCGGTGCCAGAACGGCTGTCCGAATGGATCGAGAATGCGTGCGTCCCATGACGTCACGAGACTGGAATCCCGAACCGCGAGGCCGATATTCAGAATATCATTGATTCCGTCATCATCCGGCGAAAATCTTTCCGGCGGCAGCGAGATGTCGATTGCTGGTCCCCTCGTATCGACCATGAACGTCCGAGATGTAGCGGTTGAGATATTGCCCTTCTCAAAGACGACCGTCAGCATCGCATCGTAGGTCCCGTCGGAAGCGGTTCCATCGCTACCCGAGAGTTGTCCGGTCCACTCAACAGTTGGCGTCATGGGAGTTCCGGTTCCTTGGAGCGTGTACACCGAGGTCCGATTACGATCACGAACTGAGAGGGTCCATTCATCCACTTCAATGTCCGTCGGTATGCCCACCGTGAGCGGTAGCGTGTCAAACAGTCCGTCCTCATTAGGAGAGAAACCGGCAGCCCCGGCTCGGACAGACACCGGCGTGGGCCGTGCATCCAGTCGAATCGCGTCAAGCGAGACGCGGGTACTGTTGCCGGCGCTGTCATATGACTCGACCCTGTACAAGTAGGTGCCGTTCGGGGCCAGGGCTCCGGCGGTGTCCGTACCGTCCCAGACGATGTCTGCGGCGGCCCCCTCCCATTCGTAGCGGCGGATGACGGTTCCTCCGTTGCCGACGATCTCGCCGACGCTGAGACCATCGATGTCGAAACTGGAACTCTGTCGAATTGTAATAGCGTCGCGACGACCGTCTCCGTCGGGCGAAAAGAGTCGATAGTCGGTAGACACAGCAACTACAGGCGGAGTCGTGTCAAGTTCGAAGACTGGACTCGCTGTAGACACCTCGTCGCCGTTGCGATATTCGACCAATAGGACCGCGTGGTACTGCCCATCGGGGAGTACGGTGCCGTTATTGTCGGCACCGTCGAAGGTGGCGACAGAGGTTCCCGCGGTGAGGCGGAGATCGCGGACCGTGTCCCCGGTGATTTCCACGATTGAGAGGAGCGCCCTGGAAACGGTGTCGCGACTCGTGCCGTCTACGGAAATGGACAACGTATCCTGAACGCCGTCGCCATTGGGAGAGAAGATGCGTTTGTCTACCGATACCGAAATCGCCCGGGGTACGGTGTCGAGGATGATGTCGGGAACGTTGTAGGTTGCAGGGTTTCCGGCACGATCAGTGCTCGACACACGATATGTATACGTTCCGGACGGAAGTATCGTGCCCGTATCGTCTGTGCCGTCCCAGACTACGTCCAGCGCTGCTCCGGACCACGTCCAGCGGTGGCGAACGGTCGATGCGGAATCAAGAAGCTCGCCGACCCACTCATCCTCTACCGATGACCGCCGCTGAAAGATGGCGATCGTGTCGAGGCGGCCGTCGCCATTGGGAGAAAACCGCGGGAATGCGACGCTGGGATCGACGAAGGGGGCGAGGTTATCAACGAATACCACTATGTCCTCGAGGCGTTCAGTCCGGTCGCGATTGTCCCGCACTTCCACCGCAACCCGGTACGGTCCGTCGAACGCCCAGTCTCCAGACTGAGTAGTTCCGTCCCATAGAACGAGATCCGGCGGCACTACGGCGGCGGGGCGTCGGAACTGATACCAGCGCCGGGGCTCCGCAGTCTCCTCGAACGAATACACCGGATTTCCCCCGACATCGAGAACGTCGATGCGAAAATAGGTAATCACCGACCGGTCCACCGGCAAGACCGATGTAGGCAGGGAGAGCGCGTCCTGGACGCCGTCCTGATTACGTGGAGAGATGTAGAACTCGCGTTCATCACCAAGGTCCAGGCTAATCTCGCCGGTGGTCGCGCACGATCCGATGACGAGAACAGAAGCGACTATCAAGAGCCGCCATGCGTTTTGTTTCATTGAAGTCCTTTTAGCGCCACTCACGCATACCCGGAGCGTCGCCTGACTCTAAAACCTCGCAAGAGCAGATATGTAACAAAGAGGTGTAAGATATGCCCTAATGGCGCGTGGGTTATCGTAAAAACTACATGACATGAAGTAAGTCAGACTTGACATATACTGATCCACGCCTTACTCTATGTAAAACAAACCTTACATGGAGGTCATATGTCTTATCAGGAACAGCGAAGCGTACTCACCATGGCGAGTGGCGTGACGATATTTATAGTCTTTTTTCTTTTGGCGCTGCCGCGATTCCATGCATTGGATCCGGCGGTTCTGTCCGATGGTACCGCGGTGCTGCGCTGGGGGGCGGGGGCGATGCTTGTCTTCATCGCTTCGTCCATTGTGATTCGGATTCTGTTGATGATTCTTTTTTCCATTTTCTATCGAATTATCAGCGGTGAGGAACCGCCGGAGATCGAGGACGAGCGGGACCGCCAGATAGAACTCAAGGTCAACCATGTGGCACAGACGCTGTTCATTCTGGGGTTTGTCGGTGCGCTGGTTGCAGTTCGTATTGGAGCGAGTCCGGTGGGGATGCTGCTGGTTATGGCGATCTCCGGTGTGATTTCGGAAGTGGTGGGCGAGAGTACGCGAATCGTCCTCTACCGGAGGGGGTTCTGAATGGGGTCCGCACCGATCACCAACCGCGTGCGGGAACTGCGGTTTCACGCCGGAGAGATGACCCAGGCACAACTCGCCGAACAGGTAGGCGTGACCCGGCAGACCATCGTGGCCATTGAGAAACAGAGCTATTCGCCCTCCCTGGAACTGGCGTTCCGCATCGCCCGGACGTTCGGGGTCACCGTAGACGAGGTATTTACCTATGAAGAACGATAATCTCATGCGCGCGGTCACCGTTCCGCGTTACGGCGGACCCGAGGTGCTGCGCATGGCGGAAGAGGACGCGGTACCCGGACGGGTCGTGATCGATATGGATTAATCACGGAGGGACAGTCGTGAGCCTCCGCCAGCCGTTGTATCCCGTCGGTGAGGGCCTCCTGAAGCCGGCCCGTCACGGTGACGCCGGGTTCCAGAAACAGTCCTCGCACCTCAAAGCGGCCGGCGGCGCGCACCGCCTTGGCATCCATCCGGCCGATCAGCTCGTCGCCCCAGAGGATGGGCAGGGAGTAGTAGCCGTAACGGCGCTTGGCGGCGGGCACGTAGCACTCGATCTGATAGTCGAATCTGAACAGGTCGAAAGTACGGCTGCGGTCGATCACGGCGTGATCAAAGGGTGAGAGAAACGTGATCCGGCGCGGGGGCAGGCGAGTCGGGATTTGGTCTACGGCTCCCGGCAGGGTATACCACGTCTGCCCGTCACACGCTACCGGCTCCAGTTCTCCATCGGCAAGAAGGGAATCAGTTGCGGTGAGGAGCCCGTCCCGCAACGGCTGCTTGATCATCTGGCCGATCGTGCGGCAGGCGGTGGTAATGTTACGGGCGCTGGCGATGCCGTAGGCGCGCACCACCCGCAGCGCCAGAAAGCGGTGCCACTCCTCGAGAGTGGGCATCGTTGTATCAGTTTCTGCGGGAAGGACGTGTTCGGTGAGGTCATACACCTTCTGAAAGCCCTCCCGGCGGGCGATCATGAGCCGACCTGAAAGAAAGAGATGCTCCAGCGTGCGTTTGGCGGGTTTCCAGTCCCACCATCCCTGCGAGCGCTTTCCCAGGGGCGGTTCGAAATCCTTCGATTGCAGAGGGCCCTCGTGGCGTATGCGGGCAATCACTTCGTCGGCGAGGTCCGGGTCAACCTCCCTCTCTCGGGATCGCCGAAATCCTTCCATCATGGGTAGAGTGAAGCGGTACTCCGTCAGCGGCAGGTAGGCAGCCGCGTGCGACCAATACTCAAACACCCGCTTGTCCCGGCGCACGAGCTGGTCGAGCAACTGCTCGGAGTAGTTGGGCACCCGCGTCTTGAGGACATGGTGATGCGCCCGGTCGACCACCGAGATCGTATCTATCTGCACATAGCCGAGGCGCTCGATTACCCGCGCCACCGCGTTCTTTCCGCGCCCAAAGCTCTCCCGCTTCAGAAGTCCTTGCCGATGTAGGCCAAGCCGCCGCGCGTCCCGGAGGGAAATCTCTCTCATGCAGGGGATACTACCATCCGCGGCGGGGACCGTTACATCCGCGGGCCCTTCCTACTCATGGTATTCGAGGAGATTGGCCGTCGATGCCGCCTCACTGCGGCTCCGCACCCTCGGAGATCCTATTTGGGCCTATGATGACCACCGCCTGGTAGCTGATCAGGCGCTCTATCATAGTGCCTGCGTCGGCACCTACCCAAAAGCCCGCCTTTTCTCAGGGTTGTTGCGTCTCCAGCGCCTCGACCAGTTCTCTGGTGGTTTCGTTCCACATGCCGTTCTGATACCAGCCGGCCATTTCATCAAGAAACTCCCGATATAGAGCCCCAAATTGTTTGGCAGCTTCGCTGTCCCCTTGTTTTTGCTTTTCATAAAGCGGTTCAAAGCTGGGGTGCTCGGCTTTCCAGGCGCTCTTCTTCGTACTTACCGCTTCAGGGGCTTCGATCCAGCGTACAAGCTCGGTGCCGTCTTTGCTCCAGATCGATACCGCCGGGATGTGATCATCACCATCTTTCTCATAGTAGTTCTTGAACTCCGGCTGCTCCGAACCGCGCACAACAACAAGCTGAATATCGGCGGTGCGAAAGAATGGGGCAAGCACCGGCAGGATACAGGCTGAATCTCCACACCAGTCTTCGGTCTGCACGGTTGCGTAGGCAGCGTGTGTTACGCGGGCGGCCTCACGGAGGCGAGCAACGTGACTCTCCTCTGGTTCGGCGGCGTCGAAAAGCTGTTTTATGAGCGATCGGTAATTGCGAACGTTCTGTACGTAGGTCTCGGGATCCATCCCGTTCTCTAATATATTCTTTATCATATATAAAGAATAATCATAGCGGAGACTATGAGCAAGGACGCGCCACCCCTCATTCTTGCAGGCAGCCCGGGTGCCAGCTGTGGCCGTAGCGTGAAAGCAGCTCTTCAGCGCCGGTCGGGCCCCACGATCCGGGGGCATACTGCTCCATAGCCGGCGCGTCTGGGTCGGACTCCCACGCTTTTATCACCGGATCGATGATGTTCCACGATGCTCGGATTCCGTCGCTTCTCGCGAAAAGGGAAGCATCTCCCTCGATCGCATCGAGCAAGAGCCGCTCGTAGGCGTCCGGTAACGGTGCATCGGGAAACCCATCCTTATATGCAAACGCCATATCCACGGTTCGCGATGCGTTTCCCGCGCCAGGAACCTTTACTTGGTACTTCGCGTGGATTCCCTCATCCGGTTGAATGCAGATCGATATCGTGTTTGCCGTATACCCGTCACAGGACGGCAGATCGAAGAGGATGCCCGGCGGCTCTTGAAACTGAACCGTAATCTCGCTTGTCTTCTTGCCCAACGCCTTTCCGGAGCGTAGGTAAAACGGAACCCCTTGCCAGCGCCACGTATTTGCATACAGCCGAAGCGCGGCGTAGGTTGGTGTAGATGAATCCGCAGTCACTCCGTCGGCGTTTAGATAGCCCTCATACTGGGCCCTGACCGTATCCGACAGAACGGGTGGTTGTACCGTGCTCAGCACTTTCACTTTCTCGTTTCGAATATCGTCGGCATTAAGTGAAGCTGGGGGCTCCATGGCGGTCAGCGCAAACAATTGCAGCAGATGATTCTGGAACATATCCCTGAGCACGCCTGCCTGATCGTAATAGCCTGCTCGTTGACCCACGTCGACATCCTCGGCAACGGTGATTTGTACGTTCGAGACATAGCGTCGATTCCACACCGGTTCGAAGATCGTATTGGCGAAGCGCATAAATAAGATATTCTGTGCGGTCTCTTTTCCGAGATAGTGATCGATACGAAAAATTTGGTGTTCGCCGAACGATGTATGCACCTCGGAATCGAGCTCCGCCGCCGATGCGGCATCGCGTCCAAAGGGCTTTTCGATGACGATTCGCCGCGGTCCGCGCTCTTCTTCGGCCATGCCGGCGCTGCCGAGGTTCCGGCTCGCGGTTGCGTAGTACTGCGGGGAAGTAGCTAAGTAGTACAGACGTGGCGCGGATGCGCTGGATGGTACATCGCTATCCTCGAGCCGAGCGGCGAGGGCCCGATAATCTTCCGGCGTATCAAGATTGCCTTGCTGATAGTAGAGAAGCTGTGAGAAGCGCTTCCATACCGGTTCATCCAGTGGTGCAGCGGAGAAGTTTTCAATGCCATCCCGTGCGCGTTCGCGAAAGTCGTCATTGCTCCACTCTCTGCGAGCATACCCGACGATGGCTGACACCTCATTGAGTTTTTCTTTTCTGAAATTGTTGTAAAGCGCCGGCAAGAGCTTACGGTGTGTGAGATCGCCGGTAGCGCCAAAAATAACGATTGTCATATGAGCCTCAGTATAGTACTCAGAGTGATTTGTGTGCTCCGCCGATTTCCGCGGCAAGTGCTCGAAGATTTCCGGCAGGGTCGCCGGCGAGATCAACCGTCACTACGCGTCTCCCGACGGACTCCAAAGCCTGCCGATCGCCGAGCATCTGTGCCTGTTTCAGTGTCGCAAACGACATGGTGGACGCGTCGGAGCCGGCCTCATCGGGTATGGGCAGATCTTCGTCGGTAGTGGCGGTAAACTGAATAAACACGCCGTGGCCGCCATCGCCTTTGTGCAGCTGACCGGTGGAGTGGAGAAACCGCGGGCCAAAACCGCACGTGGTAGCGGTGGTGAACTTGGCTCGCAGTGCTTGGCGAAGCACATGTAACGCCTGGGACACTTCCGGCAGCGGCGTCACGTACGCCTGCAATGCAACATACGTGGAGTCTGCAGCCTTGTGCAGATGCGAGTTGATGACCGCGGCGGCGCGATCGGCTGGTACGAGTTCCTCCAGCTCTGGAAGTGTTCCGTTTTTCTCGTACGTTTCGATCATAGAGCGGGCCAGGTTTTTCGCCGATTCCACGTTAGGCTGGTCAAACGGGTTTATACCGAGGCGGTGGCCCGCCACCGCGGTAGCCATCTCCCAGAGAAAAAACTGCAGCCCCACGTCATACACATCTTCCATGTGGATTCTCACCACCGGATGCCCCGCTTCAATGAGCGCGCCGATCGCCTCGTCATTCGAGCTATCACCGGCAAGGCGCACGTGAATGAACAGGCGATCCTTCCCATAGACGCTTGGGGCCGCCGGTGGTTCATTCACCACGGGAAGGATTCCAGTGCCATCTTTGCCGGTGCTCTCGGCAATGAGTTGTTCTACCCAGTCGCCAAACGGCTCAACGGAAGGTGATACTATGAGGGTAAGCTTGTCACGTCCCGCTTTTGCCATTTCACCCATGACCACGCCAAGACGACCACCGTTGTTATCCCCGCCAAGCGGACAGTTGTAGCGGTCACAGTTTACGCGCGCCACCGCAGCACGGTCTAAAAGTGTTTTCAGGTCGACACCGACAAACGCCGCCGGGACCAGGCCGAAGTATGACAGTGCCGAGTAGCGTCCTCCGATTTCCGCGTCGTTGGCGAAGCTTGCCCGAAACTTGAATTGACGCGCGATTTCCTCGAGCGCGCTCCCGGAATCGGTGATGGCGATAAAATGGTTGCCCGCTTCCGCGGTCCCCACCGTCTCTACCACCCGGTTGTAGAAGTGCTTAAAAAACGAGAGGGTTTCGGCTGTTCCGCCGGACTTAGTGGCAACGATATAGAGGGTTTTCGCAGGGTTAAACCGTCGGTCGAATCCGAGAACCGCCGCGGGGTCGGTACTGTCAAGCACGGCGAGATCGAGATAATCTCCGGTATTCTCGAACGTCTTCGCAAACACTTCGGGGGCGAGGCTTGACCCTCCCATACCCAGAAGCACTATCTGCGTGTACCCTTGCGCGCGTACATCCGCGGCGAGGGTTGTCAGCCGATCGATGATTTCCGGCTCCTGCATCCGTTCGGGACTGTGCAACCAACCGAGGCGGTTTGTGATTTCGTCGGGGGTATCATTCCACACGGTGTAATCGTGGCGCCAGATCCGCTCCATAACCTGGTTATCACGAACCTCTTCGAGTGCCGCGGTAACCGTATCGGTAAACGTACCCAGAAAGAGCTCGACCCGGCGGGTAGGCTGTTGTATCTGTTGACGGTTCTCTTCAACGCTCTTCATGAGCGACGCAAACGAATCGGCAAACTTCTCCACCGCCTCGTCCTGTAAATCCTGCGTAATCGAACCGAGATCGATCCCGTGATCAGGCAGATGTTCAATGAAAATTCGAGCATCCTCCACCCCGGAATCCAGGGTGCGGGCGGGTGTGCCGTGATCCATGAAGGCATCGAACGTGTCCGGCGGCATCGTGTTTACCGTGTGGGGACCGATGAGCTCGTCGACGTACTTGGTATCGGGATACGCGGGATCCTTTATGCCGGTGCTCGCCCACAACGGACGCTGGAGTTGCGCGCCGGCTGATTGCAGCGTGTTCCACCGTTCTCCGGAGAAGAGTTGTTGAAACCTGGCATAGGCCAGCTTCGCGTTTGCAACTGCGGCGCGGCCTTTCAGATCGGCCATTCCAGCCTCCTCGAGGGCGGCATCTACCTTACCTTCGACTCGACTGATAAAGAGTGAAGCTACCGAGGCCACCGTGCTGAGATCACCACCTTCAGCCGAGAACCGTTCGAGTCCGCGCAGATACGCCTCGGCTACCAATTCATACTGTTCGACCGAAAACAGAAGGGTAACGTTGATACTTATTCCCTCACCGATGAGCGTTTCAATGGCGGGAATTCCCTCGTGGGTGCCCGGTACCTTTATCATCACGTTTGGTCGGTCGATTGCGCCGTGCAAGCGACGCGCCTCGGTAATGGTCTTCTCGGTTTCGTGGGCCAAGTCCGGACTCACCTCAAGGCTTACGTATCCGTCAACTCGACCACTTTCCTTGTAAACCGGATACAGGAGATCAGCAGCACCTTGAATGTCTTTGATGGCCAGCTTCTCGTAAATCTCACTCGTCGAGGTGCCTGCCGCAACGAGCTTCTGCATGTCTGCATCGTAGTCGGAGCTGCCGGCGATCGCCTTTTCAAATATCGTTGGATTGGAGGTTACCCCGCGCACCCCGTTCTGTATCATCGTCTGCAGTCCGCCGCCTTCGACAAACTGACGTCGCATGTAGTCTATCCAAACTGAGTGCTCAATAGTGTGTAATTCCTGTGCTTTCGTCATAGGGCGAAATAGTATCACATATATATTGTAACTACAATTATATGAAGAAGGTTTTCATAGTACTCGCTGCAATGGCCCTGTTGATCATTCAGGCGGGCCAGAGTTATCTCATTGTCTTGTATAAGACGGATCGACCATGGCCGGCGTACGATCAAGAGGCTGGGCTTATCGGTGACGCGGACAGTAGCGCGGGACGGATCACGTGGCTCGATCTCGGGGAGGCTCCAGAGCGTACCACCTACGTCACCGTAAGCCGGTCCATTATGTTTGACGGAGAACCAATCGGGCGCATTACGGTAAATGTGAACAACGCGCCGCTTCTCGAGGCGCGGCGAATCTTTTTGGTGCGAACGGGTCTTATCACCGGCGCCGAGGTAATTATCATTTTTGGTCTGATGCGGTTGCGTGGTAGCCAGATCGCCGGCCCCCGCTCAGGGCAGGGATTGTATTCATGAATCTATTTTTCGCTTAGAGCAGCGGGGCTCAGCGCTCGCACGTCCCTGCCAAAATTCCTGATCGGGGAGTCTTCAACCGTTTCGAGCAGTTTCTTGAAGAAGCCTTTCCGCTTGTTTACGCGACGCTGGAACGGGAGGACGTCGGAGACCCGGGCCTCCTCTACACGTGGACCGGCCGATCGCGCTCATCGGCACGGCCGAAAAAGGCTATGTGGATGTACGAATTGTCGTGCGGGGAGCGGACGGCTACGCATCGACGCCGCGTCGGCACACCACGGTGGGGCGCCTGGCCCGCGCGCTCCGCCGCATCGAAGGGAAGCCGTTTCCCCCGCGCCTCATGCCTTCAGTCCGGGAGTTCCTCGTGGCGATTGCCAAAGCCGCCCCCGGCATGTACCGCCCGATACTCAAACATCCGCGGCTCTTCGCGCCGATTCTCACGCGCATACTCACAGGCGATCCGAAGACCGATGCCCTGGTGCGTACCACGCAGGCGCCGACGATGGTTTCCGGCTCCGCCGCTCCCAACGGGCTTCCCGCCGGCGCCGAGGCGACGGTGAACGTGCGCATTCTCCCGGGAGAGACGGTCGAGTCAGTCCTCCGCCGGTTTGTGAAGGTGGTCGCAGACCCGGAGGTCACCGTCGATATGCTCAATCCCGTGGGAAGCGGAGATCCGGTGGATGCGGCACCGATCGATAACGATACCTACCGGCAACTGAGTGGTGTCGTCTCGAGCCATTTTCCGGACTCAGTCGCCGCCCCCTATCTCGTGACGTCGACCACCGACAGCAAGCATTATCGTTACGTAGCGGCGGCGATATATCGATTCCTTCCCGTGCGGATGGATCCCACGCTGATGGACACGATCCATGGTGTAGATGAGCGGATCGGCGTACAAGACTATCTGGCGATGATCGATTTCTACTCGGATCTGATCAAAAACCTGTCAGGGGGGCGGCACGATAATGAGTGACAAGGCATCGAGTCTACGCATCGGCAAGGCCGCCTTTATCCTGGCGTTCTGTATTCTCGCGGGGCTCATGGTGGTTTCGGGGATACTGACGCGGACCATTCCCGCCGGGTCTTTCGAGCGAGAGCTCGTTGAGGGGCGAGAGATCGTGATCCCTGGCTCGTATCAGCCGACGCCGGAACAGGAACCTCCGGCGATCTGGCGCTGGTTCACGGCGCCGGTGGAGGTGCTGTTCGCCCCGGGGGCGATCGTTGCCGTTACGATTATCGTATTTCTGATCTTCGTCGGCGGGTCGTTTACGATACTCGAGCAGTCCGGGATTCTGGAGGCGGTCCTCAACAGACTCGTGGCCGGTTTCTACGAGCGCCGCTATGTGCTCATGGCTCTGATCATCTTCTCTTTTATGGCGGTGGCCTCCGTTCTCGGAATCTACGAAGCGATGGTCCCTTTGATCGTGTTCATCGTGCCGCTCTCGCTGAAGCTTGGGTGGGATTCGTTGTCCGGCCTCGGCATGAGTCTCTTGCCGCTGGCCTTCGGGTTCTCGGCGGCGATCAGTACCCCCTTTACCATCGGTGTTGCTCAGCGGATCGCGGACCTTCCGCTATTATCCGGAGCGTTCCCCGGTGCACCAACTGGATGATGAGCGGCGGGGCCTGCTCAGCGAGGAGGCCGCGGCTGCCGCGGCAGCTCGACCCTCGGCGAACGCCCCCGCGGCGACATCAGGGGCAGCTGCGCTTGCGGCAGCAGCACCGGTGGCCCCCGTTCCAGGTGCGGCCGGCGGAGCGCATATGTCGTCGGCACACAAGAGAGCCGCGCTGTGGTTTGGGGCCAACATCATCCTGGCGTTTGTCTTCATTTTTGTGACAGCTCGCAATCCCGTGTTGAGCGCTCTCGCCTTTCCGCTGATGGCGCTTCTGTTCTTTGTGGGAGAACTGGGGGCTGGACGGCCGGCAGGGCGGAGGTGGAGCCAGGTCTGGAGGTCTTTCGGGGGTGGGGCACTGGGAATGGCCCCGGCCGTGCTCCTGATACTCATGAGTCTCAGTGTCCGGCATATCGTGGAGCTCGAGGGCATTACCGATACGATTCTCAACTCCGCTGCCAATCTGATTGCCGGAAGCACGACCTTCATGGCTGCCTTCTTCGTGTATCTGGTGACCCTCGGCATGAACATAATCATCGGCTCGGCCAGTGCCAAGGCGTTTCTCATGATGCCGATCCTCTCACCCCTGGCAGACCTCGTGGGAATTACCCGCCAGACGGCGGTCCTGGCGTTCGGTTTCGGGGACGGGTTCAGCAACATGCTGTTTCCCTCGAACGCGCTCCGTCCTAAGCCGGTCGGCACTAGTCCGTCTGAAACTGATCAACCTGTCGGCGTAGTTCGGTCACGACGGAATCGAGGTTTCCGGCGATGTCCACGAGACTGCCGGCGGCGGTAACTACTTCTTGCACCCCAGTATTGATCTCGGAGATGCCTTGCTTCGCGCTGCTTGAGATACCCGCGAGCTCCCCGTTTGCGGTGAGAAGCTCCTGGGAACTGGCCGTGATCTCCCGGAAGCCTTCATTGACCCTGGTTACCGCTTCGCTCAGCGCCTGAGTTGCTCTCATAATTTGTTCACCGCCGGCGCTCATCTCGTCGACACTGGAGCTGATCTCCATGAGCGCGTCACCAGTCGATTGAGCTTCTTCGACGATCTGCGCGAAGGACTCGGTGGCAGCGCGTACCGTTGAAGAGCTCTGCTGAATCGATTCGGAAATCTGCCGAACGGAAAGGTTGATTTCCTTCGAAGACACTGATGCTTGTTCGGCTAACTTGCGGATCTCCTCCGCGACCACGGCAAAACCTTTGCCTGAGTCTCCCGCATGGGCGGCTTCGATTGCCGCGTTCATCGAAAGCAGGTTCGTCTGCGAAGCGATGCCGTTAATGACGGAGTTCATCTGCACGATCGTAGAAAGACGTTGCTCAACCGACGCCATCGCCTGCTCAGCCTGGGCAAGCTTCTCTTGTCCATGCCCCACCGTCTGATTTAACTCCTGCGCGGACTGCACCTTCTGCCGGGCGATTCGCGCGGTAGAGGAAAGGGAGGCAGATATCTCATTGATCGAGGAGGATGTTTCCTCCACCATCGTGGACTGCTCCGAAATCTGAGAATCGATCGCTTGAATGGCAGCATTTGACTGCTCCAGCGCGGCCGCCGAGTTGCTCACAGTTTTGTCCAGCGTCTCAATCTGCGTGCCGATCGATTCGATATTCGCTCCGATCTGCCGAATCGACGCGGAGGATTCTTCGGCTGATGCAACAACCTCGTTCTTGGCCGAATCGGTACGATCCGCGTTTCCTTTCAGACGGTTTATGAAGTCGTTCTGATACGCGATGAACCGATTGAAGCTCTCCGCAAGCGTTCCGATCTCGTCGCTGGTGGTAACTCTCAGACGCTGGGTGAGATCACCGGCTCCCTCGGAGATGCTCTGGATCGCCGTGGCGGTTTCACGAATGGAGCGCGTCATACGGGTGAGCATCGGAATCAGCAGAGCTACGGCGAGCGCCACCGCGATGAGCGCGGTGATAACGGCGGTCATTATTGAATTGCGGATCTGTTCCTGAATCGTTGCGGTGGGTACTGAGACGCCGAAAAACCACGTCTCATCGAACTGATCTATCGCGAACGGCGCGACAACGAACAGGGACTCCGACCGGTTGCCTCCAACCGCCCGTTTAGTCTCAACGTACGTTGTTCGGTCTTGAATCGCCTGATCAAATCCCTGGGGGTCCTCAAAGTACTGCGCCGCGCCGGTCATGAGGACGTCGGTGTTTGGATGAGCCGCGATCATTCCGGTTCCGGTGACAACAAAGGCGTAACCGGTCTCGAAGGGACGTATACTGGTGATCCGTTGCTGGGAGGAGCTGAGATCGAGGTCCGAACCGACGACGCCGATGACCTCGCCGTCTCGACGTATCGGGAGCGCGATGGTAATCAGCGAGAGTAGTTGATCACCGGCTTGATACTCATACGGCTCGGAGAGATACGGCTCGCCGGCAGACAGAGGAACACTGTAATACGCTTCATCCGCATAATCGTCGAGGCCCATGGAATCGACTTCCGCACCGGCTCGATACCAGTAGGATGCGAAACGGCCTTCGGATGTAAACGGTTGGACACCGGCGAATTCGGCGTCGTTCCCATCGTATGCGTCCGGTTCGAACGCGACCCACGTACCGACGAGCCATTCCTGATTGTACAGAGGCGAGCGGATCGTCTGAAACAGATCACCCCGGGGAGCCTGGTCTTCCATGTGGGACTCGACCAGTCCGAGCATCACCTGGGTGGTGGCAAGGCCGGAGTCGATTAAGCCTGAGTAGAGCTCAGAGCCGTAGTCGGAGATCCACTCGACCCGCTCGTCCATGGTGTCTTGCAGATTACGTACGGTGCGGACAGCCACATAAAGTGAGAGACCGGCCACGACGAGAAAAAGCAGCAGAACGACAGATAAAACGACCTTGGCGGTTATTCCGATTCTTTTTGTAATCATAAATTCTGAACGTTATTATACCGAAGAGGTGATCGACACGCCAGTAGATAATGACGCCGGTGGGTACCGCGAGCGGGATCACGTACGATCCGCGCCGCATAGAAATGTACTTTTTGAGCTGCCTGGTCCGTTATCTGTGATACAATTGGTCAGGCCAAAAATGAATCACAGGCGATACGCGATCCTCCTCGTAGAAGATCAAGCTTTGATAGCAATGGCTCAAAAGCGGCAATTGGAGGACTTCGGCTATACCGTGCACCATGTTCTGAACGGCGAAGACGCCGTGCAGTCCGTCTGTGAGTCTGGGTCACACTTTGATCTGATTCTCATGGATATTGACCTCGGTTCCGGAATTGACGGCACGGAGGCGGCCGAACAGATTCTGACCAGGATAGATATTCCCGTCGTTTTTCTCTCGTCCCACACCAATCCCGAGATTGTCGAGAAGACTGAAAAGATTACCTCATATGGATATGTACTGAAGAACTCCGGGATCGCTGTTCTTGACACCTCGATCAAGCTGGCTCGGAGGCTGCATACCGCGAAAAGGCGGGTTGCGAAGAGCGAAGAAGAATACCGCCGGCTCTTTGAGACGATGTCTCCGGGGGTAGTCTATCACTCCTCCGAAGGTACCATCGTCTCAGCAAATCCTTCGGCCGAGAGAATACTCGGAATAACCGTAGATCAGATGAACGGAAAGACCGCGATGGATCCTCGGTGGCAGATGATCGACCCCGAGGGTGCGCCCGTTTCCGGTTCCGATCATCCGGCGAATATCGCCCTGAGGACCGGACAGAGATTTGGTCCGGTTGATCGCGGTGTCTTTGTGCCGGAGCGGAACGCGTACGTCTGGCTTTCCATTACCGCGATCCCGCTCTTTATGCCGGGCGCCGACCGTCCGTACCAGGTCTACGCAATGTTCGATGAGATCACCGAACGGAAGCGGGCGGAGGCGGCATTGCGGGACGCCGAGTGGAAATTTCGAGCGCTCTTTGAGCGGGGCCCGATCGGCGTCGCATACCAGCAGATGATCTATGATCCAGCGGGAAACGCCGTGGACTACCGTTTTCTCGATGCCAATCCCGGCTACATGCAATTGACTGGTGTCGATCCCCGCGGCAAGACCGCTACCGAAGTGTTTCCGGGAATTGAGCACGACCCCTTCGACTGGATCGGGACGTTCGGGAGAGTGGCCCGTACCGGAGAGCAGATACGTTTCGAGACGCGTCTCGAGGCCAATAACTCTTGGTACGATTGCGTCGCCTACCAGTATAAGCTGGACCACTTTGTGGCGGCGTTCATTAATATCTCCGATCGAAAAGAAGCGGAGGAGCAGCTCCTGGAAAACCACAAGAAGATGCTCAGCATCTATAGCGTGGCCCCCACCGGAATCGGAGTGGTCTCCAACCGTGTGCTGAAAGAGGTAAATCCTCTCGTCTGCGAGATGACAGGATACAGCCGAGATGAACTTCTGGGGAACGACGCGCGGATGCTGTATCCCTCTCAGGAAGAATACGATTTTGTCGGTAAGGAGAAGTACGATCAGATTGAGAAAACGGGGGCTGGAAGCGTGGAGACTCGCTGGCGGACCAAGAACGGGGCCGTGATTGATGTGCTGCTGGCTTCCACTCCAATTGATGCGCGCGATACCACAGCCGACGTGATTTTTACGGCTCTGGATATTACGGATCGTAAGCACGCACAAGAAGAGATTCGCCGGCAACTGACGGAGAAAGAAATCCTCTTGAAGGAAGTCCACCACCGCATAAAGAACAATATGGCTCAAATAGAAGGTCTCCTGTCGATCCAGGCTGATTCTACAGACAACGACGAGGTTGCAGCCGGTCTCCAGGGCGCTATCTCGCGGGTGGGAAGTATTCGCGTTCTCTACGAGAAGCTGCTGATTGGCACCGGCTACCACGAGGTGTCCATGAAGGATTACGCCGAGAGTCTCGTCGATGCGCTGGTTGCCGTTTTTGGTAAGCAAAAGAACGTGACCGTGGAAAAGGATATCGCCGATTTCGCACTCAGCTCCAAGTCCGCGATTCCCGTCGGTATCATTCTCAATGAGTTGCTGACAAACGCGTTGAAGTACGCCTTCCTGGGCAGGGAGCGTGGCCACGTTCTTGTTCACCTGGAAAAGACCAATCTTCGGGTAACACTCACTGTTCGGGACGACGGGATCGGTTCCGACCAGCGATTCGTTGCCAACAAGACGCCGGGCTTTGGGCTCACCATCGTCAAGATGCTGACCGAACAGCTTCAGGGAACGTTCAATGTGGCAAACGATGGCGGACGGAAGACCGTCCTCACCTTTGAGGTGGTGCGGTGAACACCGCGAAAGGCGACCCGGTCGCCGAAGCCAATGAGTAAGCCCCGGGGTCTATCCGGGATCGGCTCCTAAGGGCAGCTCGATGACGAACGTTGTCGGGAGGCCGTCGGCGAGGTAGAGGCGCCCCCCGTGACCGTTTCGGACGATGTCGCTGGAGATACTGAGGCCCAAACCGGTGCCGGAACTATCGGCTCGAGAGGTAAGAAACGGATCGAAAATCTGGTCGCGGATTTCCGGAGGGACTCCGGGACCGGTGTCTGTAACCGCGCAAACCAGGACACCCGCACGGATTTTGTAGGTGATCGTTACCCGGCGCTCGGAATTGGCCGTATCCGGTACGGACTCCACCGCTTGCACGGCGTTGAGCAGCAAATTAAGCAACACCTGGCTGATCTCGTCACCTGAGCATACGAGGAACAGTGGGTCCTGCCCCTGCGCACGCAGTTCGATGCCGCTTACTCCCGGTCTGACAAGCGCGATGCTGTTCTCCACAATCCGGGCAAAGTCAACCTTGGTTCGTTCCCGCTTGTGCGCTACTCCACGCGAGAAGTCGAGCAGAGAACGTACGACGCTTTCGATCCGTTCCAGGCCCTTCTGAACGTCCGCGCCTACTTCTTGAAGATTCTCCACCGAGGCAAGGGAAACCTGGACATCTCCGTCGTCTGTGCGATCGGCGGACCGGGAAACCTGCAAGATCTCTACCGCCCGCATTACCTCGCGAAATCCGCTACGGATGTACGTCAGGGGATTGCTTATCTCGTGAGCGAGTCCGGCGGAGATCTGCCCGATAGTAGCCAGCCGTTCTTGACGCCTGAGTTGCGTCTGTAGCTGAACGAGCCGATTTCGTTTCTCTTCCAACTCGCGATAGGCCCGGTTGCGATCTTCCAGGAGGTTGACCCAATCAGAGACGTCGGAAATCGTAATCACTGCTCCCGCAGGGCGGCCGCTGAGATGATGAATCGGCTTAATCCACACATCGAAATGGCCCTCGGTGCCGTCGGGACGGGGCCACGAGGCCTCAAAATTGTTGCGAAGGTCAATAGAGACACCTTGAACCAGCGCCGACAGCAACGGGGCCTCAGCTATCGTCGATCCTACTGCGCCGTCGTCCACGTGGAGCAGGTCCTGCGCGCGTCCGTTGAAATCGAGAATCGAACCCTCGGAATCGACGGTGATTACGGCTGATGGAACATCCTCCAGGACGAGGTGGTGGTGTATGGGGCCCACCCGAAGCAATCGGAAGCGATGCACCGCATAGTAGAAAAACATACCCGATAGAGCGAACGCCACCGGAGTATAGTCTTTCTGTACAGCGGGGATCACCCGGAACACGTAGAGCAGGTTTACGACGATCGGAATAAGCGCTGCGAGAGAGATCAGGGATGACTGTTGACGAATCACGCGGCGACCGCGGGCTCCAGTTGACAGGAACAGGACCACGCCAACCGACAGGAGCACATACAGGAAGACGCCGTATATCCAGAACACGGGACCGTATTCCGGTTGCATCGTCGTGAAGCCCGCGACACGTGTAATTCCCAGATCGGTCCAAAAGAACGCTCGTTCAGGATTGGTCCATATGAACACGCTGATTCCGAGCGCCGGGAGCGTCGGCCAACGAAACGCGCTCCACCGGCTGAGCGATTCGAAACCGGCGTAGGACAGTGCCAACGCCAGCCAGGCGAGACCGGATCCCAGGAAAAAGTGGAGGCTTATCCGAGCCCAAAACACCGTGCCTTCCGGTGATGGTGCCAACAGCTCCAGCAGATTCGCGATGAGATACATCCCGACCATCGCCAGGTACCAGACCAGCGTGACGGCGATCGGTCGCCGGCGATATCGCCACACGGTTCCCATGGCGATCAGAAGAACGGTGAGAGCAATCGGTGCCGCGTATACGTAGATCCGGTAGTCAGTTCCGCCCATGAATACGATGGGCCTTAACAGAAAGGATTGAGAGGTCGTCGTGAACGCACACGATCGATTCAGTCATCGAACCATACCCCTAAAAATCATAATGAGCACCGGCTCTGTGAATGTCAACCGAACAGAGACCAGGAGACGTTGAGGCACCGACGTACCGATTTTAGACGTATCGAACGTATGGCGGTATCATCTCAGTCATGAACGAACCAAAACCGATTCCCAGCGACGTGGACACGACCGTCCTCGCGGAAATACTTCGCCGTTCCTACCGGGCCAAGGCGATGGGAGAGACGCCGTGAACCGGTCGCACCACGTGCCGGATCACATAAAGATGTGCGACCCCGGCACCTATCCCCGTCATCGTCGACCCACAGGTAGCTTCTCCTGGTAACTCCGTTTCGCACCGGCACGGTATTGTCACGAAATATTACAATACAGATAAGAATTAGCCTGTTATGCTGTGATCGACACGGGTGCCAATAGGGAGGAACGGGTGAATATCGGGATAATCGGTTCGGGAATGGTGGGAAAGGCTCTGGCCGAGGGTTTCGCAAAGCGAGGCGACTCAGTGGTCATCGGTTCTCGATCGCCTGAGAAGTTGTTGGACTGGTGCAAAGAGACCGCTCCGGCGGTTCACCTCGGCAGTTTTGAAGAGGCGGCGGTCCATGGAGAGATCATTGCTCTGGCGACCAAGTGGGACGGAGATGCGGCCAGAAAGGCCCTGGATTTGGCAGGTCAGGATAACCTGGCCGGAAAGATCCTCATGGATATTACCAATCCTCTTATCGTCAGAGAGGAAAATGCGCCCCCGGAGCTGGCGGTATCATTTCCAGAATCAGCGGGAAAACTCGTTCAGAAGTGGTTGCCCGATACCAGGGTGGTGAAGATCTTCAATACCATCACCTCCGCCTATATGGCCAACCCCAGACTGGAGGAAGGCACTCCGGACATGTTTCTGTGCGGGAACGATTCGGAAGCGAAAGAGATCGTTACTGCCATCGCCACGGGATGGGGGTGGCCGGTGCGCGACCTGGGGGATATCTCTCAGGCCTATCTGCTGGAGGCCCTGGCCCTGATATGGATCCGCTTCGGCTTTCTAAACAACCATTGGACCCACGCATTCAAATTATTGATGAGATGAACGGGTGCACTACAGGCGGACATGGTGCGAATGTCACGCGAATCGCAGTAACTTTTCGGAATCATAAACTGAATTCAGAAATGTGTATTTGTTTGCTGCCGTGGTGAAACGACGGGATAAGCCCCGGTCATTTGTCGAGCCTGCCCCGAAACGTGCGAATCACGCTGATGACAATGAAATAGGTTGAGATCAAAACAAAGGCCCAAAAGGGTAGAGGATCATATTCGGATAGGTTTCCACTGGAATTTCGCTCAATCACCAGATAGAAAGCCAGAACTGTCCAGAGGAGTGTCAAAGTAATCGTAAGAGGACGATAGGCTCGCACCCGGAAGGGATGTATAACCTTTATCGGCACAAAGGTAAGGGCTGCGATAATCGGTATAAGTACGAGATTCAGCACCGGGGACGTTTCAAGAAGATAAAAACCCAGGACAACCAGATTCCAGGCGGCGGGAAAGCCGGTAAAGAAGTTGTCCTCGGTTTTCAGCCCCTTGTTCGTGAAACAGTACAACGAGCTGACCACTACCACTGCTGAGGCTGCCAACTCCCAGCCTACCGGTACCAACCCGAATTCGTAGAGGAAGATGGCGGGAATCAGGGCGTAGGTGGTGTAGTCGATCACATGGTCGAGGACTATGCCGTCCACATGGGGTAGGACTTCTCCGACGCGGAATCGGCGTGCGAGAGGCCCGTCTGCAGCATCAATTAACAGGGCGATCACCAACCACAGAAGAACTCCCGTTATGTCCCCCTGCAAAATGTGAACAAGAGCATTAAGTCCTGCAATTGCACCGGCGGCGGTGAATAGGTGAACCGCCCAAGCCTTCCATCGGTCTGCGGTTGAGGGGGCGTCTTTCAATGGTGTAGTAATCATAAGCCATCCAATCATAGGTTGTTATGTTTTACGCGTAAAGCGTTGGTTAGGCGCATTATTCCGTGCCGGCCATCTCTTCCGTACTGAACCGTGACGCATGATTGATGGTGGATCATGTTCCGTTGCCGAGTGCCAGGCTTCCCTCGGAAACGGACTGAGGTTCAGATCACGCAAAAAAAAGTTGACAAGCTTAGTAAGTAAGGTATACTAACAAACATGGAACGGATGGATCGTCGTGCTGAGAAAAGCTGATCCAGAACAGGCGAGGCAAATCAATACTGATTTAATTCTGGACTCGGTTCGCAAGCGTGACCTGGTAAGTAGAGCTGAGCTTTCGCGAATTCTCTCAGTAAGTAAGATGACGGCCTCCACCATAGTGAGTGACCTGATCGAACGGGGATTGTTGGTTGAGACAGATTCCAGTACATCGGGTTCTTCGGCTGGGGGGCGTCCGCCGGTCCTGCTGACACTGGATACGTCTCAGAATTTCATTATTGGCGTTGATATTGGAACGACGACCGTTTCACTGGTGGTTGGGAATCTAAAGGGTCAGATTCTTGAACAGCAACGGATTCCCACGAAACGAGATCGAACTGTTGAAAGCATCCTGGATCAGGTAGAAGGATTGGTACGATCTTTAGTGGAATCGGTATCCGTGCCGATCTCATCGGTTCTGGGTGTTGGGGTTTCAGTAGCTGGTTTGGTGGATAAAAAGCGTGGATATGTTCGGTTCTCACCCGACTTCAATTGGCAAGATGTCGAGTTTCGGACGTTGCTGCAGGATCGACTGCAGCTGCCGGTAGTCATTGATAACTGTACGCGGGCAGCAGCTTTAGGAGAAATGTGGTACGGCGCAGCAACAGAGGCAAAGACGTTCTTCTACGTGAATGTCGGCTACGGTATTGGTTCCGCTGTCGTAATCGACGGCCGGGGGTACGAACATGATAGCGAGTTTGGCCACATCCACGTCACAAGCAGTCCTTTGCAATGCGAATGCGGAAAGATGGGATGTCTTGAGGCGGTCTCCTCCGGCCGCGCCATCGAGCAATTTGCGAACGAGGGAAAGCATGGCGATGTAGAACACGACTGGATCACTGCCAAAGAATTGTCGATAGCAGCTGAGCAGGGTGATCCCGAAGCGAAGGGCATTTTTGACAAGGCCGGTAAATACCTCGGGAGAGCAATTTCAACCGTTGCCAATCTCTTAAGTCCTGAACTGGTCATCGTCGGTGGTGGAATCAGCCGTTCTGGGGAGTTGATTATGGATCCCTTGGAAAGGGAGTTTTCGGTACACACGATGGAGGCCATCATCGAAACAACTACTATCTGTCGGTCGAAGCTGGGAGTCGATGCCAGTGTGGTGGGAGCCATGGCACTCGCGCTAGACACACTTGTGTTCCATCAATCCCAGTTAGCAAACCGGTGATCTTTTTGGGAAGGTTAGTATGTATATTATACAAACATTACTACGAAATCAGTTGAATTGTTGGAGAGGCTATCATCATGGCATCGCGTGACAACAAATCGGCTGTGAGTCAGTCGTCTATCTCCGATTCCCCGCTGATGCGCATTCTGCGCTCGCGAGAAACCAGTCTCGGGATCGTGATCGTCGCGGTCATTGTTGTGCTATCTATTCTCCGGCCGGCCGCGTTCCTATCACTCGCCAATTTTGAGGCGATCGGCAACGGCATGCTGTACGACCTGTTGATGGCGGCAGGCCTCACGATCGTACTGATTCTCTGGGGCATAGATCTGTCGGTTGGATCAGTACTCGCGCTCTCGAGCGTAACCACCGCCTTAATGTTGCGCGCAGGCGTTCCTATTCCGATCGCAATCGTGATGGGGATCCTCACAGCGTTGGCCTGTGGAGCGGTCAATGGATATCTGATAGCCCGATTTAGAATTGCCCCATTTATCGTCACGCTTTCGATGATGGCGATCGCACGAGGACTGGCGACGGTGTTCACTTCCGGATACTACCTGTCGGGACTTCCTGATTCGTTTAATGCGTTAGGGCGGTTGCGATTCGCAGCGATACCGGTGCCCATCATTGTCGTTGCCGTGGTGCTGATTGTCCTCGACGTGCTGCTGCGAAAGTGGAAGCCGCTGCACCAGATGTACTTTGTCGGTGCTAACCCGGACGCGGCGCATCTTTCCGGCTTGAAAACGCAGCGGGTCATCATGAGCGGCTACATGATCAGTTCCGCTCTGGCAGGGGTGGCGGCAGTGCTTATGACGTCCCGTCTGTCAATGGGATTTGCAGGGTTCGGACTCCAGGCGGAGCTGCGAGCGATAGCCGCAGCGGTGCTCGGAGGTGCGAGCTTTGCCGGCGGCTCCGGATCAATTCTCGGCGCGGTTTTGGGTGTGACGTTGCTGGCGTTCATCAATAACGGGTTTGTTCTGCTGGACGGTTCACCGAACTGGCAGCAGGCGGTGAGTGGTCTCATTCTGCTGGTTGCGGTTGGCGTTGATGCGTTCCGACGCAGGAAAGAGAGAAGGAGCTGACATGGGCGCCTTGTTAGAGCTGAGCAATATCGATAAATCGTTTCATGAGAATCGCGTCCTGAAATCCGTGAATATTTCATTCATGGCGGGCGAAGTTCATGCCATCGTTGGAGAAAACGGTGCCGGGAAATCTACCCTGATGAAGATCATCGGTGGGATCTACCGTCGCGATACGGGTGAATTGAAGCTGGAGGGCACTCCCGTCAACGTAGACTCTCCGATCGACGCGATGAACCACGGAATCAGCCTTGTCCACCAGGAATTGAGCCTTGCCGACAACCGCACGGTGGCCCAGAACATATTCTGTAACCGAGAGCCCACAAATCGTTTGGGTTTCATCAAATGGAGCGAGCTTTACCGGATGGCCCAGGATTTGTTCGATGATATGGCTGTCGATATTCATCCCAAGTCGTTGGCAGGCTCCTTGAACGTTGCCCGTCAGCAACTTGTTGAGATCGCCAAGGCGCTTTCCCTGAATGCACGGATTATCATCATGGATGAACCAACATCCTCCTTATCCGAGCAGGAAGTAGATAGTCTGTATGGAATCGTCGAACGGCTACGAGACCGGGGGGTAACGGTCGTATTCATCTCCCATAAGTTGACCGAGGTGTTCCGGGTTGCCGACAGGATTACCGTCTTGCGTGATGGCGAACTGATCGGAACGCTCCCCACGGCGGACACATCCTCGTCGGAGATCATTCGGATGATGGTCGGAAGGAATATAGAAGATTTATATCCGCCGAAGACCAAAGAGGTCGGCGACGCCCTCATGGATGTGAAGGACCTGGGATTTCGGAACCAGTTCAGCGACATTTCGTTTACCGTTAAGAGAGGAGAGATTCTCGGGCTTGCCGGTCTCGTTGGCGCCCAACGGTCGGAGTCGATGCTGGCGTTATTTGGCGCAGCACCCAAGACCAGCGGAACGGTAGAAGTTCACGGCAAGCCGATCACGATCAAATCTCCCCGAGATGCGATCGCCGCCGGTATTTGCTATCTCACTGAGGACCGTCGCTCTAAGGGACTTTTCCAAACGATGACGGTCTCGTGGAACATCGTAGTCACTTCCCTCAAGAAAATCCTGGCGACCGGTTCGTTTTATCAGGGTCGAAAGAGACAAGACGCGGTTTCTCGACTGATGGAATCGCTAGACATCAATCCCCGACGACCGGAAAACTGGGTACAGAATCTGAGCGGTGGAAATCAGCAGAAGGTGCTGTTAGGCAAGTGGCTCTTTGCTGAACCGGAAATTCTCATCGTCGACGAGCCAACCCGGGGCGTCGATGTCGGTGCAAAGTCCCAGATTCATTTGGCACTTCGAGAACTCGTTACCACCGGTATCGGTGTTGTCGTTATCTCATCGGAACAACCGGAGATCGTCGGGCTCTGTGACCGGGTGCTGGTCTTTAAAGAGGGCCGGATAACCGCAGAGCTGTCTGGCGATGAAGTCACGCAGGAAGAGATTGTGAAATATGCAACGGTTTAGGGTAGGAGAAGCGCTATGAAGAAACTGTTTTACTCTATATACAACCGCCTCGGATTCCATAGCACAGCGCTCCTGGGCGTGTTGATCGGGCTATCCATAATCATGCGATTTCGGTCGCCCTATTTCTTGACGTGGTTCAATTTTGAAATTCTTTTCATGGGATTCATCCTGGAAGCGATCATGGCAATCGGAATGACGCTGGTCATCATCTCCGGCGGTATTGACCTATCGGTGAGTTCGGTCCTGCCGTTTTCAGCGATTCTGACCGGATTGCTTATCACTGCAGGAGTTCCGGTGGCATTGGCCGTTGGAATCACCCTTCTTGCGGCCTTATCGGTGGGAATGATCAACGCGACGCTAAAGATCGTTCTGGACGTGCATCCGTTTATCGCAACGCTTGCGATGATGCTTACCGTGCGGGGCCTCGCCGTCGCGATGAGTGGGGGACAGAGCATTTCGGGGTTTCCCGCGGAGTTCGCCTTTCTTGGTCAGGGATATATCTTCGGCATTCCGGTGCCAATTCTCATTTTCATTATTCTCGCTGTAGGACTCGGGACGCTTCTGAGGCACCACAAGTTCTTTCAGCAGATCTACTTCATCGGCTATGACAGCAAGGCGGCACGTGTCTCGGGCATCAATGTCACCCTGATGAATTACTTCGTGTTTGGACTGTCTTCACTATTGGCCGGCCTCGCGGGGATCATCGCGGCTTCCCAATACGGGACAGCCCACAACTCGTTCGCGATCGGAGCCGAGCTGAAGGTAATTGCCGCCGTCGTAATCGGGGGCACAAATATCGTTCGTGGCGGTGAAGGAAACATGTTCGGTACCGTGTTGGGCGTGCTGTTCATGGCGATCGTCTTTAACGCATTCGCCATGTCCGGAATCGACACGTACTGGCAGGAAATCGTGAACGGCATAATGCTGCTGGTGGCCATTTTCATGGTCGAGGCGGCACGAAAAAGACAAAACCGGTTGGCCCTAGGCTGACCGAAAATTTTGCAGGAGGGTTTTATGGGTAAACGGATTTGGTTACCGCTACTGCTTATCGCAGTAATGGGAATGTCCGCATTTGCTGGTGGCAGTTCTGAGGGGCAAATGGCTCCGGGACAGGCCGATCTTGAGGAAGAAGTATACGGCATGGTCGTGTTCTTGAAGGGCTCTGAGTTTTTCAACTGGACCTACGCCGGAGCATTAGATGCGGCAAAAGCAATCGGGCCGCATGTCACTGTTGAGCTTCAGGGACCGGCCGAATGGGATGCTACACTGCAGGCCCGCGCGGTTGATCAGCTCGTGGCTCGTCGAGTAGACGGATTGCTGGTAACGGCCGGTGATGCGGCAACGCTGGTTCCGTCGATTAATCGGGCGACCAGTCAGGGTATTCCCGTGGTGACATTTGACTCGGATGCACCGGACAGTGACAGACTGGCGTTCGTTGGTACAAACAACTACGCAGCCGGTTACACAGCGGGTTCTGAAATGGTCGAATGGTTGGACGGTAGTGGACACGTTGGTGTCTCAACGTTCCCCGG
>JBBDTM010000061.1:0-5996 GCA_040904425.1 Alkalispirochaeta sp.
TGGGCCGGGCAGGTGGGGTTGGAACAGCGGGTGGGAACTGGAATGTGGGAACCTCCTGAGAGCCACCAACCTGGCCGGCGGAGGTGTCTTTCGTCTGTACACCACCATCCGGTCTCATATCTCTCTACAAATCCACGAGATATGCTGCTTCGCGTAACAGGATTCTATATACACCCCGCTTGACCGGAGCGCCATACCGCTCTCACAATACCTGAGCCATGAAACTAACTCGCATCATATTTCTTGCACATATTATCGCAGTGGCGGTATGTCTACCGGCGACACTCTTCGCCACAGGAACAACTGAGACTACCGGCCCCACACGAACGGTGGTGGATGCCCTGGAGCGCGAGGTCACCGTACCGACGGCACCGCAACGCATCGTCACCGCGGGACGGGCGGTGCTCATGATCGCGGATGTGCTCTACGCCTTTGAGGACGCCCCGGAACGCCTGGTGGGAGTCGGGCGGATCAGTCAAGGAAGGGGCAACTTTCTTACCGCTATTGACCCTGACTATGGGGAGAAAACGATCCTCGCCCACAACGTCGGTCCTGAGCAGATCGCCGCGGAGGAGCCGGACCTGGTGATTCTGAAGACGTTCATGAGAGGCCCCCTGGGCCGCAGGGTGGAAAATCTTGGAATCCCCGTGATCTACGTCGAGCTCGAAACGCCGCAACAATATCAGCGGGATATCACGATGTTGGGCACCGTTCTCGATGAGGAGGAACGCGCCCGGGAACTCACCCAATGGTATAGCCGTCAGGTCTCCGCCGTGGAAAGTCAGACCCGGTTGATTCCGGATCGCCGTCGTCCTGAAACGCTATTAGTCTACTACCGCCGCAGCGACGGAGAGGTCTCCTTCCAGGTACCACCTGCCACCTGGATTCAGACGGAACTCGTTGAGCGCGCCGGCGGCGTGCCGGTGTGGCGTTCCGCGGCAGGAAGTGGATGGGGGACGGTCTCATTCGAACAGATCGCCGCATGGAATCCCAACGAGATCATGCTCGTTTCGTATGACGGAGATGCCGAGGATATCCGAAACCGTCTGGCCGCCGAGCCGCGCTGGCAAGAGCTCTTTGCGGTCCGGGAGGATCGTTTTCACGCGTTTCCCATGGATTTTTATAGCTGGGATCAACCGGATACGCGGTGGATTCTCGGGCTCCAGTGGATCGCGCGGACGTTGCACCCGGAGATGTTCTCGGACACCGACATGGAGACACACGTTCGTGAGTTCTACCACGAGGTATACGGCCTGAACGATCATCAGTACGAGGCGATCATCGCCCCGCTTCTCACGGGAGATGTGAACTGAATCCCCCGTCTTCCGCCGCGCCTTCCTCCCCGCGCCGACGACTCACGGCGTTGTGGGTCCTCTTCCCGATAGTCGTCGGGGCGTCTCTCCTCTTGGGCAGATATCCGGAGCCGGGATTCATGTCGATTTCCCGACTTCTCAACGACCCGCTGGCGTTACGGCTGTTGCTGGAGCTCCGCCTACCTCGAACGATTGCCGCGATCCTGCTTGGTGCGGCCCTGGCCTCTTCCGGGGTGGTGATGCAAATGCTCTTCGCTAATCCCTTGGTAGAACCGGGCCTCGTCGGTGTCGCTCAGGGGGCGGCGCTGGGCGCCGCGGTGACGATCGTGCTCACAGACGGCGGGTCGTGGGCGATTCAGGCGGGGGCCGCCGCAGGGGCGCTGGTGGGGCTGGCCACCGCCTACCGGATCGCCCGACGTCTTCGGTTCGGCGGGTGGATCCTGCGCCTTGTGTTATCGGGAATCGCCGTGTCGGCTCTGCTCTCCGCCGGCGTGGGGCTGGTAAAGTTCGTGGCGGACCCGCTGGAACAGCTGCCGACGATTACCTTCTGGATGCTCGGCGGGCTATGGAACGTCGGGTGGGATACGCTGGTTCCGATCCTTCCGGCAGTTCTGGCGGCGCTCCTCATTCTGTTTCTGGGACGGTGGCGCCTCAACGTGCTCTCCTTGCAGGATCGCGTGTCATTCTCGTTGGGAGCCACTCCCAGGCGGGAACGGTTGGTTCTCCTAATTGCAGCCACCGTCGCAGTGGCGGCGGTAATTTCGGTGGCGGGAATCATCGGCTGGGTGGGCCTTATCATTCCACACGCCGCCCGGCGTCTCTTCGGAGCCGACGCGGGAATGGCGTTGCCGGCTTCCGCCCTGTTGGGGGCGATCTTCGTGGTACCGGCGGACGCCTTCGCCCGCACCGTCACCGCCGGCGAGATCCCCCTGGGAATCGTGACATCCCTGCTGGGGGCGACCGCGTTTCTGGTACTGATGATGACCAACAACATCCGGATCGAGCGATGACCCCCACCCCCCGCGCCCCGGCGGCAGCCGTTCAGGACCTTTGGTTCACGTACGAGGGAGCTACTGCGCCGGTGCTGCAAGGTCTTACCGCTGCTATCACCACCGCGGCGGTGACGGCAATTCTTGGACCGAACGGTGTGGGTAAGACGACCCTGCTGAACCTGCTGTTGGGATGGCTCCGTCCGGATCATGGCGCCCTGCGCATCTTCGACCGTCCCCTGCGCGAGTTCACGCGA
The DNA here is from genome assembly GCA_040904425.1 of Alkalispirochaeta sp. Taxonomy (GTDB): domain Bacteria; phylum Spirochaetota; class Spirochaetia; order DSM-27196; family Alkalispirochaetaceae; genus Alkalispirochaeta. Next base: position 2,560 of record JBBDTM010000061.1, read on the forward strand.
CGCGAGATGGGCCGGACACTCTCTCTACTTCCTCAGGAAGAGCACATTCCCTTCGAGTATTCGATTGAAGAGTACGTACTCCTGGGCCGCACGCCATACCTGTCTCCGCTGGCGGCTCCCTCCCACGCGGATCGCGAAATCGTCCGAAGGTCCCTGATCCGGGTGGGACTTGAAGCTCATATTCACACTCCCGTCACCGAGATCAGCGGAGGGGAACGCCAACTGGTTATGCTGGCACGCTGCCTCACCCAGGAGCCGAAAATTCTCCTCATGGATGAGCCCACATCCCATTTGGATCTCTTTAACAAGCGACGCCTGGCCAATCTGGTACGATCACTCCAAGCGGACGGCACTACGGTCGTCTTCACGACACACGACCCCGAGTTTGCAGCGGTGTGCGCTGATGAACTGCTTCTGCTCACGGAGGGGACCCTCCTGGCGCACGGACCGATCCCGGATACGATGACCGATTCACTCCTCTCGCGGCTGTTCGGACTTCCCCTCACGGTAACCACTGTCGACGGCGCTCCCGTCGTCCGGTGGTAGTCGTCAAAATTGCTGGCGTGGGGTTTCCGCGGATGATACACTGCGATGACCATGAACCAGCAACAGCAGAAGGTAAGCAGCGATAGCTTGGCGGTTATCGCACTGGGCGGCAACGCAATCATTGCAAAGGGACAGCGGGGAACCGTTCAGGAGCAGTTCGAGAACATCCGACGCACGGTGAAGCCGGTGGTGGAGCTCGTGAAAAACGGGTACAACTTCATCGTAACCCACGGCAATGGACCGCAAGTCGGTAATTTACTCCTCCAGAATGAGTTAGCCAAGGAGGAGGTCCCCGAAATTCCTCTGGGAATGCTCGACGCCATGACGTGCGGTTCCATGGGCTACATGATCGAGCAGTGTCTTCAGAATGAGATGATCACGCAGGGCATCTGGCGCAACGTAGTGACGATTCCGGCGCAGATTATCGTCGACCGCCATGATCCTGCGATGCAGAATCCCACCAAGCCGATCGGCCCATTCTATACGGAGGAGCAGGCGCAGGAGCTCATTCGGGAAAAAGGATGGCTCCTTAAGGAAGATGCCGGCCGCGGATGGCGCCGATTCGTCGCCTCCCCATATCCGATCGATATCGTCGAGAAGGAGGCGATCCGTCACCTCCTTCAGCAGCAGTACGTCTTGATAACCGGCGGCGGCGGTGGAATTCCGGTGTCTCACGCCGAAAACGGCGAGATCACCGGCGTGGATTGCGTCATCGACAAGGATCTGGCCAGCATGAAACTGGCGATCGCGGTCCACGCCCGGACGCTGATCATTATCACCGGTGTTCCCAAGGTAACGATCAATTTCGGCAAACCGAACGAGGAATCGCTGAGCAGGATAACTCTGGCCCAGGCGCGCCATTACTACCAGGAAGGACATTTTCCCGCGGGGTCCATGGGGCCCAAGATGATGGCAGCGATTGAGTTTGTCCAGGCGGACCCCGGCAACCGGGTTATTATCACCAACGAGGAAAACCTGGCGGCCGCGGTGCAGGGGAACGAAGGAACTCATATCGTCGCCTATTGACGAGATCCGGCGCGGGGGCGGCGAGCTCGCCGTTCCACGGCACGCTTACTGTCCCACGGCACGCTCACCGTCCCACGGTACGCTCACTGTCCCACCGCACGCTTACTGTCCCACGGCACGCTCGCCGTTCCACGGCACGCTCACCGTTCCACGGCACGCTTACTGTCCCACGGCGAGTATCCTCGCCGACCCGCCGGACCGCGCCCGGCCGCCGCTGGTCCTGATCGCTCGCTTCTGCTACCGTACTCCCATGAATTGGCTCGATAGGCACATTTCCCTCCACGGGCAGGACTCGCCTCGCGAAGAACGTGCCAACTGGATCACTCACATGATCGGCGCGGTTCTTGCGGTAATGGGGACGGTGGCACTTCTCCTCCGTCCAGAACGCGCCGCCGACACCTTCAGTCTGGTGGTTTTCGGGGCCTCGATGATCGTGCTCTTTTACGCATCTACCGCCTACCATTTGAGTCCGGCACAGTCATCCTGGAAACGGCTCTTCCGGTTGAGCGACCACGTCTCGATTTACCTCCTGATAGCGGGAACCTATACCCCGATTATGAAGGCGATCGGTACATCATGGGCTCACTGGACGCTGACGGCGGTGTGGACGCTGGCAGCGGTGGGGATCACCCTGAAAGTGATCCTCTGGGACCGGTTTCGAAAATCCCAGGTTGTGTTTTTTCTGGCAATGGGATGGCTGGCGGTGGTGCGGCTGGACGTTCTGCTGGGGGCGTTACCGCAACCGTTTTTTGTCCTGCTTCTCACCGGAGGACTCTTCTACAGCGTGGGAACGATCCTCTACTCGCTGAAGAAGATGCCCTACCACCACGCGATCTGGCACCTGTTCGTTCTGGGTGGGGCGGGCTCGTTGTTCTGGGGAGTGTATGAATACATCTGAGTTCTACCATGACCTACCTCCCTGTTCCGGATTCGCGGCAGCTCTGGCCGGAGGATGCTTTGAGCCGGTCCCTTCAGATTGGATCGTGGTAGTCACTGATGTGGTGAACAGTACCGGTGCGATCGAGGCGGGCCGCTACAAGGACGTCACGGTGGCTGGAGCGATTAGCACGATTTCCATCGCCAATATCACCGGGTCCCTGCAGTTCCCGTTCTTCTTCGGTGGCGATGGCATGACGTTTATGCTCCCCGGGGAATACCACGGGCGGGTGCTCAACGTCCTCGCTGACGTACAGCACGTGGTGAAAAACATGGTGGGACTTACCCTCAGAGCCGGCGTGGTCGATGTAGCAGAACTGAATCGCTTAGGTGCCGATCTGTGCGTCGGTAAGGTGCGCATAACCGACCGCTATACCCAGGCGGTCTCCAGCGGCGTCGCGCTGGACTTGGTGGATCAAATCCTGAAAGGCCGCGTTGAGGCACACGTTTCTTTTCCACCGGCGAATCCCGACCCGGATGGACCAAAGGCCGACTTCAACGGATTCTCCTGCCGTTGGCAGGATATTCCCAGCACTCACGGCGAGACGCTCTCCCTCATCATCGAGCAAGCGCGCGCCACCGAGCAAGGATACTCCGGTCTCGGGGAGGCGCAGGCGGCGATCGAGTCGATCGTCGGGGATATTGGCTCCGTGCACCCGCTCAGCGTTGAGGCCCAGAAGACCCGAGCCTCAGCACGCACGGCGGGCCCGGAAGCCGCATACCGCGCCCGGAGCCGGCGCGGACGCCGGTACCTGATGCACCGCGGGCGAATCTGGATGCAGGTGGCACTCGTGCGAATCGCGGGCGCCACCGGTCTTCCGATTCGTGCCATGGGCAAGGATCTGCGTGATATTCGTCGGGAAAACATCGAGAACGCGGACGTCTATAAGATCGATGGAACGCTGAAAATGACGATCGCCGTTACACCG
>JBBDTM010000062.1:0-5802 GCA_040904425.1 Alkalispirochaeta sp.
ACGTAAATCTTTGTCTAAATCGAGATATTACAGCGAGTTAGAAGAATCATAGTTATAAAAGGCTCGGGGAATTAGGTTGGTAATGCTTCCTTCTTCAAACATGCGAACGATGACGGCTCCGTGACAAGGGGGGCACGTCATAGAACGGACTCCCGCGATCGGGAAACGAAGGGGAGGTATCTCGGAACCTTCCGGCGGTAATCTTCGTACTTTCCGCCGTACCAGCGACGGAGGTTTGTTTCTTCCCGCAGGATTCTCCCGTGGAGGTAAGCTACACAGACGAGGAGACTGATCAGCGAAACGGCGGAAGGAAGAACAAGAAGAACGCCGACCCATCTTAGATAGATGCTCACCACGATCGGATTCCGAGTGAGTCGAAAGACCCCGCCGGTAACCAGTTCCTCGGAGCTATCTCTCAGCCTTTTGCACGCCAACAGGACAACTACTTCTCCGAGAGCCACCGGAACGGTGCCCATGACCCGAAGCCCCTTTGGTAGGTCGAGAAGGAGAAGAGCCTCACCCGCTTTCGGATAGACGCTCCAGACGAGAGGAGCAAAGAAACCGATCAATATTACCAGCAATACACCACCCCGGGCCCAGAATCGGAGGTTCTTCCGAGACTCCTTGGGATCGAAGGATACTGTGCTCGGAACCGAGAGAAAGAGCCACTCCGCCCCAAACAGAAGGTAGACGACAATCAGGATGATACGCTCGGCTGTCATTTCGCTGCGTTGAAGAGAGAGTGTAGCACTTCCATACGGTTAAGTTACCTTCGCGCGCGCCGCGTAGGACAGTCGTCGTGCCTTAGCTTCATCGGGATCAGTCCACGCGTCCCGGTGCTTCTCTGTCGTCTCCAGTACCGCCGTCTTGGTAGGCACCAGCACCTGATCCAGCCGGCGGAGGAGGGTAAAGGGCAGGATCACCCGCCCGTATTCAGACTGATGGTAGTCGTTCCGTAAAAGCTCAGCAATAGACCAGATCAGACTGGACAGGTTGGTGTCGGGCATATGGAATCCTCACTCACGGGTTGTTGCTCCAAATAGCACTATTGAAACTACCCTAACCCGAATGGAAATTTGGCGTAACTTTTTTTAGGCATTCCGCCGTCGGGTGATCAAACTCCTGGTAGAGCGCGAACTCCTAAACGAAGAGTTCGCCCGGAACCTCCTGTCCTGGAAGCATTCCGGGTTCAGCATAGATAACAGCGTTCGCATCCTCAACGAGTCCTCCCAGGAGAGACTGGCTGAATACATCGCGCGGCCGCCGATCTCGCTGAAGAAGATCCGCTACGAGCCCTTCAAGGGGCGCGTGCTATTCCACACAATGTACTCCGACTACTTCAAGGAAAACCTCCACATGTTCGACGCTCTGGAGTTTCTCGCCAAGCTTACTCAGCATATCCCGCCAAAACGACTGCAGCTGATTCGCCGCTACGGATTGTACGCTTCTCGCACGAAGGGACGTTGGGAAGAGATGCCGTGGATTGCGGAGCGGGCGCCGGACGGGTGGAAGGCTACCCATCGAAGTAGTGCCGGCAATGACCACTTGGGCTACGAGCCGCTGTCGGATGAAGACAAAGAGGTCGGTGCTAACCCACGTAAACGCGCATGGGCCCGACTGCTTGCGAAGGTCTATGAGGCCGATCCGTTTGTGTGCCCAAAGTGCGGTGCGGACATGAAGGTGATCGCCGTCATCGAGGATCCCGACGAGCTGAAGCGTATCCTCCGACATGTGATCAAGATCGGACGGTCTCCACCGGGATTCGATCCCGATCGGCTCAACTGACAGCTTACTCACCCACGCTTGTCGGGAGACTTGTGTCCGTTTCCCGGCACAAACGGTTCCGTAACAGCCTGATTTGTCTTATCCGTGGGTGAACGCCCTCATATAGCCGGCGACTGCTCCGCTGGCACCGCCCGGACCGTAATTGTCGCTGTGTTTTGGGTCGAATCCCTCCCTGGGAAACCGTTTCGCGGTTGCGCTCCGAGATAGGTTTTCCTATGATTCGTGCCTGAGCTGCGACGGGAATGGCGCGCCGGACAAACGGCATGCCTGCTGGGGGCCTCCGGCGTCGGAAAATCCAGTTTACTGAACGCCCTTGCGGGTCGCAGGATCGAACGGGAGGGCGCGGTACGGACGGACCACCGTGGCCGCCACACCACGACCCACAAGATCATCCACACCCTGCCGGACGGACGCGAGCTGATGGACCTTCCGGGGATCCGGGAGTTGCAGCTTTGGGCGGATGCGGACGCGGTGGACGAGAGCTTCCCAGAGATCCACGAGCTGTCCCTGGACTGCCGGTTCAATGACTGCACCCACACCGGGGAACCGGGGTGCGCGGTACAGCACGCGATGGCGGAGGGCCTGCTGCGTCCGGAGCGATACGATCGCTATCTCGAGCTGCAGCGGGAATCAACCTACCAGCAACGCAGGGTGGACGAGCATGCCCAGGCGGAGGAGCAACGCCGGTGGAAGCAGATCAGTCGGGAACAACGGCGATTCCGGAAACCGGGTCGTTGATTCGGCGGTGACCGGAACTCAAACGCCCTCTGGTTGCCGATCGAGGTGGATCTGCGTATCGTTACACCATGAACCGGAAATACGCGATCGTTACCGGAGCGTCCCGTGGGCTTGGCGCAGCCCTGGTGCGGTCCCTGCTGGATGATGACACCCGGGTGATTGCCGTCTCACGCACCCGGAACGAAAGGCTGGTCAAGCTGGCGGCGGACCGCGGTCAGCACCTCACATGGATTCCGGCCGATCTTGCCGATATCCCGACGATCGGCCGGGTTTGGGACCGTATTCGATCGAGCATCGATTCCGCCGCAGCCACGGAAATTCTGCTGGTCGGCAACGCCGCAACGCCGGCGCCGGTGGGTCTCACCGGGGCTACCGCCCCGGACGATCAGTCCACCGCTGTACTCGAGTCGGCGATCGACCTCAATGTGACGGCACCGATCGCTCTCACGCAACAGTTTGTGGCGCACTTTGGACCGCGGGCGGCGCTCCCGGCGTGTACCCGCCGCACGATCATTCACATCTCCTCGGGGGCGTCCGGGCGCGTCATGCCGGGGCTTGCCACCTACTCCGCGAGCAAGGCGGGCGTCAACATGTTTGTGCGTGCGGCGGCTGAGGAGTGCGAGATCCTGCACCGGCGCGGAGCGATCGAACCGGTCCGCATACTCGCCATCTCACCGGGCCTCGTGGACACGGAGATGCAGGAGACGCTCAGGTCGACCGACGCAGCCCTGCTTCCCGGTCAGGAGGACTATATCCAGTGGCGGACGGAGGGTCGCCTCAAGCCGCCGGAGGAGGTTGTCCCCAGGATTCTTGCGCTGGTACACGAGGATTTACCTGAGTCCGGAGCGTATCGTCACTACGACGAGCTCTGATCAATACCGTTGCTCGTGGTTCAGCAGCCACTCCTTTCTCGCGATCCCGCCACCATAACCCGTGAGGGTTCCGTCCGAGCCGATAACCCTGTGGCAGGGCACAACGATCGCGATGCGGTTCCGCCCGTTGGCGGCGGCCACGGCCCGCACCGCGGTGGGTCTGCCGGTTGCGAGGGCCTGCTGAGCGTAGCTGCGCGTCGCGCCGTACGGGATCGTGCGCAGGTGCTCCCAGACTTGTTGCTGAAACGGTGTGCCCGGCATCACCAGCGGCACCGTGAAGTGCTGCAGGGTACCGTCAAAGTAGGCGCGCAACTCCGAGCCGACCCACCGCAGCACATCGTTGTCACCGTAGAGATAGACCGCATCAAGTCGACGCAGCACGGTATTGAGTTGGGTCTCCAGCATGCGCCGGTCGGTGAACTCCAGCAGGCAGAGCCCTTCCGCGGTCGCGCCCGCGAGCATGGGACCCAAGGGGGTCTCCAGGTGCGTCAGCGTCACCAGGGTCTTACGGTCCCGCGCGGCCGGACTCTCACGCATCGCCCGCTCGTAGGCGTAATAGAAGCCGCTGGCCGACTCGTAGTTTGCCACGAGGCCCGCTTCCAGGACCCCGCTGCCCTCTTTGAGCGCCTGGTATGACGCGTTGAGTCGCAGCATGCGCTGATACGCCTGAAAGGTCATCCCGAAATAGCGCTTGAACCAACGGCGTACCGAGGACGGTAACAACCCGATGGCGCGCAGGTCGACGTCCCGGACCCGGGGCGCATCGGAATCGGCGATCAACCGCAACGCCGCGCGTACATCCTCCGGGGTATCTCCTCCCGCCCGTGTCGGGTTGCAGATCCGGCACGGGCGGTACCCCGCCAGCAGCGCCGCCCGCCCATCCGGGAAGAACTCCACATTTTTGCGATGGGGTTTCCGCGCCGTGCAGGTGGAGACGCAGAAGATCCCCGTGGTCTTCACGCCGGCCACAAAAATACCACGATACTGCGAGTCCCGGGTGACAAACGCCTGGTAGAACTCCTCGTGCCGTCCGGTCCATCCTTCATCGTTCATACCGTTGTATGTACCATCAGCATCCCGACATTACCACCGAAAACTGAACACCCATTTGGACGCGTGCGCCCAGTGCGCGAGAACCCTACGCCGTCCAACTCCTCAGGCTCCGGAAATGCACACCCGGATGAGTGTCTCGATCAGTGGAAGCGCCACCGTTGTTGACTCTTAGGATCTGGACTCGACAAACCAGTTATTGTGTTTTATCCACAGCGTAGCTCGAACAAGAAGAATCAGCACTGGTAGTTCCAGGATTGGACCAATCACCACAGTTAATGCTACCAGCGGGCTTGCAAAGGCGGTTGCCGCAACCGCGAGAGATGCCTCAGAGTTACGCGCCGTAGTTGTGAAGACAAGCATGGCGAACTCGCGGTAGGTAAATCCGAAAATTTTGGCTGCAATAATGCTTACCAGGAAAGCTAGTACAAAGAAGGCGAGCCCAGGAAGAATCATCTTCAGTAAGACCCCGGGATTCGCGAACAAAACGGAACCTTGTGAAGCAAACATGGCGGCGACAACTACCATCAGCGTAATGGTTTTCAGGTAGGGCAGCTTGACCTTCTCTTTAGCTGTCTCTATGGAAATGCTTGCGCGACCGAGCGCCCAGCGAGTCATCCCGGCAAGTAACAAGGGCAGGACGAGGTAGGTTAACACACTGCGCAGAACTCCTACCATTTCGATGTGAACAAAAGATCCGGCAAGCAGCATCATGTACACAGGCATCAGGATGATTTGCAGCACCACGTTCCAGAACAGAAGACTTACACCCAGCTCGACATCGCCTTTTGCCAACTCCGCGAACACGAGATACCAGCCTATGCATGGCGTTACCAGATAAAGAATCAGACCTACCCATATATCGGGATCGCCCTGCAAGAACAGATAGCCGAGAAGCCAGGCAATCAGCGGTGTAATCAGGAAATTGATTCCAATTGCCACAGCGGTGAACTTCCAGCGAGTGAACGCGTGCATGATGCCGCGCGTACTCACACCGAGCATTATGAAGTAGATGACCAGGAATATCCCAGCCGTCACCAGAGGAGCCAGTCTCGGTGCGACGGTTGGTGCCGCAACTGCCAGCACCAGCCCAATCGCCATGGCACTTAAAAGTAAGAACGACTGCACGCGATCGAAGACTCCCAACTCCTTATCAGATTTCACACTATCTGTCGATTGCTGTTTCATTTTTCCTTCCTTCGTAATTTTGTGCGCAACGTTGGCCGATGCAGTCGCCAACCGGTTCATTTGGCAGACACCTGCAGATTGGTATACATGCGCCAAAGCGCATGTATCTTATACCCGCCGGCTGTCAAGGAACATGTCGCGTAGATTCCTGCTTGGCTACGCCGATTTC
>JBBDTM010000063.1:0-32580 GCA_040904425.1 Alkalispirochaeta sp.
CCGGATCAGCGCCGGCGAATCACCGCACGCCTGGAAGAATTACGTCGAGAAGGAGCGATTCGATTCGGGTATCACACCTCGGATCGCGCCATTATGACCTGTCTGATCCACACCAACCACAATGATGAGGTCCATTTTGTCGACTCCGCCGACGGTGGCTATGCCGTGGCGGCGAGGATGTTGAAGTCGCAGCGGTAAGCGCGCCGGCAGCGCGCGGTACCCTACTCCTCCAGCTCACCGCCCCCGTTGATCAACACCTGGGCGTGATCCATAGCCTTCTCGATTCCCTCATAGCCGGTACACCGGCAGATATTGGATTGCAACCAGTCTACCCGAGTAGCCACGTCGGCGGTGGGCTCCGCTTGGAGTAGAGCGTGGCCGTTCATAATGAAGCCGGAGGTGCAGAAACCGCATTGGAAGCCGTATTCCTTGCGAAACCCTTCCTGTACGGGACTGCCGGAAAGGCCTTCGATCGTGGTGATCTCAACTCCCTCCACGTCCACCGCCAGCGTATAGCACGACTTAATCGGGATGCCGTTCACATGGACGGTACATGCTCCGCAGTCACCGTTCTCACAGCCGAGCTTACTACCGGTCAGCCCCAGCCGGTTGCGTACCGCCCACAGCAGTGTATCCGCCGGGGCGACCCACACCGTACGGACCTCTCCGTTCACCGTGAGATTTAGTTTCGCCTGTCCATCGTACGTTTTCATTCCGTTCCTCCGGATTGGTCCCCGGTGAGCGCCAGGACTCCGTCCTCAATCGCCTGGATCGTCAGTTCCCGTCGATACCGGCGGCTGCCACGCATATCCTGCTTGAACTGTATTTCCTGCGCATCCACGGCACGTTTGATTTCGCCGCGACGATCCGTCTCATCCATGGCGACGATCGCATCCATCCCAGTGGCATTAAGCGCATCTTCAACCCGGTCCGCTCGCACCGGATATCCCCACGCTCCAGCCACCGCGACACGCACGGAGCCGGAAACCACCGCCATCGCCACGGTCACCAGGGGATAGTCCACGCGCGGTTCCTTGGTATGCCGCCGGTAAAACCATTTCCCCCGCGGGCCGGATCCAACCGCCGTTAGCGGCCCGTAGGGAGCCGCCACCGAATACCCGCCGGAACCCGTATGCAATCCGATCCCCGGCTCGTGATCGAGGCCTTCCTCTCCGGGGACGGCCGTCCCGGACGGAGCTTGATCCAGCCCCACATCCGCCAGCAGGTGTGCCTCGATGCCGAAGGACAACACCAGCCCGCCCTTGGGCAGCTTGAGCTTCTTGTGAAAGAGGTCGTTGATAGGCTTCGTCGCCACCTCGGATTCACCGCCGTCAACGGGGTGCGCATACGTTACCGTCCCGTCCAGAAGCAGGAAAGGAAGCACCCCTTCCCGGTAGGGCAGCATCCCGCAGATGTTGCCGCCGAGGGTAATCGAGTTGCGTACAGTGCGATCGGCGACCCCGGACAGACAACAAGCGATGAGCCCCGTCCGGGGGGTATCTACAACCGTGTTAAGACGAACCGCCGACCCGACCCACCAGGTGTCTGCATCGTCACCGTCGATCCCGCAGACCCACGTGTCCGGAATGCGCTTATAGTCGATGAGCACGTCCGCCGGGCGCTTGTTGTCCCGGGCGAGCGTCACGATCTCCGTGCCACCGCCGTAGTACAACGCGGTCTGCCCCGCATTCGTCGCTTCGACCCAGGCACCAACCGCCTCATCCACCGTTTCCGCGCGTCGAAAGGTAAGTTCGAAGGGAATCATGACTGACCTCCTTTCCCGGCGGCGTCGTCCGCTCGGGAGCCATCAGTCGGGGTATCATCGGCGAGAGCGTCGTTCCAGGCGGTGTCACGGCCGGTGTGGTAACCCCCCCATACATACTCCGGGGTGATGGGGAGCGCGTTTAGCTGCACCCCGGTGGCGCGGGAAAACGCCGCCGACAGCGCCCCCGGCATTCCGATTATTCCCTGCTCTCCGAGACCGCGCGCACCAAAGGGACCGTCTCCCTGGGGGGTCTCAACAAAATCCACGATGTATTCGGGATGCTCGCCGTACCGAAGGAGTTTGTAGTCTCTGAGCTTGTTATTGAGCACGTGCTCGTTGGAATCGAACTCGAACGCTTCCCGGGTTGTGTACCCGATTCCCATCGCCATGGCGCCAACCACCTGCCCCCGGGCGAGAGCGGGATTGATTACCCGCCCCACATCCATGGAACACACACCTTTGAGTACCCGAAAACTGCCGTCCCGGAGATTCACCTCGATTTCTACCCCGATCGCCCCCAGCGTCCACTCCAGTCCGGGACGGCCCTTACCCGTCTCCGGATCGATATCACTGAGATGGCGAGCGATGTACTTACCGTGACCGATTATGGGTCCGCCGATCGCGTTGCCGTTGGGATAGACGTACCCCAGCACCACCTGCGAAAGCGGCAGCGCCTGCTCAGGGTCATCCCGGAGATACACCCATCCTTCCGCGACTTCCAGATCTTCCTCAGGTGCGCGCATCGGCGCTGAGGCAACGCGCTTGATCTGAACCACCGCGTCGTCCACGGCGGCGATTGCGGCGCGCCCCACCATGAACAGGGTGCGGCTGGCGGCGCTGGTCCAGTCATGCGTGGAGCGATCGGTCATGACTTCCTGGACCACGTGAATCTCGTCGGGGTGCATCTTGAGCCGCTCCGCAACGATCTGCGCCAGGCCGGTGTAGATCCCCTGTCCCATTTCCACCGCGCCGGTAACGAGGTTCACGGAGCCGTCCTCGTTAAAGGAGACCAGCGCTCCGGCATCGGTAAAGGTGGGGATCGCCGGCGCCTTCCAGTAGCAGGAGATGCCTTTCGTGCGAAACCGGTCGTGGTCGATGCGCTCGATCGGTCCCTGGGCCCAGCCTAAGTGCCGTGCCACCCGATCGAGACACTCCCGCAGGTCACCGGTATTTCCGTCAAGCACATTCTGCGACGGCGTCTCATCCCCGGCCTGGATCGCGTTGTGCCAACGCAGCGCCACGGCATCAATATCCAGCTTCTCCGCGAGGATCTCCATGGAGCGCTCTATGGCGTAACTCATTTCGATATGGCCGAATCCGCGGTACGCAGTGGCAAAGGGATGGTTAGTGTACACGCAGTAGCTGTCGGTCCGGAGGTTGGGGATATTGTATGGACCGGTAGATGCGTACCCCGCGGCGCGACTCACGTTTACCGCATAGTCCGCATATCCGCCGGAGTCGAAGAAAAACTGCACTTCTGCGGCAGTTATCGTGCCGTCCTGTTTGGCGGCAAGTTTCACGGTGGCCTCCAGTCCCGGCCCTCCAGGGGAGCCCACCATATCCTGCTCCCGGGTGTTCTGCACGCGTACCGGCCGGCCGCCGAGTGATTTCGACAACAGGTAGGCCAGCGGTTCCAGCTGAATACCCGCCTTGCCTCCGAATCCACCACCGATCTCCGCCGTCTGGATCGTCAGTTTTCCCGGCGGAATACCAAACGTCCGGCTCATGATTCCCCGAGCACCGTAGGGACTCTGCGTCGAGGTGCGAATCACCACCTGGCCGTCACTCTTGATCTCCGCCACCGCCACCCGAGGTTCCATGGCGACATGGTCCTTAGGCGGGAATTTGTAGTTCCCCTCGATCACCGCGTCTGCCGCGGCGAAAGCGGCGTCGGGATCTCCCTTGCGCATACGGGTATGGTGCGCGATGTTGGTCCCCGGCTCCGGGAGGATCGCGGGGATATGCACGTACTGCTCCATGTTCGGATGGATCAACGGCGCGTCCGACTTAATCCCCTCCCGGGGGCTGCGAACGATCGGAAGCTCCTCGTACTTTACCCGTATACGGGCGGCGGCGGCCTGCGCGGTCCGCTCGTCGTCGGCTACCACGGCCACCACCGGTTCCCCGAAATAGCGAACACGATCCACCGCCAGCGCCGGCTTGTCTCCCAAGTAAAGCCCCACCAACTGCGGGAAATCCTTGCCGGTGAACACACCGCGGACGCCGGGCATTTCCCGCGCCGCCGTATCATCTATGTCAGAGATCAGGCCGTGAGCGGTCTTACTACTGACAATCGCCGCGTACAACATACCGGGCACGGTGAAATCATCGGTATACCGGGTACGGCCGGTTGTCTTGTCGGGCGCATCCTTGCGCTCCAGACTCACTCCGAGGCTTGATCGCCTGCTGCTCATCTGCATTGTCATTATTGAATTATATCGTCAGGGATTTCTTCCTTGCAAATGGGCGCGGAATAATCGCCCCGGCGGGCTACTCCAATCCCTTCGGCGGGCCCAGAATTTCCTTCAATACGATCGCCCGCTGAAGCGGCGGATAGCGATTCACCCGTTTCAAAAGCGCGTCACCGGGGGACGTCCGCGCCGGCGACCGATATCCGCTGAAGCTCTGTGGTTCCAGGCCGCTCCGCGTTTCGCTGGATTCGCCACGTCGGGATTCGCCACGCCGCGCGGGCGCTCTACCTTGAGGTTTCCCGCCACCGGTCTGCTCCACGAAAGGGGCAAGGTCGCTATCGGGGCGACGGTCCAACATTCGGCTGAGCCGGCTCCCGCGCCTCGGCGCACGCCGACGGTCCCGCACTGTCTCTGCAGGACGATCCCCGCCGGGCCGATCCGCGCCGGCACCACTCCTGGCCGCCTCGGCGCGCATTCGTCTCCGGCGGATGCGCGCCAGCATCACCAGCACCGGGAGCGCCGCCAGAAACAGCGCCCCAATCAGCTCCAGAAACGAGTTAATCATTGTCCGGAGTCTCCTCCATCACCGATGCCGCTACCGCCGGAGGAGGTTTCCTCTCCGCCGATGGAGTTACGCATCTGCGTATCAGCCTGCACGTTCCGCAGGCGGTAATAGTCCATAACGCCCAGGTTTCCTTCGCGGAACGCCTCGGCGATCGCCTTGGGTATCTCCGCCTCAGCCAGGACCACCTTGGCGCGGTTCTCCTGCACCTCGGCGCGCATCTCCTGTTCCTTGGCCATGGCGGCGGCCCGTCGCTTCTCAGCCTCAGCCTGGAAGCGCCGCTTATCCGCCTCCGCTTGATCAGCCTGGAGCTTGGCACCCACGTTCTGCGCCACGTCGATATCGGCGATATCGATGGAGAGAATCTCAAACGCCGTACCGGCATCGAGTCCTTTCTCAAGAACTCGCCGAGAAATAAGGTCGGGGTTTTCCAGCACGTCCTTGTACGTTCCGGAGGACCCGATGGTGGTAACGATTCCCTCACCCACCCGGGCGATAATCGTCTCCTCCGTGGCACCACCCACCAGGCGCTCGATATTGGCCCGGACGGTAACGCGCGCCTTCACCTTCAACTGGATTCCATCCTTGGCCACCGCCTCGATCGCCTCCTTGCCCTTGGAAGGATCGGGACAATCAATCACCTTGGGGTTTACGCTGGTCTTTACCGCCTCCAGCACATCCCGCCCGGCCAGGTCGATCGCCGCGGCGCGCTGAAAATCCAGGGGAATATTGGCCTTATTGGCCGCCACCAGCGACTGGCTCACACGACGGACATCACCGCTTGCCAGGTAGTGCGTCTCCAGCAGTTCCGGCTCCATGGGAATCCCCGCCTTCACCAGGATAATGCGGCTGTCCACAATCACCGCGGGATCAACTTTGCGCAGCCACATCCCGATAATCCGCGTAATCGGCACCGGCGCCCCGGACAAAAGCGCCCGGAACCACAACCCGAAAAAGCGCACAAAGATAAAGATCAGCCCCAGCGCCAGAAGCCCCAGAACGACGTACAGAATGATCATCTCAATTCCCATTTCAAACCCCATGGTTCAACCTCCTCACAACGATTCGCGCACCCTCAACCGCGACAACTTCCACCGAAGTCCCGGACTCCACAAATTCTCCAGCGGTCACCACACTCACCCGGCGCCCCGCCACCTCCGCCGTTCCCCCCGGATGCAAGGCGGTGATCGCCGTCCCCGTGGCTCCCACCGCAACATCGATATCTCCTTCTCCCGGGGCCGTCGCTTGATCGGTGGCGAGAATCATTCGTTTCCCGAAGAAGCTCTTGGGAAACCGCCGGAAACCCCCTATTACCACCGTGGGGGTGATAATGAGCGCCGTCAACAGGAGGAGCGTTCCCCACGGCTCCGGATGTCCGGAAAACCCCATTACCACCGCACTCACCACGGTGGTGAGCCCCGCAATCCCGATGATCCCGAAGGCGGGAATGAAGAACTCTCCGAGAATCGCTACGGACCCGACCAGAATCAGGACAAACAACCCCCACACGGGCACGCTACACCTCCCGCACC
Organism: Alkalispirochaeta sp.; assembly: GCA_040904425.1. Classification (GTDB taxonomy): domain Bacteria; phylum Spirochaetota; class Spirochaetia; order DSM-27196; family Alkalispirochaetaceae; genus Alkalispirochaeta. The sequence goes on from JBBDTM010000063.1 coordinate 6,271, forward strand.
ACGACGCGGTTTCCATCCACCCGCACGATTCGCACGGTACGACCCATCTCGATATACCCCCCTTCGCTCTCGGCCGGCAGCACCTCCTCGTCGAGGCGGATCTTGCCTGAAGGTCGAAACGTGGTTTCTGCGGTGCCCTCCCGGTTCAGGTAGCGGTCCGCCACGGAAGCCGTTTGTACGGTGTACCCCTCCGTGACGTCCTGCGTGTTCGCCAGAGCAAGGCGTGAGAAGAAGCGCGTGTTCTTCACGAGCATCGCCACGGAAAGGGTGGTGAGGACCGCCGCTACCACCGTGCCTCCCACGACAAGCACGTTCCGGCCGAGGATATCCCACTGGTAGTCGTACTGGGGAATCACAAAGCGTTGCAGCGATAGAATCAGGGCGATCCCCATCGCTAGGAGGCCGGAAATACCCGCAACTCCAAAGCCGGGGATCACGAAAAGCTCGAAGATGAGCAGGCCCACTCCCAGGACGAAGAGAATAATCTCCAGGGAGCCCACGCGCCCCAAAAGCAGATTGGAGGCAAACAGGGTGGCGAAGGCGGTCAATGCCACCGCCCCAGGAACACCAAATCCGGGACTGGTAATCTCCAGAAAGAGCGCCACCAGGCCGGCCAGGATCAATAGTGTGGTGAATCCCGTACCGGTCAGTACCGACACCGCCCGATCGGTGGACGATGGCTCGATCCGCGTGAAGCCGTCGATTCCGAGGAGGTCCACCAGGGCCTGCGGCGTCCGGGGAGATCCACGGGAAACCCCGTAGCGCTCCATCTCACCGGCGGTGAGGGTGAGCAGTTTCCCCTCTTCGGAGACCGTCTCCAGCACTGTAATGGACTGTTCTCCCCGCGATTCGATCGCGGATGCTTCCTCCTCGGTGAGGAGGCGCACCTCGCCGTCCACCTCCGCCGCCACCAGCACTTCGGCGGAGTCCACCATCGCCCGAGCCACCGCCGGGGGATGGCCGTTACGTTCCGCCAGCGCCGCCATCTGACCCCGGACGGCACTTACCGTCTTCTCTCCCGCCGGTTCCGACCCTTGCGGTCCCTGCATCACCGGCGCGGCGGCGCCGATGGATGTGCCGGGGGCCATATAGATCTCATTGGCGGCCAGCGCGATCAGTGCCCCCGCCGACCAGCTCACGCCCCGGGTATCGGGAGAGTTGCCCACAAACGCCACCGTGGTGATTCCCTCGGCGCCACCCAAGGTGCCGGCGATTTCCAGTGCCGCATCGACGCGCCCTCCAAAGGTATCGATGTCTATAATGAGGTGGCTGTGACCGCGGTCCCGCGCCCGCTCCACCGCCCGCTGCACCATCACCGTCTGAAACCGATCGATGGGACCGTGAATCGGCAAGAGCAGAGCTTCCTGAGCGCAAACAGTCGCCGGAGAGAGAATAGTCAACAAGATGAGGAACAAGAACGTGACTGACGTCCGGCGGAGGTGGCGGAGAGATCGATTTCGTCGGGCGTCAGCTGTGATGTCACCGGATAGAGCCATACGGATATAAAGTATCATGTTTTTCACCGCCGCCGTGAAGGTGCAACATCCAAATTCCTGCATCGCGTTGCGCCCGGCCGGCCATCGCCGTATGCTTGGCTCCAAGGGGCATTATATGGGACGAAATCTTCCTGCGGCTTCAGCTCTCCTGGTAGTGGCAGTGGTGATCTCTGCGATCTCCACGTCGCCAATCCCCGCACAGGACGCCCCCTCGTCAGCGGTGCGCGTCCACGTCCTGCCGGTGGTCAACCGGAGCGGGCAGGCGCAGTTTGACGCCGTAGCCACCACCGTCACCGACACCGTCTCGCTCACCCTGCGGTTGCTCGGCAATTACGACATTTCTCACGGTGAACCGGTGGGCCGCATGGCCGACCGGGACGCGGAGCGTCCCACCCGGCAGGGTTCCGCGGTGCCCGCTCCCCTGCCGTCGGACTCTACCGCCCTGACATCGGCGCTGGCGACGCGTGCCGAGGATCTGCAGGTGGAGAACATCGTCTTCGGCGAGATTCTGCCACCGGAAGACACGGAACTGCCCCGCATTCGGCTGGGAGTGTTTGACCGCCTCTCCGGCGAGATCACCGTACAGGAAGAGCGCACCCCGCAAAACCTCTTCGGCATCTTCACTATCACCGACGAGCTTGCCGCGGACGTCCTCTCCGGCTTCGCCGGGCGTCGGGTGGCGTTCGGCACTATCCGTATCACCCCTGAGTATGGCGGCAACGGGGAAGCGCCCTCATACCGGGTGGCTCTGGACGGTGAAGAGCTGGGAGCCAACCTGCGTTCAGTCGATTCGATCTTGACCGGCACCCATCAGCTCACCATTACCACCGAGGTTATGGGCGAGAAACGCGTACTCCTGGACGAGGAGATTTCCGTGGAGGAAGGCGCTCCGCGGGAAGTGGCGCTGGAGCTGCCGGATATTGATATGGTGGCCGAGGACCAGGCCCGTGCGCGCCGGGAGGCGGAGGAGCGGCAGCGCGCGGCAATTCGTCGTTTGCAGGCGGAGCGCCGCATCTATAACAGTTCCCTGGCGCAGCAGCTGTACCTCACCGCCGATGAATTCCTCGACCCTGAGTTGATTCGGAGGGAAGCGCTGGAAAACGCCCGCGTCCAGGCTGAGTTCAGGTTGAGACGAGGACAGACGATGCTGTCCGACGGCCGGTGGAATGAAGGGATCGCAACTCACGAAGCGATCGGGGAACTCGCGCTTACCTTCAATCAGGAGGACCTCTTCGGTTACGAAGAAGAGATTGGGTTTGCCACCGCCTCCTACGGAGAGCTGATCGTCCAGCAACAGCGCAATCCCAACGCCCTGTTGCCGTGGCTGTTTTTCGGCGCGGCCTTCGTCGTGACGATTCCCGCCGGCGAATCGTACTTCGCCGAGCCCGGGCCGCCCATGGCGCAGTTCGTACCGTTCTTCCCAGTGGTCTTTGCCGGTGTAAGCACCGCGATCTGGAACGCCACCGACTGGGATTACCGGCCGATGCGGCGCCTGCTCCGGCGGTATGGAGAAGAGGGGTTGGACGCGGTGGATCGGCTTCGGCCGTGGCCGGAGTGGGAAGTGGCTCTAGGGGTTACGGCCACAGAGGGTTACAATGGATTCCGGATTACTCCGGGACCTTCGGGAGCAGAGTACGGCGTAGGGACGGTGCTGTTTGCACAAGCCTCGTATACGCCGGCGCTTCGTCTCCGATACTGGATGACGCCCCGGAATGCACTGGGAGGAGAGCTCCGCGTGGGGTCGGTCGGGGGCCGGCAGGATATGGCGATCCTCTCCGATAGCTACGGCTACACTATCGAAACTAATCCGGATAGCGGCTCCTATTCGGAGCTGGACGTTTCGGAGGTGTTCATGACGGCCTTTGACTGGAGCCACACCCGCACCGGGCGCACGATCATCGACGCGGGATTCACGCTCCGGCTCTTGGAATTCTCCACCGACAATATCCGCTACCACGACGGAAGCATCCTCCAGGAAGAAACGTACGAGGAACTCCTGGGCGGTTCTACCGCATTTGTGGCAATTCCCGGGGTGCGCACCGGCTTTGAGCTGCGCTTTGGGCGGGGCGAGCTTCCGCCGTGGGGACTATCCCTGCACTACCGGCTGGAACGGGCGGTGTTTCCCAACGGAATCCTCGCGGATGAGGGGCCGTATTACTTGAACCGCTTCGATGCGAGCCTTCGGCGAAGCGTGTATATCGGCATGACTCAGGACGGTGGCGGCGACGATGGTGGCGGGGCGGCGAACACTGGGGCGGCACGGACCGAGGCTGGACCGACCGAGACAGACACGCGGACGGCGGAGGAGGGCCGCGCCCGGGCGGAAGCGCGCTGGACGCCGCGGCCAATCCAAATCTACGCGGATCCCGGTGGGTTTCTCACCCGCGGGCCGCGCATGGGTCTTGAGTATCAGCTCGCCCCGCAGTGGAGCGTCGGCGTGCACGGCCGGTGGACGGCGAGCCTGGCGATGGCGGAGATCCTTCCCGTAGATGCGACCCTCCACCAGCCGGAGTTCGCCTGGCCCGGCGTGTCGCTGCGCTGGTACCAGCAACCCCAGGACCGTCCCCCACAGGAGGTTGCGAGCGGCTGGTACGCGGGAGGAATCGTGGAGTATGGATGGTTTGATCTTCCCCGGTATGTATACGGCGAGGCAGGCTCCTCCGAGGACGGCTCCTGGTACGAATCGTTCACCAACGAGGGAAGCCTCTGGTTCGTGCTGGCGGAGGGCGGCTACCGCCTGCCCATGGGGCGCTCCGGCTTTCTGGATCTCGGTGTTCAAGCCGGAGTGCGCCTGGGAGAGGGCTACCGGACCGTTCGGTATACGGAGTATGAGGACGGCTTCACCGAGACGGAAACTGAGGCTTCGATGGGAGCGGGAACGTGGATGTATCCCACACTCTCGGTGGGGACGCGGCTCTACTAACAGGCCGGCGGAGACGGTAGCCGGCGGTGATGCCGGCCGGCGCCCCGGTCGCGCACCAACGCCAACAAAGGCCGGGAGCGGCGGCGGTGCCCGGGGCTGCCGCCCCTATCCCGCCAGCGAGAGCAAGATACCCGCGGCCACGGCGGAGCCGATCACCCCGGCCACGTTGGGACCCATGGCGTTCATGAGCAGAAAGTTGCGGGGATTGGCCTCCTGCCCTACTTTCTGAACCACCCGGGCCGCCATCGGTACCGCCGAGACACCGGCGGCTCCGATCATGGGATTGACCTTGCCCCGGCTGAGTATGTACATGAGCTTACCCAAAAGCACGCCACTAGCGGTACCCACCGAGAACGCCGCCAATCCCAGCCCGATAATGAGCAGGGTATCAATGGTGAGAAACTCCGCCGCCGACATCTTACTGCCGACACTCACACCTAAAAGGATCGTCACGATATTTACGAGCTCGTTCTGGGCGGTCTTGGAAAGGCGCTCCACCACCCCCGCTTCCCGCAGGAGGTTCCCCAGCATGAGCATCCCCACTAACGGAGCGGAGGCGGGAATGACCAGAGTGATGACGATGGTGGTGACGATGGGAAACACGATCTTTACGCGCTGCGCCACCGGTTTCACGTCGCTCATGACCACGGCCCGTTGCTTCTGGGACGTGAGCGCTTTGATAATCGGGGGCTGAATCACGGGGACCAACGCCATATACGAATACGCCGCCACCGCGATCGGGCCCAGGAGATGCTCCGCCAACTGAGACGTCAGATAGATCGCCGTGGGGCCATCGGCGCCCCCGATAATTGCGATCGACGCGGACTCGGCGAAGGTGAATCCCAGCGCCTTCGCGCCAAGAAGCGTTCCAAAAATGCCGAACTGCGCCGCCGCTCCCAGAAGAAACGTATTGGGCTTGGCCAACAACGGCCCAAAATCGGTCATCGCTCCAACACCGAGAAAAATCAGCGGCGGAAAGATTCCCGCGGACACACCAAAGTAGAAATAGCTGAGCAGGCCACCTTCCGCGGTGAGCGCCGCCAGGGGAATATTGGAGAGCAACGCCCCGAACCCAATCGGTACCAGCAGGAGCGGTTCATACTTGCGGGCGATGCCCAAGTAGAGCAGGAGCAGACTCACCGCCAGCATGAGGATATCCTGCCAGACGATCACCGAAAATGCGGTGGATGCGAAGAGATCTGCAAGTACTCCCACAGCTCACCCCGCCCCGCCGTCACTGATGGAAAGCAACTGCTGCCCCTCTTTCACACTATCTCCCGGCTTCACGGAAATCCCTGAGACAGTTCCGGAGGTGGATGCCATAACGTCGATATACATCTTCATCGCCTCCAGGACGACGATCGTATCACCTTCCGTTACGGAGGCCCCCTCCTGCACCAGAACCTGGTCAATGACCCCCGTCATGGGAGAGGTTACCGCTCCGGCGCCGGCGGATGCGGCACCGCCCTGCGCTGGGGACGGCGGAGCCCCGCCGGATCGCGGCGCCGGAGCGTGCGGTGCCGCCGTTCGCACACCACCGCCGGTGGGCTGTCGCGCCCCGGCCTGTACTCCCACTACCGATTCGGAGAGTATCCGCACCGTGTAAGTGGTATCGTTTCGGGTCACCTTGATCGCGTCACCGTCCCGCTCGGCGGCAACGGTGACCTCCTGTCCGTCAATATCCAGGGTAAACTCACGTTTCATCGAATACTCCGTACGGTCCATCCGGAGGCTCGTGGCGCGTACTCGCGCTCTTCCTCGGACAGATACGCCAGTGCGGCGGCGACGGCCCACCGCGGCACACCACCATCGGTCCGGTCGGCGGCGTTCGTCGGAGCGCTGCCCGCCCCCCCGCCGGATGCACCGTCACCGGGTCCGCCCGGGCCACCACCACCGTTCCGACCGTCCACCTTACCGGACGCGGCTGCCTTCTCGTCAAAGATGCTCCGTATCACGAACATCAACACGCTGAGAACAGCGAGAAAGAGAAAGACGATCGCCATACCCACCACCGTGGTGAGCAGGACGTAACTGAACGATTCTATATTCATAACGCCACGCCCGTCAGAGAGGAATATTGCCGTGCTTGCGCCACGGGTGCTCCTCACGCTTGCGCGAGAGCATTTCCATCGACCGAATTAGCTCGGAACGGGTATGCACCGGATCAATCACATCATCCACGAACCCGTATCCTGCAGCCACAAAGGGATCCATCACGCTCTCCCGGAACTCGTCGATCTTCCGTTGCCGCTCTGCATCGGGATCATCCGCGTCCGCTATGTCCCGCCGAAAGATCACGTTCGCCGCGCCCTCCGGTCCCATCACCGCGATCTGAGCTGAGGGCCACGCCAGGCAGCGATCAAACCCCAGGCCCTTGGCGGCCATGGCGATGTACGCGCCCCCATACGCCTTGCGCACGATGAGCGAAACCTTGGGGACGGTAGCCTCGGCGATCGCGTAGAGAACCTTTGCGCCGTGGCGAATAATCCCACCGTGCTCCTGCGTGACTCCCGGCAGAAAACCCGGGACATCCACCAGCGTAACTATCGGTATATTGAACGCGTCGCAGGTGCGAATGAAGCGTGCCCCTTTGTCGCTGGCGTTAATATCAAGCGCCGCCGCCACAACTGAAGGCTGGTTGGCAAAGATGCCCACCACGCGTCCGCCAAGGCGGGCGAAGCCCACCACCACGTTCTTCGCATAATCCGCGTGGACCTCCATGAAGCTCTCGGAGTCAAAGACGACGCCAATGAAGTCCCGGATATCAAAGCCGCGCTTCTCCTCTTCCGGCACGATATCCAGCAGCTCCGGTACCTGCCGGTCGGGATCGTCCCAGTCGGGACTATCGGCGGTAACCATCGGAGGCTGCTCCCGGTTATTCGCCGGCAGGTAGGAGAGCAGTCGTCGGACGCCGGATAGGCACTCATCCTCATTGGCGAATCGAAAGTGCGCCACGCCGCTGCGGGAGGCGTGCGCGCCGGCACCCCCCAACTCCTCGTGACTAATATCTTCACCGGTGACGGCGCGAATCACGTCGGGACCGGTGATATACATGTTGCTCACGTTATCTACCATGAAGACAAAGTCGGTGATGCCGGGAGAGTACACCGCACCACCGGCACAGGGCCCAAGAATCACGGAAATCTGTGGCACCACCCCGGAGGCCAGCGTATTTGCCCGAAAAATGCGCGCGTAGCCGTGGAGAGAGAGAATCCCCTCCTGAATGCGAGCGCCACCGGAGTCGTTAATCTGAATAAACGGCGTTCCGGTCTTAATCGACAGTTCCTGCGCCTCGGCAATTCGCTCGGCATGCTTCTCACCGAGAGATCCCCCGAGAACGGTAAAATCCTGCGAGGAGAAAAAGACCTGCCGCCCATCCACCAGGCCGCTACCGGTAACCACGCCGTCCCCGGGGAGCCGTTTATTCTCCAGTCCGAAGAAGGGCGCCCGCCCGTAGATATACGTCTGGTGCTCGGTGAGACTGTGCTCGTCCAGCAACACATCCAGACGCTCCCGCGCGGTGTGTTTGCCTTTGTCGTGCTGCTGTTCGATGCGCTTCTCGCCACCACCGAGATGAACCGTCTCGCGCATCGATTTCATTCGCTGGATCGCTTCTCGGCCCGCCACTCACTATCTCCTTTCCGCCGGATCAACGCCGCCGGGGGCATCCCGCGTAAAGAGGAACCATAGGCCCACCACCGCCGGTTGTCAAGAAATCGCGATCCCACGGCCGATACATAACAAACGTGCAAGTCGGAAGGACAAAGATCAACTTGCGGAGCCGTCGGATGTGACGCATGCTGAAGGGCATTGGTCAATATCGGTTGGCCACCGAAACGCTCGCGGGTGTATAGAGCACTTGCACATGACGCTTCGGTATGTAAACTGGTATAACCATACAGAAACGGGGCTGTCAGCCTCGCACACCACATTGAGGTAAGGAGTCGTACCTATGTCTGATACTACATCTCAGGAAGGAGTCAACGGCAAAGTCGTTGTTCTCGGCCTCCAGCATACGTTCGTCATGTTTGGCGCAACGGTGCTTGTTCCGGTACTGACCGGGCTGGACGTCGGGGTCACGCTGTTCGCCGCCGGTCTCGGCACGTTGATCTTTCACGTTATTACCAAGTTCAAGATACCGGTGTTTCTCGGAAGTTCCTTCGCGTTCCTTCCGCCGATTTTTGCAGTCGCCGCGGCCCACGGCGGGGATCTTGCGTACGCCACCGGCGGTATCGTAATCGCCGGTCTCGTATATCTTCTGGTCTCGCTGATATTCACGTTCGTATCTACCGATTGGCTCCACAAAATCCTGCCACCGCATGTAACCGGACCGATTATCATTCTTATCGGACTGTTGCTGGCTCCCGTGGCTATCGGGAGCATTACCGGTGACGCCGCGTCCGGAATCGTTGACCAGATCGGACGCAACGGTGCCTGGCTCATCGCCCTGATTACGTTTGCTACCGGTGTTATTGTCAAGGTCGGCTTCGATCGCATGGGATGGAAGTTCGCCTCTCAACTGCCGGTACTTATCGCTCTGATCGTCGGCTATATCGTGGCGATCATCGCCGGTATCGTTGATTTTAGTATCGTCGCCGACCGGTCTTGGGTGGGGCTTCCGGAGTTCATGGCTCCCAAGTTCTCCCTTACGGCGATCGCCCTTACCGTTCCGGTGGCGATCGTTACCGTTGTCGAGCACTTCGGTGACGTGGTGGCGATCGGAAATGTGGTCAAGAAGGACTACATCGCTGATCCCGGAATCAACCGCACCTTGCTGGGTGATGGTATCGCCACCAGCGTCTCGGCGCTCCTCGGTGGACCGGCCAACACCACCTATAGTGAGAACACCGGAGCAGTGGCGTTCACCGGCGTGTACAACCCCGCCGTCATGCGCATCGCCGCGGTCTTCGCGATCGTCCTTTCGGTGATTCCAAAGTTCACCGGTATGATTCAGACGATTCCGGGACCGGTGATCGGTGGAATCTCGATCCTGCTCTTTGGTATGATCGCTGCCATCGGTATCCGCAACATGGTGGAATCCCGGGTCAACATGGACGACTCCAAGATCCTCATCATCGTCGCGGCGATCCTCGTGATCGGTACCGGCGGCGCAGCCTTCACCGCCGGCGAGACGTTTCAGCTCAGCGGTCTCGGGCTGGCTGCCGTGGTGGGAATCCTCTTGAACCTCCTAATCAACTTCAAGAGCTTCAAGACGAAGTAATCCGAGATTACATCGGTTGGGGCCCCACCGCCGCTGGTGGGGCCTTTTTTGTCACCATGCCCGTAACCATGCCCGAACGTGACTCGATACGCTCGCCCCTATCCCGCCCGGTGCGCGGCGTCCTCACCCCCGAGGACGGCGCATATCCGGTGGCCGGAACCCACGACGGAATCGTAAACCTCAGCGCCCAGGATGAAGCCGGGCACTACCTGATCTCCGTGATTTCCGATCCGATTCACTGGACGGAACTGGCGGTTCTGGTGCGTCCCGAACACTCCTGGTGGGGGCAACACAGATCCGCCGGGGATCGCGTGGCGATCGGGGAGTTGGGCGCGATTTCCGCGCCGCCTCCGGGGAACGTCGCCGCCGGTGGGCGAATCCCCGAGGCGGTGGTGGAAGAGGCGCAGGAGGCCCTCCTCCGGAATCACCGCGACACCGGATTTGTGGCGCTTCTTTCGCCGAAGTCGCCCCGGAACGACCCGTTTGTACGGCGGGCCGCGGGTCTCCTCCAGACGGCGCCGGACGGAACCGTGAGTTCAATCTTACCTCTGATCGGCCTGGGAATCGGATTCACCCCGGCCGGGGACGACTTTGTCAGCGGGGTGCTTCTGGCTCAGACGCTCCTCTCCGGTACGCCTCCCAGTGAGACCGACCGCACGGCGGTCAGGGGCCGCCTGCATGCCACCACCGCCGGCGGCTCGAGCCTGCTTCGGGTGGCGGTGGCGGGATTTCCCCCGGGGTATCAGGTGCGTATGGTGGAGAGCCTCCGCGAGGGCAACATCGAGCAGACGATGGAAATCGCTCTACGCCACGGACATAGCTCGGGGCTGGATGCGCTCGCCGGTCTTCTCTGGCGGCTGAAAAATTCGGCGTACATCCGGTTCCGGTACGCAGGTATTTGACAAGCGGCGGCGGCGGGTATAGCGTTTGAGTTTGCAATCAAGAAAGCGAGGTTCATAGTGAAACGGATCATCCTACGTAAGGATTCTTACTACGATTCAGTGTTCCTCATGTTGATCAGTTCCAACATCAAGAAGATGAAGGGCATTTCGGAGGCGGTCGTCGCCATGGGTACCGAAATGAACGTGGATCTCCTGAACGACATGGGAATGGGCGGCCCTGAGCTAAAGGGCGCGACGGCTAACGACCTGATTATCGCTGTGGAAGCGGCTGACAAGCAGACGATCGAAGCGGCGGAAACAACGGTTGACGAGAAGCTGCGAGAAAAGGCCGACGACAGTAGCGCGTCCGGCTGGCGGCCGGGAAGCGCCGCCGCGGCGTACGAGGCGGTACCTGACTCCAATATGGTAATCGTTGCGGTTCCCGGCCAGTACGCGGCGCGGGAAGTTCGCAAGGCGCTGCAGGCGGACAAACACGTCATGTTATTCTCCGACAACGTCAGTCCCGAGGACGAGGTAGCCCTGAAGAAACTTGCCAAGCAGCGGGGACTTCTGATGATGGGTGCCGACTGCGGTACGGCGATTATCAACGGCAAACCGCTGTGCTTCGCCAACGTGGTTCCCCGAGGCCCAGTGGGCATTATCAGCGCCGCTGGAACCGGCCTACAGGAGGTGAGCACCCTGGTGGCGCGCGCCGGCAGTGGCGTGAGCCAGGGGATCGGTACCGGCGGGCGCGATCTCAAGAGTGAGGACGTCGGCGGCATCACCACGCTCATGGCGGCGGAAGCACTGGCGGCCGATCCGCAGACCAAGGTGATCACGGTGATTTCCAAACCGCCGGCCCCGTCGGTGGCGGACAAGGTTATCGCGGCACTCAAGAAGGCGGGGAAACCGGTGGTGGTGCATCTCATCGGTCGCACGATCGAGAAGAGTGTAGACGGCAATATTAACTATGCCCACAATCTTGAGGAGGCCGCACGCATGGCGGTAGCCCTGGCGGCAGGGGAGAACTACCATTCCCGCGTATTTGACGTCGACGACGACGCGATCGATGCGATCGTGGAGCGCGAGACGGAGGGCATTTCCTCCCAGCAGAAGTACCTTCGGGGATACTTCACCGGCGGAACGCTCACTGATGAGGCGGTCTTCCTGCTGGACGCCCAACTGGGCGGAATCCATTCACTGGAGCCGGTAGATCCGGCGAATCAGCTCAAGGATCCGCACCGGTCGCAGGAACACACCGTCGTTGACCTCGGTGAGGATGTATTCACCGTGGGTCGTCCCCACCCCATGATCGATCCCTCCATTCGCACTGAGCGGATGGATAAAGAATCTAACGATGCGGAGATTGCGGTTGTGCTCCTGGACTGTGTCATCGGGTACTCCAGCCACCCCGATCCTGCGGGAGCGATGGTGCCCGCGATCAAACGCATGAAGGCCGCCGCCGAAAAGCGCGGCGGGTATCTGGCGGTTGTTGCCGGCGTTACCGGCACTGAAGGTGACTTCCAGAACTTGTCGGCACAAAGACAGACATTGGAATCGGCGGGTGTAGTGGTGATGCCCTCCAACCATCAGGCGGTGCAGTTTGTGGGGCGCGTAATGGCCAAGTTGGCGGCGCGGTGATCGCGGGGACAGGAAGGAAAACAGCATGAGCACAAACAAACTAAACGATCTGTTTCAACAGGATCTCAACGTGGTGAATGTGGGTCTTGAAAAATTCGCTGATTCCCTGCGGTCGTTGGGAACCAAGACAACCCAAGTTGACTGGAAGCCGCCGGCCGGCGGAAACGCGGAGCTCATTAAGCTCTTCGATCGGCTGGAAGCGGCTGAAGCATCGGGCAAGCTCGACCGCGCCGCCGCCAACAAGGAGGCGATTGACCGCGTCCAGGCAGGCAAGCCGACCCTCATGGATATCGGTATCGCGAAAGATGTGGTGCCGGGCATGCACAAGAAGCTGATTCTGCATGCGGGACCGCCGGTGACGTGGGAGAACATGTCGGGACCGCTGCGCGGCGCGGTGATGGGGGGCCTCATGTATGAAGGGCTCGCCTCAACCCCGGATGAGGCGGCAAAACTGGCCGCCTCCGGCGAGATCGAGTTTGATCCGTGCCACCACCACAGTGCGGTGGGGCCCATGGCGGGAGTTATGACCGCCGGCATGCCGGTGTGGATCATGGAGAACGCCACCTACGGGAACAAAGCGTACTGTACGCTAAACGAAGGCCTCGGAAAGGTGCTGCGCTACGGTGCAAACTCTCAGGAGGTCCTGGATCGCCTGAAGTGGATGGCCGATGAGCTGGCACCGATTCTTCGGGCGGCACTGAAAGCGCACGGTCCGCTGGACATGAAAAACCTCATCGCCCAGGTGCTGCAGATGGGAGACGAGGGCCACAACCGCAACCGCGCCGGCACCAGCCTCTACATTCGTGAGATGGCGCCGTATCTGGTGATGCTGGACGAGCCCAAAGAGAAGATCGCCCGGGTGTTCAAGTTCATGAACGACAACGACCACTTCTTCCTGAACCTGACGATGCCGGCGGCGAAGTGCACGGTGGACGCCACGGCGGGGATCGAGGGCAGCTCCTATATCTACGCCATGGCTCGCAACGGCACGGAGTTCGGCATTCGGATTTCCAGCATGCCGGACCGATGGTTCACCGCCCAGGCCTCTATCGTGGACGGACTGTACCTGCCGGGATTCACCGCCGACGACGCCGCCCGCGACATCGGCGACTCGGTGATTACCGAGACCAGCGGTATCGGCGGGTTTGCGATGGCAGCGGCTCCGGCTATCGTCAAGTTCGTCGGCGGTACGCCGGCGGATGCGGTTAACTTCACCCGGCAGATGTACGAGATTACGATGGCGGAAAACAGCACCTACCAGATTCCGGCGATGGACTTCCGCGGAACTCCCACCGGTATTGACGTGGTGAAGGTGGTGGACACCGGGATCCTCCCGGCGATCAACACCGGCATCGCCCATAAAGACCCCGGTGTGGGCATGGTGGGCGCCGGGCTGGTGAAACCGCCGGAGAAGTGTTTTCAGGACGCGTTCAAGGCGTTTGTGGAGAAATACGCGTAGGCTGTGCAGGGGATCTAGAACAAAGCCCGGGTGGAGTCACCTGGGCTTTTTTTGTCCACGTTGCCGGCGCCCGGTCACCCCGCGCGCGCGTTAATCTATCCGCGGACGGCAGATGAGCACGCTCTCAGATCGCCCGCCCCGCCAGGGAGCGGTTCTTTTCGTACGCCAGGATTTCGTCCCGAGTCAAGTCTCCCGGAGTCACCGTCACACCCATTCGTTCCTGAACCACCGAGAGAAACGTATCCCGAAACGTCTCCAACGATGGGCGGGTGCCGCTTTCCGTCTCGATGCTGGTCATCGGCTCCAGAGCTCGCTCCTTGATCTCCGGCGGCACGTAGATCACCTTAAACAGCGGCTCCGTATCCATCTGCTGCAGAAAGGTAACGATGTTAAAGATGTAAAGCCCCTCGATCTCGCTCAGAATGATCGTGGCAAGCTTCTTCCCTCGGGCGCGGATCGCTCCCTGGTGTTTGTACCACGCCTCAGGGACACCGAGTTTCTGGAAGGTGTCCACAAGCATGTTACCCACGCTGTGAAAGGCGTCTTCCGGCGAATCGAAGTTGCCGGTCTCCAGCACCATCTGCACGTTTACCGTGGCATCGGGATCCATGAAGACCAGCGTCCGCTGGCCGGTGACGATCACGTGCTCCAACGCCGGTGCGTCGCTGCGGATCTCGTTTATCAGGTTTGAGTAGCTTGTGAGGCACACGATCGCGCGAGCTCCGGAATCTTGCAGAATGAAGCTGATCTCCCGCCCTTTATACGTCGTATTGAACGGTACCGCCACAGCACCGAGCTTCTGAATCCCGAAAAAGGTGAACACGAACTCCGGAATGTTCGGGAGCATAATCGCCACCCGATCCCCGGGCCGGATACCCAGTGATTGCAGTCCGCCGGCCACGCGGGAAGCCTGTTCATCAAGCTCCTGATAACTCCAGGACCGCCCCTCGAGTTTCACGGCCTCTTTCTTCTTCCGGGCTGCAACCACCGCCTCGAGCGTTTTACCCAAACCAATAGGGAGATCGAGTCCCAGTGAATCTTCGCTCCCCTTCCCGAATAGTGCCATCGCTATCTTTCCTCCACCTGGACCGGTTCGGCCCGCTCCACAAGTCTGCGATCTACCGCTTCACCTCGGAGCTCGTTTCGCAGCACCTTTCCGGTGGCGTTCTTCGGCAACGTCTCCACAAAGTTCACCACTTTTGGCCGTTTGTACGCGGCGAGCTCCCGATCACAGTACTCGATTACCGCCCGGTGCGAGAGCTCTTCGCCCTCATATACCACCACAAAGGCGGTAATCGCCTCGCTCTTGTCTTTGCGGCCCGGCATACCCACGACAGCCGCGTCGGCCACCTGCGGGATCGTCATGAGCACTTCTTCCACCTCCCGGGGACTCACGTTGTATCCACCGGTGATAATGATATCCTTCTTGCGATCGGTGATGAAGAAGAACCCGTCTTCATCCTGGTATCCCAGATCCCCCGTCAAAAACCATCCCTCACGCATCACTTCCGCGGTGGCATCGGAATCGTTCCAGTACCCCTGAAACACGGTGGTGCTCCGGATCGCGATCTCTCCCGTCTCTCCCGGCGGTACGGGACCACCCGTTTCGTCGATGATCTGCATTTCCACCCCGTCCGCGGGACGCCCGATACTGCCTTCCTTCATCTGGCCGTCTTTTCCGTTGGCCGACACACTGGATACCGTTTCCGTCAGTCCATAGCCTTCGATAATCTGCGCCCCGAACGTCTCCGCGAACTGGCGCACCACCGCCAGCGGAAGCGCCGCCCCACCGGAAACGCACATGCGCAAGCTCTCCGGAATCTGCGCTTTCCGCGCGCGGGCGATAGCCAGCAGATGCTGGTACATAGACGGCACCGCCGGCAAGATCGTTCCCTGATACTGGGTTATCGCTGCCAGGAGATTGGCCGGGCTGTACTGCGGTACCAGACAGATCGTAGCCCCGTTGTGGATCGCCGCCACCATGGAATTGGCCAGACCGAATACGTGGTACATCGGCAGTACCCCGATTACCCGGTCGGAGGGGCGAAAATCCACCAATGACGGCACAACGGTGGAGAGCTGGAAATGGAAGTTCCGGTGGGAGAGCGTGACTCCCTTGGGATTGCCGGTGGTACCTGAGGTATAGAGAATCACCGCCGGGCTGTCCGGTTCTACCTCGGCCGCGGGAAACGTCTTGGAGGAGCGCGTCATGAGCTCGCTGAGATTGACCGTGCCCACGGTGCGCGCCGAGTTGCGACCCTGACGTTGCGTTCGGGCAACTGAGATTCCCGCATCCTTGGCCGCCTGGCGATCAACCTTGACGTCGGCGCCGGCGATCACCCCCGGCGTGGTGCTGCGCTGAATAATCACGGTGTTGGGCACTCGGGTATTGCTCAGCTGGTACTTTCCCGCGATGCGCCCTTCCGCCACGGCGGCCCCGTAGGCCACGACATCTATCGGGTCCCCCTGGGGATTGTAGATCAGCCGCCAGTTCGTGGCGCTCCGCCCGGACCGCGAGGCGTCGCCGCCCGCGGCTCGCTCCGAGGTGTCACCGTCCGCGCGTTTCTTGCGTGTGTTGCCGGTCTTACGTCCAAACATCGTCTGCCTCCACCCTACGCGTTGTGTGACTCAGCTTCCAGATACGCCTCAACCTCGTCAAAGAAGACGGTCTCAATCTCCTCATCCAGGCGGGGGGTGAGCTTGCTCACTACGATGTATACCAGCGTGTTCACCAGCAGACTTCCCAGCACCGGGTGCCCCACAACCAGGATCCGTTCACCGTTAACCACGACGAGCAGGCTGGCCACCAAGAAAATCACCCCGCTCACGGTGCCGGCGATCGCCCCTTGCTTGGTTCCGCGCCTCCAGAGAAGTCCCCCCACGAGAGCGGGCGCCCACTGGGCGAATCCCGGAACGCTCACGTCGGTGAGATAGAGTGCCATGGCGCCCTGATAGGCGAAGCTCACGATCAGGCTGAGTACCACGATGCCGATCACCGACCATCGCGCCCAGCGGGTGATCTCCGCATCACCGGCGTTGGGACGAAATATCCCTTGAATCACGTCGCGACTTACAATCACGCCGGAGGTCATCAGCTGAACCGCCGCGGTACTCACCGCCGCGGCGATTACCCCCAGCAGCACAAATACCCCGAACCATTGCGGCAGGTTCCGGGTGATAATCGTCTGCACCACGCGGTCCGCTTCCGTCTGGAGCGTCACGCCGTTTTCAGCGGCCAGCGCTTCCAGTTCCGCCACGGGCATCGCCGCCGGCGCCACGATTGAACCCCAGATGAAGGGGATGATGTAGAAAAAGAGGCCGCCAAAAACGAAGATCAGGAGCGGGAACTGCTTGAAGAGCTTCTTGTCGCGGGCGGTCATGCATCCGATCGCCACGTGGGGCCAGGAGAACGCCAAGAGCCCCACCACAAAAGTGCCACCTAACACCACCGGGCTGTAGCGACCCACGGGGCCGGGAGATGAGAGCATCTCCGGACGCTCCACCGCGAGAATGCTCACCGCCTCCGTTAATCCCCCCGTGGGAAAGAGCGCATTCACCGCCCACACCAGACTTCCCAGGAGGGCGCTCATGTATACCACGCCGAGAAAGATATTCACCCAGGCGACGATGCGCATGCCCCCCAACAGCACGAGCACCACCAGGATCACGGTGGTATAGATCGCGCCCCAGATCGCCGGCAGACCGGTGAGCGCCTCAAATCCAGCGCCCACCCCCAGGGGCTGAATGCCCACGTAGGGCACGATAAACGCCAGAATACTCAGACTGAGAATCAGGCGAAGCCCCGGTGAGCGGTACCGCTCCGCCAGAACCTCAACCGGGCTGAGAAAGCGGTTCACCTTTGCCAGTGCCCACAGACGGGGTCCGAGAAACATGTACAACCCGGCGAACCCGGCAACACTTCCCCAGATGAACATCACGTACCCCGGACCCTCGGTATAGAGCAGACCGGGAAACCCGTAAAACGTCCACGCCGAGGAAATCGCGAAGAGCACGAAGAAAAACATCACCACCACGCCGATCGTGCGACCGCCGAGCATGTAGTCCTCGGCGGTCTTGGCGGAAATACGATACCCATAGGCGGCCATGAGCACGATAATCAGTCCAAAGATAGAAAGTGCGGAAATTGATAACAGCACGCGAAGCTCCTCAGCGGTATGGCCAGAAGAAGTTGAAATACACCAGGTAGGTGACCAACCAGAACAGGATAAACACGACTCCCGAGACAAGAGGCATCGTCATCCAGCCGAAGAGCACGATCGGCTCACCGCTCTCGGCGGCGTCCGTCCCTCCCATGGCCATGAACACGATAAACCCTACAACCGAGAGGACGAGTAACAGCAGATACACTTTTCCTGCAGTGTGACGGGCGATTTCTTTCATGAGTGACATGATAAGGCATGGAACGCTGCACGCCAATGATTTTTTCGGTTATCCACCGACAAATATGGGGTATCGAGAAGCGTGTTACACGCTTCTCGATACCTCCGCGGCGAATATCAGGCGACGTGCACCGCTTCCGCATCGCGAATTTCGCGGATGTACTCGGTCCGCAGGCACAGATCAAAGAGCTCCGCAGTCATAACGCTTTCTTCCACCTCTTCCCAGTCTCCGTGGTGGCGGGTGAGGCGAACGAGGTATCCGTCGGGCTGAGTGGTAAGTACTTCCATCACGGAGGTCACGCCGGCAGTTGATTTCACGCGGTAACGCTTCATACGAAACTCCTTCCTGCTGTGTGTATCGGCACACGTCCGGACGGGTATAAGGCGCGCAGGACAAGACAAGTGTTCATTCACCGGCGGTCGACCGGGTCGCAGGAAACCGGGAGGTGGTGTATACTAGCGGTTCCGGTTTTTGTAATCATCAATCACAAGGAGCGCACGGATGAACAACATGAAAGTCATCGATTTGAGCATTCCTCTCGGCATTGGAACCCCTCCGTGGCCGACCTATGAACCGCTTCAAGTCAAGTATTTCAAACGTCTGGCCCCGAATGGAGCCAACGGTCAACTGGTAACTCACTCCAACCATATCGGAACCCATTTGGACGGAGAGATTCACTTCTACACCCCCGGCAAGGATATCGCCAGTCTCGATATGGACTTCCTCGTACATGAGGGCGTCATCGTGGACCTCTCAGACATCGCCGGTGAGTACGATGTGTACACCTCGGAGATGATCGAAGAACGGGTGGACGTCAAAGAAGGCGACATTCTGATTATTTCCACCGGCTACCACAAGTATAGCTGGGATCAGCCCACCGCGGATGAGGTCACCTATATGGTAAAACATCCTGGGCCGGACCGCGAGTTTGCCGACTGGGCCAAGAAGAAAAAACTCCGCTGGATCGGCGTCGACTGTGGCAGTGCGGACCATCCGATGAACACCAAGATCCGGGACTGGATGCCCAAAAACGCCGCCGCCTGTGACGCGCACTTCCAGAAGAAGTACGGCAAGGGCCTGACGGACATCTTCACCGATGATAAGTATCAGCTCATGCACCTGGATCTATTTCCTCACGGCATCGTTCACGCCGAATGCCTCGGCGGCGACATGGATCTCCTGCTCAATGAACGGGTTACGATCGGATGTTTCCCGTGGCGTTTTGTGGACGGCGAGGCCTCTATTTCGCGGATCGTAGCGTTCGTGGACGAGAAGACGTACGAGGAAAAAATGGCCAAGAAGGCTAAGGCCAAACTCACCAAGTTCGGTGATGTGTCCCGCGCGGATAACGAGTGGCTCGTTGAAGAGGGCCGGAAGCGCGCGAAGAACGCACAGTAACGGTAATGAGCGGATGTGAAGATCTCGGCACTCCACCGGGGGAGCATCCACAAAAAGGAGGAGCCGTCCCGTTACCGGGGCGGCTTTTTCTATTTTTGCCTGAACCGCGCTTTTCGGCATGGTGGAATTTCACCTCTCGTACTACAATACCGGCATATGTCGACACCGAAACCTCTTGCCGGAACTCGCGTTCTGGATCTCACCCGCGTTCTCGCGGGGCCATTTGCCACAATGCTCCTGACCGACCTGGGAGCTGAGGTACTAAAAGTAGAAATGCCGGGAGTCGGCGACGATTCTCGCCATTTTGGTCCGTTTAAGAACGATCGCAGCCTGTATTTCATCAGCATTAATCGCGGAAAACAGAGCATGACGCTTAACCTCAAGACGGAAGAAGGCAAGCAGGTGCTCCGCAAGTTGGTAGCCGAGTACGATATTCTGGTGGAAAACTTCCGCCCGGGGGTCATGGAAAAACTCGGTCTGGGCTACGAGGACCTGAAGGAGATCAATCCACGCCTGATCTACGCCGCGTCCTCCGGCTACGGCCACACGGGGCCGGACAGCAAGAAGCCGGCCTACGACATCCTGGCGCAGGCCACCGGCGGACTCATGAGTGTCACCGGATGGCCGAATCAGCCCCCCACCCGTGTGGGCTGCTCCATCGGAGATATCTCCGCCGCGCTCTTTGCAACGATCGGGATTCTGGCGGCACTGAACCAGCGGCATGAGACGGGCCTCGGTCAGAAGGTGGACGTGGCGATGCTCGATTGTCAGGTGGCGATTCTGGAGAACGCCCTCGCCCGATACCAGGTGGACGGGGTCAGTCCCGAACCGTTGGGCAACCGACATCCCACAATCAGTCCCTTTCAGGCGTACCAGGCCAAGGATGACTGGATCGTAATCGCGATCGGGAACGACACCCTGTGGCAGACGTTCTGCAAAGCGGTGGAACGCAACGATCTGGCCTCCGACGGCCGCTTCGCGGGTAACCGTGATCGCACCGCGCATCTCTCCGAGCTCAACGCGATCCTGGAGCCGCTCTTCGCGCGGCGCACCGTCGGCGAATGGTCGGGCATCTTCTCGGAAGCGGGCATCCCCCACAGCCGGATCAACAACATCGAGCAGATGATGCAGAGCCGCCAGGTTCAGGCCCGAAACATGATCGCCACTGTGCAGGACAAGCTCGCCGGTCTGGTCCAGGTTGCCGGCAATCCGATCAAGATGACGAATCTCGAGGACACCACGCAGCGCCCCGCGATCCCCGAACTCGGTGAGCATACGATCGCGGTTCTCGAGGCGCTCGGATATGATGACGACCAGATCGCGGCGATGCAGGATCAGGGGGTCGTGTGATGTCGGACCGAGTGGCACCGCAATCGCTGGTGGAGATGCACGACCGTCTCACGGCCAACCATACCACGCTGGAGGAGGAGCTCTCCTGCTTATTGGCCCGCGTCGGGAGCCAGGACAAGAAGATCCACGCGCTCCTCGCCGACGAGTCGGCGGCCGATCGGAAGAAGCGCATCTTCGCCGCCGCCGCCGAGCTTGAACGACGCTGGCCGGATCCCAATGATCGGCCTCCCCTCTTTGGCGCGTTGGTGGGGGTGAAGGACCTCTTTCACGCCGAGGGATTTCCCACCCGGGGAGGGTCGGCGCTTCCGGCGGAGGCGTTTGAAGAGTCCGGTGCACCAGGAGTGCCCTCGGCGGGCGCTCGCGAGGCCGCCACGGTCACAGCGCTACGGGAGGCGGGAGCGATCGTTCTTGGAAAGACCGTCTCCACCGAGTTTGCCTATTTCGCGCCCGGTCCCACCCGAAACCCGTGGAATCCGGAGCATACACCGGGAGGTTCCTCAAGTGGTTCCGCCGCCGCCGTGGCCTCCGGCATGTGCCACCTGGCGTTGGGGACACAGACGATCGGCTCGATCACCCGTCCCGCCTCGTTCTGCGGCGTTACGGGGTACAAGCCCAGTTTTGGGCGGATATCAACGGACGGCGTGATTCCCTTTTCATCCAATGCGGATCACATCGGGCCGATCGCCGCCGACGTGGAGACGTTGGCTCTCACCGCCGGCGTCCTGGTGGAAGACTGGCGCGGGTTGTCTCCCGAGACCGCTCGCCCGACGGCGGGAATCAGCGCGGTGCCGGAACATCCCGATTTTCGTCACGCCGTCGGACCCGTGCTGGTTCCGGACGACGCCTACACCGCTCAGGCCGACGAATCCGGCCGCGCCGGCCTGGAGGCGATAATCGAACGGTTGCTCGGTCTGGGCGTCGATGTACAAGGGGTGGCGATCTTTCAGGACATCGAGGAGATCAATCGAAGCCACCAGGCGATGATCGCCCGGGATTTTGCGGAGGTCCACGCCTTCTGGGTTGATCGCTACCGTGACCGGTACCACCAGCGTTCACTGGACCTGATCGAGCGCGGGGCCGCCGTGACCGAGGCCGACCGCGAAGTAGCCCGACACGGCCGATTTGAGGTCCGCCGCCGCCTTGATGACACGCTGAAACGGCACGGCGCGCGTCTGTGGATCGCTCCCGCCACGGTGGGAGAAGCCCCGGAAGGTATAGACGGCACCGGAAACCCCATCATGAATCTTCCCTGGACGTACGCCGGCGTACCGACGGTGAGCGTGTCCGTGGCGGGACTGCCACACGGCCTCGGTCCCCGGGGCCTTCCCCTGGGCGTGCAGTGCGCCGGTGCGTTCGGCACCGACGAGGCGCTGCTGGATCAGATGCGGTTGCTGGAACGCCATCTGTAGCGCTCAACCGGTGGAGGGCCGGGCGGAACCATCGATCCCTTCTTCAATAATGAATCGAACTCCACCCTGACGCCCATCCTCCACGCGGATCGTAAAATTGAACGCGCGCAGCAGCGTGTGGACCACATACAAGCCGAGCCCCATGTTCTCCGTACGGTCCGCAGTGGTGTAAAAGGGATCGAAGACCCGATTCCGCACCTCCGGCGGGATACCGGGGCCGTTGTCTTCCACTTCGATGCACGTGTGTCCGTCGACAAGGCGTGTGCGAATCGTGACGGACGGCTCACGAATCGCTTCCGAGCCGAGTACCCGAAACGAGTTCTTGAGCAGATTCACCAGAACCTGTTTGAGGTGAAGGTCGGAAAACTGAATGCGAGTCGCCCGCGGATCGACCTCAACATTGACGGTGCCCCCCACACCAGCCCGGATCTCTTCCACCGTCTCCAAAGCTCGCTGAATCGTCTCCGCCACATCGACGCGGCTGGATTTAACTTCATCGGGATTGCTGAACACCACTTTCATACTTCGCACGATGCGGGCTGCCCAGTCCGCACGTTCCGAGATACGGCGAATGTTTTCTGCTATCGCTTCATGGTCAGGGTCCTGCCCGGACTCACTCCAATACAACGCGCTGTCGGCGAGTATCTTGATCGACTGCAGCGGCTGATTAATCTCGTGTCCGATCGCCGACGCCAGGCTTCCCATCGCCACCAACCGATCTACCCGCATCCGGAACTGCTCGTTGTAGCGCTGAAGCTCGTCGGCGCGCTCCCGCTCCGTGACATCGCGGTGCTTCTGCATCACCAACGCCACCGTCCCTGCCAGGGCTCCCGCCAGGTCACGCACCGAACGACCGTACCCACCGCCGGAATTACATACAAAGAGTCCGTCCAGGCCGGCTTGCGAACGTATCGGAACCACCAGCAACCGGGACAGACTAGCGCGTTCCGACACATCTTCGATCGATGCCCGCAGGTCGTCGTCCAATCGACTCAGGGGCACTAAGAGCTGCCGATGGGTGAACGTACCTTCCGGAAAGCGGTCGCTCTCGAAGGGCGTGGGCCACTGCTTCCCGCCACGCGCCCCGATGAGACTGAAACGGCGGGAATCGGGATCATAGGCGTACAGTGCCAATTCGCGAATCATGGAAACGTCGTGAAGCCGATCCAGGAGCGCGGGAATCCGCTCCAGAGGATCGTTGTACTGCGCGATCTCCCGGCAACCAGCTATTGACCAGCTGCAGCTGCGTCGACGTAGA
This sequence comes from Alkalispirochaeta sp., assembly GCA_040904425.1. Lineage (GTDB taxonomy): Bacteria > Spirochaetota > Spirochaetia > DSM-27196 > Alkalispirochaetaceae > Alkalispirochaeta. The sequence continues at coordinate 29,708 of JBBDTM010000063.1, forward strand.
GTTGAAGCGGTTCAGGAGGATCCACTGCTCCTCCTGGCGCGCGATCTGTTCCGATACCTCCGGATACACCGCAACCACGCCGGTTCCGCCGTGGGACAGCTCATAGGGAGCAGCGCTCACGCTGAGCCATCGTCGTCGGCCGCGAGAGTCGCGGAAACCGATCACCTCGTTGAGAATCGTTTGCCCGGTACGGAGCGCCCGAACCGCCGGGAGCGCCTCGGGAGATAGGGACCCACCCCATGGATCAATACGGGGGGAAAGAGGCATGTCAATCAGGCACCTGCTATCGTTCGTGTCGCCGTCGCCCCCTAACTCAAGCACCTCCCGGGCGGCGGCGTTGTGGTCTACTATTTTCCCGGTATCGTCCGCAACCGTTACCCACACCGGCAGGAGATCAAAGAGCGCACGATACCGTGCTTCCGAGGTAACCAGCTCATTCTGGAGGCGTTTTTCAGCCGCCTTCAGTCGCTCCTGCGTGTCCCGCTCCTCGGTCACGTCCCGGGCGTTAACCACCATTCCCGAGACGTCGGGGCTGTTGAGAAGATTGCGTAGTCGAAGACCGAGCCATCGCACCCGGCTGTCGGTGGCGACGATGCGGAGCGTCACATCCACCACGCGCCCGGGGTGGGCGATAGCTTCATCCCACGCCAATCGCCACAGGGTTTGATCATCCGAAACGACAAACTGCTCCACGTTATATCCAAGAGCGCCGGCCACCCCAAGCTGTTTGTGCACCGAGGGAGTCGCGTAGCGAATCTCACCGTCACCGCTGAGGGCGAGAATCATGTCGGCATTGAGTTCAACCAGCGCCTGGAAATACTGTTCCTGAATCCGGTGGTCCAGCGCGCGCCGATGGCGAGCCAGTACGTCCTCCACGATATCGACAAGCTGTTCGGCGGTTGCCGGCTTGGGCACAAACCGGGTAACCGCCAAGTTAATCGCCCGAACCGCCACCTCTTGAGTGTTATCGCCGGTGACCAGCAGAAGCGGGATGCGCGAATCCTCACTCCGCACCAGCTCGACAAAATCCAGCCCATTCTCACTGCCCAGTCCCACGTCGACGAAGATCACCGCCGGCTCGATCTCCTTCCATAGACGAACGCCGTCTTTCAGGTTATCGGCGTGGTGCACCTCGTCCACCACTCGACTGAGGATGACGGAAAGAGTGCTAGCCCAGAGCGGATCGTCCTCCAGAACCAGGGCTGCCAGCGGAAGCTTACGCTCGGCGGTAAGGGGGACGGCAGGCGTCATTCCAGCCCAATCTCACTCATGACTGAGAGCAAGTCCTCTTTCTGAAACGGTTTCGTAAGAAACGCCTTGGCCCCCTTGAGAAGAGCCTGACGGCGCAAATCATCCTGATACTGCGTAGTAAGGACGATGATCGTGCTCTTCCCATTGTAGGCGTCCAGAAATTCCATACCGGTCATGACCGGCATGTTGATATCCAAGATTATGAGATCGGGGTCGCCTTCGCGGTTGATGAAATCCAGTGCCTCTTGCCCGTTGCTCACTTCGCTCACCGTGTGGCCTTTGCCTTGTAGCGCCAGGGTTACAATCTTCCGCATCGTCGTGGAGTCGTCTACATTCAGAACTTTCATGAGGTTCCTCCCAATACGCTCTCTTCGTCGTACACCTTGAATCGGTGCTTCAGTTTCTCTTCCAATCGCGCGATTAGCTCGGAATCGGCGTGTTCCATGTCGATCTCCTCCGACATTCGTGCTTTCGTCTGATCCACCAGATCCACGAGGATATCATCAACGTTTTCCACCTGTTGCCGTGTAATATCCTGAAACTGGAGATGCGACAATATCTCATCCATAGATCCTTCGGAGGCGATCGTTCGTTCGATCAGGCGGTCAAATACCGCTCGCATCTTCTCAATCGCCGACACGAGGGATTCTATCGTCTCCTCCGTGATCCGCGCACTTTCACCCGCCTCCGATACGTTCTCGAGAATCGTCTGCTGCCAATCTTCGACCAGCCGCGTCTGGAACGCGCCGAAGTCTTCCATCAAGGCGCCGGCGCGCCGACTCGCTTCTCCCGTTGACGTATTCAACATGCGTAGCTGATCGGCGATCACCTTGAACGGTCCGCCAAGCTTACCTATCTTTGCCGCCTCGATTCCCAAGTTGATCGAAATCACTTTGCTCCGATCGGCGATATCGCCGATCTCATCGACGATGCTATTGACCCGTTTAATGAGCTCATCACTCTCGCGCGTCTGCTCCCGGGTACGCTCACCGAGGCGCGCCAACTCCGCGGACCGTTCCCGCTCGCTCTCAATCCGAACTCGTGTCGCGTCGATCAGCGTATCAACTCCCTGCCCGTCACCGGCCTGGTTCAACGAGGTCCGGGCACTACGCGCTTCTTCCCCCGCCGACGAAGCCAAGGTATGGACCTCCTGATACTTCTCGATGAGGCCCATGGCGGCAGCCTCAGTCTTCTCAGTAACCAGCCCCAGGAGTTTGCGCACGTACGGCATCGACCAGTACCAGTCGGCCAGAAGCTCCTTGTACACGGGGGCGGGGGCGGGGGCAGACTCGCCGGCTTCGACCGCTACCTGCGCCGGTTCCTCCGTACCCCTGGAGAGATAGTCCGATCGCGCAGACCCCGAGTCCGCCGGTGGGACGCCCGTCGAGCCGGAGAAATCAGCGCCGGTGGCGGGGACCGCGGTTTCCGCCGCGACTGATAGGTCGGCGGGGACCGCACGGTGGGAGTGATCGACACCGGTACCGGTAAATCGCGACTGCTTATCCACTGCGGAACGCCGCAACAGCCTCCTCCGGATCACTGTTAGCGCCACGGTCACACCGCAACCAGCGGCGGCGCCCAGTGCGAACATCGTCATTATTTGCCCCCCTCTAGGCTACCAA